>JALHPU010000055.1 GCA_022842325.1 Sulfuritalea sp. | reverse complement strand
CGCCGCCGCCGGCGGCGCCCTCGAGCGCCTTGAGGTTCTCGTCGAAGCGGCGCACCGATTCGTCGAGCTGGCGCTTCGACAGCCCGGGCTGCACGTTGAGCCCGATCTGGCACCAGGACTTGACGATGCGCTGCGACAGCATGCGCTGCTGGCCGGCGATATTGATGGCTTCGGCATCGGCTGCCAGCGTCAGCGGCGCCGAGCAGCCAAGCAGCAGAAGCAGCCAGAGACGGAACATCGAGCGCAACATCATCTCTCCCTAGAACGCCGGCACGCCCATCGCCTGCAATGCGCGATTGAGCTGGACAAAGGCCTTTTCCATTGCCGCCACGGCCTCCTTGTGATTGTTGTTGATCGCATGGTCGATCGCACTCGCCTTGAGGCGGCCGGCTTCCTGGATGAAGCTGTCGACCATGCGCCGCTTGTCGCCCTCGGCGCGGCCTTCGGCGATCATCATGCCGACCAGGATCTCGTTCGAGTGGAAGCGCTTCTGTTCATAGACATACTCGTCGGCCGGCGAATCGAACTTGAGCGACATGGTCACCACTTCGCCGGCGCGCAGGCGCGAGATTTCCTCCACCGCCAGCTTGTAGGACTCGGCCATTTTCTTGTTGGCGTCGCCCAGGCGCCCTGCCGCCGCCAGCCGGCGCCCTTCCTCGGCCAGGCCATCGACGCGCTGCAGCGCCGCCTGCGCCGCGGTGCCGAGCTTGGGGCTCTTCCCCAGGTCGACCAGCGAGCCGCGGTAGGTCGCCACCTGCTCGCTCATGTCCTGCAGGCGCTGCTTCTGCACGCTGTCGGACAGCCCGCCGGAATTGCGGCTGTTGGCCTTGGCCACGCTGCGCAAGGCTTCGTCCAGGGCCGGCCCGGCGTCGCCGTAACGCTGCGCCGCCAGGGCCTCCCTGGCATTCTTGAGCAGGCCCTTGCCGCGTTCGATCAGCGCCGCGGTTTCGGCATCCTTGCTGGCCCCCGCTGCCTGGGCCGCCGGCGAGTTGACCAGCATTTCGACCAGACGCATTTTCTGTTCGGCGAGCCGCCGCTGATGCTCCGGGTCGGCCGCCGTTTGCGCGGCGGCAGGCAGGGCCAGGACGATGGAAAGCAACACCAGCCTCCTGATCAGTCGTCGCATCACCTGTTCATCCCCTCGTCACCGCACATGCCGTCGGCTGCATTGTGCCAGCAAATCGGGGGGCGATAGAAGTCGGCGCCGGCGATACGGCGCCCTGTGCTGCAATGGACCGCAAATGGGTTACCCTCGCCGCGTGAGAGATATTGCCCGCCTCGTTTGCCCGCTGCTGGCCGCCCTACTTTGCGCCGCCACGGCCACGGCTGCGACCGGCTTCAATGGCGTCGATATCGGCCATACGAAGAGCTACGCCCAGGACTTTGCACTGACCGACCATGATGGCCGGACGCGCACGCTGGCGGACTTTCGCGGCAAGGCGGTGGTGCTGTTCTTCGGCTACCTGCAATGCCCCAACTTCTGCCCGCTGACGCTGGCACGCCTGGCCGAGACGATGCAGTTGCTCGGCGACGACGCCAAACGGGTGCAGGTGCTGTTCGTCACCCTCGACCCGGAGCGCGACGTGCCGGCGGCATTGAAGGAATACGTCACCACCTTCCATCCCTCCTTCCTCGGGCTGTACACCTCTGCAACCGCCACGCCCGAACTGGCCCTCGGCTTCCGCGTTTATTTCCGCAAGGTGCCGGCCGCCGACGGCAGGAATTACAGCATCGACCACGCGGTGTTCAGCTACGCCTACGATGCGCGCGGGCGGCTGCGCCTGCTGTTGCGCGATACGCTTGCCGCCGCCGACGTCGCCGCCGACCTGCGTCGCCTGTTGCAGCAGCCCTGAATCGGGCGCACCCGCAAGGCTCATGCCCCAAAACGGGCTTGACGCGCCGTGACCGCGCCCCGCCATGGTGCGTGACGCGCAGCGCAGCAGCGGCGCAAACCCGGCGCAGACCTCCTCACCGCAGCAATACCCGGGATTGTTCGGGCCGTTGCGCGCGATGGCACGAAGTCTGCAGTAAGCCTGGTGAACCAACTACCGGGAGAGCCCCATGTCACTGCACGATCCATTCGATCCGAATCGTTCCCTGAGCCATTGCAGTTGCGGCCATCACGCCTCGCAGGGCGAACATGACGCCGCGCTGGCGAGCGACGACGTCGATGCACTGAACAGCCGCGTGGTGCAGACCGCGGTGATGCGCGCCCTGTTCCCGCATGACGGCGAGCGGCGCAAGTTCCTTTCCGCGGTCGGCGCCTCGACCGCCTGGGCGGCGATTTCCTCGCTGGTGCCCTTCGGCGCGCTGGAAGCCATGGCCCAGGACAAGGGCGCGCTGGAAAAGAAGGACCTCAAGATCGGCTTCATCCCGATCACCTGCGCGAGCCCCTTGATCATGGCCGACCCGCTGGGCTTCTACAAGAAGCAGGGGCTCAACGTCTCGGTGATCAAGACCGCCGGCTGGGCGCTGATCCGCGACAAGGTGATCAACAAGGAATACGACGCCTCGCACATGCTGGCGCCGATGCCGATTGCCATGTCGATGGGCATCGGTTCCTCGCCGATGCCGCTCAATGTCGCCACCATCCAGAACGTCAACGGCCAGGCCATCACGCTGCACGTCAAGCACAAGGACAAGCGCGATCCCAAGATGTGGAAGGGCTTCAAGTTCGCCGTGCCCTTCGAGTATTCGATGCACAATTTCCTGCTGCGCTACTACGTCGCCGAGCACGGCCTCGATCCGGACAAGGACATCCAGATCCGCGTCGTGCCGCCGCCCGAGATGGTCGCCAACCTGCGCGCCGGCAACATCGACGGCTACCTCGGCCCCGACCCCTTCAACCAGCGCGCGGTGTTCGACGAGGTCGGCTTCATCCACATCCTGTCGAAGGAAATCTGGGACGGCCACCCCTGCTGCTCCTTCGGCGTGCCGACGGCTTTCGTCAAGGAAAACCCCAACACCTTCGCCGCGCTGTATCGCGCCGTGCTGACCGCCGCCGCCATGGCCAGCGACCCGAAGAACCGGCCGCTGATGGCCGAGGTGCTGGCGCCGGCCAACTACCTGAACCAGCCGAAGACGGTGCTGGAACAGGTGCTGACCGGCAAGTATGCCGATGGTCTGGGCGGCGTGCAGAACGTGCCGAACCGCGCCGGCTTCGACCCCTTCCCCTGGTACTCGATGGCGGTCTGGATCCTGTCGCAGATGAAGCGCTGGGGCTACATCAAGGGCGAGGTCAAGTACAAGGACATCGCCGAGCAGGTGTATCTGCTGACCGACGCCAGGAAGCGCATGGCCGAAGTCGGCATGACCGCGCCGAAGGAGTCGTACCAGAAGTTCAAGGTCATGGGCAAGGAGTTCGACCCGGCCAGGGCCGACGCCTATGTCAACAGCTTCGCCATCAAGCGCACCTGAGGCAGGGGAAAAGCCATGCGCTCCCTCAACCTCAAGGCCGCCTTCATCTCGGTGCTGCTGTTCCTGCTGTTCATCGGCGCGTGGCACATGGCCACGCTGCCGAAGGAATCGCTGACGCAGTCGACTGCCGACGCCGAGTACGCGGCGCTGATGGGCAAGGGCGCGGAGAAGTCGGGCGGCTTTCCGCCGCCGCTCGAAGTCGGCAAGGCCTTCGTCACCTACCTGTCGGACCCCTTCTACGACCGCGGGCCCAACGACAAGGGCATTGCCATCCAGCTCGGCCATTCGCTGGCGCGGGTCGGCCTCGGCTTCTTCCTCGCCGTGCTGGTGGCCGTGCCGCTGGGCTTCACCATCGGCATGTCGCCGCTGCTGTACCGCGCCTTCGATCCCTTCATCCAGGTGCTGAAGCCGATCTCGCCGCTGGCCTGGATGCCGCTGGCGCTGTACACGCTGAAGGACTCCAACGTCTCCGGCATTTTCGTCATCTTCATCTGCTCGATCTGGCCGATGCTGATCAACACCGCCTTCGGCGTCGCCTCGGTGCGGCGCGACTGGATCAACGTCGCGCGCACGCTGGAAGTCAATCCGCTGCGCAAGGCCTTCCTGGTGATCCTGCCGGCCGCGGCGCCGACCATCCTGACCGGCATGCGCATTTCGATGGGCATCGCCTGGCTGGTCATCGTCGCCGCCGAAATGCTGGTCGGCGGCACCGGCATCGGCTACTTCGTCTGGAACGAGTGGAACAACCTGGCGCTGCCCAACGTGATCTTCGCCATCACCATGATCGGCCTCGTCGGCATGCTGCTCGACATGGTCTTCGGCCGGCTGCAGAAGCTGGTCACTTATCGGGAGTAAACGGTATGAGCGCCGCACGCAGGGCCGCCCCAAGGGCGGTGCAGCAAAAACATGGAGCCGCAACGCGGCGAACCTTCGTCACCCCCTTCCCTGGGAAGGGGGTTGGGGGGAGGGCTTCGGGATGAGCACACATTTCCTGATCGTCGAGTCGCTGAAGAAGGCCTATCCCGCAGCCGGCGGGCAGCCAAACCCGCCGGTATTCGAGGACATCCACTTCCACATCGACAAGGGCGAGTTCGTCTGCATCATCGGCCACTCCGGTTGCGGCAAGACCACCATCCTCAACGTGCTGGCCGGCCTGGAAGAAGCCACGGCGGGCGACGCCTTCATGGACGGCCGCGAAGTGCGCGGGCCGAGCCTGGACCGCGGCGTGGTATTCCAGAGCCATGCCCTGATGCCCTGGATGAGCGTGCTCGGCAACGTCGCCTTCGCCGTCAAGTCGAAGTGGCCGGACTGGAGCAAGGAGAAGATCAACGAGCATTGCACCGGCTACCTGGAAATGGTCGGCCTCGGCCATGCCATCCACAAGAAGCCGGCCGAGCTGTCGGGCGGCATGAAGCAGCGCGTCGGCATCGCCCGCGCCTTCGCCATCCAGCCCAAGATGCTGCTGCTCGACGAGCCCTTCGGCGCGCTGGACGCCCTGACCCGCGGCACCATCCAGGACGAACTGCTGAAGATCGTGCAGGCCACGCACCAGACCGTGTTCATGATCACCCACGACGTCGACGAAGCGATCCTGCTTGCCGACAAGATCCTGCTGATGAGCAACGGCCCGCACGCCAAGATCGCCGAGATCGTCGAAGTCACCATGCCGCGCGACCGCACCCGCGCCGGCATCCACCACGACCCGCAGTACTACAAGATCCGCAACCACCTGGTGGACTTCCTCGTCAATCGCTCGCGCACCTATGCCGGCGCCGAGGCCGAGATGTTCCACGACGCGAAGAACCCGCCGCTGGTGCGCCCCGGCCTCGAAGGCGAGCGCGCGCCGGTGCTGACGCTGGCCAGCGACAAATCAACCCCACCAATGAAGCAGGTCATCAATCACTGAGAGGAGAGCAGCATGAATCGCAACGACGTCACCGAACTCATCATCGAGGCCAAGATCAAGAAGGGCATCAAGTGGGAAGACGTAGCCAAAAAGATCGGGCTGTCGAAGGAATGGGTCACCGCCGGCTGCCTCGGCCAGATGACCTTCGACAAGAAGCAGGCGACCACCCTGGGCAAGGTCTTCGGCCTGCCGCCGGAAGCCGTGGCGCTGCTGCAGGTGGTGCCCTACAAGGGCTCGCTGCCGACCGCCGTGCCGACCGATCCCCTGATCTACCGCTTCTACGAACTGATCAGCGTCTACGGCACCACCTTCAAGGAACTGATCCACGAAGAATTCGGCGACGGCATCATGAGCGCAATCGACTTCAAGATGGATCTGAAGCGCGAACCCAACGCCAACGGCGACCGCGTGAACATCGTCATGTCGGGCAAGTTCCTGCCCTACAAGACCTACTGAGCAGGCACCGCGTCGCCATGCGCAAGGCGCGGGCGGCGCGTCCTCAGGGTTTGAGGTCCAGCACCGGCGTATCGGCGAAGGCGTCGATCGCGTCGATCTCGATGATGTTGCCGCGCACCGCGAGCAGCTTGACCTGACTCACGGCGATCAGGTTGGGGCGCAAGGGCGAGCGCGTGGCGAACACCCCGCGCAGCGGACTGTCGGCATCGCCGCGCGGATGCACCTGCAGTACCGCGCGCTTTTCCGGGCTGTCGTTGCGGTCGAACCAGTAAAGCACCCAGATCGATTTCAGCTGATCGACACCCAGCAGCGCCGTCTGGTAGCGCGGCTCGATTTCGATGAAGGTCTTGCTGCCGGCTTTCCGCACCCAGCCGACCGGGCTCATCGTATAGACCGGCGCCGCGGTCGGCACGTCTGCGGCCAGTAGCGGCGCACTCCAGCCGGCCGCCAGGATTGTTGCAGCGAGCCACAGGCTGATGCGCCGGCGCAGGAATCCAATCGAGTCAAGCATGGCGGACCTTCCCGAATCATTCACGATGTCGGCATTGTGCCGCAGCCAGGCTCAGGAGTCGGCGCTGGCGGGACGGCGGGATCGGCCAATTTCTGCCGCTCGCTGTGACATTTCAAGGCTATTTGCAGTCATGTGCGCACCGGCCCCAGCGACGCAACAGCATCCTTCAACTCCTTCGTGGCCGCAACGAGTTCCTTGATCAGTTGCTCGTCTTAGAAATAGTCTCCCTCGTACAGCGCGGCATTGCGCTTCTGATGGCAGCTATCCAGAAATCGCCATTGGGCGGTCGGAAAAGACAAGGTGTGTCCGAGAACCTGAAAAACGATGAACCGGTTCTCCGAGCGATAGCCATGCCAGCGCAAGGCGGCGAGGGCGAAGGAATGGGCCGCGTCATAGGCAAGGATAAATCGGCTGTCTGGCGAAAGTGACGGGTTCTCGGCATCGGGCAGCTTTCGCCCGGCCGAGTTGACCAGCCCGTCAAACTCCCTCTGGTCGGGGGGTTCGGCCTTGAGCTTGCCGATCTTCAGCAGGTTCTGCAGGTTTTCCTGTGCGGATGGCACTTTCGTCTCCTATGAGGGCGATTTTTTGCTGGTCGAGGACGCGGCTGACGAAATGGTTGTCGGCAGCCAGCTTCTTGTTGAATTCTTCTGTGGAATAAAGCGTCGGGCTGACCTTCCGACCCAAGGTTTCCTCGGCCTTCGTCAGTGCTTCGAACAGGATGCTGTAGCTCAATCCGTCAGCGATCACCATGACATCGATGTCGCTCGCGGCGGTATCGGTGTTCTTGGCCACCGATCCGAAAATGAACACAAATGCTATTTCCTTGGCGAATTGCGCCAGGGCTAGCCGCAGAACGTCGGACAAGCCGAAGGTCTTGACCGCGATTCCGCGCAACTCGTTGAAGATCGGCGAAACCTTGTTAGCCTGGTAGTGCTTCTGCTGGCCGATCATAGTCAGCGTGATCAGGCCCGAAGCGGTCATGCGCTCCAGTTCGCGCTGCAAGGCGCCTCGCCCGGTTTTTCCTAACCTCTGGATTTCATTGGCGTAAAAGGATCGATCCGGTTGCCCGAACAACAGGCCGATCACCCGTTGCTGCACACCGGAAAACAGGACGTCTGCGATTGAAGTCGGCTTTTCATTCCCCATTTTGGGGATTATCGGCCCTTAATTGGGGAAACGCAAGCGCGGGATCTGGATATGAAATTGCCGTGCAACCGAACAGGGAAACAGGCCAAGATCCGCCAATTTACCAGCAGAACTCCATGAACCCTTATAGAAACTACCGGGGCTCTTGCAGGAAGCGCCGACCCATTATGGGCGCGTATCACGAACATCTAGGCGACTTCCTTTCGCCTGACTTCTTCGGCCTCGTCGGACATTTCCTCCGCCACTTCATCAGGCTCGTTGGTCACGGGAGCACAGCGAACGCCACATTGCCCGCTCTTGCAGCTTCCCGGGGCGGCCACCTCAATGCCCTCCTCGCCCATGTTCCTGAGGAGCAGGTAAATAGCGCCGACGGCGCCGGCCAGGATGATGAGGGCGATGACGAATGCAAACATGATGGGAGGCGGAATGTAGCCAGTGAAGGCGCCATCCTACCGCTTCTCAAGCATCCGGGCCGGCATGCAAGGGGTAATTGTTGCCGGCGGCCGTATTGCCGTTCAGGCACCTGATGCCGAAGTGCTCGGCACCTTGCCTGACTTGAAGCTCTGAGCCAAACATCCTGCTTCAGGAATCGCGCTGGCGAACGTCGAACCTCGAGAGGAATTCCACCAGCACCGGCAACTCCCGATCGAGATCCGTGTAGTCGTCATGGCTGCCGGCGACAACCTTCAGCTGGACCTGGTCGCTAGACCGCGCGGCATGAATGGCATGGGCCTCGCTGACCGGCACGATGCTGTCCTCCGCGCCATGCACCAGCAAAGTCGGGCAAGCCACCCGCTGGATCGTATTGACCGGCGCGATGTCGTCGAAGCGGTGACCGATCACCCATTCGACGTAGCGCAGCATCAGCCAGCCGATGGGCCGGTACGGAATTCCCTTGCTGGCAAACCAGCGGCGCATCATCGTGACCGGGTGGGTAAAGGCGGCAATACTTACCACGGCAACAAGGTCAGCACGTCGGGAAGCCGCCAGCAGGACGGCGCCGGCGCCCACCGAATGGCCGATGGCGGCGACGGCGCACGGATCGATGTCCTCCCGGCGCTTCAGCCAGTCGATGGCATGGCCGAGATCCTCGGCAAAACGCGGCATCGAGGCGAAACTGTCCTCGTCGCTTTTGCCGTGACAGCGCGCATCGACGAGCAGCAGCGCGAAGCCTGCCTCATGCAGCGGCCCTGCCAGTGGCAGCAGGGTCTCGGCATTGCCGCCCCAGCCGTGGAGCGCCACGACGGCCGGCCCCCTGCCCTGCCGGTTCGCAGGGATGAACCAGCCGAACAGGGATTTGCCGTTTTCGGTGGAAATCGTGACGTCCTGATAGTGCAAACCGACATCGGCGGGCGTACGGACCTCGATCACCCGTTCCGGTGCCAGGCTGCGATGGATTGCCCGGCGCAAGCCGGCCAACAGGCCGATGGTGGCGATGAGTAGCAGCAACCCAATCACGATCAGGCGATTTCTACGGCAATTGAACGCAAAGCCAGCAAGAACGGACCTTCCTGGCGGTCGGCGATCATCAGGCCGATCTGCCGCACGGAGCTCGTGTCGAGCGGCGGGGCATCCGGGACAGGCCGCCCTCGCCAGCTTGGCAAGAAGTCGGCGCTGGCGAGACGGCAGGTCGTCCACATTCCGGCAGGAGGATCGAATTGCGCCTGGTAATTGACACCATCGAAGCTGTTGTCGGTGCGCAGATTCAGCTTGTAGCGCTTGCCGTCGCCACGCACTTCCAGAAGGTAGGCAGTCACGTCCTTCCTGCCGAGATCACTGGCCTGGCAGCGCACCGAGGCAAACCCGCCGTTGTTCTCGAAGGAGACATGTCCGGCAAAGTCGGCATGCCCCGCCGGGTCGTAGCGCAGTTGGCTTAGTGACACCCCGCCCATCACGCCGTCGTTGATCGGGTTCCACAACGCCACCGACCTCGGGTCGGAGAAATCTAACAGCAGGTCAGTCATTCAAGTCGGTCAGATCAACGGTCGGGTGGATACGGCGACCGGAAGAACGCCAACGGCTGGCCTTGGTTGCCGGTCAGAACCGCTCAGTCGCCGAAGTTTGTGCCCACCCGACGTGCACTGCCGATCCATGAGTGATTGAGCGGTACGGCCTTCACCTTGCCGGCAACGTCTTCGAGTTTCACCGGGCGCGTAGCTTCACCTTTGGCGGCGACCATGACGCCGTAGGTGCCCTTGGCGATCAGATCGGCGCAGGCCGTGCCGAGGCGCGTCGCCAAGAGGCGGTCGGCGGCGGACGGTGCGCCGCCACGCTGCACGTGGCCGAGGATGGTGACGCGGGCTTCGAGGCCGGTCAGGGCTTCGAGGCGCTTGGCCAGCCGCAGAGTTCGGTCAGCGTAGAGCAGTTCCGCCGCGTCGGCTTCCTGGTCGTCGGCCTTGCGTCCGTCCTTGAGCTTCGCCGACTTCTTTCCCGCAGCCCTGGCGGCGGCGATCGTGGCCAGATCCTGTTTCGAGATGGCGCCTTCGGCCACGGCGACGATGGAGAACGGCTTGCCGCCACGCGCCCGGGCGCGGATGGCTTCGGCCACGCTTTCGACATCGTAGGGAACTTCCGGAATCAGGATCACGTCGGCGCCGCCGGCGATCCCCGCGCCAAGCGCCAGCCAGCCGGCGCGGTGGCCCATGATCTCGACCACGATGATGCGGTGATGGCTGTGGGCGGTGCTGTGCAGCCGGTCGATGGCCTCGGTGGCAATGCCCAGGGCGGTATCGAAGCCGAAGGTGACGTCGGTCCCGGCCACGTCGTTGTCGATGGTCTTGGGCAGCGTGATGACCTTGAGCCCCATCTGCTTGAGGCGCAGGGCATTCTTCAGGGTGCCGCCGCCACCGAGACAGACCAGGCAATCAAGCTGGTTGCTCCGGTAATTGTCGGCGATGGTGTCGAGCATGTTCAGGATCTTGCCGCCCACCGGCATCTTGTGCGGCTTGTCGCGGCTGGTGCCGAGGATGGTGCCGCCGACGGTGAGGATACCCGAGAGCTGGCCGCCATCGAGCGGCGCCGTGCGATTTTCCATCAGACCGCGAAAGCCGTCGCGGAAACCGACGATGTGCATGCCGTAATGGCCCAGCACCGCCTTGCCGACGCCGCGGATCGCCGCGTTGAGGCCCGGGCTGTCGCCGCCCGCGGTAAGAATGCCGATGTATTTGCTCATGGTTGCCGCTCACCGGAAAGGGATGCCGCTAGCCTACCATCGACCGTTCGTGGCTGAAAACCGGCCGGCCGCAAACACGACGCATCTTCTTCCCGATCGACCGCCACCGGCCGGAGTCCGCGTCTTCTGCCGCAAGAGTCGGCGCTGGCGACACGGCGGGATTCAGGGGTAGCGGTCACTTGCCCATGTAGGGTTGACGGTATCCGCCCAGTTCCGCAAGCAGCGCATCGACGCCGTGGGCCACATGGTGCAGCGGGTTGTCCCGGCAGTACTTGTCGAGGAAGGTGGCGATGCCGGCAAATGAAGGCACGTCGACCATCGGATGTTTCGAGTAGCTGTTGTAGGCGCTCAGATAGCCCTGCACCCACGAATACATCTGGATCGAGCTCGCTCCCAGAGTGCCCTCACCCAGCCTCGTCTCGACGTAGGCTCCGCAGGAAATGGCGGGCGGCCCCTTGACCGGCGCCGCCCGCTGCGCCATGGCGGCGCTGCTGCCGCAAGCGAGAAAAAGCATGAGGATGCGTAGCAGCGCTTTCATAGTGACCCTTTCGCCTACCCGGCAGCAACTCAAGCCGCCGTTGCTTCATTCAGTCGAGGCCGGACGTTGACAAATTACTCTATCCTGCCGAGGCCGACGCGGAACGCTTCAAGCCGCTTTTCGTAGTCGGCCGCATCGCCGAAGTCGAGGAAACGCTTGTAGCGCGGATGGACGCCGAGCATCCTGCGCGCGTGCTTGATCGGACAGAAATACTCTTCGGTGCGCGCCACGATCTCGGCGATATAGGCAATCACGCCGGTGCCGTAGGCGCAATAGGTGCAGTGGAACTTCTCGATGAAGTTCAGGTATTCGAGCCGCTGCCGGTCAAACACGATGTAGTCGCCGCGGCGCACCCTGACCACGCCATAAATCGGAAAACATGTGGCCTGGTAGAAGCTGACGCAAAGGTCGACCAGCGCCAGCGGCACGATCATGGCATAGATGATCGGCCCGGTGATCAGGTTCTGCGGACGGTAGGCGACCAGCCAGCGGAAGAACCCGGTCTTGAGCCGGCGATGCGCCTCGCGGATCGACTGTTCGAACTCGACGCGCTTGCCCTTGATCTCGAACAGCATGCTGGCTTCCTGCTCCTCCAGCGCTATGCGCAGATCCTCTTCGAGCAGGGCCATCTGGTCCAGCACGTGGCGAATGCGATCATTCATGGGTAGTCCCGGTTCCGTCAATGCCCCAGTCTATCAAGCCTGTCGGGCAATCATCGCCAATGGCCCAAAAGGCCGGCCGGCGCGCGGCCGCTTCGGCCGCTGCGAACCATGTGCCGGCTAGCTCCGGCCGCGCACGAACGCAGCGAACTCCGTGGCCGGCAGGGGCCTGCTGAAGTAGAAGCCCTGCACCTCCTGGCAGCCCTGTTCGCGCAGGAAGCGCAGCTGGCCTTCGGTCTCCACGCCCTCGGCGATGGTGCGCAGGCCGAGGCTGTCGGCCAGGCTGATGACGGCACTGACGATGGCCCGATCTTCCGGATCCACGCTGATGTCGCGCACGAAGGACTGGTCGATCTTGAGCTTGTAGACCTGGAAGCGCTTGAGGTAGCTCAGTGATGAGTAGCCGGTGCCGAAGTCGTCGATCGACAGCCGGATGCCGCGTGCGTGCAGATCGTCCATCACGGCGATGGCGGCGAGCGGATCATCCATTGCCACGCTTTCGGTGAGCTCCAGTTCCAGGTGCCGCGGCGCCAGGCCTTCCTCGGCAAGTATGCGTTCGACCAGGTCCGGCAGGTGGGCATGGCGGAACTGCACCGCCGAGAGGTTGACCGTCATGATCATGGCCGCCATGCCGGCATCGAGCCAGGCTCTCATCTGCCGCACCGCGGTGCGCAACACCCATTCGCCGATCGGCAGGATCAGGCCGCTGTCTTCCGCGACCGGGACGAATTCTGCCGGCTGCACTTCGCCCAGTTCGGGATTCTGCCAGCGCAGCAAGGCCTCGGCACCGACGATGCGTCCGTCGTCGAGCGCCACCTGCGGCTGGTAGTGCAGCTGCAGTTCGTCGCGCGCCAGCGCATTGCGCAGCGCGCCTTCGAGTTGCAGCTTGCGTGCGGAATGTTCCTGCATCTCCGGGGTGAAGAAGCGGAAGGTATTGCGGCCGTCCTGTTTGGCGCGGTACATGGCGGTGTCGGCGCACTTGGACAAGGCCTCGAAGTCCTCGCCGTCGCTCGGATAAATGGCGATGCCGATCGAGGGGGTGACCACCAGCTCGTACTGCTCGACCTTGAAAGCGACCGCGACGGCTTCGAGCAGCTTCCCGGCCACGTGGGCCGCGCCGTCGGCATCGGTGCCGGGCAGTACCGCGATGAATTCGTCGCCGCCCTGGCGCGATACCGTGTCCTCCTTGCGCACCAGGCCATTCATGCGCTGGCCGATCTCGACCAGCAGTTCGTCGCCGACGCGATGGCCGAGCGTGTCGTTGATGTTCTTGAAGTGGTCGAGGTCGACGAACAGTACCGCCAGCTGTTCATGACTGCGCTGCGCCATGCCGATCGCGTGGCGGGCACGGTCGTTGAGCAGGGCGCGGTTGGGCAAACCGGTCAGGGCATCGAAGTGCGCCAGGCGCTGGATGCGCGCTTCCGCTTCCTTGTGCACGGTGATGTCGCTGAAGATGGCGACGTAGTGGCTGGGATTGCCTTCGGCATCGAGCACGCGGCTGATCGCCAGCCACTCGGGATAGACATGGCCGTCCTTGCGCCGGTTCCAGATCTCGCCCTGCCAGTGGCCGCCGCTGTCGATCGCGTCCCACATCTCGCGGTAGAACTCCGGGCCGTGGCGCCCGGAAGAAAGCAGGCCTGCGCTCTGCCCCAGCGCCTCGGCCTCGCCGTAACCGGTGATCTCGCTGAAGGCCCGATTGACGCGCACGATGCGGCCACGGGTATCGGTGATCATGATGCCTTCCTTGCCCTGCTCGAACACCTCGGCGGCAAGCTTGATGCTGGCATCACGCTCGAAGCCGTCCAGCGCGTAGCTGATGTCCGCGGCCATTTCCTCGAGCAGCTTGCGCGCATCCTCGTCGAAGGCGTTGGCCTCGCCGGCATACAGGTTGAAGGTGCCGACCACTGCGCCGCCGCGGTGCAGGGGCAGCGCCGCCACGGCGCTCCAGCCATAGCGCACGGCGCGGGCATGCCAGGGAGCGGTGAGCGGATCGTTGAGGTAATCCTGGTTCCACACCGGCCGGTTCTCGCGAATCGCGGTACCGACCGGACCGCGCCCGAGCGGATCGTCGCCATCCGCCGTCACTGTCACGCCATCGAGGTAGCCCGGGACCGCGCCGAAGCCGGCCACCGGACTGACCCGGCGGCTGGCCGCATCGAGCATGCCGATCCACGCCATCTTCATGCCGCCGAAACGCACCACGTCGCGGCAGATCTGTGGAAACAACTCCGCCGCGCTGTTGCAGCGCACGATGGCCTGGTTGCACTCACTCAGGGCGGCGTAGAGGTTGGTCAGCCGCTTGACGCGATTTTCCGCCGTCCTGCGCGCGCCGATGTCGCGGTCGATGCCGCGATAGCCCAGCAGCCTGCCGCCGGCATCGAGAATCGGCGTGCCGCTGGTCAGCGTGACGTGCGGCGTGCCGTCCTTGCCCAGTACGATGTTCTCGAGGTCGCTGAACGGCACCTTGCGCGCCAGGATTTCCGCAAAGGCCTTGCCCAGGGCCTGCGCCTCCGCAGCTGCCATGAAATCGAAGGGGGTTTTGCCGACGATCTCTTCGGGCAGATAACCGAGCATCCTGGTGACGCCTTCCGAGACCCAGGCATAGCGTCCGTCGGCATTCACTTCCCAGATCCAGTCGGCCGAGACTTCCGCGATGTCGCGGAAGCGCCGCTCGCTGCGGCGCAGTTCCTCTTCTACCTGCTTGCGCGCATTGATGCTCATGCCGGTGCCGCGCAAGCCGATCACCCGACCGGCAGCGTCGCAGAACACCGCGCCGTACACTTCCTCCCACCACAGCTCGCCGGCCGGCGTGATGTCGCGGTGCTGCAACCTGAAACTGGACTTGTCGGCGATGGCGCGGCTGACGATCTCGCCGACCGCCGGTACATCCTCTTTCGGCATGAACTCCATCGGCGTATGGCCGAGCAGGGCCTCGGGCGAATAGCCTTTCACTTTGGCCGCCTGGCCCGACACGTAGGTATAGACCATGTCCATGTCGATCTCCCACAGATAGGCTCCCGCCGCGTCGCTCATGTCGCGAATGCGCTGCTCGCTGGTGGAGAGTTGCAGGGTTCGTTCGCCGACCAGCGTTTCCAGACTTCGCTCGTAGATGCGCAGTTCGACCACCAGCTTGGCCAGGTAGCCTAGCAGCAGGCTGATCAGCAGCGCCAGTGCCGACTTGAAAGCGATGCCGTAGGGATCGCCCCAGCCCTTGACCGGCACCACGCTGAGCGTCCAGCGGCCGTTGGGCAGGTCGAAATGCTGGTCCACCGCAGCGGACAGCGCGGCGCTGCCGGACGCGGCAATGCTCTGGTGTTCGCCGCTGTCCGGATGGACGCGCCAAAGCGCGTAGGCGTAGCCCTGCTCCTCCATCAAGACGAGCCGGGCCTCCTCGAGCACCTCGGGAAAGCGGATCAGCACGGTGGTAAAGCCCCAGAACACCGGCTTCTCGTCGTCGAGGTAGACCGGCAGGCGACCGACTGCGCCGAGGCCGCCCTGCACCAGGATGAAAGGCCCGGCCAGCGTCAGCTTGCCGGTATCGCGCGCCAGGAAGGCCTCCTTGTTGCGCTCGGGGTCTTGCAACAGGTTGTGGCCGATCGCCTGTTGATTGCCGGCCAGCGGCACGATGTGCCGCACGATGCCGCCGGGTGCCAGTTGCAGCGAGGCCGCACCGGGATAGAAGCGCAGCATCTGCTGCGCGGTGGCCTCGAAATCCGCGACCTCACCCTTGCCCTGGCGCACCAGCGCGGCCAGGGCATAGGTGGCGGAGAGGGCGTGCTCGATGCTGCGCTGGATCGCGTGGGCATGGTCGCCAGCCAGAGCGGCGACCTGCGCCCGCAACTGCCGCTCGCGCTGCAGTTCCGATTGCCGCACCAGCAGCCCGCTGACGACGGCGGCCAAGAGGAATACCCCAACCGCCACGGCCAGCGGGCGTCGCGACGGGACCGACGTCGCGCTGCCGGCCGGCGTGAGGCGACCTGGCATCGTCTTGGAAAACGGCGGTTCGGAGGGCGGCATAGTACTTTCGGTCAATCGGCAGGCCAAGTTTATCCTGCCCCGCAGAAAACCAAGAAAATTAAGCACCCCGCACGCAACCGGCTTCCCGGCAGAGTCGATCAGGGTCCGCACCCGGGATCGCGAAGCGGACGGTCCGCGTTTACTGCGGCAAGAGTCGGCGCCGGCGGGACGGTGAGGAATCGCCGCCGGTGCCGGAATGCATCAGCGCCGCGCGCCGAATGCCTGCGTCCAGTACACGCCCATCCTGGTGGTGCCATCGACCGCGAAGGCGACGCCCATTTCGGTAAAGACCGGACTCATCAGGTTGGCGCAATGCCCGGGACTGTCGATCCAGCCCGCCACCACATCTTCGGGCTTCAATTGCCCGCCGGCGATGTTTTCGCCAATCGCCCGGTAGCGGTAACCCGCCCGCTCGACGCGCTGTGCTGCGGTGGACCCGTCGCGGCCGCTGTGACTCAGAAAGTTGAAGTGCGCCATTTCCTCGGAATGCAGCCGCGCCGCCTCCGCCAGCTCCTCGTTCCAGCGTAGCGGCGGCGCCGCATTGAACGCCGTGTTGCCGCAGTTTCGCGGCGATCGGCGCGCCTGGTTGACCAGCTCGAGCACGCGTTGCCCCGCGGCTTCCTCGTCCATCGCCACCGCTGGCGCGAACGGCGCCGCGATGACGATCCAGACCTGCCGCGGATCCTGGTAGATGCCGACCTCGGTCATCGCGGCATCCTGCAGCTTTTCGCAGTAGCCTTGTTCCAGCATCCTTGCTACCTGCCCGCCGATCCCATGGCCGCTGAACTTCAAGGCCTTGGCGTGGGTCGCCCGGTACCCTGCCGTGCGCAGGCTTCGATCCAGCGGATTGCCGTGCGCCAGTTCCCTGGCAACGCGTTTCAGCGCCGCCTGCGGTTTCAGGCGCAGCAAGTCTTTCGCCTCGCAGTTGCCGTCGCCGGCGCGCAGCCGGTTGATGGTGCTGTAGAGATCGCCGGCCGCCGCAGGACAACTGAGGCCAAGCAGCAACAGGCAGGCAGGAATTCGCAAGTGCATGGTCGCGGTAACCGGCAAGGTCATGATTCGGGCATTCGGCGCAGGCCCGGCAGCTACTGAACCACGCCCAGGCGGCCGTTGTGGCTACCCATGTACCAGTAGCGGCCGCCGCCATCGATGATCGCCTTGCGGATGCCGAGGTTCTTCGAGGGCAGCGCGATGACGCGGAACTCGTCGCGGCCCGGATCAAACACCGACACCGTGTCGGTGTCGATGCCGTTGATCCAGATGCGGCCCGCGGCGTCGGCGGTCACGGCGTAGGCGCGTTCGCCGCCGGCCTTGGGCAGTTCCCAGGTCTTGACGACGCGCCGCGCCTGCGGATCGACACGCGCGAGCCGGCCGTTGCCGTAGTAGGCGACCCACAGGCTGCCGTCTGGGCCGGTGGCGATGCGGCGCGGCGCGGAACCCCTGCCGGTCGCCAGTTCGCCGCTTTTGCCGCTGGCCGGATCGATCCAGCCCAGCGAGTCGGCGCCGAGACGGCAGACCCAGACGACGCCCTGGCGGTCGATCGCCAGGCCGTAGGGATTGCCGCTCATCGGAAATTCGTCGATGCGTCCGCTGGCGCGATCGAGGCGGCCGACGCGCTGGCCGTTCTGCACCGTGAACCACAGCTTGCCGGCGGCATCGAGTACGATGGTATGCGGGTCGCCGCCGCCGGGCACGCGGTACTCGACCACCTTGCCGCTTTTCGGATCGAGGCGGCCGATCGTGCCGTTGCCGTTGCCGGTGTACCAGACCATGCCCGCCTCATCGACCACCAGTCCGTGCGGGCGCGCGCCGGGCGGCAGTTCCCACTCGGTGAACTTCTCGCTCGCGGTATCGAAGCGGGCGATGCGGTTGCCGTTCATCACGGCGATGTAGATGTTGCCGTCCGGACCCGGCGCCGGATCGCGCGCGAAACTCGGCGTCGGCACCGGCCATTCGCGCGCCTGCCCGCCGATCTGCTTGAGTGCGCCCGGCGCGACGCCGTAGTTGGAGCCGCCGGCCAGCACGGCGCTAGTCCAGACGCTGAGGAAAACGGCAAATGCCGGGGCAAGGGCGGGAGCGAAGAACGCGGCCATGGTTTTCTCCGGTTTGTGTCCAAGTCGGTGTCGACCGTCACGTGGTCGATTCGTTCGGGGACAGGATAGCCGACGGCTCTTGTGCAGCAATGTCAGGCGTCGTAGCCTGTCGCCGTCCGGACACAGGAGGCCGCGCATGAACCCACGCATTCCCGCCCGCTGGTATTTCGACATCGTCTCGCCCTACGCCTATCTGCACCTCAAGCGTTTTGCCGAGCTGCACCCGGCGCTGGACATCGAGCCGGTGCCGGTGCTGTTCGCCGGCCTGCTCAAGCACTGGGACAACAAGGGGCCGGCGGAAATGGCGCCGAAGCGCCTGCACACCTATCGCAGTTGCGTGTGGACCGCATCGCAGCTCGGCATTCCCTTCCGCCTGCCGCCGCGCCACCCCTTCAATCCCTTGCACGGACAGCGCCTGCTGGTCGCGCTCGGCGCGCCGCAAACGGCGGTGGAGGCCGCCTACGATTTCGTCTGGGGCGAAGGGCGCGACCTCGCCGCGGAATGGCCGCTGTTCTGCGATCGGCTCGGCGTCGGCGTCGATGCTGCCACCGCTTTGATCGCCGATGCGGCGGTCAAGCAGAAGCTGATGGACAACACCGCGCAGGCCGCGGCGCAGGGCGTGTTCGGCGTGCCGACGCTGGCGTTTCGCGGGCAAACGTTCTGGGGCAGCGACGCGATCGCCTGGGCCAACGCCTGTGTCGACCAGCCGCAGATGTTCGACACGGGCGAGATGCGGCGCGCCGCGGAAATCGAGGTCGGTGCCGCGCGCAAGGAAGTGCGCTGAGCGGCGTCCGGGTCGCGCTCGAGCCGTCCGCCAGAGCGGCCCTGCCCGCATCCGCCAGTCAATAGGTCACGCCGCGGTTCGGCATCCGCGGCGGAATGCGGAAGCCGTCCCTGACGGCCTTGGCCTCGAATTTGGCAGCCTCGGCCATTTTGCCGTCGCGGTTGTAGATGTTGGCCACTTCCCAGCTCGCCCGGCCGTTGCCGAGTTCGGCAGCGACGCGCAGCCATTGCGTGCCGCGCTGCGGATCTTTCGCCAGCCCGTGCGTGCCTTTGCGATACATCAGCGCGACGCGATAGGCGGCATCCTTGTCGTCGCGCAGCGCCTGGGTCAAATCGCCGCGATAGGCACGGTCGCCCGCCGGATCGTCGAGCGCATCCGAAGAAAGCCGCGCCTCGTGCTGGGCGCGCAAGGCCTTGCGGGCACCGTCCTGGATTTTCAGGTTGGCCTGCCGGTGCCGGCTTTGGGGATAGTCGCGCTGGAAAGCCTCGCTGAGGCTGATCACGACTTCCGGATGAAGGGCCTGCTGGAGCTTTTGCCACTGCGTTTCCATCGCCGAGGCCTGGGATTGTGCCCTGCGGACCGGGGGCTGTTCGGCCGCTTGGGCGGACGGCGACAAAAGGGTCGCGGTGCCAAGGGCAGTTGCGGCGAGCAGCCTGATCATGTGCTGCATGGCGTTCGGCTTCATCATCCACTCCTTCAAAGATCACGGTGCCGGCGCGGAATATTGAAGCACCCCGGCCCCCTTGGAACTGTCCCGGATCATGCGCGAAGTCCGCCCGGGGTTCTGTGCGGCACCGCGCGTAGCCGGAAAAGCCCGGAAGGACGCGGGCGCTGCGTTACACTCGGGCACGGCAAGCGTTCCGCGCCCTCCACCGGCTTGCCCGCCGTCCTCCGTTTCGCCCCCGGCCGACCAGGCCGACCGCCACCCTGCCGGACCCAAGGCGGCTTCCCTCAATGCACTCCCGGTATCGACCATGAAAGCTGTCATCAGAACCTTTTTCAAGATCCTGCGCATCATCCTCGGCCCCTTGCTGCTGCTGTGGGAAATGCTCACCCGGCCGCAGGGTATCGCGCGCCAGCCTGCGGCACAGGAGAAGGTGGACCGGGAATGTCGGGACCTCGTCCTGTATCAGTACCGGACCTGCCCGTTCTGCATGAAGGTGCGGCGCGAAATGGACCGCCTCTCGCTGAATATCGAAACCCTCGACGCCCAGCACGCGGGGACCAACCGCGACGACCTGGTGCGCGCTGGCGGGCAAGCCAAGGTACCCTGCCTGAAGATCACCGATCAGGCCGGAAACAGCCAGTGGCTGTACGAGTCCGCCAGGATCATCGAGTATCTGCGCGGGCGTTTTGCCACGGCCTGATCGGCCGCTGCGCGGCCGGGGCCGCCGCCGGCTCAGACCTTCATCAGGCCCTGCGTTTCGATGAAGCCGATGATCTCGACCAGACCCTGACCGGTTTTCAGATTGCTGAAAATGAAGGGCCGCTCGCCGCGCATGCGCTTGGCATCGGTGGCCATGACCTCCAGCGAGGCACCGACCATCGGCGCCAGATCGATCTTGTTGATCACCAGCAGGTCGGAACGCGTGATGCCGGGGCCGCCCTTGCGCGGAATCTTCTCGCCCGCGGCGACGTCGATGACGTAAAGCGTCAGATCGGACAATTCCGGACTGAAGGTGGCGGCCAGGTTGTCACCGCCGCTCTCGATGAAAATCACGTCCAGCCCGGCGAAGCGCCGGTTGAGGCGATCGACGGCTTCGAGGTTGATCGAGGCGTCCTCGCGGATCGCCGTGTGCGGGCAGCCGCCGGTCTCGACGCCGATGATGCGTTCCGGCGCCAGGGCCTCGTTCCTGACCAGGAACTGCGCGTCCTCTTCCGTATAGATGTCGTTGGTCACCACCGCGATGTTGTAGCGCTCGCGCAGCGCCTGGCACAGGGCCAGGGTCAGCGCGGTCTTGCCGGAACCGACGGGACCGCCGATGCCGACTCTCAATGCTTGCTTGTTTGCGTGCATGGTCATGAGCGAAAAAGTCTCGTGTATTGGGTTTCGTGCCTGCAGCAGGCGATGGCGAAGCCCGGCGCGAAATTCGAATGGCCATCTGCCGCGAGTCCCAGCGCGCGCTCGACCACGCCCGGCAGGCGGCGGCCGATTTCCTGCAGCAGGCGCTGGCCCGCGGCCTGGCCCAGGGGCACGGCTTTCAGCGCGGCCATGGTCTGGTTTTCCGCCCAGCTCCAGAGCCAGGCGGTGAGCGCGTCCTGCGGCCGGATCTGCCAGGCGGCCGCGGCGCAACTCCAGCCGAGCATAAGAGTCGGCGCTGGTGAGACGGCGATGGCGTCGAGCAGCGGCGGCGGAAAGTCGCCCAGTTCGTGCAGCAAGCGTTTCATCGAATAGCCCATCTGCAGGGTCTCGGCGCGCAGTTCCACGCTCTCGCGCGTCGCCAGGTATTCCGCATCAAGTTCCTGCGCCATGGCCGCGTCGCCGGTGCTCCACGCCTCCAGCATGCGCAGCAACAGCGGCGCCTCGTAGCGGCCGAGGTTCCATTCGAGCTGGTCGCCGATCCACCTCAGCGCGCCCGCTTCGTCCTTGACCGTGCCGGCCTCGACCGCCCATTCCAGCCCCTGCGAATAGCTGAAGGCGCCCACCGGCAGGGCCGGGCTGGCGAGCTGCAGCAAGCGTGCGAGTGCGAAGCTCATCTGCCGGCGAAGTGGTCGTGGATGCGCGGACCCCGGCCCTCGCCGTCGGCGCTGTGGCCATGACCGCCGTGCGCCCCGTAAGCACCGGACTCGGGCTCGAAGGCCGCGTCGATCTCGACCACCGGCAGGCCGAGCCCCCGTACCATCTCACCCAGCACATGGTCGCGGGCAAAGCGCAGCGTACCGGGCAGGATCTGCACGGCGACATGGCGGTTGCCCAGGTGGTAGGCGGCACGCGCCAGTCGCAATGGATCCCCGCTCGCGGCTTCCATCAGCGGTTCGATGGCGGCCACCACCTCGGCGATGCGGCCGTCGCCGGCCAGCAGCTTGTCGCCGCCGCGCATTACCGTGCCGCGCGGCAGGAACAGGCCGCACTCCTCGCCCGAGGCCAGGCGCGCGCGCAAGCGGCTCTTGCAGCGCGTCTCGAAGGCCAGCACCAGGCTATCGCCGGCGACGCTGTCCGCCGCGGCTAGGGATTCAAACAGCAGCATGCGGCCCCCGGTGCGCGAATGGCATCACCCCATGATCTCCTCGAGGTGCTCGCGCTCGCGCAGCTCGGCCTGGAACTGCTCCATTTCCGGCCCCAGCGCATCGCGCGCCGAGACCATGCCGATCGGCACGCCGTTCTCGACCACCGGCACATGGCGGAAACCGCGCTCGAACATGATGTGCAGCGCATGGCCGAAGGGCATGTCCGGTCCGATCGTGGTCGGGCTGACCGTCATGGCATCCGCCAGCGTGGTGCGCTTGGGGTCCTTGCCGGCGGCGAGCACGCGATAGAGTGCGTCGCGCTCGGTGAAGATGCCGGCCAGGCGCGGACCGCTGAGGACCATGATGGCGCCGACCTTGGCCTCGCGCATGCGGGCGGCGGCGTCTGCCACCGACAGGGTCGCGCTGGCGGTGAGGATGCGCTGGTTTTTTATGAGCTGGCGTACAGGTCTGTGGGGCATGGTGGTTCTCCTTGGGGTGGGGTGAACTCAGAACAGGAAGTAGCGCTGCGCCATGGGCAGTACCTGTGCCGGTTCGCAGACCAGCAGCTCGCCGTCGGCGCGCACGGCGTAGGTTTCGGTATCCACTTCGATAACGGGTGTCGCACTGTTGTGCACCATGTCGGCCTTGGTCACGCGGCGGCAGTTCTTCACCGGCTCCAGGCGCTTGGCGAGACCCAGGGCGTGCACCGCCGGATTGCCCAGCGCCGCCTGCGAGACGAAGGTGATTGACGTCTTCAGCGCCTTGCCAAAGCTGCCGAACATCGGCCGGTAATGCACCGGTTGCGGCGTCGGGATCGAGGCATTGGGGTCGCCCATCGCCGCCGCGGCGATCATGCCGCCCTTGAGGATCAGGCTCGGCTTGACGCCGAAGAAGGCCGGCTTCCACAGCACCAGGTCGGCCAGCTTGCCGGGCTCGATGGAGCCCACGACATGGGAAATGCCGTGGGTGATGGCGGGGTTGATGGTGTATTTGGCGATGTAGCGCCTGACGCGCATGTTGTCATTGCGCGCCGTGTCTCCCTTCAATGCGCCGCGCTGCAGCTTCATCTTGTGCGCGGTCTGCCAGGTGCGGATCAGCACCTCGCCGACGCGGCCCATGGCCTGCGAGTCCGACGACATCATGGAGAAGGCGCCGAGGTCGTGCAGGATGTCCTCGGCGGCGATGGTTTCGCGGCGGATGCGCGATTCGGCGAAGGCGACATCCTCGGCAATGCTCGGGTCGAGGTGATGGCAGACCATCAGCATGTCGAGGTGCTCGTCGATGGTATTCACCGTGAACGGCATGGTCGGGTTGGTCGAACTCGGCAGCACGTTGGGCAGGCCGGCCGCCTTGATGATGTCCGGCGCGTGGCCGCCGCCGGCGCCTTCGGTGTGGAAGGTGTGAATGGTGCGGCCCTTGAAGGCGGCCAGCGTGGCCTCGACGAAGCCCGATTCGTTGAGCGTGTCGGTGTGGATCGCCACCTGCACGTCCATCGCGTCGGCCACCGAGAGGCAGTTGTCGATCGCGGCCGGCGTGGTGCCCCAGTCCTCGTGCAGCTTGAGGCCCATGGCGCCGGCGGCGACCTGCTCGGCCAGCGGCCCCGGCAGCGAGGCGTTGCCCTTGCCAAGAAAACCCAGATTCATCGGAAAGGCCTCGGCCGCGGCGAGCATGGCATGGATGTGCCACGGCCCCGGCGTGCAGGTGGTGGCAAAGGTCCCCGTGGCCGGCCCGGTGCCGCCGCCGAGCATGGTGGTGACGCCCGACATCAGCGCCTCGTCGATCTGTTGCGGGCAGATGAAATGGATGTGCGAGTCGATGCCGCCGGCAGTGAGAATCATGCCCTCGCCGGCGATGATCTCGGTGCCGGCGCCGATGGCAATCGTCACGCCCGGCTGCACGTCCGGATTGCCGGCCTTGCCGATGGCCGCGATCATGCCGCCCTTCAAGCCGACGTCGGCCTTGACGATGCCCTGCACCGCGTCAACGATCAGCGCATTGGTGATCACCGTGTCGGCCACATCTTTGGAAAGCCTCTGGCCCTGGCCCATGCCGTCACGGATCACCTTGCCGCCGCCGAACTTCACTTCCTCGCCGGGAATGGTGTAGTCCTTCTCGACCTCGATCCAGAGCTCGGTGTCGGCGAGTCTGACGCGATCACCGGTCGTCGGGCCGAACATCTCGGCATAGGCTTGTCTGGTGATTTTCATGTTGCTTGCTCCATGGGGATGTGGGCGCCGGGGGAGGCAGGGGACCGTCGCTGCTCGTGTCCTCCGAGCCGGGCTGCGCCCAGCTCTCCCCCTTTACCTCGCTGCGTCGGTCCCCTGCCTCCCCCGGCGGCATACGCTTTTGCTTTGCTACCGAAAACCCGCGACGACGTCACCGGATCGGGAGGGTGGGGCGTTCTGCGCAGCGAAGTAAAGAAGGAGT
>JALHPU010000054.1 GCA_022842325.1 Sulfuritalea sp. | reverse complement strand
GCTCTTGGCCCAAGGGCGGACACGGCATCCAACCGCTCGACTCGGGGTGCCCCCCGAGGGTGCTGCCACGACGGAGGGCGCCGCGCAGCAGCTTGCTTCAGTCGCGCTACGCGCTCCTTCCGCAAGCTGCTGCGCAACATCACGCCATACGTCGAATTCTTCATGGAAAAATAATACAAGGGCGGACTTCAGTCCGCCAATCTACCCCCGGCCGGCTGAAGCCGGCCCTACAGACCCAGAGCCGTGACGATGGGCACGACATTGCAGGGCCTCGCACCCGTCATCGACACACGAGCCCGGGTGCTGATCCTGGGCTCGTTTCCGTCGACCGCCTCGCTCGCCGCGCAGCAGTACTACGCCCACCCGCAAAACCAGTTCTGGCGCATCCTCGGCGCGGTGATCGACCAGCCGCTCAAGGAAATGGACTACGCGGATCGCATCGTCGCGGTGCAGGCTGCGGGCATCGCCATCTGGGACGTGTTCGCTTCCTGTGAACGCGCCGGCAGCCTAGACACGGCGATACGCGACGCGGTGCCGAATCCGCTGGCTGAACTCCAGGAGTCGGCGCCGGCGCTACGGCGAATCTGCTTCAACGGCCGCATGGCCGCGCGCCGCATCCGCGAAGTCGAGGCCATGGGTTTCGAGGCGCTGGTGCTGCCCTCCACCAGTCCGGCCCATGCCGGCATGACATTCGAGGAAAAGCTCGCGCGCTGGCGCGCGGCGCTGCAAGCCTAGCTACGGCGCCCCTGCGCGCCGGGCGCGGCGGTATGATGACGGCACTGTTTGCCGTGGGAGCCCGCCATGCAAAAGCCCGCCGATCTGCCTGACCTCGACCACCCGACGCTGGATGCCGAATCGATCCGGCGCTCGCTCTACAACCGGCTGATCTACACCATCGGCAAGGACCCGATCACCGCCACCGACCGCGACTGGTTCCATGCCGCCGCCGCGGTAGTGCGCGAACGCATGATCGAGCGCTGGATGGAAACCATGCGCAGCTATTACGTCGAGGACCGCAAGCGGGTCTACTACCTCTCGATGGAATTCCTCATGGGCCGCACCATGACCAACAGCATGCTCAACATCTGCGCCGAGAACGAGTTTCGCGACGCGCTGGCGGCGCTGGGTGAGATGGGGCTCAGGCCGGAGGGCATCGCCGAAATCGAGCCGGACGCGGCGCTGGGCAACGGCGGCCTCGGCCGGCTCGCCGCCTGTTTCCTCGATTCGATGGCGACCATGGGCATCGCCGGCTATGGCTACGGCATCCGCTACGAATACGGCATGTTCCACCAGGGCATCGAGGACGGCCAGCAGGTCGAGCATCCCGACAACTGGCTGCGCTACGGCAATCCCTGGGAGTTCCCGCGCCCCGAAGTGCTGTATCAGGTCAAGTTCCACGGCAAGGTGGTGGATTTCACCGACGAGCACGGCAGGAAGAGCCACCAGTGGGTGGATACCGACGACGTCATGGCCATGGCCTACGACTACCCGATTCCCGGCTACGACACCGGCACGGTGAACAACATGCGGCTGTGGGCGGCCAAGGCCAGCCGCGACTTCGACCTCAAGTATTTCAACGAGGGCGACTACATCCGCGCGGTGGAAGACAAGAACGATTCCGAGAACCTGTCCAAGGTGCTTTACCCCGACGACACCACCGAGATGGGCCGCGAGCTGCGCTTGAAGCAGCAGTACTTCTTCGTCTGCGCCTCGCTGCAGGACATGCTCTACCGCTTCACCAAGTCGGACACGCTGCTCGACAGCCTGCCGGAGAAGGTCGCGGTGCAGCTCAACGACACCCATCCGTCGATCGCCGTCGCCGAACTGATGCGCATGCTGATGGACCAGCACCACCTCGAATGGGTGCCGGCCTGGGACATCGTCACGCGCACCTTCTCCTACACCAACCACACGCTGATGCCCGAGGCGCTGGAAACCTGGCCGGTACCGCTGTTCGAGCGCGTGCTGCCGCGCCACCTGCAGATCATCTACGAGATCAACCACCGCTTCCTCAAGGACGTGATGCACCACTACCCGGGCGATCCGGCGCTGTGGCAGCGCATGTCGCTGATCGACGAATCGCGCGGCAAGCGCATCCGCATGGCGCACCTGGCCATCGTCGGCAGCCACAAGGTCAATGGCGTCGCCGCGATCCATACCCGCCTGATGAAGGAAACCATCTTCGCCGACTTCCACCGGCTATGGCCGGAGAAGATCGTCAACATGACCAACGGCGTCACGCCGCGGCGCTGGCTCAACCAGGCCAATCCGGCGCTGGCGAAATTGATCACACACCACGTCGGCCGCGGCTGGCTCAAGGAGCTCGACCAGTTGCGGCGCCTGACGCCGCTGGCCGCCGACGCGGGCTTTTGCGCCGACTTCGTGCGCGTCAAGCGCGACAACAAGGCGCGCCTGGGCAAGCTGATCGCGCAGCGGCTCGGCATCGTGGTCGATCCCGATTCCCTGTTCGACGTGCAGATCAAGCGCATCCACGAATACAAGCGGCAACTGCTCAATGTCCTGCACGTGATCACGCTCTACAACCGCCTGCGCGCCGGTGGCGACGCGCCGCCGCGCACGGTGATCTTCGGCGGCAAGGCGGCGCCCGGCTACCGCATGGCCAAGCTGATCATCCGCCTGATCAACGACGTCGCCGACATCGTCAACAACGACCCGCTGATGCGCGACCGGCTCAAGGTCGTGTTCATCCCCAACTACGACGTCACCAACGCCGAAATCATCATCCCCGCCGCCGACCTCTCCGAGCAGATCTCCACCGCCGGCACCGAAGCCTCGGGCACCGGCAACATGAAGCTGGCCCTGAACGGCGCGCTGACCATCGGCACCCTCGACGGCGCCAACGTCGAGATCCGCAACGAAGTCGGGCCGGAAAACATTTTCATCTTCGGCCTCACCGCCGACGAAGTCGCGCAGACCTACGCCGCCGGCCACAAACCCTGGGACCACTACAACCGCAATGGCGAGCTGCGCCGGACGCTGGACATGCTGCGCGACGGCTTCTTCTCGCCCGAGGACCGCGAGCGCTACAAACCGGTGTTCGACAACCTGACCGCCAACGGCGACCACTACCTGCTGCTCGCCGACTATGCCTCCTACATCGCCTGTCAGGCAAAGGTCGACGCCCTGTACGTCGACCGCGCTGCGTGGGTACAGCAGTCCATCCTCAACGTCGCCGGCATGGGCCAGTTCTCCTCCGACCGCACCATCGGCCAGTACGCCAAGACCATCTGGAACGTCGAAGCCAGGCCGCGTGCGGTGGAGTAGGGTGGGGCAGGAGTCGGCGCCGCGGGCACGGCGGACAGGGCTCGGACCCGCTATCGAGCTTGCCAGGCTGGAAGGGAGAAAATGCCGCTGAAAGTCAAAGTGCTGCTGATCCGTCTGGTGTTGGCGGCATCGCGCTGCCGGCCGGCCTGGCTTGCGCTTGCCGCGCTGCCGGTGGCCGCCGCGACCATGCCCGCGGTGACGATGAAGGCGGTCGACGCGCAGGACGGGAAGCCGGTTCCGGGTCTTGTCGCGCTGTTCTGGGGAACGGCCCGCGAGGGCACGATCACCGGCCACGGCGGCAGGCACGCAATCCTTTTTGCCGCCGAGGCGGTTTCGGACGAAGCGGGCGAGCTGCGTTTCGCGAAACAGAGTTTCAGCAGCCAGCCGTTCTTCCTCAACACGAACTATGAAAATCCGTCGATGCTCCTGTTGAAGGCGGGCTACGCGCCGCTGGTCCTTTACAACCAGCTGCGCATCGTACCGACGCTCGCCGAGGCGTCGCGGTGGGAATACGATGGCACGACGGTGAAGATGAAGAAGGCAAGCGCCGACGAGCTGCGGCAGCAAGGCTACCTGGTCGCCACTTACACCAACATGATGATGGGTTGGGGCGGCGCTTGTACCTGGAAGCGCGTGCCGCGTGCCCTGGTGGCGGCCGATCGCATGTTTCCCGAGCGCGGCAAGACGAATACGCTCCACACGCTGTTCATGAATGATGCCCTGTTCGTCGAGCAAGGCTGCGGTTCGCCCAAGGCGTTTTTCGAGCCCTACCTTCGCCGCTGACGGCTGCCCGGAATTCCCGCCGCCTGGTCCGCCGATCCGGGACCGCGGGGCGCACGGTGCGGCGAGGCCGAATTGCTACGCCGCCGTGAGTCTGGAGTCTATGTCCAAAGTGGGTGTTGCTTCCGAGCGTGCGCGCCTGTAGCCTATAACAATATTATTGTCATGGTTATTCAGATGAGCGCTTGGCACTACTGTCGCAACGGCCAGCAATTCGGTCCGATTTCCGAGGCAGGGCTCAAGACCCTGGTAGCGAACGGAGACTTGGAGGACTCGACCCTGGTCTGGAGCAAGGGCATGAGCGAATGGGTCCGAATTCGCAATCTTCCCGAACCGGTTTCGTCGGCGTCGACGCCGCTCCGGCAGCCCGCTGCCGCCCGCAAGCCCCCCCCGAAAAAGTCGATACGCAAGACCATCCTCGAAGTGATTGGCGGCTGGCCGAAGCGATAAGCGGTCTGGTTCGATTCAGTTTGAGCGTCGTCGATGCGTCGTTGATTCTTGCGCAAGAGTCGGCGCCGGCAACACGGTGAAGAAGCAGATTGACGAATGCAAATGAACTCCGATGAATGTGACTGATTCTCCGCTCGCAAATGCACCCCGGCAGATGCCGACGCTTGTTCCCATCCCTGTCTCTGCCCGCGTCACGGACCTCTCGCCAGGCCGGCGCGATACTTTCCGGAAAGATGTCTGCGCAGACGATCCGCAGGCGCGCACGCCGCCCGCTGCCGCGACGGACGAACTCAAGCCCTTCACCGATAGCTGTCGGGCTTGTACGGCGGCAACTCGGCGACCTTCCTGATCCCCGGGGGCGTGCCGACACCCGCGGGCAATGCGGGACACTCATCCACCTATGACTTCAACACGCTGAACGGCCAGGGCGTCCAGCGCAGCGCGTGCTGGGCTTCCAGTCCGCGGCTGAACTCAGGGCAGCTTGACCGGATGGGTGAACACCCAGTCGCGGTCCTTGACCGGGGTGTGGCAGCCGACGCACTCCTGCACGAAGGTGGCGTCCTTGCCGTAGGGCTTCTGCTCCATGCCCAGCCAGCGCGCGTAACCCCAGCCGCCGGTCGCCGCATGTTTCTGGTTGTCCTTGATCATGAATTCGGCATGAACAAAGGCGCCGGGCTCGATCGCCGCCTCCCACTTGTCGTGCTTGACGCCTTTCCAGACCATCTTGGCCAGCACGGCGCCATCCGGCCAGGGATTGGTCTTGCCGTCGCGCGCGGCCTTGATCGCGACGTCGTTGCCGAGCACGGCGCGAATCGTGTTGTTGTCGGTGCGCTGATGGACGCTAAGCAGGCGCCAATCCTTGTAACCGTCGGGCAGGCTGATGCCATTCGGGGCCGGGTCTGCCGCAAAGGCGGAAAATGCGCAGCCGAGGGCGATGGCAAGGACGGGCAACTTTTTGTGCATGGGGCTTCTCCTGGGGTTGAGTGAAAAGTGGGTCTGCCCAAAGCATACGAACGGCGCGGCGCTTTATTCCCCACGGGTTCGAATTTCGCCCGGGAGTCGGCGCTGGTGCTATGGCGGAGCGCCGCAGGCGTGTTCGCGGCAGATGCGCGTGCTGTCGTCTTCGGACAGCGGCTCGCCGGTCAGGCCGCAGCGGTGCTCACGCGACCCCGCCTGGAAGTGCGCGCAACTGCGGCAGACGCCGAAGCTGATGCCTTGGCGCGACTGCTGCCAGCCGGTGAGCAACTGGCGCAGCGCCGCCTCCGCGGCGTTGCGCTGTGCCGCGGGGAGTTGCGCGGCGGCGGCGTGCCATTCGGCTTCGACGCTGTCGTCGAGCTGCTTCGCTCCGTCGCGCGACAGAGCGAGGCGCTGCACGCGACCGTCCCGTGCGTCGGCAACGCGTTTGACCCAGCCGCGCTGCTCCAGGCGCTTGATGCTTTGCGACACCGTGCCCTTGGTCAGTCCCAGGTATTCGGTCAGCGCCTGCGGCGTGTTGCTGTAGCGATTGGCCATGCGCAGGTAGTGCAGGATGGCCCATTGCACCGCCGGCAGCCCGGCGGCCACCGCCATCCGGCGTTGCTCGCACTGGAGCACACGGGAAATCGAGACCAGCAGGGAATGAAGGGCGTTGGTGTCCATGGCGGCATGGTATCGGAACGAAACCTTGTTGACAAATATCGGTAGCGAGTCGAAACTACTGGTCGTATCGAAACGAAACCAAAAGCGCGTTTCGGCTCGGTCGCCCTTTCAACGCATTCAGGAGAACCAATATGCTCGGAAAACTTGCAGTTGTCGCCGCACTCACGGTCCTCGCCGTGCCGGCCATCGCCGCCGATGTCGCCTTCCCGGACAAGTTCCGCGATGGCAGGCACGTCAAGTCGATGGTCATCAACAAGGGGCATGCGCTGTACGGCGCAGTCGGCGGCATGCACCACATCTATGCCAACGCCAAGGCCATGGCAGGCTACAAGGCGGGCAAGTTCGCCAATGGGTCGGTGATCACCTTTGATCTGTTCGAGGCGGTGGACAAGGACAATGCCATCGCCGAAGGCGCGCACAAGGCCGTGGTCGTGATGGCCAAGGACAGCAAGAAATACCAGGCGACGGACGGCTGGGGCTACCAGGTCTTCGATCCGAAGACGAAGAAGGGCAGCCTCGACGCCAAGGCGCAGGCCGACTGCCATGCCTGCCATGTGGCGCAGAAGGACAAGGATTTCGTTTTCAGCAGTCTGCGCGACTGAACGCCGGGATGGGGCCGGCACCCATGCCGGCCCGTTTCAGGGCGCGGGGAGCTTTTCCCGCGCCCGCTGCTTGGCCGCGACGTAGTCGGCGTGCGAGATGTAGAGCAGGTCGGCGATCTTGCGCATGAAGTGCTGTTCGTGGGCGTCGAGGTGGCCGTCGGCGAAGGCCACCTGCCAGAGGTTTTCCACGACCTGGATTTTCTGCGGGGTGCTGAAGTGCCGATTGATCAGCGAGGTGAACTGGAAGTAGTCGGTGGCCTGCCGGGCTTCCTCGGTGGCGAATCTAAGCAAGGTGTTGAGCTCCTTCGCGGTGAGGCCGAAGCGGGTCTGCAGCACACTGGTCACGGTCGCCGTTTCCTCGTCCGTGATGGTGCTGTCCATGCGCATCATTTCCAGCAGCAGCGCCGCGGTCGCGATCTCCAGCGCATGCTGCCGGGCGGCATCCGAGGCCGCGTTGTCCGTAGCGATGAACTGGTTGAAGAAGTCCTTTATGCCGTCGATCATTGCGTGTCGTTCCTTAAAGTGTCAGGGCGTCGGCATAGCCCGTCAGTTCGAGGTAGCCGCGCCCGGCAAGGGTACCGCGAATTGCGACCAGACCTTCCCAGTAGCTGACCGGCAGCGGTCGTCGCGCCGAGATTTCCTGGTCGTCGAGCACCGGCACGGTCTCGATCCGGTGCGGCCCGCAGCGAATTTCCATCTTCACCGGATACTGCGCGCGGTTGCGCGGCGAGGTCCAGCGGCCGAGAGGGGTGAAGCTCACCTCATTGGCGCCAAACTGCGTCAGCCGGCCGGCGGCATCGCGCAGCGCGGCGTGGGCGTAGATCGTTTCGCCGGCGGCATTGCGGATGCGGAAGGCCATCAGTGCGCCGCCATCGTCGAGGTTGATGCCGAGCCAGTCCCAGCCGACGCTGCCGGCCGCCAGCACCTCGCTCGACCATTCGTGGTCGAACCAGGCGCGGCCCGCTGCGGCCTGGCGCTGGCCGGCTAGCGTGAGGCTGCCGGCGACGCGCAGTTGCGGCCAGCTCACGTAATGGCTGGCCAGCGCCGGGCGCGACCCCTTCTGCGACCAGCCGCCTTCGCCTTGCAGCAGCAGCGGCTGCGTCGGCGTCAGCGTCAGGTCGAAGGCGAAGGCGGCATCCTGCACCTTGAGCCGGAAATGTTCCTCTGCGCCTGCGCCGTGGCGGCGCATCTGCCAGGGGCCGATATGCACATCGCAATCCGTGGCGGAATATCCGGCGCCGAGATTGGCGCGGCCGGCGCGCTCGGCATGCAGCAGCCTGTCGCCGGGCCGCGTGACGGCGGCGTGGGCGAACAGGATCTGGCTGGCCGCGATGGGCGAGGCCAGGTCCTCGGCAATGCCCGGCCGGCTGCGGAAGAAGGTCAGCTGGAAGCCCGTGTCGCCTTGCGGTGCATCCAGCGCACCGGTGACGTACCACCACTCGGTGCGGAACTCCGGGTGCGCGCCGTGATCGCGCGGAAAGGCCAGGCGCGTGCCGCGGCTGGCGGCCGGATAGCGCACGGCATCCCCGGCCGCGGCGAGTGCCGGCAGCAGCAGCGGTGTCAGCAGGAAGCTGCGGCGTCGCATCGCGTTGCGCTACTGCGCGCTGGCCAAGACTTGCGCCGCCGGCAGGCGCGTGGCCTGTCGTGCGGCGAAGCGGCTGGCGACCATGCCGGCGGCCAGCGTCAGCGTTGCGCCGAGCAGCACCTGCAGCCAGGGAATCCGCAGTTCCATGCGCCAGTGGAAGGCCTGCGGGTTGACCACGTGGGTCAGGATGGCGCCGACCGCGATGCCGCAGGCCAGCCCGATCAACAGTCCGATGGCGGCGATCAGCGCGCCTTCGAACATCACGGCGCGGGTCAGCATGGCGCGGTCGAAACCCAGCGCACTGAGCGTTGCCAGTTCGCGCGCGCGCAGCCAGACGCTGGCCGCCAGCGTCACGGCCAGGCCGAACAGGCCGATCAGCATGGCGGCGGCTTCCAGTGCATAGGTGACGGCAAAGCTCTTGTCGAAGATGTCCATGCTGATGGCGCGGATCTCGCCGCTTTCGGCCATCTCCAGGCCCAGGCGCGCGGCGTGTTGAGCCAGCCAGGCGTGGGCCGCCGCGTCCTCGCCGCGGCGCGGCCACAGCGCCAGCTCGGTGGCTTCGAAGCGGCCGCCCAGCGCGCGATAGTCCTCGCCGGCCATGACCACGGCGCCGAACTGGCGCGCGTAATCGCGCCAGACGCCGCCGACGAAAACCTCGACCTCGCGCCCGAGCAGCGGCAGGCGCAGCGTCTGCCCCGGCGCCAGGCGATACAGCTCCTGCAGCGGTTCGCTGATCCAGACCGCGATGCGGTCGGCCGGCGCGGCGACGATGGCCCCGGTGAAGGGCAGGCGCGCGCCGGGGTCGGCGCGGTTCAGGTCGCGCACCAGCAGCGCCACGCCCGGCCGCTGCGGATCGAGGCTCAGCGTTGTGGTGGCGGTGCGTTCGACTTTCTCGAAGGGCGCGTGTTCCAGTGCGGCGAACAGCTCCGGTGGCAGCGGCACCCCCTTGCTGCGGAGGTACAGCGGCGCCGGCAGCACCACGTCGAGCCACTGGTCGAGGGCGATGCGGAAGCTGGCGACCATGGTCACCATGCTCACGGTCAGGGCGAAGCTGACGATCAGGCCGCTGGCGGCGACCTGCGCCATCAGCGGCGCCTGCACGATGTTCTGCACCGCGACACGCTGCGGCGCCGGCAGCGCGCGGCGGGCCAGCGCGCCGAATACCGTTTGCGTGACCAGCGGCGCTGCCGCGATGCCCAGCACCAGCACCAGCGCGATCGCCGCGTAGCCTGCCAGCGGCAGGTCGAACACGGCCGGCGCGCGCGTCAGCGCCAGTGCCGTGGCGGCGACCAGCACGACCGCGACCAGCTTGATCAGGCGCGCGCGCTGCGGCCGTTCGCTCCTGGCCGGCGCCTGCTGCGCGAAGCCGGTCTTCAGCGCCTGCGCCAGCGGCTGCACGCGGTTGAGCCAGGCGGGGTAGAGCGCGCCGGTCAGGCTTGCCGCGCAGCCCAGCGCGAAGAAGCCCAGCGCGGGCAGCAATTCGGGCACGATGGCCGGCGTGCTGGCGGCGAAGAAGCCGCCGCCGAGGTCGCCGCCCAAGAGGCGCGTAAAGCCCAGCGCCATGGCGTAGCCGAGGCCGAGGCCCAGCGCGGCGCCCGGCACGCCGATCGCCAGACCCTCGATCAGCACCTGCAGCAGGCGCATGCGCGGCGAGAGTCCGAGCACGCCGAGCAGGGCGAACTGGGTCGAGCGTTGCGCCACCGCGGTGAGCTGCGTGGCGAATACCAGGAAGGCGCCGGTGAGCAGCGCCACCAGCGCCAGCACATTGAGATTGACGCGATAGGCGCGCGAGACGTTGGACAGCCGGGCCTGGTTGTCCGCCGCGGCGCGCAATGTGAGGCCGGCCGGCAGCCTGCCGGCCCAGGCGGCCAGCCAGTCGGCAAGCCGGGTGCCCGGCGCCAGGCGCAGGCGGCCTTCGCTGACGGCCTCCGCCGGGCCGAAGCGCGCCTGCACCCGGGCGATGTCGGCCACCAGCAGCAAGTCGTCGGGGCGCGCGGCGGGCAGGTCGCCGGCGATGCGCGTGGTCCAGCGCGACTCGCCGCGGCTCAGCGTGACGTCAGCGCCGACTCTTAGCTGCAGGCGCGCCAGCAGCGCCGGCGAGGCATACACGCCGTCCTCGAAAATATTGCCGCCGGCGATCGAATCACCCTGGCGCGGTAGCAGGTCGGGCATCAGCGGCGCGGCGCTGAAAATATCGAGGCCGATCAGCCTGACGGTGGTCGGCGACTGGTCGAGGCGCACCCGGGTTTCGATCACCGGCGCGACCAGCGCCACGGCTTCGTCGCGCGCCAGTGCGTTGATCAGCGCCAGCGGCACCTGGCCGGCGCTGTCCTGCGGCGCGAGCACCGCATCGGGTTCGCCCTGCACGCTTTTCATGGCCTGCGAGAAGTCGGCCAGCGCGGCGTCGTTGATCAGGTGGATCGCATAACCGAGCGCGACGCCGAGCGCGATGGCCAGCATCGACAGCGCGGTGGCGGTGCGCCGCGTGAGGAACTGCGCGCGCACCAGCCACCACGACAGTCGCCACGTCGGGCTGCTCATTCCAGCCCCTCGGGCGTCAGCGTCAGGATGCGGTCGCAGCGCTGCGCGACGTGCTGCGAATGGGTGACGATCAGGGCGCTGGCGTTCTGTTCGCGCACGCGTTCGAGCAGCAGCGCGAGCACTTCGTCGGCGGTGCGCGGATCGAGGTTGCCGGTCGGTTCGTCGGCCAGGATCAGCGCCGGCCGATGCACCAGCGCGCGGGCGATCGCCACGCGCTGCAATTCGCCGCCGGACAGCGTCGCCGGCCAGCGCGCGCCGAAGCCGGCCAGCCCGACCCGCGCCAGCAGCGACTCGATGCGCGGCGCATGGTCGTGCAGCGGCACGCGGGAGAGCAGCAGCGGCACCGCGACGTTCTGCGCCACGGTCAACGTGGGCAATACGTGGAAGGCCTGGAACACGAAGCCGATCGCACTGGCGCGCAAGGCCGCCCGCGCGGCTTCGTCGAGGTGCACGATGTCGGCGGCAGCGGGGCCGATCAGGATCGATCCGGCGTCGGCCGGCTCCAGCCCGGCGATGCAGTTGAGCAGGGTGCTCTTGCCGACGCCGGATTCGCCGATCAGGGCGACGACTTCACCGGCGGCGACGGCAAGGTCGAGCGCGCTGAACACCGGGCGCGCGGCCCGCGGGTGGCGTTTCGACAGGTGGGTAATGATCAGCATGCGGGAAATTCCAGGTGGCGATCAGGCGGCGGCCGGGCGCTTCCTGGCCGTCTTCGGCGGCAGCGCATCGCGCAGGCATTGCTTGAGTTCCCTGCCGGCTTTTCCCCGACAGATTTGATTGGCCCTTTGCTCGGCTTCGCAACGCTGCGGGTCCTGGGTGCGGCGGCAATCCGGCGGCGGCATGCCGGCCTCGACGCAGCGCTGCCTTTCGGCGCCACGCTGCGCCGCACAGGTTTTCAGCGCGGCCTGGCGCGCTTCGCAGCGCACCGGGTCGCGCGCCGCGGCGCAGGGATCGGCGGCCGACTGGGCCGGCGCGGACAGTGCGAGCAGGGCGCCTGCCGCCAGGGTAAGCCGTAAGGGCATGCACGGTCTCCACGATAATTGCAACAATACGGTGCCGTCATCATAGCCCGCCGTTGAGGCCGGGCCGGGTTGTCGGCTATAGTTGCCGTGTTGTCAGCGCCGACTCTCCGGATATCGCCACGCCATGAATGCTGCTCCGCCCAAGGAACACCGCCTGACCCTGCCGGAAACGGTCGATGCCCTCGTTGCCGACGGACTGATCCCCGCCGACGAAGCCGCCCGCTTCAAGAAGGAAAGGCGCTATTTCAAGGGCGATGTGCATCCGCTGATCGCCATCGCCGACCAAAGCTGGAAATCGCTGCTGCCGCCGCACCGGGTGCTCGACCTGGATGCCCTGACGCAATGGCTGGCGAAATGGTCCGGACTCGACTACCTGCACATCGATCCGCTCAAGATCAATTTCTCGGCCGTGACCGAGGTGATGAGCAACAGCTACGCGACGCGCTATCGCATCCTGCCGGTCGAGGTCAGGCAGCAGGAAGTGGTGATCGCCACCGCCGAGCCGTTCCAGCGCGGCTGGGAAGCGGAAATGCAGCCGATCCTGCGCAAGGAGATCCGCCGCGTCATCAGCAATCCGGACGACATCACGCGCTATCAGGTGGAGTTCTACAACCTGGCCAAGTCGATCAAGGGGGCCATGGGCCGCGGCGAGGTCGCCAGCGGCGCCTCGAACTTCGAGCAGCTGGTCGAAATGGGCAAGAGCAACAAGCATTTCGATGCCAACGACCAGCATATCGTAACCATCGTCGACTGGCTCTGGCAGTACGCCTTCGAGCAGCGTGCCTCGGACATTCACGTCGAGCCGCGGCGCGATCTGGGCATCGTGCGCTTCCGTATCGACGGCGTGCTGCATCAGGTGTACCAGATTCCGATGGCGGTGCTCAACGCCATGACCAGCCGCATCAAGATCCTCGGTCGCATGGACGTGGTGGAAAAGCGCCGCCCGCAGGACGGCCGGATCAAGACGCGGACACCCGACGGGCAGGAGGTCGAGCTGCGCCTGGCGACATTACCGACTGCCTTCGGCGAAAAGCTGGTGATGCGGATTTTCGATCCCGAGGTGCTGGTCCGCGATTTCTCCGAACTGGGTTTTGCCGACACCGAAGCCGCGATGTGGCGCGAAATGTCGTCGCAGCCCAACGGCATCATCCTGGTCACCGGCCCGACCGGCAGCGGCAAGACGGTGACCCTGTATTCGACACTGAAGCACCTGGCGACGTCCGAGGTGAATGTGTGCACGCTGGAAGACCCGATCGAGATGATCGAGCCGTCCTTCAACCAGGTGCAGATCCTGCCGGATATCGGCATGGACTTTGCGGAAGGCATCCGCTCGCTGATGCGCCAGGATCCGGACATCATCATGGTCGGCGAGATCCGCGACCTGGAAACCGCCGACATGGCGATCCAGGCGGCATTGACCGGCCATCTGGTGCTGTCCACGCTGCACACCAACGACGCGCCGTCGGCGGTGACGCGCCTGATCGAACTCGGGGTGCCGCCCTACCTGTTGTCGGCGACGGTGCTCGGCGTCATGGCGCAGCGCCTGATCCGCACGCTGTGCCCGCAATGCAAGCAGTCCGGCGGCTTGCGTGCCGAAGACGAAGCGGCGTGGACTGCGCTGGTCGCGCCCTGGAAGTCCAGCATGCCGGCCCAGATCTACCACCCGGTGGGCTGCCTCGACTGTCGCATGACCGGCTACAAGGGGCGCATCGGCATCTACGAGATCATGCCGATGTCGGCCGAAATCAAGAGGCTGGTGGCCGCCGGTGCGGAGCTGGCCAAGTTGCGCGAACAGGCCATGCGCGAAGGCATGAAGCCGCTGCGCATCGCCGGCGCGAGAAAGGTCGCTGCCGGCCTGACCACCATCTCGGAAATAATCAAGGTCGCGCCGCCGATGTTCGAAGCGAGCTGAGACTGAATCGATTCAGTACTTCGGCCCGCCCTGGCCGTAGAACGGCGGCCAGCGGCCGACCAGGGCTTCGAGCAGCTTGAGCTCGTCGTCGGTGTGGTTGATCACCGAGGCCGGCACCATCATCTTCGGCATCTTCATGTCGTTGTGCACGTACATCGGCTTGTCGTGGTGCGTGGTGCTGTAGGTCTCGCGTTCATGAGGCGCGGCGCTGGGGATCAGTTCGACATCGCCGTAGCAGAGGCAGAAGTAGGTACGCGCCCTGGCGCCTTCGCCCTCGTCCTCGATGTAGCAGCCGGTGCCGCGGATGCCGATGGTGGCGGTCGAGACCTGGATGGTCTTTTTCCCCTTGCCGAACACCGACAGCAGCTTGCCGGTGACGACGCGCATCAGGTTCAGCGCGGCGTCGGCGCCGAAGCTGACGGTCGAGCTTTCGCGCTGCAGGAAGGCGTCCTGGCCGATGACGTAGATCGCTTCGCTGCCGGGGCCGGTAACCACCGTGTCGCCAGCGCCGACTAATTGGCCTTCGCGCGCCGGCTTGCCATTCACGGTCACGCTACCGCGCAGCTTGTGCAGTCCGGGTGCCACGGGGGCGTTGCCCTTGGCCAGGGCGTGGCCGATCAGGCCGGAGATTCCCGCGGGGCCGAGCAGGCCGGCGGCGGCGAGGGCTTTCAAGATGCGGCGACGTATCTGCATGGCGCTTCCTCCTGGAAAAGACCGCTACTTGTTCAGTTCCCGCATGGCGCGTTCAAGTCCGGCCAGCGTCAGCGGGAACATGCGGCTGTTGAAAATGGTGCGGATCAGTTCGATCGAATGACGATAGTCCCACAAACGCTCGGGTTCGGGGTTGAGCCACACGGCGCGCGGCCAGGTGTCGAGCATGCGCTGCAGCCAGACCGCGCCGGCTTCCTCGTTGGAATATTCGACCGAGCCGCCCGGTTGCAGGATTTCATAGGGGCTCATGGTGGCGTCGCCGACCACCACCACCTTGTAGTCCTCACCGTACTTGTGCATCACGTCCCACAGCGGGAAGCGCTCGCCATGGCGGCGGCGGTTGTCCTTCCAGACGTAGTCGTAGATGCAGTTGTGGAAGTAGAAGTATTCCAGATGCTTGAACTCGCTCTTGGCCGCCGAGAACAGCTCCTCGCAGACCTTGATGTGGTCGTCCATCGAGCCGCCGATGTCGAGGAACAGCAGCACCTTGACCTTGTTGTGGCGCTCGGGGCGCATCTTGATGTCCAGCCAGCCGGCATTGCGCGCCGTGCCGGCGATGGTGCCGTCGAGATCGAGCTCGTCCTCGGCGCCTTCGCGGGCGAAGCGCCGCAGGCGCCTGAGCGCGATCTTGATGTTGCGCGTGCCAAGCTCGACTGTGTCGTCGAGGTTGCGGTATTCGCGGTTTTCCCAGACCTTGATCGCGGTGCGATTGCCGGCCGATTCGCCGCCGATGCGGATGCCTTCGGGATGGTAGCCGCCGTGGCCGAAGGGCGATGAGCCGCCGGTGCCGATCCACTTGCTGCCGCCTGAATGGCGCTCCTTCTGCTCGGCAAGGCGTTTCTTGAATTCCTCCATCAGCTTGTCCCAGCCGAGCTTTTCCAGCTTGGCCTTTTCCTCGGGCGTCAGATGCTTTTTCATCATCATCTTCAGCCATTCTTCGGGGATATCGGCTTCGAGTCCGGGTATCTGCGTGACGCCCTTGAAGTATTCGCCGAAGGCCTGGTCGAACTTGTCGTAGTGGGTTTCGTCCTTGACCAGGCAGGTGCGGGCAAGGAAGTAGAAGTCGTCGATCGAGTTCTCGGCAACGTGCTCCTTCAGCGCTTCCAGCAGCGTGAGGAACTCGCGCGTGGAAACCGGGAGTTTCTTGGCCTTGAGGTGGAGGAAGAAGTCGATCAGCATGGAAGGTCGGCGCAGGCGGGGCGGTGAATTAGCGAGGCGTCATCGATTGTGGCGGGCCATGAACACCAGTCGCTCGAACAGATGCACGTCCTGCTCGTTCTTCAGCAGCGCGCCTGCCAGCGGCGGCACCACGGTCTTCTTGTCCTTGGAGCGCAGGGCTTCCGGCGGGATGTCCTCGGCCACCAGCAGCTTGAGCCAGTCGATCAGTTCCGAGGTCGAGGGCTTCTTCTTCATGCCCGGCACTTCGCGCAGCTCGAAGAAGACTTCCATGGCCTCGCGTAGCAGGTCTTTTTTCAGATTGGGGAAATGCACGTCGACAATGCGTCCCATGGTGTCCTTGTCGGGGAACTTGATGTAGTGGAAGAAGCAGCGGCGCAGGAAGGCGTCGGGCAGCTCCTTCTCGTTGTTGGAGGTGATGATGACGATCGGGCGCACCACGGCGCGCACGGTCTCGCGCGTTTCGTACACATGGAACTCCATGCGGTCGAGTTCGCGCAGCAGGTCGTTGGGAAATTCGATGTCGGCCTTGTCCACCTCGTCGATCAGGATCACCGAAGGCTTACCCTGCTCGAAGGCCTGCCACAGCACGCCCTTGACGATGTAGTTGGAGATGTCCTTGACCTTCTCGTCGCCGAGCTGGGAATCGCGCAGGCGCGACACTGCGTCGTATTCGTAGAGGCCCTGTTGCGCCTTGGTGGTGGACTTGATGTGCCACTGCAGCAGCGGTACGCCGAGCGCGCCGGCGACTTCCTCGGCCAGCATGGTCTTGCCGGTGCCGGGTTCGCCCTTGATCAGCAGCGGGCGCTGCAGGGTGATGGCGGCATTCACCGCGAGCATCAGGTCGGGCGTGGCGACGTAGGTGTTGGTTCCTTCAAAGCGCATGGTGTTCTCTTTCATGGTTGAAGCAGAAGAATAGCTCAGTGCAGGCGGCTTGTCGCTTTGACCGCCGTGCTGTCGGCGCCGACTCCTAGCCGGCCTTGCGCCGCACGCAGTCGATGTAGGCCTCCCCATCGGGCGGCGCCTTGTTGCGCTGCGCGCGCCAGAGCATTTCGCCGAGGCATTCGAGCACGTCGTGCAGCGCCTCGTGGCGGTCGGCGCGCCGGCTTTGCAGCAGGGTGAAGGCGGCACGGATGCCGGGCGGCTGGTCGATCGACAGCTGTTCCTCGATCGCCAGATGCATCGACAAGTGGAGGAAGGGATTGGTCTCGCCCTGCTCCGGCGTCCATTCGCGGGTCAGCGCGTCCTCGGCTTCGAGCAGGGCGTGGTACTCGGGATGCAGGGCGACCAGGTCGGCGGCCAGGGCTTCCATCGGCGTGCCCGGCAGCCGCTGCCGGTGCTTGGCCCAGGCATCGATCAGGAACTGACGCGCCTGGTCGCGCGACGGGTTAAACATTTTTCTCTTTCCAGGCACAGAGATCGAAGACGCCACAATGTACGCAATCAGGCGAGCGCGCCTTGCAGGTGTAGCGTCCGTGCAGGATCAGCCAGTGGTGGGCGTGCAGGCGGAATTCGGCGGGCACTGCCTTCAGCAGTTTCTGCTCGACGGCATCCACGGTCTTGCCCGGCGCGAGGCCAGTGCGGTTGCCGACACGGAAGATATGGGTGTCGACCGCGATCGTGGGTTCCTTGAAGGCGATGTTGAGCACCACGTTGGCGGTCTTGCGGCCGACGCCGGGCAGGGCTTCGAGTGCGGCACGGTCATGTGGCACTTCACCGCCGTGGCGCTCGAGCAGCAGGCGCGACAGCGCGGCGACGTTCTTCGCCTTGGTGCGGTAGAGCCCGATGGTCTGGATGTACTCGATCAGGCCCTCTTCACCCAGCGCGGCGATGGCCTGCGGCGTCGGGTGGTCGCGGAACAGGGCGCGCGTGGCGCGATTGACGCCCTTGTCGGTGGCCTGGGCCGATAGCACCACGGCGACCAGCAGCTGGAAGGGCGTGGCGTATTCGAGCTCGCCTTTGGGTTCGGGATTCGCCGCCGCGAGGCGGGAGAAGAACTCGCGAACCTTCTTCGGACTCATGCGGTAACGGTGCTCGTGGCTGGCGGCTGATCGTGCAGGCGCTTTTCGCGCAGGCGCTGGTTGGCGCGCGCATCGAGCCAGTTGCGGCCGGCGATCAGCAGGCCGAGGACGAAGAAGGCGCCTGGCGGCAGCATGGCGATCAGGAAGCCCGGATAGCTCTCCGGCAGCACCTGGATGCCGGACAGCGATGGCACGATCATCTCGATGCCGGAAAACAGCGTGCCCTGGCCGACCAGTTCGCGTACCGCACCGAGCAATGCGATCACCCAGACGAAGCCGACGCCCATCATCAGGCCGTCGAGGGTCGAGGCGCGCAGTCCGTTCTTGGCGGCGAAGGCTTCGACGCGCGCCAGCACGATGCAGTTGGTGACGATCAGCGGAATGAAAATGCCCAGCACCAGATAGAGGTCGTGCAGAAAGGCGTTGAAGGCCAGGTCGACCACGGTGACCAGCGCTGCGATGATCAGGACGAATACCGGGATGCGGATTTCGTAGGGGATCAGGGCGCGCAGCGCCGAGATCGCGAAATTGGCCAGCATCATGACCAGGATGGTGGCGAGGCCAAGGCTGACCGCATTGACCAGGCTGGTGCTGACCGCCAGCAGCGGACACAGGCCCAGCAACTGGGCGAGGATGCTGTTCTGCTTCCACAGGCCGTTCCAGGCGATGTCCTTGTAGATGCTCATGGCTTCTCCTTTTGCTCGAAACGTGCGTCGGGCGGCAGAGCGAACAGCCGCTCCCTGTTTTCGACGGCCCAGGCCAGCGCCCGGCCGCTGGCATTGGTCACGGCGCGGGCGGAAATCGTCGCACCGCTCATCTGGTCGAAGCGGCCGCCATCCTTTTTCACCCGCCATTTTTCGCGCGGCACGGTATCGAAGCCGAGGTTGTTGAACTGGGTGATCCACGGCCGCGCCTTGTTGCGATCCTTTTTCGGGGTGATGTAGTCGCCCAGGCCCGGCGTTTCCTTGTGGGTCGTCACGCGCAGGGCGATCAGCCTGCCGTCGACGCCGACGGCGACGATCAGTCCGATGCGCCCGGAATAGCCGTCGGGCGCTGCGGCTTCCAGCACCAGCGCCACCGGGGCGCCATCCTTGCGCGCGCGCCAGAGCCGGGTGTCTTCATCGAGACCGAGCGGTTTTTGCGCGGGGAGGGTGATCGCGTCGGCCATCAGATCGTTGTCATAGCTGGTCGGCGGCAGCACTTCGCCGATCAGTCGCAGTTTTTCCGCCAGCGTGCTGGCGGCAACCAGCGGCGCGGTGGCCTTGTAGGTGCCGGCCATCAGCGCGGTAAACACCAGGGTGAAGGCGAGCATGATGGCGGCCGTGCGCACCGAGATGCGAAATACCCCGGAGGCCCTTGGGGCGACTTCGATGGGCTCGCTCATCGCGCTTCTCCATCCTTGTGCTTGTGGCCGAACACCGGCGGCTGGGTGTGCATGTCGATCAGGGGCGCGGCGATGTTCATCAGCAGCACGGCGAAGGCGATGCCGTCCGGATAGGCGCCGAAGGTGCGGATGATCCAGGTCAGCAGCGCGACGCCGGCGGCAAAAATCAGCTTGCCCTTCGGCGTGGTGGCGCCCGAGACCGGATCGGTGACGATGAAGAAGGCGCCCAGCATCGCGCCGCCGGTGAGCAGATGAAACAGCGGCGGGGCGAACTGCGAGGCATCGATCAGGGTGAACAGGCCGGCGACGGCGAACAGGGTGGCGAGAAACGCGGCCGGCATGTGCCAGGTGATGATGCGCTGCTGGATCAGCCACAGGCCACCAAGGAAATAGCCGGCGGCGACCCACTCCCAGCCCTTGCCGCCGATGTTGCCGAAGGTGGCATGGCTGCCCAGCAGGCCGGCGATTGCCGCGCGCTGTTCCGGGTCGCGCAGCACCGTGCGCAGCGCATCGAGCGGCGTCGCCATGGTGATGGCGTCGAGCTGGCGCGGGCCGAATATCGCATTCAGCTGGGTCGCAAAGTCTGCCGCGCCGACCGCCGGCCACTGCGACATGAGCTGCGGGTAGGCGACGATCATCAGGGCAAACGCCACCATCGCCGGATTGAAGGGGTTCTGTCCCAGCCCGCCGTAGAGGTGCTTGGCGACGATGATCGCGAGCAGCGTGCCGAGCACTGTCAGCCACCAGGGGGCGATCGAAGGAAAGGTCAGGGCGATCAGCCAGGCCGTGACCAGGGCCGAGCCGTCGGTGAGGAACTGCATCACCGGCTTGCCGCGCAGCGAGAGGATCAGCGCCTCGGCAGCAAGGGCGGTGACCGAAGTGAGCGCTATCTGCACCAGGATCGCGGCACCAAAGAACCAGACGTAGGCGGCGATGCCGGGCAAAAGCGCGCACAGCACCCGCAGCATGACGGACTGCACGCTGGCGGGCTTGAGCGAGTAGGGCGAGTTATTCACTGGGGGTCTTCATTCCGTCTAGTCGTCCTGCCGCACGTGGGGCTTGGCCATTTCGCGAATCTCGGCGCGGCGGTCTTCGATGGCGGCGACCTCGGCTTGCTGCTCCGGGGTCAGGTCGCTGACGTTCTCGGGGTGTACCTGCTCCTTCTGTGCCCGCGCCCGCTCCAGGGCAGCGGCGATGAGCGCCTTCTTGGCATCCTCTTCCGGTGTCGCGGCCGGCTTTGCCGCTTCGGCCAGTGCTGCTGCAGCCTTTTGGCGCCCGGCCTCGGTCTTGGCGGCGAGCTTGGCTGCCTTTTCTTCCTTCTCGCGTTCCTCCCGCGCGAGGCGCAGTTCGTAACGCTCGCGCGCAATGTCGGCTGCGGCCTTTTCCTTTTCCCGCGCCCAGATCTCGCCCTTGGCGAAGCGGAAATAATCCACCAGCGGTATGCGTGACGGACAGACGTAGGAACAGCAGCCGCATTCGATGCAATCGAACAGGGAGTATTCCTGTGTCTTGCCGAAAATCCTGGCGCGGCTGAACCAGTACAGTTCGAAGGGCTGCAGCTCGGCCGGGCACACCTTGGCGCATTCGCCGCAGCGGATGCAGGGCATCTCCGGCGGCGGCGGCGGAAACAGGGTCGGCGAGCCGGCCAGGATGCAGTTGGTGCCCTTGATCACCGGGGTGTCGAGGCTCAGCAGGGCGACGCCCATCATCGGCCCGCCCATCAGATAGCGGTCGGTGTCGGCACGCGGCGCAGCCAGCGGCAGCAGTTCGCTGATCGGCGTGCCGATCAGGACTTCGAAGTTGCCGGAATGCGCCATGTTGCCGGAGAGCGTGAGCACGCGCGAGACCAGTGGCTCGCCGTGCGCGACGGCGCGGTAGATGGCGTGGGCCGAGCCGACGTTGAAGCACTGGACACCGAAGTGGGTGCCGAGCTTGCCATAGGGAATCTCGATGCCGGTAAGGACGCGGATCAGCTGCTTTTCGCCGCCGGCAGGATAGCGGGTGGGGACTGCCACGACCTCGATATCCGCTTCGCCGAGGCGCTGCACCGCGGCTCGCATCGATTCGATGGCCTGCGGCTTGTTGTCTTCGATGCCCACCAGTATGCGTCGCGCGCCGGCGATGTGGCGCATGATCGACGCGCCGGCAAGAATTCCGTCCGCGCGCTCGCGCATCAGACGGTCGTCGCAGGTGATCCAGGGCTCGCATTCGGCGCCGTTAAGGATCAGCGTTTCGATTCCCTTTTCGCCGGGACCGAGCTTGACGTGGCTGGGAAAGCCGGCGCCGCCGAGGCCGACCACGCCGCAGTCGCGCAGGTAAGTCCGGGTTTCCTGCGCCGGGACGGAACGGTAGTCGAAGGGCTGCCGTTCGATCCAGCGGTCTAGTCCGTCCGGATCGAGGATGACGCTGGGCGCCGGCAGTCCCGAGGGATGCGGTACCGGTTGCGGCTCGATGGCGCGCACCGTGCCGGAAGTCGGCGCATGGACGGCGGTGCACAGCGGGCCCTCGGCTGCGGCGATCATCTCGCCCTTGAGCACGGTTTGTCCGGGCTGCACCAGGCAGCGCGCCATGGCGCGGGCGCTCTGGCGCAGCGGAATGATCAGGTGCGAGGGCAGCGGCGCGACGCGGATCGGCGCGGCGGCCGATTCGTCCTTGTGGGAGTCTGGCTTGACCCCTCCCCTGAATTTGAACAGCTTGGCGATCATGCGACCTGGCGCAGCTTGATCACGGGGTATTTCCACTTCCATGTATCAACTGTTTCCTGGATGGCTTCCATGCGGATGCAATCGACCGGACAGGGCGCGATGCACAGTTCGCAACCGGTGCACTGGGCGGCGACCACGGTATGCATCTGCTTTGCGGCGCCGACGATGGCGTCCACCGGGCAGGCCTGGATGCACAGCGTGCAGCCGATGCAGGCCTGTTCGTCGATGATGGCGACGGATTTGGGCTTTTCGATGCCGTGTTCGGCGGACAGCGGCTTGAACTCGCGGCCGAGCAGGTCGGCAAGCTTGTGGATGCCTTCTTCGCCGCCCGGCGGACACTGATTGATCTCCGCCTCACCCTTGGCGATGGCCGTGGCGTAGGGTTTGCAGCCCGGGAAGCCGCACTGGCCGCACTGCGTTTGCGGCAGGATGGCATCGATCTTCTCGACCAGCGGATCGCCTTCGACGCGAAAGCGCACCGCCGCGTAGCCGAGGGCGGCGCCAAGCAGGATGGCGCCGAGCGCCATCACCAGCAGCGCTTCGATCATTTGTACTTGTCCAGCCCGGCGAAGCCCATGAAGGCCAGGCTCATCAGGCCTGCCGTGATCATGGCGATGGCCGTGCCGCGGAAGTGCACCGGAACGTCGGCTGCCTCAAGGCGTTCGCGGATGCCGGCGAACAGGATCAGCGCCAAGGTGAAACCGACGGCGCTGCCGAAGCCGAACAGCAGCGATTCCAGAAAGTTGTGGCGCAGGGCGACGTTGAGCAGCGGGATGCCGAGCACCGCGCAATTGGTGGTGATCAGCGGCAGGTAGATGCCAAGCACCTGGTGCAGCAGCGGGCTGGTCTTCTGGATCACCAGTTCCGTGAGCTGCACGATGGCCGCGATGGTGACGATGAAGGACAGCGTGCGCAGGTATTCGAGCTGGTTCGGTATCAGCAGCCAGCGGTCGATGATGAAACTCGCGCCGCAGGCCATGGTCAGGACGAAGGTGGTGGCCGCCCCCATGCCCAGCGCGGTCTCCAGCTTCTTGGAGACGCCCATGAACGGGCACAGGCCGAGAATGCGCACGAAGACGACGTTGTTGACGAGAACGGCGCCGAGGATGATGAATAGATAACTGGTCATGGTGCGCGGGCGACTGGGCTTGGTCCGCAACAATTGGTGGAGATCAAATTATCCCGCTTTTAAGGGTATCTGCGCAAGGGAGAGGAATTGTAGCTTTCGCCGTCAGTTGTCGGTAGCTTCGATGCACTCGGCGACGAGCTGCGGGCCGCGATAAATCAGCCCGCTGTAAATCTGCACCAGGGCGGCGCCTGCATCGATCTTGGCGCGCGCCCGCGCGCCGCTGGTGATGCCGCCGGCGGCGATGATGGGCAATTCCCCTGCCAGCGCCTGGGCCAGACTGCGAATCACGGCGGTGGACTTGTCGAACAGCGGGCCGCCGGAAAGTCCGCCGGCCTCGGCGGCCAGCGGCGAAGATTCGACGCCTTCGCGACCCAGCGTGGTGTTGGTGGCGATGACGGCGTCGATCCGATGGCGCTTCAGGGCGTCGGCAATGTTGATGATCTGTTCCGGATCGAGATCCGGTGCAATCTTGAGCGCCAGCGGCACATATTTCCCATGCCGATCGGCGAGGGCCGTCTGGCGCCCCTTGAGTGCGCCCAGCAGCGCGTCAAGTTCGGAAGCCCCCTGCAACTGGCGCAGGTTCTTGGTATTGGGCGATGAAATATTGACCGTGATGTAACTGGCCCGCGGATAGGCCTTGTCCAGGCAGATCAGGTAGTCATCGACGGCCTGTTTGATGGGCGTGTCGAAGTTCTTGCCTATGTTGATGCCGAGGATTCCGCGATAGCGCATATGCGCCAGGCGCTCGAGCAGGGCGTCGACTCCGGCATTGTTGAAGCCCATGCGATTGATGATGGCCTGGTATTCAGGCAGCCTGAACAGGCGGGGCTTGGGATTTCCCGGCTGCGGGCGTGGCGTTACGGTGCCAACTTCAAGAAAGCCGAAACCTAGACGGCCGAGCCCGTCGACCGCCGTTCCGTTCTTGTCCAGGCCGGCTGCCAGTCCGACGCGATTGGGGAAACTGAGCCCCATGACTTCGACCGGATTGCCGGTCGTGGGTGATGGCTGGCCTAGCCTCAGCGAGCCTCCGACGGCAAGGAGTCCAAGCGTCAGTTCATGGGCGCGCTCGGCATCAAGGGCAAAGAGGAAGGGGCGAATCAGCGAATACGGGACCATGGCGCAGGATTCTACGATGCCCGCGACCACTACGTTTTGGTTTCGGCCGCTGCGCTTAACGCCGATGTAGCCGACGTTAGCCTGCACTGAAGTTCGGCTGCGCCTCGTTTTAGTTTCGGCCGCTGTGCTTAACGCAAATACGGCTGGCGTTAGCCTGCACTGAAACTCCGCTGCGCTTAGTTTTCTGTGCGTGAGGAAAGAAAAAGGAGTGAAGGGGTTTACACAAAGGAAATGGCTCCCTATAATCTCCCTTCTCTGCTGATTGCGGAGAAGCCTGAGAGGGCGAGTTCTTTAAAAACCAAACAACCGATAGGTGTAGGTGCTTGCTGTGCTGGAGGTGGTGGCGGGCTGACGTTCCGAAATCGAAGGGA
>JALHPU010000053.1 GCA_022842325.1 Sulfuritalea sp. | reverse complement strand
CGGCCGGGTCGAGGCAGTGTCACCCGCAATTTGCCGGCCGAATACCGGACACTGACCCGGGCCTGAGCCTGCATCGACTATTCAAATTGGAAGGCGACATCGAGTGGCCGGTTATGGCCGGCAAGACCCAGTGACCACCGGCAGCTATCTAGAATCGGAACTCAGTGGCAGCTATTCAACGCCGAACTTGTAGGTAACAGCGAGTGCTCGGTGCCCAAAACGGCCATAGCGGTTTCCCGATAGCGGCCAGTCAGCCAACCCAAGGTTCTACGAACTTGGATGCTCCGAAGCGGCCTTTGGCGATCTCACCCTGCCGGCCATAAAGGAACATTGGCGCCCCTAAAAACATGACCTCTTGAATGACCGCTTTCACTTGGCATCATGAAAAGAGAGCCTTGGGGTCAGCGTCCGGAGTTGGATGTGAAACGGCCGCTCGTTATTTGCCGGGGAAAAACTAGGCGTTTTCGTTCTTCGGAGGCAGCTTCCAAAAGTACCGACTCTTCCGTTCGATTCCAGCCATTCATGCGTTGGCAGTCATGGCAAAAAAACGTTTGAAGGCAACCGGGAAGCACGAATATCCTGCCTGTTGTTGGATGTCTGGCACGTCAGTGCTTGATCCCCCCCGAAAACGTCGCGCCGCGCCGCTTTGCTGATCGCCACGATTGCGGGATGGGTGAGCCGGCGCTCGGTGGTGATTGCATAGAGGTGTTCGACCACCGAATCGATGCGGCCGATTTCCGCAACCTTGTATTGTTCGCAGACATCGGCGGCGATGGCGGTCGGCGCGACGAACAGCCCGGCACCGGCCTGGCCGAAGGATTTCATCAGTGCACTGTCGTCGAACTCGCCGACAATTTGCGGCCGCAGGCCCTGCGCATCCAGCCACTGCAGCAATTTCGGCCGGATCGCAACATCCTCGCCCGGCAGCAGAAAGGGCGCGTTGTCGAGCAGGGCCGGAAAGCCGCCGGCCAGCTTCTTTGCCAGGGCGCGGGTGCCGAACACGGTCAAGCCGCTTTCGCCCAGCAGGTGGCTGTAGCCGCGCACATTCAGGTTGGTCGGCATCGGCCGGTCGGCGATGATCAGGTCGAGTCGATGAATCGACAGGTCTGCCAGCAGCGTCGCCAGGCGCCCCTCGCGGCAAATCAGCCGCACCGGCTCATCGAGCCCGAGCGCCGGATCCACCAGCCGGTAGGCCACCGACTTCGAGACCGAGTCGGCGATGCCGACCCGGAACGGCAGGGCCTTTTTGGTCAACTGGCCGCGCAACACCTCCTGCAACTCGTCGGCGACGGTGAATATCTCCTCCGCGTAGCTCACGATGCTGCGTCCGGCATCGGTGGTTTCGAGGTTGCGGCCGACACGACGGAACAGCTCCACGCCCAGGCTCGCCTCGAATTCGCGCAACTGCCCGCTGATGGCATGCGGCGTCAGGTGCAGCTGCTCCGCGGCACGCGCGATGCTGCCGGTCTTGGCCACCATCCAGAAATATCTCAAATGCTTGAAGTTGAGTGCCGCCACCGTCCTGCCCCCTCGGGTTCAAGTAAGCCGCCATCGCCTGCAAGCAAAGCATAACATCGAAAGTCTCGATGTGTTAGCTCAAAAGAATCGACTTGTTCGATCTGTGCCAGCGCCCTAGCATCTGCCCTGTTTTCAACCCGACAGGAGCTGTTTCATGCGTATCGACATTCAGGCGAGAGGATTTGATCTGACCGAAGGACTGCGCGAGCACACCGTGCGGCGCTTGCAGTTCGCGCTTGGCTGGGCCAATCACGATGTCCGTGCGGTCAGCGTGCGCCTGTTCGACATCAACGGGCCGCGCGGCGGCAAAGACAAGCGCTGCCGCATTCAGGTCCCCTTCGCCGGCGCCGCCAACGTGGTGATCGAGGACACCGAGGACGATCTTTACGTCGCCATCGATCGCGCCGCGCAGCGGACCGAGCGCGCGGTGGTCCGCCGACTGGAGCGTTTGCGCGAGCACCCGCATGATCGCCTTGTCAGCCGGGAAGGCGCCGAAGCCGATGCCGCGCGCGATGCCGTTGCGGCGATGGGCACGGATTGAAGGAATAGAGATGAGCAAACTCGGTCTTTTCAGCTACGCGGCCGCGTTCGCACCCCGGCTCTTGCAGGTGCGCCGCTCGACCTGGCTTGCCGCCGGCGTCGGCCTTCTGGTCCTGCTGCTTCTCATGCTGTGGGCCCTCGTCGCGCTGATCGGCGGGCTGTGGGGGCAGGCGCGAAACCTGTCGAATGCGGCGCCCGATGTCCTGCGCGACGCGACACGCGCGGCAGTGGTGCAGGTCGACGTCATCGTCCCCGGCGTGCGCGAAAGGCTTGGAGAGTTTGTCCCGGCGCTGAAATCCGAGCAAGTGCGCCGCGACGTGTCCGGTACCGACGTCGGTCCGGTGGCCCGCTATCCCGGTCTGACCCGAGCCTACTGGCACCGCGAGGGGCGCGAAATAACCGTCCGCTACGAAGGCGCGGCCAACTACGTGGCGGTGCTGGATCACTACACCAAGGGCTTCGCCGCTCAAGGCTACCGCCAGAACCTGCTGTCCGCGGCACCCGACGCAGAGCGGCACGAATACATCAAGGATGCTGACCGTGTCGGATTCTTCCTGACCAAGGACCCGAAGGGTGAGGTCAAGGTGACCATCGTCACCGTCCTGCCATGACCGACTTTTTGAAACGAAGGTAGCGCAACCATGAATCTGGAAGAGCAGAAGTCCATCCTTGCCATTGCCCTGTATGCCGCGTTCGCCGATGGCATCAAGGACGAAAGTGAACGGGAAGAAGTCCGCCGCATTGCCGCTTCCTTGACCGATGCCGCAGGCGGGATCGATCTCGCCGGCCTGTATCAGGACGTGCTCCTGAAACGGACCAGCCTCGCCAGCGCCGCCGCCGCGCTGACCGACACCGGCCAGCGCCAGCTGGCCTATGAAATGGCGGTATGCGTCTGCGAGGCCGACGGTCGCCTGTGCGATGCCGAACGGCGCTTCCTGAACGAACTGAAAGTTCTGCTCAAGCTCGACAGCGCCGTAACGGAACTCGTCGAAAAAGAGATCGACACCCTGGTCGGGGAAATGGAATCGGCTGTGTCGCCGGCGGCAGTGGCAAGCAAAGCCGTCGCCAGCGGCCCGGTCGTCGCTGCGGTGCCCGCGGTTTCTGCCGCCGAGCTGGACAAATCCATCCTCAACTATTCCATAGTGAATGGCGCGCTCGAACTGTTGCCGCAATCCTGGGCGTCGATGGCGATCATCCCGCTGCAGGTCAAGATGGTGTACAGCATCGGCAAGTCCCATGGCGTCGAGCTCGACCAGGGCCACATCAAGGAATTCATCGCCGCCGCCGGCGTCGGGCTCACCTCCCAGTACCTCGAACAGTTCGGCCGCAAGCTGCTCGGCGGGCTGCTCGGCAAGGTCGCCGGCAAGACCATCGGCATGCTGGGCAGCGCCGCCACCGGCATGGCGTTTTCCTTTGCCACTACGTACGCACTGGGTCAAGTCGCCCGGCGCTATTACGCCGGCGGACGGACCATGAGCCCGGCGATTTTGCGCGAAACATTCCAGAACCTGCTGGAACCCGCCAAACAGATGCAGGCGCAGTACCTGCCGCAGATCCGCCAGCAGGCCGAAACACTCGACATGGGCCGCGTCATGGCCATGGTCCGCGGCTAGAAAAGGGTTTTGGCATGACCGACGCCACCGTCACTTTCGCCACCGGCCCGATGTGGGCAGGCTTCATTGTTTTTGTCATCGCCATGCTGGCGCTCGACCTGTTCGTCTTCGGCGGGCGCAAGGCGCATCGCGTCCATGTCAAGGAAGCGGCCACCTGGGTGGCCGTCTGGGTCAGCCTCGCGCTCGCCTTCGCCGGCCTGCTCTGGTGGTATCTCAACGACACCCAGGGCGCCGAGGTGGCGCGCATCAAGACGCTCGAGTTCCTGGCCGGCTACCTGATCGAGCAGTCGTTGTCGGTGGACAACATGTTCGTCTTCGTCATGATCTTCAGCTACTTCGCCGTGCCGCCCGAACTGCAGCGCCGCGTGCTGCTCTACGGCGTGATCGGTGCCATCGTCATGCGCGCCGGCATGATCTTCGCCGGTGTCTGGCTGGTGCAGCAGTTCGCCTGGATCCTCTACGTCTTCGGCGCCTTCCTGGTCATCACCGGCATCAAGATGATCATCTTCGCCGAATCAGAACCCGACCTGGAAAAGAACCCGCTGCTGCGCTGGCTGCGCAGCCACATGCGCATCACGCCCGAGTTCCATGGCGAAAAGTTTTTCGTCCGCCAGAACGGCATCCTCTGGGCGACGCCGATGTTCCTCGTGCTGGTGCTGATCGAAGCCAGCGACCTGGTGTTCGCGGTGGACAGCATCCCGGCCATCTTCGCCGTGACTACCGACCCCTTCATCGTGTTCACCTCGAACATCTTCGCCATCATGGGTCTGCGCGCGCTCTACTTCCTGCTTGCCGACATGGCCGATCGCTTCCATCTACTCAAGTACGGCCTGGCAATCGTGCTGGTCTTCATCGGCGGCAAGATGCTTGTCATGCCCTGGTTCCACATGCCGATCCAGTGGTCGCTGGCAATCGTCGGCAGCATCATCGCCGTGTCGGTGGTGGCCAGCCTGGCCCTGTCGAAGCCAAAACTAAATACTGTTGCCGCCGGAGAAAAAGCATGAGCCCCGCCCAGGTGACCCCGGTGCTCACCGGCAGCGAACACGACAGCGACGGCCGTCTCGTCGGCATGGTCTACGACAGCGCGCCGCCGCTGCCGGCGCCCGCCACCAATCCCTGGCTGATCGCGGTCGATGGTTCGGACAATTCGCTGCGTGCCGTCGCCCATGCCGCCGGCCAAGTCGGTGCCATGAATGCCATGTCCCTGCATCTGGTCCATGTGCAACCCTGGCTGTCGAAGGAGGCCGCCGAGGCGGAACTGGCGCACCGTGCCCTGGGTGCCACCGCGCTCGCGCGCGGCCTGCTCGATGCCAAAAGCCTGCCGTGGCGCCTGCACGTGGCGCTGGGCGAACCGGCGGAACGCATCATCCATCGCGCCGTAAGAATTTCGGCCAGCAGTATTGTCATCGGCAGCCGCGGCCTCAACGTAGTCGAAAGCATGCTGTTCGGCTCGGTGGCCTACAAGGTCATGCATCTTTCCCCCGTGCCCGTGATGGTGGTGCCGTAAGGCTCGCCGTCCCGCCAGCGCCGACTTTTCTTCGCCACCCAAGAGGAGACTGAAATGAACCTGAACCTGACACCCAACCGCGAACAAGCGATTGCCCTGCCCCGCGACGGCGCGGAATCCGTCCTCGCCACCAACAAGGTAATCCGCAATACCTACATGCTGCTGTCGCTGACGCTGGCCTTCTCCGCCGTCACCGCCGCCGTGTCGGTGGCGCTGAATCTGCCGCATCCGGGCATCATCATTACCCTGATCGGCTACTTCGGTTTGTTGTTTGCTGTGCATAAACTCAAGGACAGCGGTTGGGGCATTCTCGCAGTGTTCACCCTGACAGGATTCATGGGCTACACGCTGGGTCCCGTCATCAGCCGCTATCTGGGCATGCCCAACGGCGGCGAGATCGTCATGCAGGCGATGGGCGGCACCGCCGCGATTTTCATCGGACTGTCGGCCTACGCCGTGACGACGAAGAAAGACTTCAGCTTCATGGGCGGCTTCCTCATGGTCGGCATCCTGCTTGCCTTCCTCGCCGGCCTGGGCGCGATCTTCTTCCAGATCCCGGCGCTGTCCCTGACCGTTTCGGCCGCCTTCGTGCTGCTGATGTCCGGACTCATCCTCTATGAAACCAGCAACATCATCCACGGCGGCGAGACCAACTACGTGCTGGCCACCGTGACGTTGTTCGTCTCGATCTTCAACCTCTTCACCAGCCTGCTGCAACTGCTGGGCTTCATGAACGGAGACGATTGAACGCGATGTCCGCACTGATCCGGCGCCTGCGGGCGCTGGCCCCCGGCCGCGAGCAGCTCGAGACCAATCCGTGGTTGCGCCGGCTGGCGCCCCATCTCGCCAACCCGAAACTGTGGTGCTGGTCGCGCCGCGGTGTTGCCATGGGCGTGGCGATCGGCCTCTTCATCGGCTTCCTGATCCCCGTCGCGCAGATCCTGCTTGCCGCGGCGGCGGCGGTAGTGCTGCGCGCCAACGTGCCGATCGCCGCCGCCGGAACATTCGTGACCAACCCGTTCACCGTGCCACCCATCTACTACGGCGCCTATCAGCTGGGCGCCTGGGCGACCGGAACGTCCGCCACGGCAGCGGTCTCGTGGGCCGATCCGTTCAGCGTCCTGGAAAGCCTCGGCTCGATCGGCGTGCCGCTGTTTGCCGGCCTGGCGATCACGGCCAGCTTTGCCGCTGCCGCCAGTTACCTGCTGATCTCCCGGGCCTGGATCTGGCGTGTCGCCGTGAAACGGCGCGGGGTGCGGCCATGAATATTCTCGCCGGTTTATCGCCGGGCCTGCTTGGCTTCTCGCCGATATGAGGCCGAACGCCAACATGACCGACCTCCCGGCCCACGACGGACGCCAGTCGGTACGCGCCTGGATCGAGCTTCCGCGCGTGCAGAACTTCATCATCATTCTGATCCTGCTCAATGCAGTCTTGCTCGGCCTGGAAACCTCGTCCGGCGCAATGGTGGCCGCCGGAGGGTTGATCGTCGGCCTTGACCGCGCCATCCTGGCGGTGTTCGTCATCGAAATCGCCTTGCGCCTTTATGTCCACCGTGCCGCATTCTGGCGCGACCCGTGGAGCTTGTTCGATTTCGCCGTGGTGGCCATCGCGCTGCTGCCGGCTACCGGGTCGCTGGCTGTGTTGCGGGCCTTGCGGGTGCTGCGGGTGCTACGTCTGCTGACCATGGTGCCGTCGATGCGGCGCGTGGTTGGCGCCTTGCTCGCGGCAATTCCGGGGCTGGGCTCGATCGCCCTGGTGCTGCTGATAATCTATTACGTCTTCGCGGTGATCGCCACCAACCTGTTCGCTGCCGCCCACCCGGAATGGTTCGGCGACATCGGCCGCTCGCTTTACACCCTGTTCCAGGTCATGACACTCGAAAGCTGGTCGATGGGCATCGCCCGTCCGGTGATGGAGCACTTCCCGTATGCCTGGGCATTTTTCATCCCCTTCATCCTAGTGGCGACCTTCACCATGCTCAACCTGTTCATCGCCATCATCGTCAATGCCATGCAAAGCTATAACGAGGCGGAGCAGCATGACGCGAAAGCGGCCGTGGAAGCAGCGCGCAAGCACATCGAGGCCGACCTGCATGCCGAGATGCGCGGCCTGCGTGACGAAATCCGCGAACTGAAAGCGTGGCTGCCGACCGCCACCGCTTTGCCCCGCTGACCCGCAACGCCAAGGAGACCCCGTGAAACGCACCTTCCTCTTCCTCGCCACCAACATGGCCATCGTGCTGGTGCTGTCGGTCACCATGCGCCTCCTGGGTGTCGAGCCCTACCTCAATGCCAACGGCCTGAATCTCGGCTCGCTGCTGATCTTCGCCGCCGTCATGGGCTTCGGCGGATCCTTCATTTCGCTCGCTATTTCCAAATGGTCGGCGAAGAGGGCGATGGGCGTGCAGGTGATCGAGGCGCCGTCGACGTCGACCGAATTCTGGCTGGTCGAAACGGTGCGCAAATACTCCACCGAAGCCGGCATCAAGATGCCCGAGGTCGGCATTTTCGACACGCCCGAGGTCAACGCCTTCGCCACCGGCATGAGCAAGAACAACTCGCTGGTCGCCGTCTCCAGCGGTCTGTTGCGGCAGATGTCGAAAAGCGAAGCCGAGGCCGTCATCGGTCACGAAGTCGCCCACATCGCCAATGGCGACATGGTGACGCTGGCCCTGATCCAGGGCGTGGTGAACACCTTCGTCATGTTCCTCTCGCGCGTCATCGGCCACCTCGTGGACCGGATCGTGTTCAAGACCGAACGCGGCCAGGGGCCGGCTTTCTACGTCACCATGATCGTCGCCGAACTGGTGCTGGGCGTGCTGGCCTCGATCATCGTCATGTATTTCTCCCGCCAGCGCGAATTCCGCGCCGACCAGGGCGGCGCCAGCCTGGCCGGGCGGCCGAACATGATCGCCGCGCTGGAACGGCTGAATTCGCTGCATCCCGCGCCCCTGCCGGAAAAGCTGGCCGCCTTCGGCATCAGCGGCGCCGGCGCCGGCGGCATCAAGCGCCTGTTCATGACCCATCCGCCGCTGGAAGAACGCATCGCCGCGCTGAAGGCGGGGCAGTGAACGCTCGCACACTTATGGATGAAGGCAGCAAATGACACCACGTAAAAAACGCATCGCCCTTATCGCAGGCGGACTGGTCACACTGTCGTTAGCGACGGCGCTGGTAGCCAACGCCCTGAACAGCAGTATTGCGTTCTTCTACACGCCGACCCAGGTTGCGGCGGACGATGCCCCGAGGAACAAGGCATTCCGCATCGGCGGTATGGTGAAGGAGGGCAGCATCCGTCGCGAAGGCGACGGACTGACCGTCCAGTTCATCGTCACCGACACGGCCAGGGAGGTTCCCGTCGCCTACAAGGGCATCCTTCCGGATCTCTTCAAGGAGGGCAAGGGCGCTGTCGTCCAGGGCCGGATCGGGGACGATGGCCGCTTCGTGGCCACCGAAGTGCTGGCCAAGCACGACGAGAACTACATGCCGCCCGAAGCACAACACGCCCTCGACGAGGCGCAAAAGACCTCGCCGCAAACCCGGTAGGGCCATACCCCGAAAGCATTTCCATCTGACCAACCATCGACAGGATGCCTCAACGTCATGGCGGATCGCGCCTCGAAGAAGCGGTGATGGGCGGCGTCGTCCGTTTCCTCGCCGACTACACGCCCTGCGATGTGCTGGTGGTTTGACCCTGTCTGCTCAATCGCCCGCCGATCTCCGCCAATCCGAATCGAAAGAAAGCTGAAATGAGCCAGATCTTCCTGATTCCCGTCGATGATTCCGAAATCGCGCTACGGCCGGTATCCTGGGTAGTGCAGAACCTGTCGACATGGCACGAGCCGCCAGCAATTCATCTACTCAATGTGCAACCCTCACTGTCAGGTGACATCAACCGCTTCATCGATGCCGGCACGATTCACGATTATCATCTGGAATCCGGCATGGATGTCGTCGCCAAGGCCCGCGACTTACTGGTCGCCGCCGGCCTGAGCCCGGAGCTTCATGTACTGATTGGCGAAGCCGCACCCACCATAACGGAATTCGCTGATGTTCACGGCTGTTCGCAAATCCTGCTCGGCACGCGCGGCCACACGGGCGTTCTCGGCACCCTGTTGGGTTCCGTTGCCGCGAAAGTAGTGCATTTATCGAATGTCCCGGTTATGTTGATCCGCCAAGGTACCGATCATGTCTGCACCATCGCTCCTTCCTCGCCCTGACGGCACTACAGCCTGGCACGCCCAGGACATCGAAACGGTTGCCACCGCTCTCGGTGTTAAGCCGGCAGCCGGACTTGATGCCGCCGAGGCCGTGGCCGGCCTGACCCGCCACGGCCCGAACCAGCTCGCCAGCAAGCCACCGCGCGGGGCTTGGCTCAAGTTTCTCGATCAGTTTCGCAACTTCCTGGTGATCGTCCTTCTCGGCGCCGCAGTGCTGGCTGGAGCGGTCGGCGACTTCAAGGACGCGTTGGTCATTGCGATCGTGGTGGTGCTCAACGCCGCACTCGGATTCTTTCAGGAGCACCGCGCCGAGGCAGCGCTGGCGGCCCTCAAGAACATGTTGGCGCCCGTCGCACGGGTTCGTCGTGATGGCCTTGTCTTACAGATTCAGGCGGTCGATCTGGTGCCGGGCGACATCCTGCTGCTCGAAGCCGGCGACCGCATCCCGGCCGATGCCCGCGTGCATCATGCGCACTCGGCCGAGGTAGCGGAAGCGGCGCTCACCGGCGAATCGCAGGCGGTGGCCAAGAGCCCGGAAGCGGTCGATGAAAAGTCGGCGCTGGCGGAACGGCGCTCGATGGTATTTATGAACACCGTCGTCACGCGCGGCCGAATCGAGGCCGTCGTCACCGCCACCGGCATGCACACCGAGATGGGCAAGATCGCCGGCCTGCTGGCTGAAGCCGCCGAATCGGCGACCCCCTTGCAGGTCCAGCTCGATCATCTGGGCAAGCGGCTGGCCGCGCTAGCCGGCGTGGTCGTCGCGCTTATCTTCGCGATCGGACTGCTGCGCGGCGACGACCTGGTGCAGACGGCGATGACGGCCATCGCCCTGGCCGTCGCGGCGATTCCCGAAGGCTTGCCGGCCGTGGTGACGGTGACGCTTGCACTGGGCATGCACCGGATGGCCAAACGCCACGCCATCGTCAAGAAACTGGCGGCGGTGGAAACCCTGGGCTGCACCACGGTAATCTGCTCCGACAAGACCGGCACACTGACCCTGAATCAGATGACGGCACAGCGCGTCTATTGCATGGGCCGACGCTTTGCGGTGAGCGGCGACGGCTATGGCGGCGCCGGTGAAATCGTCGCCGAAGACGGCCAGCCCACGCTCGACTGGCGAGAGGTGCTCGCCCCCGCGGCACTGTGCGCGGATGCCGGCATCCGCGCTGGCGAATTGATCGGCGACCCAACCGAAGGCGCGCTGCTGGCGCTGGCTGCCAAGGGTGGCTTGGATGTGGAAGCGCTCGCCGAACAAAGCCCGCGCAGCGCCGAAATCCCCTTCGATTCGGCGCACAAGTTCATGGCCACCTTCCACCATGACGGCGATGTCGTTCGCATGTGGATCAAGGGTGCGCCCGACGTGTTGCTGGCGCGTGCCGGGCGCTGGCGCGCCGCGACGGAAGATCGAGTGCTCGACGACACCGCCCGCGCCGGGTTCTCGGCGCAAAATACCGCCTTCGCCGAGGAGGCCATGCGCGTGCTGGCTCTCGCCGGGCGAGAGATTCCCGCCGCCGCGTTTGATCCGTCGGGCGACCTCATGGTCTGGGCCAACGACCTGACCATGATCGCGCTGGTCGGCATCATCGATCCGCCCCGCCCCGAGGCACGCGAGGCGATCCGTCTGTGTCAGGCCGCCGGCATCGCCGTCAAGATGATCACCGGCGACCATCGAGTGACGGCCGCTGCCATCGCCCGCGATCTCGAACTGGCCGGCGAGGTACACGAAGGTCGCGAGATCGACGGACTGGAAGGCGCGGCGCTGGCCGATCTGGTCGAGCGCACGGTAGTGTTCGCGCGCGTCTCGCCCGAACACAAGCTGCGCATCGTCAAGGCCCTCAAGGCGCACGGCCACGTCGTCGCCATGACCGGCGACGGCGTCAACGATGCGCCGGCGCTCAAGACGGCGGACATCGGCATCGCCATGGGCATTACCGGCACTGAAGTGACCAAAGAGGCTGCAACTCTCGTGCTGACCGACGACAATTTCGCCAGCATCGTCGGCGCGGTGAAAGAGGGGCGCACCATCTACGACAACATCGTCAAGTTCGTGCGCTTCCAGCTCTCGACCAACATCGGGGCGATCCTCACCGTGCTGGGGGCGCCGCTGTTCGGCATGCCGACGCCATTCACGGCGATCCAGATTCTTTGGGTCAACATCATCATGGACGGCCCGCCGGCCATGACTCTCGGCGTAGAGCCCGCTCGCCCCGGCATCATGCATGCGTTTCCGCGTCAACCGGAGGCTAGCATCCTGACGAGCGGTCGACTGTTGCGACTGGCGCTCTACGGCTTGACCATGGCTGCCGGTACGCTCGCCGCCTATGCCTGGGGCGAAAGGACGGAAGGGCATGCGTATGCAGTGACGCTGGCATTTACCACCTTTGTCCTGTTTCAGTTCTTCAACATCTTTAACGCACGCAGCGAGGACGGCAGCGCCTTCAATCGTCAGTTTTTCGCAAATCGCAAGCTCTGGCTGTCCCTCGCCGCCGTGGTCGGTTTGCAGGTGCTGGTGGTCCATTGGGGGCCGGCCCAGGCGATCTTCGATACCGTCCCGCTGGGTTGGAAGGATTGGGCCATGGCGGTCGCGATTGCATCTTCGGTTCTGCTGCTCGATGAATCGCGAAAATTGTTGCTGCGGCTATTCGATCGATGGCGCGTCGCCGACCCGCAAGCTTCTGCACCTGACGAACGTACCGGTGACCTGCGCAAAGAGTGAGTCACCGCGCCGATAGCCTTCCAGGAGTGATGTCACAAGCGCGTAAAGGAAAGGCCCATGTTCTCGATCTACGGCGTTACAGGGCAGGTCTTCAGCGGTACGCTAGAGGAGATGAACCGCGTCCGCGCCCTTTCCAGGTCACGTTCTGCCCGCACTGTCGTGCAGGAAGGCGTCGAGCTTGGCGCCGAGGCCATTGCCAGCGTGGCCGGCCGGTCCAATGACGATGCGGTTCGCGCTCACCGCGCCATGTTGCCACCCGAGATCGACCGCGGGCCGCTCTATCTTGCCGAGCAGATCATGCAGCGCCGGGTGACTGCCGTCTCCGATGGTGACGATGTGGCTCTGGCGTGGCGGACCTTGCGCGACAACCATATCCACCAGGCGCCCGTGCTCGACGACAATGCGCAACTCGTGGGCATCGTCAGTGAGCGCGACCTGTTGACTGCCATCAATATCGATTCCGGCCAAATCGTGGAAGCGCTCAGCCGGCGCGTTCGGGATGTCATGACCACGCCGGTGGTCGCCGCTACAGCAGTAACCGACATTCGACGCCTTGCCGCTGTCATGGTCGATCATGGTGTCGACGGCGCGCCGATAACGAACGAAAGCGGACGTCTGGTGGGCTTCGTGTCCCGCAGCGACATTTTGCGCGCGGTGGTTACCGACCCGCCGCTGAGTTTGTGGCGCTGAAATCGACGGGATTGCGAGGGTGTATGACGCGGACAGGTATTGCCAAGGCAATTCATTGGAATGCACAAGGGCGCCACCGTATTTGGCTGGTCACCTTGAGTCTGGTCTGGATTCTGCTGGCGGGGTTCGCGCATTTTCTGACGGGACCTCAGTACGAGTTCCATCTGGTCTTTCTGCTTCCAGTGGTCGCTGTTTCCTGGTTTGTCAGCTTGCAGGCGGGTGGCCTGACGACGATGTTCAGCGCAATCGTCTGGATGATTGCAGACTGGCCACACGCGACCGATCCAAAGGTGCTGCTACTCAACGAAGCGGTCAGACTAACGGTGTTTTGTCTTGTCGTTGTTCTGGTCGCCCGGCTGAGGAGTGCATTTGAGCGCGAGTCCGCGTTGGCCAGAGTCGATGCGCTCACGCAGCTACCGAACAGACGTGATTTCCATGAAATGGCTGGCGCCGAGATCGCGCGGGCACGCCGTTACGGACATCCGCTTACCTTGATCTCTCTGGACCTGGATAACTTCAAATCCGTCAATGATCGCGATGGTCATGATGCCGGCGACCGGGTGTTGCGCGCCGTTGGCGAAACGCTGCGGAAGAATATTCGCTCGATGGATGTTCCCGCCAGAATCGGCGGCGATGAGTTTGCGATACTGCTGCCAGAGACAGGGCGTGACGCTGCAGCGGAAATCGCCGCCAAGCTGCAACAGAAGCTGGCCCATGTCATGCAAGTCGAAGGATGGCCAGTCACCGGCAGCTTCGGCGTGGCGACATTCATCAAGGCGCCGATATCTGTCGACGAATTGATAAAGCGATCCGACCTTTTGTTGTACAGCGCGAAACAGAAAGGCAAGAACATGATTTGCCACGAGGTCACTCAGCGCTAGCCGTACCGCCTCAAAACCCGAAGCGTTCTCCTGCACCAAGCAGGGTCGCTACGCCCAGGATCGCAAAGATCGCGGCGGCAATGCTGTGAACCAGTCGAACCGGCATCCGGTTTGCTATTCGGTCACCCAGGAGAACGGCTGGAACGTTGGCGATCATCATGCCAAGCGTGGTTCCGGCGACTACCGAAAAGAACGCGTGATACTGGGCTGCCAAGGCAACCGTAGCGACCTGGGTTTTGTCGCCCATCTCCGCAAGAAAGAAGGCGACTAGTGTCGTGCCGAAGACACCGAAGCGCGTGAGTTTGGCGTCTTCCTCCTCAAACTTGTCGGGAATCAGGGTCCAAATTGCCATTGCAATAAAGGAAACACCAAGAACCCAGCGCAGGGTTTCTGGGCCCATGAGAAACGTAATCCAAGATCCCAGCGCGCCGGCAAATGCGTGATTTGCAAGCGTGGCAACGAGGATGCCAAGGACAATGGGCAGCGGCTTGCGAAACTTGGCGGCAAGGATGAAGGCAAGCAGTTGGGTCTTGTCGCCGATTTCTGCGAGGGCGACGATGCCGGTTGAGACGAGGAAGGCTTCCACAGTGATATTCCTTGGCCGGAAACACAAATGACCACACCGCTTCTCCGGCCAGTCCGAAGGCGATATGGTCAAAGGTCTTGCCAAGTTCAGGAAACCGCTGGCGCCATGACCGATCGGCCAAGTATGTTGACGCAAGCCCCTCTGGATGGAGGGCGACTACTCCCCAATGACAACCTCAATTGTACCTCGCCGCGCATAGGGTGCGATTCTAGTTTCACCGAATCGCGTAGGAGCATAGTCGGCCGAATTACACCGGGCAATAATGCGAACGGCAGGTATGGCCGAGTTAATGGGGTCACTGCCCGCCTGCGCCATTCATCGCTTGCTGCTTCAACCTTTTGGCTTCGTACATGTTCTGATCGGCCGATTGGATCACCCAATCCGCTTTCTTGGTTTTTCCAACTTTTGTCGCCTGGCCTATGGACAACGATATCTGCCAGGATCGCTCAGCGAACGCTTGCGTTGAGGAGTCCTCGATGCGCTTGATCAGAACGTCGCAAGCCTGCGCGTCGGTATCGGGGAGCAGTAATATGAAATCGTCGCCGCCAACACGGGCAACAACATCAACTTCCCTGCAACTCTGCCTACATATGTCTGCCACGGTCTTAAGCGCATCATCGCCGACGTGATGGCCATAGCGGTCATTGAGCGATTTGAATTGGTCAATATCAAGGTACAACACTGAATAGGGGTTGTTGGAACGCTCGCTGCGGACCTGCTCGATTTCCAGTCTTTCCAATAGCTCCACTCGATTTGCCAAGCCGGTCAGCACATCTTTATGCGCATATTCGCTCTTGCGCCAAAGCTTGAGTACCACCCGGCCTAACACAGTAAAGGCCACGCTGCGGGTGAATGCGTTCAGCAGGAATGCTGCCACTGGAAAAGCCGGCCAGATGATGACTGCCTCGGTGGCGCTCCATGCAAGCGCGACCGCTATTCCGACAAAGGTCGATGTTTGCGTGTCGGAATGGCGTACAGCATCATGAATTGCAGCCAAGCGCGCCGTTTGGATAATGGGCAGGCAATACAGCACATCGAATGAAATGTAGTTTCCGATCTCGCCGGGAAGATACTCTCTCGCTGCATAACCGAGAAAACCGATGAGAAATACCTCTGTCACAACCAGAAATATTCGGGCGTAGTAGGAAGTTTTCTGTCCTGCCATCATTCGACTTGCGATTCAAGGAAATCGCCTGCTAGTTCCATCGAGGAATTCATTCTGACCGGTGGGCGCATACGCTGCCATCCAGTAGAGGCTTAGTTGCGCCGATTGACACGCTCCCGCAGTTCCTTGCCAGCCTTGAAGTGGGGGACGTATTTCGCCGGCACCTGAACCTTTTCGCCAGACCTTGGATTGCGTCCGATCCGTGGCGGCTTGCGTCTGATTTCGAAACTACCAAAGCCGCGAGTTTCAATACGATCGCCGCGCTCTAGCGCCGCAACTATCTCGTCAAGAATTATCCGCACCGCAAAATCAGCATCCTTCGCCACCAACTGTGGGAAGCGCTTCGCGAGCTTGGCAATCAGTTCGGACTTGGTCATATGGCTTGCTTGACGTGATCCTTACCTTAAGGCGTCGGCCAAATCCTTATCGGTGACCTTCCCAGACCGATGCAACCAAAGCAGAATCGCCAAAGACCTCGGAATGTTGCGACCCGATTCGTAGCGGGAGCCGCCCGACTGTGTGACGCCATAACGCGACCAGAAATCTGTCTGATTGAGGTTCTCTTTCTGGCGATCTGTAGTGATGTTAGAAAAGTCGAGCCTTTTCTTTCGGGCCATGGCGAACTCCAGCTAAGTTACGTGAAGAAGGTATGCTATCCCAATGTTGGTCAGGTTAGGGTGGCTTGATGTTGGCGGTGCGCTGATGATGGATGGCTGTTTGGAATTCAGCTCCTGATACTTGCTCCAGCCCTGGCACACTGCGATTAGAGAGATGTCTCTGTTGAATAACCGCATGGGGACCTCCATCAATGCGGCTAGAACCGACATTGTCGACGACAAAAATCGATTCTGAATTGGCAACCGCCGCGCCGCGATCGCCCAACTGACATACAGGATGACCATATCTGCTGTATCAGGGGCTTTGGGAGCATGGCAGCGCTTGACCTCGCCGACAATGGCGCTGTCTGGAGGCGGCATCAGGGCTTTCTTGCCCGCATCCCATTCGGACAGTTCGTGACCAGCGTCCTGCGCGGGCTGGTGACGGAAGTTCAAGCCGACGAAACTGCGCCAGCTATGCGCGCCAACGCACGGAGTGATTGGCGCCGCACCCATAGTCTTATTGGGCTGATCCGACGGTCGCCGGTATACCGGCCAGCGGCTTTGATTAAACAGGCAGGCATTTCTTGGCAGGCGTATCCACGCGCTCTTGCGGAAGACGTCGGAATGCCATTTTCTGGAGACTCAAATGAAACGGACGAACGAAATGCTGATTGGCGTGGCGCTCTGTGCCGGATTGACGGCAGGCGCCTTTGCACAAAATTCCAATGATTGGCAGGCACCCGACATCACCAAACTGTCCGATGACAATTACGGTCGGTTGGTGCGCCAGGGCCGGGCCCTCATGGAACAAACCTACCTGCACATCGGACCCGAAGCAAAGGATGTGGGCGAGCGCTACGCGGGTAACAACCTGGCCTGCGTCTCCTGTCACATCGATGCCGGCGGGCGCAAGTTCGGCAATCCATGGGTAGGCACGTTTGTCAGCTTCCCCCAATACCGTGGGCGGGAAGACGCGGTATCTACCACCGAGGAACGCATTAACGGGTGCATGGAGCGCAGCATGAACGGACGCAAGCTGCCCCTCGATAGTGCGGAAATGAAGGCCATGATGGCGTATCTGCACTTTTTGTCGACCGGTATTCCTGTCGGGGCGAAACTTGAGGGCGGCGGCACGCTGAAACTCAAGGCACTGACGCGCGCGGCAGATCCAGTTGCAGGAAAAGAGGTCTATGCGGCCACCTGCGTGGCTTGCCACGGTGAGCAAGGCCAGGGCTTGCGCCGCGGCAAAGTCGGCGATGGCGACGGTTACCAGTTTCCGCCGGTATGGGGCCCCGACAGCTACAACACCGGCGCCGGCATGGCGCGGGTGACGCTGGCCGCGGGATTCATCAAGGGCAACATGCCCAGCGGCACGACCCATAGCACTGCGGTGCTGACTGACGAGCAGGCTTTTGACGTGGCCGCCTTCATTAACAGTCAGCCGCGACCGGTCAAGCCGAATCTCGATCTGGACTTCCCGGCACGCAAGAACAAGCCCGTGGATGCCGCGTTCGGGCCATACACGCCGGGCTTCTCGGCAGAGCAGCACAAGTATGGCCCATGGCAAGCGATCCAGGCCGCGCGCGAAAAAGGGGTTTATCCGGCGAAATGATGGCGCTGCGCGATCATCCGTTGAGCACGAGAAGCAATCCCGATGGCATTTTGCGCGCAGCTGGCAGAAATCGGGAGCGGTCATTCGCCTAGAATGCAAAGGCGGAAAAGCTGCCATGCGTTATGCCTTAATGATACTCTTGCCCTGAAGGCGGCTGTGCAGCGGGAGACGCCACTGGCGATGCCTTAACATGGAATCTTTAGGTATGGGTTCAGGCTTATAGGCGCTACCAATTCCAGTGTTTTGTTGGAGCAAGCAAAGATGATCAAATGGCTACTGACAATCGTTGCAGGAAGCGCGCTTGCTTTACCCGCATGGACACAGGACAAGGCTGCACCCGCTCCCAGAGAGCGCACCATTTACGTTGCGGCCATAGAGTCCAAAGGTGGGGTGCATGTGGATCACGAACCGTTCCCGACCAGTCCAATCATGGAGGGAGGCGGCTACCTACTGAAAAAACCGGACGACAAGGGCAGATGGGAGGTGTCAACCTACCGCTGGGACCCCGGAACGATCGTTGTCAACCAAGGTGACCGAGTCACCCTTGAGATCATCGGCATCAATGGCAATGAGCACCCCTTCACTATCGAGGGCTACTGGCTGACCGGCATAGTCCGCCGGGGACAAATCACCCGGTTGACCTTCACGGCCGACAAGGCCGGCATATTCAAGATCATTTGCCGCACGCATTCCCCGTCCATGCAGGCAGACCTAGTGGTGCTAGCAAACAAATAGCCGCACTTGCGGGTGATCGGCTCAATTTCCCTTGGTGGGGGGAAGATCGTGGCGCTCGGCAGACATGAATCGTGCGCGGATGAAATCGACCACCGCTTCGATCTCCTCCTGACTCAAGCGAAGTCCGCGCGCCGTCATCGGCGTATGCGGCCGGCCATCGCGAACGATGGCAATCATGTACTCGCGCGTGAGCCGCAACCGCGATTCCTGAGACGTGAAATTTCTGGGGGGCGTGGCAAGGGCACTCTGCGCGAGGCTTTTTCCGTCACCTTTTTCACCGTGGCAGGCCGAGCAGACCCGCCGATAGATGGCGCCCGGGTCGATCTCCGCAGCATTCGCCGAATCGGCTCCAATCGAAACGCGCGACGCAGTTGCCAGAAGCAGCGCGCTTGCTGCGAAATGCGCAAATCGGTAATGAAATCTCATGTGACGTTCCTTGTCTTGCCATATTGGTCTCGTCATCTTGAAGAGAAGGCCGGATGATGCAAAAGTGTTTGCCAGGCTACCCTTCGTGGGAAACGGTTACATTGACCCTCTGCTGATTCAAGATCCCAGCATGACCGTGCGCAATGAGAGCATCCACGTGAGCCGCCGTAAAAAAAGACCAGCAGTTCGCCTTAAACAGCACATATGAGAAGAGCACTTCTCCGCAATCTATCGCTAGCCCCGCAACTCGTCAACCGCGTTGCTCTTCGCTAAATGGCAATTCAGTAGTGAATTCTAGCCAGATGAAATTTCGCCTTTCTTCGCAGCCAAAGTTCAGGCCAGAAATATCGGTGGCGTCGATTCATTGGTGGCTTTGGAGAAACGGCCCCGAGCGGGCGTCGGCTTTCGGAATGACGATTCGACTACCTCTTTCTGGCCGGGTCAATGCAGTGTCAATAGGAAAGTGCTCGCCGAGAACCGGCAGTCAGGTCAGGCCAAGCCAAGCAACGCCTACTGGCATTCCTGCTACGGCATAGCCGACGCTACGACGGGAAGAGTCACTGGACGCAAGCACACTATCGCTGGCTGGAACAGACGAAATTCGAGCAACCGGTGCAACAGATCGTTTTTCAGGAATACACGACACCGTGAAGGCGATGAGCCGGCGTGTCGAGGCATTGGACAAGCAGCTTGAAAGCGCCGCGGGCGAGTCGGTGTTCTGGCCAGTAATCGAAGGGCTGATGGCCTTGCGTGGTGTCAGTCTGCTGACGGCGACGACGATCGTGGCGGAAATTGGTGACTTGAGGCGATTCGCCAGCGCACCTCAACTGATGGCGTATCTCGGTGTTGTCCCCAGCGAACATTCCAGTGGCGGCACTAAATCGCGTGGCGGTATCACCAAGACCGGCAACGGTCACGTTCGCCGGGTGCTGGTCGAAGCGGCATGGACGTATCGCCACCCCGCACGCAAGACGACGGTATTGCAACGGCGTGCAGAGCGTACCCCGGAAGTCGTCCAGGAGATTGCATGGAAGGCGCAAAAGCGTATGTGCGGGCGTTACCGATTGCTCGAGTCCCGCGGCAAGCTCAAGGTGCAAGTCACCACCGCGATCGCGCGAGAACTCGCAGGCTTTATCTGGGCCATCGGTCAGGCGCTTCCACCGCCGGCCGCAAACGCATAGGAGAACAGAGCATGAGTTTGCAGTGCGTCGGTAGCAGAATGGACAACGGTGGGAGAACTCTCGGGTGCCCTATGAGGCGGCCAGCAATGGCATGACCCTCGAGCTAAGAGCGAGGCAGCTCCCCGACGAATCGGTTGTCATGCGGTACCCAACCCGCGCATATCAGACTGATCAACCGTCGGCATGCTGTCCGTTCTGCTACCCACACACTGCATGATGATTCAAAACCGTATTTAAGGAGACCTTGACGGGTCAATACATATCAGGGCACCGATGCGACTGTCGGCCTTCCAAGATTGATTGCCGGATAGCGGCCAGTGGAACTTCGCTTCCTGGAAGCAGCCGGACATCACCGAGTGTTCCGTGCCCATTCCGGTTGTTGAGCTCAGAAGTAATTCAACGACTGAAAATTGACTTACTGCAGACGCCCAAATACAGCACCAGCGCTTCTTGTCCCGACTAACGTCGATTTCGGATAGGGCTCATCCGCTAGACGTTCGCGTGACACCTTCGCTTGATTCGGCGACAATGCGCTTTGGTTCAATGATGGAAAGGGTTAGCGGGGTCATGACTCCGCCCTATGAGTAGCTGTACAACGGTCTTATGTTCGATTGTTCGCGCAATGCGGACAAATCTCTTCGGTAGCACGAACACCAGCTGGCTTGGCAGCGACCGTCGCTCCAACCGCCCATCCTCCTCGCTAACTTCGCGTGCATTCATGCGTGCGCAGGATATCTGTCTGCTGCCCTGACAGACTGCCGTCCGCTTCGGCCCAATCACTTCGGATCACACCATGGAAATCCTTTTCCTTGTCACTCTAATCCTGCTAAACGGCGCCTTTGCCATGTCAGAGATCGCCTTGGTCACCGCGCGCCGCGGGCGATTGGCGCGACTGGCCGAGGATGGCGATGGCGCTGCTGCCATCGCCATCAAGCTCCATGACGAACCGACGCGTTTCTTGTCTACCATTCAGATCGGCATTACCTCGATCGGGATCCTCAACGGCATCGTCGGCGAGGCCGTCCTCGCGGCACCACTGGCGATCTGGCTGCAAGCATTGGGGATGGAAGTCGAAGCCAGCAGCATCGTTTCCACCGCCCTGGTGGTGGTGGTCATTACCTACATCTCCATCGTCGTCGGTGAACTGGTGCCCAAGCGCATCGCCCAGTTCAACCCCGAGGGCATCGCCCGCCTGGTGGCACGTCCGATGCAGTTTCTCTCGCTGCTCACGCGTCCATTCGTGCGCCTGCTTACGCTATCCACCGACTCGATTCTGAGCCTGATGGGGCAGCGCAAACAGGATGGCCAAGGCGTTACGGAAGAAGAGATCCACGCCATGTTGGAGGAGGGATCGGAGGCCGGTGTGATCGAGCAGCAGGAGCATGACATGGTACGCAACGTGTTCCGCCTCGATGATCGCCAGATCGGCTCCCTCATGATTCCGCGTGCGGACATCGTTTATCTCGATGTCGACCGCCCACTCCAGGAAAGCTTGGACCATGTCACCGATTCGGAACATTCGCGCTTTCCTGTTTGTCGCGGTGGCCTCCACGAAGTGCTAGGCATCATCAATGCAAAGCAATTGCTGAGAAAGACGCTAAAGGGCGGTGTTACCGACCTTGCGACTCAGTTGCAGCCGGCAGTGTTCGTCCCCGAATCGCTAACAGGTATGGATCTGCTAGACCATTTCCGCGCGTCCGGTGTGCAGATGGTGATGGTGGTAGACGAGTATGGAGAAGTGCAGGGCCTGGTCACACTACAGGACGTCCTTGAAGCAGTAACCGGGGAGTTCAAGCCGCGCAACCAGGAGGACGCCTGGGCGGTTCAGCGGGAGGACGGATCGTGGTTGCTCGATGGTCTGATTCCAGTACCAGAACTCAAGGACAAATTGGAGCTGAAAGCCGTGCCCGAGGAAGACAAAGGGCGCTACCACACCCTGAGCGGACTCATGATGTGGCTGCTGGGCCGCCTGCCGCAGACCGGCGACGTGAGTAATTGGGAAGATTGGCGCCTGGAGGTCGTCGATCTGGATGGCAAGCGCGTGGACAAGGTCCTGGCCAGTCGATTGTCGGATGCGACCGAGGGCACGCCATCTCCAGAAGCTTCACCCCCGCTCACCGACTGAGTGTCGACAACTTTGAGCATTCGGTAGGAAGTGTTCAATATGAACAGTTGTCGGTAGGAATTCCAAGGACGACAAGATGTCGATCCATTTGGCTAGGTTGATACCACCTACGACTGCCTCGGCCGCCAACCCTCATCAATTATGGGCAACAAGGCGTTCCGACAATGTCAGCTTTGGTTTGAGTACCGGACACCGTACGCGACAATTTCTTTGAATCGAAAACGACGGCAATTGGCCGGGTCAAGGCAGTGTCGATAACCTTTTGCTCGCCGAAAACCGGCCGTTCAGGTGGGCCAGAGCACACATCGACTATTCTAATTGGAAGGCCACATCGAGTGGCCGGATATGGCCGGCAGGGTGAGTCGCCAACGGCCGCTTCGGAGCATCCCAGTTCGCATAATCTGGGTTTGGCTGACTGGCCGCTATCGGGAAACCGCGACGGCCGTTTTGGGCACCAAGCCAAAATTGAATCCTTCAAGTTCGCTGCCGCACAGGAGCCATCGAAACTAAGTTGTCAGGAAACCGCCGGTGGCCTACCGCGGCACCCGGCTACGAGCGAAGTGTTACAACATGGCGCACCACGCCCTTGTGGGGCGTGATGCCCCACAAGGAGTGATTCAAACAGTTTCAGAGGGATCTTCCTCATCCACCGCCGACGTATCGCCCTTCGATAGATCCAGGGCGGCGTCGATTTCTTTCTGACGGAAGGCCAGCCATGCCAGCCGATCCGCCTTGTCAAACTGCTTTGCAATCTCAGCCTTCAGGTCGCTCATCCGCTTCTCCGTCCGGGCGAGGTAGTCGCTATCTTCTGCGAGCCGCTCTTCCATTCGGTTCATCAGATTTTCGAGAACACGGATGAACCCGTTGGGGTTGTCCGTATGCCCGGCCTCATGCTCCACGTTGCCGAGGAGCACAAGACGCTTGCCAAAGTCACGTTTCACATGCGATCGAATGGCCATCCGGAATCCGCCAAACAGCCCGATCACCCGGGTGTCGCCCGGCTTCACGACGCTGAACCGCAGTACCAGTTGCCTGGTGACTTCGGTACGATCCGAATACCACGTGCCGTCAATCTGCATGCGGAAACTGTCTCCCGTCACGTTCTGACGGGTGGCAACATCGCCTTCCATGCCGGCAATCCGTTGCTGAATACACTCGATGCGACCAGGCAAAGTGGCCAGCTCCGACTTGTTTCTCCATTGCTGCTGCTCCCATTGAGATTTCAGTAGCGACAGCTTGGCAAGCTCGGTATCCACACCCGCCTTTTCCAGCACCAGGGGATTCCCTGACGCCAGTGCCTTCACCTCGGCGTATGACAACGCCGCCAGCTCCACATCCTCCGCGCTGCGCATTCCGGTGTTCCCCTGCATGACCTGAGCGATGAAACGCGCCTTGGTCTCAAGGGTCTGCCATATGTACGCATCGAAAGAGCCTTCCGTGACGTAGCGGTGGATACGCACTTCCTCGTTCAGGTTGCCCTGGCGAATGATGCGACCTTCCCGCTGTTCCACGTCAGATGGACGCCACGGGGCGTCCAGGTGATGAAGCGCCGCAAGACGGGTCTGAACATTGGTGCCGACCCCCATCTTTTGCGTGCTGCCCAGTACTACGCGCACACGCCCCTCTCGCACCGCCTTGAACAGTTCCTCCTTTTGGGAGTCACTGTCGTAGTCGTGGATGAAGCCAATATCTGCAACGGGTACTCCCATCTCGATGAGCTTCATTCTCAGGTCCTGGTAGACGCTGAATCGCCCATTTTCAACAGGGGTGCTCAAATCACAGAATACGATCTGTGTGCCCCTGGTTGATGCGGTTTCCTTCCAGACCCCGAAGACCTTCTCGGCGCACTGGTTGGTCTTGCTTCCCTCATAGTCCTCGGCGAACGGATCCACCAGCCGCATGTCCAGCGCGGCCTTGCGACCATCGCCCGTCACCGCCAGCATGTTGTCCTGCTGAGGCGTTACCGTTCCATTCCTGATCGCTTCCGACCGCTCCACGAGGGTTTGGACGTAGGCTTTCAGTTCCGGGGTCGGCTTCGCCGTGGCCGTCTCCTTCAATGCGCGAGGTACCGGGAGTTTCAACATCTCCGCCGTGCGTATGTCCGCCACCTGCCCGAACATGGACATCAGTTCTGGAAGATTGACGAACCGCGCAAAGCGGGTATGCATCCGGTAGCCCCGGCCATCGGGCGCCAGTTCCAGCGCGGTTACCGACTCGCCGAAGTTGCCTGCCCAGGTATCGAACTGCTGAAGCCTGAACGCCGACAAGGTGTCGGGTTGCAGATACCGCTGCATCGTCCACATCTCCGCCATGCTGTTAGACACGGGCGTTCCTGTGGCAAACGCTACGCCGGCGCGGCCTTGATGCCTGGCCATGACACATCGCGTCTTTAGAAACATGTCGAAGGCCCGCTCGGAGTTGCTGTTGGGCAAACCCGCCACGCGCGTCATCTTGGTGAAGCGGTAGAGATTCTTGAACAGGTGCGCCTCATCAACGAAGAGCCAATCAATACCCAGCTCGTCGAACGTCA
>JALHPU010000052.1 GCA_022842325.1 Sulfuritalea sp. | reverse complement strand
CCGAGGGCGCCGGCGCGCGCGAGGCGCTGGTGCTGGCGCGCGTCGAAGCCGAAGCGCAGCGCACCATCAGGCAGGCGCAAAGCAGCCGCGAGCATTGGCTGCGGCAGGCCGATGTTGCCCAACGCATGGATGACAATGTACGCCTGCTGGAAAAGGCCTGGCGTTTGGGCGAGGGCCAGTTTGCGGAATTGCAGAACGCCCGTCGCCAGGCCATCGACGCAAGGCTGGCGGCGACACAGGCGCGGCTGGATGCCAGCGAGGCGCGCTACCGCCTGTTGCTCGATGCCCACCAGCTATGGAATACCGAAGGCGAGTGACCTGCCGTCGCAGCAACGCACTCAGAACGTGAGTTCGATCCGGGCGCCGAGCAGCGTGGCATTGCGCGCCGCTGCCGTGCCGCCCGGATGGCGGATGTGCTGCAAATTGGGCTGTACCTGAAACCACTGCGCAAGCGCAATGCGCCAGGTGATTTCCAGCGCACTTTCCGCGGCGACCGTGTCGATGCCCGCCGCGGTCTGGAGCGCGCGCCATTTGGGCGCCAGGCGGCCGTGGGTCCAGCCGATGGCGAGGCTGTCGTCCAGCCGGCCGGCGAGCGGGCCGCGGATGCGCAGGCCGAGGTTCCACATGCGATCGATCGCCGTCGAGTGGCCGCTGCTGAATGCATAGCGGCCAAAGGCCGTGACATCCCGCCCGGCTTCTCCTCCCAGGCTGAAGAGGCTTCTTTCGGCCAGCAGGTAGCCGCCTTGCGACCGACAGTGCAGCGGGTTGCCATCGGCATCGACATCAAGCTGGTCGGCGACGCGATTGCCATAGCGCCAGAACCCGATGGCATACTTGCTGATCCCGCCGTACTTCTCGTGGGCGATCAGTTGCGGTGTCGGCCTTACGTTCGACGGGTCGACCGGTTCGAAGAGGTGACCGAATTCGAGCGGCATCCAGCCGATTTCGCCGATGACAAAGGCGCCATCGCCCCTGGCGAAGCGCACCGCAGTTGCCTTCGGCCGCGCCGGGTCGTTGGGAATGCCGTCCATCAGCGCCAGCATCGCATACCGTTCCCGATTCTCCGCCAGCCACTTGGTGCGGATGCCGAAGGCGGCGCTGTTGAAGACCGAAGGCGCGGTGGTCAGCGCCAGATCGGCCGGCGTGCCGTAGGCCGGATGCAGCAGCGTTGCCGCCGAATCCATGGTGAAGAATTCCGAGTCGATCGGGTAGATGCCGGCCAGCACCGAGAGGCGATCATCGAGGAAACCTTTCTGCACCCAGGCGTGGAACAGGCGCGTGGTCGGCACCGGCACCTCGATGTTGCTGACGCCCATCAGGCTCCCGGTGTGGCGTGCGTTGATGCCGGAGCCGGCATCGGTGTTGCTGTTGAGGTAGGCGACGGCATGGCTCCAGCCCAGCAGGCGGTCGAGGTCGGCGCGCAGCTTGAGTTCGATGTGGCTCAGCGTGTGGCCGCCGTCGATGCTGCCGCCGCGATTGCGCAGGCTGTCGAATTTCATCCCGGCTTCGAGCGCGATGCCGCGTTTCCACAGCGCGCTGCGGGCGCCGCCCCAGTCGCCGCTGAGCGTTGTCGCCGCATAGTCGGGAGCATCCTCGTTGGCCGCCGCTGCGGCCGGTGGCAGGCCGGCGAGCAGGGCGAAGGTCAGCGGCAGCAGGCCGCCTTGCAGCGCGCGTACGATCACCGTGTCTCCAGCGCCGACTCTTGCTCCAGCGTCGGGTAATCCGTATAGCCGCGTTCGCCGCCACTGTAGAAGGTGGCCGTGTCCCACTTGGCCAGCGGTGCGCCGCAGCGCAGGCGCTCGACCAGGTCCGGATTGGAGATCAAGGGCTTGCCGATGGCGATCAGGTCGGCGTGGCCCCGCTGCAGGATCGCATTGCAGGCGGCAGTGGTCTTGAAGCCGCCGCAGGCGATGAGCGCGCCATGGAAGGCGTCGCGCAATGCCGGCATCATCGAGTGCGAGGCGTCATGTATCCAGTCCGCGGTCTGGCAATAGATATGCAGGAAGCCGATGCCGCGCCGGTTCAGTTCGCGGGCCAGCCAGGGATAGGTCTGCAACGGTTCCGGATCGGCGACCATGTCGTTGCCCTGGCCGTAGGGCGACTGGCGCACCGCCACGCGTTCCGGCCCGGTTTCGGCCGCCACCGCATCGACGACTTCGAGCAGCAGGCGGTAGCGGTTGGCGAGCGAGCCGCCGTAGGCGTCGTTGCGCGTGTTGAGTGCCGGACAGCGGAACTGGTCGAGCAGGTAGCCGTTGGCGCCGTGGATTTCGACGCCGTCGAAGCCGGCCTGCATGGCCAGCCTTGCCGCACGGGCGAAGTCGGCGACGACACCCTGGATTTCCGTGAGGCTCAAGGCCTGCGGCTGGCTGCAGGGGGCCGGCGTGGGTTTGCCGTCGGGTCCGGGAATCATGGTTTGCGTCACCGCCGGCTTGATCGACACGCCGGCCGGCGCGCTGCCGTCGGCATGCAGTGCGGCATGCGCGACGCGGCCGCAATGCCAGAGCTGGGCGAATATCCTGCCGCCGGCGGCATGCACGGCATCGGTCACGCGTTGCCAGCCCGCGGCCTGTGCTTCATTCCACAGCGCCGGCGTGTTGATGTAACCGCGGGCCCGGTCCGATACCGGCACGCCCTCGGAAATGATCAGCCCGGCGCCGGCGCGCTGGCGGTAGTACTCGACGATCATGTCATTGGGCACCGCGTCGCGATGGTCGGCGCGGCAGCGGGTCATGGGCGCCATGACGATGCGGTTGGGCAGGTGCAGCGCGGCAATGCTGATGGAATCGAAGAGCACGATGAAGTCCCTGGATATAAGTGAACGCGGCGCGCAGCGGCGCCGGCGAAAGGCCGATTCTAACCAAGCGAAGGGGTAGAATTTCATCGCTATCCCAGCCGGATCGAACCGTGCAGCGCCTTCCCGTCGTCATCTTCCTGTTGTGCTGTTGGTTGTGCCAAGTCGGTACGTCGTTTGCCGCCGTACGCCTGGCGCCGGGTGCCACCTCGCTCGCCCTGGGGGCGGAAGTGGCGGTACTGGAAGATCCGGGTGGCCGCCTGTCGCTGGCTGAGGTTCAAGCCCGCGCCGCGGAGTTCACCCGTCCGCAACTGCCGCCGGATGCGGCGATCAACTTCGGCTATTCCTCTTCCGCCTGGTGGCTGCGCATCACGATCGAAGCGGACGCGACGGTGGCGCGCGACTGGATGCTGGAAGTGGCTTTCCCCACCCTCGACAGCGTGCAATTTTTTGGCCCTGGCGGCGAGCACCTGAGCGCCGGGGATCACATGCCGTTCGCGGCGCGGCCGCTGTGGCATCGCAATTTCGTGTTTCCGCTGCAGCTCAGCGAGACGGGCACCAGTACGGTCTGGCTGCGGGTCGCGTCCGAAGGCACCCTGACCGTTCCGCTGCACTTGTGGCGCGCCAACATTTTCTGGCAGCAGTCGCAAGCCGGCTACGCCCTGCTCTCGATCTATTTCGGCATGTTGCTGGCCCTGGCGCTCTACAACCTGCTGCTATGGGTTTCGCTGCGCGATCAGTCCTACCTGACCTATGTCCTGTTCGCTACCAGCATGGCCGTCGGGCAGCTGTCCCTCAACGGCCTGGGCAACGAATTTCTCTGGCCCGACTGGCCGGCATGGGGCAATCTGGCCTTCACCGTCGGTTTCGCCGCCACCGGCCTGTTTGGCGCCTTGTTCACCCGCAGCTTTCTGGGTACCCGGCGCAACGTGCCGCGCCTCGACGGTGCCGTGATCGGCCTCGCAGCGCTGTTTGCCTTGTGCATGGTGATGCCCCTGATAGCCCCTTACCGGCTGGCGGCCATCCTCACCTCGTTGACCGGCGTTGCGTTTTCCCTGGTGGCGCTGCTGGCGGGCTTTCGCTGCTGGCGGAACGGCCAGCCCGGCGCCAGCGTTTTTGTGTTGGCGTGGACCGCCCTGCTGCTGGGTGTCGCCATCGTCGGCCTGCGCAACCTCAACCTGCTGCCCACCACGTTCTTCAGTTTCTATGCCATTCAGCTTGGCTCGGCGCTGGAGATGCTGCTGCTTTCGTTTGCCCTGGCCGATCGCATCAACGGCCTGCGACGCGCGACGGATGCCGCCCAGGGCGAGGCGCTGGCGATCAAGCAGCAGCTGGTGGGAGCCTTGCAGCGTTCCGAGGCGAACCTCGAACAGCGAGTCGCCGAGCGCACCGGTGAACTGGAGGCGGCCAATGCCCGCCTGCGCGAGAGCGAACGCCAGTTGCAGTCGCTGGCCCATGTCGACGTCTTGACCGGCCTTGCCAATCGACTGCTGCTGGACGCCCGCCTGCAGCAGTCGATGCAGCAGGCGCGGCGCGGCCACGGCCAGCTGGCCTTGCTGCTGGTCGATCTGGATCACTTCAAGGCAATCAACGAAGGCTATGGCCGTGCGATCGGCGATGAGGTTCTGCGCACCATGGCAGATCGTTTCCGGGCGACGGTGCGCGAGGTCGATACGGTAGCCCGCCTCGGCGGCGATGAATTCGCCATCGTGCTGACCGGCATCAACAGCAACGCGGATGCGGAGCGCATGGCGGAGAAGATCGTTGCCAATCTGGGCGAGCCGATGCGCATCGTCGGCCTGCCGCTGGAAGTCGGTGTCAGCGTCGGCATCGCGCTGTTCTCCGGCGGCGAATTGTCGTCGATTGAACTGCTGCGTCGCGCCGAGCTGGCGATGCAGGCGGCGAAGGATGCCGGGCGCGGGTGTTGCCGGGTGTTTGCCGGCTAGGCCGGCAGCGAGGCGCTCAGGCCAGGCGCGCGAAGGCCGCGATGACTTCGGCCGGCGCCTGAACCAGCTCGATCAGCACGCCTTCGCCGGCAATCGGAAACTGCTCGTTGGCTTTCGGGTGGAGAAAGGTGATGTCGTAGCCCGAGGCCCCCTTGCGGATGCCGCCCGGGGCGAAGCGCACGCCCTGCGCCGTGAGCCACTCCACGGCGGCCGGCAGATCGTCGATCCAGAGCCCGACGTGATTCAGCGGAGGCTCGTTCACCGCAGGCTTTTTTGCCGGATCGAGCGGCTGCATCAGGTCGACTTCGACCTTGAACGGACCGCTGCCCATGGCAGTGATGTCTTCATCGACATTCTCGCGCTCGCTGACGAAATTGCCCGTCACGCTGAGGCCGAACATCTCGACCCAGAGTTTTTTCAGGCGCTCCTTGGACGGACCGCCGATGGCGATCTGCTGGATGCCGAGGACTTTGAAAGGACGTGCCGCAGTCTGCCGGGTCATGGATCAATCCTTGTCGCGGTGCCGCCGTCGCGCGCACCGGGGCTCAATGTTTCTTCTCGAGGGACTCGCGGATGCATGCCAGCAAGGCATCTTCGTCGTAGGGTTTGCCGAGGTAGTGATCGACGCCGATTTCCGCCGCCAGCTGGCGATGCTTGTCCGCGGTACGCGAGGTGATCATGATCAGCGGGATGTGCTTCAGGCGCGCGTCGCCGCGGATGTTTCGCGCCAGGTCGAAGCCGTCCATGCGCGGCATTTCGATGTCCAGCAGCATGACGTCGGGAATCACCTCGGCCAGCTGCTCCAGTGCATCGACGCCATCCTTGGCCGTCAGCACATGGTAACCATGGCGCGCCAGCAGGCGGCCGCTGATCTTGCGCACGGTCAGCGAATCGTCGACCACCATCACGGCGGCGGCGGCCGTCGCGCCCGGGGCGCGCAGCGTGGTGGCTGTCAGATCGGTCGCCACCGGCGCGACTACCTCTGCCGCCGTCGCGGCGGCGCGTTCGGCGGCGCGTTCGGCGGCACGGGCGGCGCGATCGGCGGCGTGGGCGGCCAGCGCGATCGGGTTGATGATCAGCGCCACCTCACCATTGCCCAGCACGGTGGCGCCGGCGAGGCCGGGCACGCGCGCCAGTTGCGGTCCGACGGACTTGACCACGACTTCCTGGTTGCCGGAAAGACTGTCGATTTCCAGCGCGACGCGTTCGGTGCCGCCCTTGACCAGCAAGATCCAGTGCCGTCGCTCCTGGGGCGGGCTGGCGTTGGTGTCGCCGAGCAACTGGGCCAGATAGTGATAGGGGTAGTGGTTGCCCAGCCATTCGGTGCCGCCTTCGTTGCGCACCTTGGCCGCGGCCTCGGGTCGCAGTTCGGTGGCCTGGGCGATCATCGAGGACGGTATCGCGTAGTGGCGGCTGCCGACCGTTACCAGTACGGCCTGGGTGACCGCCAGGGTGAGCGGCAGGTAGACGCGGAAGGTTGCACCACGACCGGACTCCGACGTGATTTCGATGCGGCCGCCGAGGCTGGCGGTTTCGCTGCGCACCACATCCATGCCGACGCCGCGGCCGGCCAGCGTCGTGACTTCCTCGGCGGTGGAAAACCCGGACTGCAGGATCATTTGCGTCAGGGTCGCCTGGTCGGGTTCGGCATCGGCGGCGAGCAGGCCGCGTTCGACCGCACGCCGGCGAATCCGCTCCAGATTGAGGCCGGCGCCGTCATCGGAAATCGAGACGACGATTTCATTGCCCTCCTGCGCCAGCGAGAGGGTGATCTGACCGATCGCATCCTTGCCGGCAGCGACGCGCGCAGCGCTGTGCTCGAGGCCGTGGGCGATCGAGTTGCGCAGCATGTGCTCGAGCGGGCCGGCCATCTTGTCCAGTACCGAGCGGTCGATTTCCGTCTGGCCGTGACGGATGTCGAGGTTGGCCCGCTTGCCGGTATCCTTGGCCGCCTGCCGTACCACGCGATGCAGGCGTTCGGCAAGGCTTTCGAACGGTACCATGCGCACGCCCATCAGGCGCTGCGACAGCTCGCGACTGAGCCGCGCCTGCGCGGTCAGGGCGGCGTTGGCGTGGTCGAGGTTGCGCATCAGGCTCTGCTGCACGGTGGCGACGTCGTTGACGCTTTCCGCCATCATCCGCGTCACTTCCTGGAAGCGCGTAAAGCGGTCGAACTCGAGCGGATCGAACTCCTGCCCCTTTTCGCTGGCCAGAGCCTGTTGCGACTGCATTTGCGACTCGGCCTGGATCTCGACTTCGCGCAACTGCTTGCGCAGCCGGATCACGTTTTCCGTCAGGTCGAGCATCGAGTTCTTCAGTGCCAGCAATTCGCCCTCGATGCGACCGCGGGCGATGGCGACTTCGCCGGCCTCATTGACCAGTTGGTCGACCAGATCGGCGCGGACGCGCAAATGCACCTGCGGTGCCGGCACGTAGGGCGCCGGCTTGCCTTCCGTCCTGGCAGTCGCCTGCGCCGCGGCCTGCTGCTCCTGCTCCGTCGCTTGCGGAGCCTCCGTCGACGATTCGACCGAGACGGTGGCCAGGGTTTCGGCCTGCCGCGGTTCCTCCGGCTCCGGTCGCGCCGCATCGGGATTGCGCAGATGCTCGATCAGCATCGCGACGCGGTCATAAGAGGTTTCCAGGCCGTCGATGGTCGCCGTCTGTACCGATTTCATGCGCACTGCCTGGTCGATGCGGTCTTCCATCGAATGCAGCAATTCGCCGCAGCCCATCGCGCCGGCCATCCGCGCACTGCCCTTGAGCGTGTGCAGCGCACGCTGCAACGAATGGGCGATCTCGGCGCTGGTCGGAGCGGCGCGCCACTCGCGCAGCGTCGTGCCGATGTCGCGCATCAGATCAACGCTTTCCTCGAGGAACAGCGGCAGGATCTGCTGATCGATCTCGTCTTCGATGCGGGTGGCGCGGCGATCGGCTGCGCTGAGGGTGACTTCGGGCACTTCCGGCTGGGCGGCAGCCTCGGCGGGTGCTGCGGCCTCCGCTTCCAGCGCGGGCTCGATCACAGGTTCAGCGGCCGCTTCGAGCGAGGGCTCCGGTGCGGCTTCGATGGCGAAGGGTTCGACTGCGACAGGTTCGACACCAGGTTCGACAGCAGCGGGCTCGGCAGGTGCCTCGAGTTCCGGCGTCATGGCATTTAGCTCGGCGGCGAGATCGAGTTCCTCGCCGGGCATGCGCCGCTCGGCAACGGCGCCGAGCATGCCTTCGAGGGCGCCGGCGCAACGGGCAAAAACAAAGCGCTGGGCTTCCGTCGGGCTCGCACCGATGAGTGCCAGACGCCCCAGCGCATCTTCCAGCGCACGGGCGAGCGTGGCCACCGACAGCATGCCGGTGGCGGCGGAAATACTGGCCGTGGTATGGGCGGCACGAATCACCTCGTTGCCGGGAGTCGTTTCGAGCCCAAGGTTTGCCTGCAATGTCGCGACATGGTCGCGCGATTCGTCCAGGTACAGCTTGTAGAGAGTGGGCGCCACCTCGACGTCGCCGACCCGAATCGGCGGTGGTGCCGGGAAGGACACGACTTCTGCCGATACCGGCACGTCCACCTCCTCGGCGGGGGTTTCGGCTGGCGTGGCTTGCTCCAGTATTTCCACTTCGAAATCCGGCAGCTCGGGCTCTTCGAGTGCCACGACCTCCGGCGCTGGCGGCTCGACAGTCGGCGCTGGCGGTACGGCGACGGCGGCGTCGACATCGTCGGCACCGCCCAGGATCTGACAGCGGCGAACCAGTTCGGCATAGTCGAAATGCCGGCTGCCGCCGCCCTCGAGTTGCGCGACCCAGGCTTTGAATATGTCGGCGGCAAAATCCAGCATTTCCAGCAGGGCCGGCGTGGCGGGGCGCGTCTCGTGCAGCCAGCCGTTGAGCACCTGCTCCACGGCCCAGCCGGCATCGCCCAGGTCGGCGAGGCCGACCATGCGGCCGCTGCCTTTCAGCGTATGGAAACTGCGGCGCACCGTGACCAGGGATTCATGGTCACCCGGCGTGGCGTGCAGCAGCGGCAGCTGCTGGCCGATGGTGTCCAGCACTTCGTTGGCTTCCTCGAGGAAAATCCCCAGCAGTTCGGCATCGAGGTCTTCCTCGCTGGCCTCCATCATGCGTGTGGCTTCGGCCGACGGCGGCGGCGCTTCGACCGCTGCCGGCGGCGGCGGGGGCGGCGGTTCGGCAGGCAGGACAAAGCCTTCCACCTCGAAGTCCGGCAGTTCTTCCGCCGCCGCGACTTCTGCGATCGGCTCTGCTGCCGGCGGTTGTTCGGCGACGGGCTCCGGTGTCGGTTCGATTGTCGGCTCGAAGGTTGTAACTGCGACGGTTTCCGGTGCCGGCGCAGGTGCTGCATCGATCGGCGTTTCCGGCGTTGCTGCGGGAGCCGTCTCGGGGACAACTTTGGCCGGGGCCGCGGCTTCTTCGCGGACGGGCCGGACGACCGGTGGCGGCGGTGCAAGAATGGCGTCGATGTCGGCCGCGCCGCCCTGCAGCTGGGTGACAAAGAAACCCAGGGCCGAGAGCTTTTTCGCGACCTCTTCGAAATCGCCCGCCTGGGCGACGAAACCGGCTTGTTCGAACTGCGTGATGGCCTGCGCGCATTCCATCAGCACGGCGTTGGCGCGGTCCTGGCCGAGCACCAGCAGCGCACCCTGGATCTGGCGTATCGGTTGTTGCAGGGCGGCCAGCGTGGACTGGCGTGAGGGATCGCGGAAATAGGCATCCAGCGTGGTTTCGATGGAGCCGAGGTTGCTGCGGATTTCGCGCGCGACGGATTCGAGCAGCAGCCGTTCCTGGGCGCGGCGCGACATCGCATCGAGGTGCGGCAACTCCATCATGCCCAGCTCTTCGCCGCGGGCGAGCGCGGCGAGGCGACCGACCACCGCATCGGTGGAATGGGTGAATTCGGCATCCAGCGACTGGAAATTTTCCAGCGCGGATTCGGCGAGCAGGAGCGCGGTGGCAATTTCCAGCGCCATGATTTCGCCGTGCCGGCTCGGGTCCCGGCGCAACTGGTCGGCCTGTTCCAGAATCGCCGCGGTCAGCCGCTGGTAGTCTGCCTGGCCGGTGGCGGCGCCTTCCTCGGCGATTTTTGCCGTGTGTTCATGGAAGGGCGGCAAGGCCGCAGCGGTGCCGGCGCATAACCGGTTCCAGTCGTCCTTGGCCGCCGCCAGCAATTCGCGCAGGCGACGCAGGTGCGGCAGCAGTCGTTCGGTCTCCGAGGGGCTTGCGGTCGGCACCATGCCGTCCAGGCGGTAGGCGGCGCGCACAATGGCCAGCTTTTCGCCGCCCGCGGTGGCGCAAGCCGCCTGATACAGCGCCTCGCGCAAAGCCTGCTCGTCGGGTTCGGCCTGGCCTTCGACGAGTTTCTTGATATTTGCGCCAAGGCGCATGGCAAAGCGCTTGGCTTCATTGGCGTCCGGCAGGCCGTTGGCGGCGAGCGCGTCGAGCACGCCCAGCGTGACCCACCAATAGGCCCGGGCGATCGGTGTGGTGCGCGACAGTTCGATCATCGCGGTCGAGACCTTCATCTCGCCAACGCCTTTCGGATCGCCCTTCAGCCATTTCAGCAGACCGCGTTCGAAACCCAGTCGCGCGGCCTTGAGGCGCGTCGCGAGCGCATCGGGCGGCAGTGGCGCCGGATCCTTTTCGCGCTTCGGCGGGCGCTGCGTGAGATCGGGGAAGAACAGGGCGGCCGGCGCCGGCACCGGTTGACCGCGGGCTACCGCGAGCGCGCGATAGGGTCCGAACAGCTTCAGGGGCTGGTCGGGATGGCCGGCCATCAGGTCGTCGAGGTAGCCGCGCAGCGCGGCAAAGCCGCCTTGCGCCGCAGCGACGGCCGCCTCGACATCGGGCGCCTTGCCGTCGCCAAGCGCCGCCAGCAGCTGTTCTATGGCATCGGCGAATTCCGTGATGCCTTCGAGGCCGACGATGGCCAGCGCGCCATGCGCCTGGTGCATGCTGGCGCGCGCCTTGGCCAGGCCGTCGCCGCCCGGATCGGTGGCGTGGGTGGCGAGGCTCGCGCCGGCGCGCTCGAGGGCAAGGTCGATTTCACCCTTGACCCAGGAGAGCGGTCCGATGTCGAGTTCGATGTTCATGAAAGGGCGGTAGTCAGGCCGTGCGCCATGAATCTGCTGATCACACCTTGAAGCCCGAGACCGAGCCCTTCAGCTCTGCCGCGAGTTCGGTGAGCTCGCCGATCGAGACGGCGGTTTGTTGTGTGCTGGTGGTGGTCTGACCGGTAATGCGCAGAATGTCCTGCATCAGGTCAGCCACCTTGGTGGCGATGTTGGCCTGCGCCTGGGTATCGGTCGAAATGCTCTGAATCAGGCGCGCAAGATCCTGCGACACGCTCGAAATTTCGTTCAGCGCCTGACCGGCGGCGTCGGACAGCTTGGCTCCTTCGACCACGCCCTGGGTCGAGTATTCCATGGCGGCCACGGCATCATTGGTGTCGGTCTGAATCGTCTTCACAATCGCGGCAATCTGCTTGGTCGCCTCGCCGGAACGTTCGGCCAGTCGCTGCACTTCCTCGGCAACCACCGAGAAGCCGCGGCCCGCTTCACCCGCCGACGCCGCCTGGATGGCGGCGTTCAGGGCCAGCACGTTGGTCTGTTCCGTAATGTCGGAAATCAGTTCGACGATCTCGCCGATCTCCTGCGAGGACTCGCCAAGTCGCTTGATCCGCTTCGAAGTTTCCTGGATCTGGGTGCGGATTTCGTTCATGCCCGAAATCGAGTTGGACACCGCGGCGGCGCCCTTCTGCGCGGCTTCCAGCGACGCATTGGCGACGCGGGCCGATTCCAGGGCCGAGGACGATACCGCCTTCATCGAGGTGGCCATTTGCAGAACCGTCGCGTTGGCCTCCTTGATTTCGTCGGCCTGCACCTGGGTCGCCGCGAGCAGTTCGTTGGAGGTGCTCTTGGCGGCGTTCGAGGCGCTGGTGACGCGTTCGGCAGCGTGGTTGATGCCGCGCACCAGCACGGCGAGTTCCTCAATGGTGTAGTTCACCGAGTCGGCAATGGCTCCCGTGATGTCCTCGGACACCGTCGCGCGCACCGTCAGGTCGCCGTCGGCGAGGTCGCCCATTTCGTTCATCAGCCGCAGAATGGCGCCCTGGGTCGCATCCTTGTCGGCTTCGGCAACGCGCCGCTGGTGCTCGGCTTCGCCGCTGCGGCGCACGCCTTCGTCGTTGAAGGCCTTGACCATCAGTACCAGCATCAACAGCGCCAGCGAGCCGAAGATGGCGGCAGAGACCGACGATGTGTCCTGGTCCGCGATTTCGGTTTCATAGGCGTGGATCAGGGTGTCGGCGCTGGCCGACATGTTGCGGAAACCGATGACGAGGGTGCTGCCGGCCTTGCGCGCCTGGACCAGTGGCTTCAGGTCGGCGGAGAGGCTGGCCAGCGCCGGCTGCATGGCCTTCAGGCTCTGCGCCAGCGGCGAGTCTGCAGGAGCCAGTTCCTGCACGGCGGCAATATCCTTCGCCAGCTGTGCGGCGACAGCCTCGTCGAAGCCGGGCGCCCAGGCCAGTTGGCTCGAGGCGTGCTGGATGTTCGCGACCAGTTGCGGCAGCTTGCCCCCGGCCGTTGCGGCGGCTTCGGTGATCGCCGGACCGCGTTGCGTGAGGTCGCTGGCCAGGCGATTGATCGCGATCAGTCGATTTTCCTGCGCCAGCAGCTGATTGATGACGTCATTCTGCTTGTACCAGGCCTCGCGCAGGGTGTCGAGTGCGGGCCGCGCTTCGGTGCTGGTGGCGGAGACCTTGATGCCCTTGACTTCGCCGCCTTCGGTCAGACTTTCGAGCAGCTTGCCGAAGCTGTCGCGCGCATCGCGCAGCTCGGTGAAGCCATCCTTTTGTCCCTGCATCGCCGCCAGCGTCGCCTTGGGAATCTGCTGCGTCAGCGGGGCGATATGACCGGCGACCGAAAGAAAGGTGGTGCCGCGCGCGGTCGCCTGAACCTGCAGAAATATCGCCGCGACGGAGATCAGCAGGCTGATCAGAAATATGCTGCCGAGAATGCGGAACTGCGTCTGGACGTCGAGGTGGCCGATCAGGGGCAGCTTGCCTTTGCCGCGGCGGTCGACGAAGGGCGTCGCGCCACCTGCGGCGGGCGGCGCTTCCCGCGTGCGGCGGTCGAAGGTCGGCAACTTGAATGCGGGAAGCTTGAAGGCCATGGTTTGTCCTTTCCGATACGCTCAGAGAGCGATGTCGAGGTAATTGGTGTCGGCCAGCAGCGCGGGGATGCGCAACTGGGTCCAGATGACGTCCTGCGCATCCTTGAAGCGCCCGCCCAGCCAGGGCGCCGTTTCGCCGGCGCCGACCCGGACATCGCCGGCGGCATGCATCTGCAGCTGCGGGCGCAACCCCAGCGCACGACGCACCAGCAAGGCGCTGTTGATGCCATGCCGCGCGCCGACCAGCAGCAGGCGCGACTGTGCATTGATCGGCGTCGGCGCACCGCCGCGCCAGGCGGAAAAGTCCACCACGCTGTACAGTACGCCGCGAATGTTGGCGATGCCGGCGAACCACGGCTGGGTCAGCGGCGCATAAGTCAGTTGCGGCAGGGGGGCGACTTCGCCCGAGTCGGCCAGGTCGATCAGCCAGCGGCTGCCGCCAGGCAATTCATCGGAACCGGATTCGACGCCGAGCAGGGCCTGCGAGCCCTCGCCGCGCCTTGCCGACACCAGTCGCTCGGAGAGGTTCTGCTGGAATTCGCGCAGGCTGATGCGTTTGGCCATGACCCGTCGTGCTTAACGTGAAATACGTCGGTCAGTGCGCGTGCCGATTTTCGAGCGCAGCGAGCCATTTAGGAACCCCCCTCGAGGGGGGCGAAGGGGGGCGGGCCGAGTTTGCTCGCCCAAGGCCTGACTAGGGTGCGCGCGTTTCATGATTTGCGGGTGGTTGAGGAAGCCATGGGCGTTAGGCGAGCGCCGCGATCTTGGCCAGCAGGGCCGGGGCGTCGATGGGCTTGGTGACGTAATCGTGGGCGCCCTGGCGCATGCCCCAGAGTTTGTCGGTTTCCTGGTTCTTGGTGGTGCACATGATGACCGGGATGTCCTTGGTCACCGGGTCCCGCGACAGGGCGCGGGTCGCCTGAAAGCCGTTGGTGCCGGGCATCACGACGTCCATCAGGACCAGGTCGGGCTTGATCTGCTTGGCCCGTTCGATGCCCTCGTCACCGCTGTCGGCCGTGGTGACCTGGTAACCGGCGCCGGTCAGCAACTCGGTCAGGATGTGGCGTTCGGTAGGAGAATCGTCGACGATCAGAATGTTCTTGATGGGCATGATGGTGTGCTCACAAAAAAAGAAAAGCGTCAGGGTTGCGCGGCATGCGCGGCAACGGTTTTCAGGAGACTGTCCTTGGTAAAGGGCTTGGTCAGGTATTCATCGGAACCAACCATGCGTCCGCGCGCCCGGTCAAACAGGCCGTCCTTGGATGACAGCATGATCACCGGCGTCGCGGCGAACTTCGGGTTCTTCTTGATCAGGGCGCAGGTTTGATAGCCGTCGAGGCGCGGCATCAGGATGTCGCAGAAGACCACATGCGGCAGATGATCGTTGATCTTGGCCAGCGCATCGAAGCCGTCCTCCGCCAGCACGACCTGGGCGCCAGCCTGCAGCAGAAAAATTTCGGCAGTTTTGCGGATGGTGTTCGAATCGTCGATCACCATCACCTTGATGCCGGCAAGCCGGGGTGTCTCGCTCACGCTACTCCATGCTCGATGGGTACTTCAATCTTGGCCGCCGCGGGTGCAACAGAAAAGCAGCCATGACTGCAGCTTCCTGTGTGAGCGAATTTCATGTTCCCCCCGGGGTCCCTTCGATGGTCTTGTCGGAAGACCTAATACTTTAGCCGCAATCATACTTAGATTTTGACCATTTCAAAGTCTTCCTTGCGCGCACCGCATTCCGGGCAGGTCCAGTTGGGAGGGATGTCCGCCCATCGCGTACCCGCCGGCAGGCCTTCTTCGGGCAGGCCTGCGGCCTCGTCGTAAATGAATCCACAAATCAGACACATCCATTGGCAATAGGGCGGAGCGGCAGTCATGGTCTGGCGATAACCGGCGCCCCGCACTGCAGCGGCGGAGGGCCTTATCCCTTCGGATAGAATTCGGGGATATTAACTCAGCTGTTGCCAACCTTCATGGGCCTTGCTCCTCCCGCCAACCCGCCACCGCCCATCGTGCTGAGCTTTGCCGCTTCCGATCCGACCGGCGGCGCCGGCCTGCAGGCGGACATCCTGACGCTGGCCAGCCTCGGCTGCCATCCGCTTTCCGTGGTGACGGCGATTACCGTGCAGGACACGGCCGGCGTCGAAGGCGTCCTGCCGATCGACGCCGAGTGGGTGGCCGACCAGGCCCGCGCCCTGCTCGAGGACATGCCGGTGGCGGCCTTCAAGCTGGGCATGCTGGGCAGCGTCGAGGTCATCGCGGCGATCGCCGAGGTGATCGCCGACTATCCGGACATCCCCGTGGTGCTCGACCCGGTGCTGGCCTCCGGGCGCGGCGACCAGTTCGCCGACGAGGAAATGATCGAGGCCATGATCGGCCTGTTGCTGCCGCAGACCACCCTGCTGACGCCCAACAGCCTCGAAGCCCGACGCCTCGCGCAGCAACTCGGCGAGGTCGACGACGCCGGACGCATCGATTCTGCCCTCGCCGCATGCGCCCGCAGCCTGATCGATGCCGGCTGCGAATACGTACTGGTCACCGGCACCCACGAGGGCACGCCGCAGGTGATCAACACGCTCTACGGCAGCCACGGCATGGTGCGCAGCGATCGCTGGGACCGTCTGTCCGGCAGCTACCATGGCTCGGGCTGCACGCTGGCCTCGGCGATCGCGGCCCACCTCGCCAGCGGCGTGGATATCGCCGAAGCGGTCGCCGGGGCGCAGGAATTCACCTGGCGCACCTTGGCAGCCGGTTTTCGTCCTGGCATGGGACAATTCATTCCCGATCGCCTGTTCTGGTCGCGCGACGAGGAGGATGCAGCGGATGAAACCTGATTTCTGGCAGCGTCGGCGGACGCATTCCAAATGAGACTCGGCGGCCTTTGCGCGATCACGGTCGACGACCTGCTGCTGCCGCGGCTGTCGGCGCTGGTCAAGGCCGCGCTCGACGGCGGCGCGCCTTTCGTGCAATACCGCAACAAGATCGCCCCACGCCCGCTGCGCCGCGCCCAGGCTGCCGAAATGCTGCGCATCTGCCGTGCCGCCGGGGCCAGGCTGATCATCAACGACGATGTCTGGCTGGCGGTCGAGATCGGCGCCGACGGCGCCCATCTCGGTCGCGACGATGCGCCGGGCGGATCGCTGGCCGCGGCACGCGACGCCCTGGGGCCGAAGCGCATCCTCGGCGTCTCCTGCTACAACGAACTTTCCCGCGCCGAGGAAGCTGCGCGCGCCGGTGCCGATTACCTGGCCTTCGGCAGCATGTTCACTTCGCGCACCAAGCCGACCGCGGTGCGCGCGCCGCTGGAACTGCTGGGCGAAGCGCGGCGGCAGTTCGGTTTGCCGATAGCGGCCATCGGCGGCATCACGCTGGAAAACGCGCCGCAGCTGATCGATGCCGGCGCCGACATGCTGGCGGTGGTCAGCGACCTGTTCGATGCGATGGACATCAAGGCGCGGGCGGAAGCCTATCAGCAGCTGTTCAACGGCACCGGCCGCGTGCACTGACCAAGCCTGCGGCGCCGGCAAGACTATCGTCCCGTTCCATGAAACACAGGATTCTCTTATGACTCACAACGAAGAACTGTTTACCCGTGCCCGGAAAACCATTCCCGGCGGCGTCAATTCGCCCGTGCGCGCGTTTCGCTCGGTGGGCGGCGCGCCGCGCTTCTTCACTCGCGGCGCCGGTGCCCGGGTGTGGGATGCCGACGACAAGTGCTATGTCGACTATGTCGGCTCCTGGGGCCCGCTGATTCTCGGCCACGCCGACGCCGACACGGTGCGTGCGGTGCAGGAGGCCGCGGCCAAGGGGCTGTCGTTCGGCGCGCCGACGATCGGCGAGATCGAACTGGCTGAACTGCTGGTGCAGCGTGTGCCGAGCATGGACATGGTGCGCCTGGTGTCCTCCGGCACCGAGGCCACCATGAGTGCGATTCGCCTGGCGCGCGGTTTCACCGGGCGCGATGCGATCATCAAGTTCGAAGGCTGCTATCACGGACACGGCGACAGCCTGCTGGTCAAGGCCGGTTCCGGCCTGTTGACCTTCGGCAATCCCTCGTCGGCCGGCGTGCCGGCCGACCTGGCGCAGCACACCCTGGTGCTCGACTACAACGATGCGCAAGGTTTGCGCGATGCGTTTGCGCAGCACGGCAAGACCATCGCCTGCGTAATCGTCGAGCCGGTCGCCGGCAACATGAACCTGATCGCGCCCAAGCCCGAATTCCTCGCCGCGATGCGCGAGCTGTGCACCCGGCACGGCTCGGTGCTGATTTTCGACGAAGTCATGACCGGCTTCCGCGTCGGCCCCGGCTCGGCACAGGGCCTGTACGGCATCACGCCCGACCTGTCGACCTTCGGCAAGGTGGTCGGCGGCGGCATGCCCTTGGGCGCCTTCGGCGGCCGGCGCGACATCATGGAACAGATCGCGCCGCTGGGACCGGTGTATCAGGCCGGCACGCTGTCGGGCAATCCGCTGTCGGTGGCGGCGGGCCTGGTCACGCTGAAGAAGATCGCCGCGCCGGGCTTCTACGAAGCCCTGACGGCGCGCACCAAGTCGCTGGTGGACGGGCTTGCCGCGGCGGCGAAACGCCATGGCGTGAAATTTTCTGCGCAGTCGGTGGGCGGCATGTTCGGCGTCTATTTCGCCGCGACGCCGCCGACCTCCTATGCCGAGGTGATGGCCTGCGACAAGGAGGCTTTCAACCGCTTCTTCCACTCCATGCTCGATGCCGGCTTCTACCTGGCGCCCTCGGCCTTCGAGGCCGGTTTCGTCTCCGCCGCGCACACCGACGCCGACATCGCGGCGACCGTGGCCGCGGCCGATGCGATTTTTGCCGCCGGTTAAGAGTCGGCGCTGGCGCGACGGCGGTACCGGAATTCCATGCCGACATTGAGCCCCGCCGCCGCCTGGGCGGTCCTGCTGGTCGCCGGACTGTGCGAAGTGGTCTGGGCCATCGGCCTCAAATACACCGAAGGCTTTACGCGCCTGCTGCCCAGTGCCTGGACGCTGGCGGCGATGGCCGTTTCCATGGTCCTGCTGGCCTGGTCGCTGAAAACCCTGCCGGTGGGCACGGCCTACGCGGTGTGGACCGGCATCGGCGCGGTCGGCACGGCGCTGCTCGGCATGTACCTGTTCAATGAATCGCGCGAGGTCGCGCGCCTGGTCTGCATCGGCCTGATCGTGGCCGGCATCCTCGGCCTCAAGCTGGTGACGAAGTAGTCAGGCCTCGCGCCCGGCGCGGCGGGCCGCGAGCAGCTTCCGCGCCTTGCGGGTTTCCATCCAGCGCAGCGTGACGTAGGTGCCCCAGCCGATCAGGCCCATGGCGACGATGAAGGCGCCGTAGGCCAGCGGCCAGGAAATTCCCTCGGTCATCATCGAGAACTCCGACATGCCGCCGACGCCGGCGATGATGTTGAGCGGGACGAACACCACGCCGATGGTGGTCAGCTTGGAGATGCGTTTGTTCTGGTTGATGTTGATGAAGCCGACCGTGGCATCCATCAGGAAGTTGATCTTGCCGAACAGGAAGGAGGTGTGGCCGTCCAGCGAATCGATGTCGCGCAGGATCTGGCGCACGTCGTCGTGCTGGTCGGTCGACAGCAGCCGGCTGCGCATCAGGAAAGACAGCGCGCGCCGCGTGTCGAGCACGTTGCGCCGGATGCGGCCGTTGAGGTCTTCCTCGTTGGCGATGTCGGAGAGGATTTCGGCCGCCTCGTCGTCGGTGACCTGCGGCGTCAGCACGGTACGGCTGACTTTCTCCAGCTCGGCGTAGATGTCCTCCAGCGCATCGGCCGAATATTCGACGTCGGCGTCGTAGAGGTCGAGCAGCACGTCCTTGCCGTCGGTGACGTAGCCCGGCTGGATCCGCGCGCGCAACCGCTGCAGGCGGAACACCGGCAGTTCCTCGTCGCGCATCGAGAACAGGATGTTGTTGTGCAGGACGAAGGCCACCGCGACGTTGCGCGACTTGTCCTCCTTGTCGAGCAGGAAGTCCGAGTGCAGATGCACCGCGGCATCCTCGTCGATGTAGAAGCGCGCCGATTCCTCGATGTCGGTGAGGTCGTCGGCATCCGGCAGGTCGAGGTCGAAAATATCCTTGACCCACTGCCTTTCCTCCTTCGACGGCGCGAGCAGGTCGACCCAGATCGGCGCGGTGGCGGCGAGATCTTCCTTGCTGTCGATCTGGACCTGGCGCAGGCGGCCGTTCTTCAGTTCGAAGGCATTGACCGTCGCTGTCTTGCGCGGGACTTCGCTCGCCAGCGGTACGCCCGGCACATCGCCGGGCATGGCCGCGGGCGTTTCGTCGGGTTCCTCGTCGAGCGATTCCTGCAGGGCGTCGGAAAGCTCTTCGAGCACGTCCTCGCCCTGTTTCTTGTCCAGCAGCTCCCAGACCTGGACGCTCTCGTCCGGCGGCAGCGCTTCGAGGATGCGCGCCACGGATTCCGGCGCCAGGGGTTCCAGCAAGGTGCGCAGCGCTGCCCATTCCTGGCGGCGCACCAGATCCTCGACCTCGCGCAGGGTCTCCTGTTCCTCGGCGCGGCTTCGCGCCTCGGCATCATCTTCTGCAGGCGGGTTCAGGATTTCGGACATGGCCGCCGTATTCTAGTCGCGTTTGTCATGGTTCATGGCACTTCCGCGCCACTCATGCGGGCCAGGATCAGCTGCGTGCGGCCGTTCATGTAGGCCGAATAGGGATTGCGTTCGTAGCGGCGCGGCGCGGGCAGCATCACGGCCAGCCGTGCCGCCTGCTCGGCACCGAGCTGGGCGGCGGAGACATTGAAGTAGCGGCGTGCCGCGGCTTCGGCGCCGAATACGCCGTCGCCCCACTCGACGACATTGAGATAGACCTCGAGAATGCGCCGCTTGTCCCACAGCAGCTCGATCCAGACCGTGATGATGGCCTCCTCGCCCTTGCGCAGGACCGACTTGGCGGGCGACAGCAGCAGGTTCTTGGCCAGTTGCTGGGAGATGGTCGAGCCGCCGGCCACCACCTTGCCCTTCTTCTGGTTCTTTTCGATGGCTTTCTGGATGCCTTCCCAGTCGAAGCCTTCGTGATCGATGAACTTGTCGTCCTCGGCGGCGATCACGGCGCGCTTCAGATGCACCGAGATCTTTTCGTAGGGTACCCACTGCCGTTTGAGTTCCGCCTTGGGATTCTTCTGCCGCGCCTGGTCGAGGCGCTGGCTCTGGAAGCTGGTGGTGCCTGGATTCACCCATTTCCACCAGACCACCCAGCCCAGGTACCAGGCCTGCCACAGCAACAGGATGCCGAAAACTGTCGCCAGCCCGAGTTTCAGCCAGCGCGGTGCGGGACGCATTGCTTCAGTTGCCCTTCAAAGCGGCAAGCACCGGCGCGGTGTGCGGGCGTACGCCGCGCCAGACGAAGAAGGCTTCGGCCGCCTGTTCGACCAGCATGCCGAGGCCGTCGGCAACCCGGGCGCCGGCAGCTCGCGCCTGGGCCATGAAGGCGGTTTCGCGGCCATAGACCATCTCGTAGGCGACGCAGCGCGGCCCGAAGCTGGAAGTCGGCAGCGGCAGCACGGCGCCGCTGAGTCCGGCCGAGGTGGCATTGATGACCAGGTCGAATTGCCGCCCGGCGAGGTTGGCGAAACCCGTGCTGTCGGGCTTGACCGCCACCGCGCAGCCCGGCAGGCGGGAAAATTCGAGGGCGAGGCGCGCGGCGGTTTCTTCGGTGCGGTTGGCGATCAGCAGTTCGGCGGGGTTTTCCAGCAGCAGCGGCAGGATCACGCCGCGCGCCGCACCGCCGGCACCGAGCAGCAGGATGCGGCGTCCGCCCGGGTCGCAGCCGAGGTTGTGCTTGAGATCGCGCACCAGTCCGGCGCCGTCGGTGTTGTCGCCGATCATGGCGCCGGCCTCGAAGCTCAGCGTATTCACCGCCCCGGCCGCTGCGGCGCGTGCCGTGCGCCGCGTGGCGAGGCGAAAGGCCTCCTCCTTGAACGGTAGCGTGACATTGGCGCCCCTGGCTGGCCCTTCGCCGGCGGCGACGAAGGCGCTTATCGCCGCGGCGAAGCCATCCTTCTCGGCAAGAATCGCCTGGTAGCTGATGTCCTGCCCGGTCTGCGCGGCGAACAGCGCATGGATGCGCGGCGACTTGCTGTGCCCGATGGGATTGCCAATCACGGCGTAGCGGTCAGTCATGGCTCAGTCCGACCGCAGGCGATCGGCGTTGGTGAAGGTCCAGGTGCGGGTGATCTCGAGTATGTCGGTATCGCGCCGGATCGACTCGGGAAAGGCGGCGTAGGGCGCGGCCATCCTGACGATGCGCCGCGCTGCCTCGTCGAGCAGGGTCTGGCCCGAGGAGCGACTGACCTCGACGCGATCGAGGTCGCCATTGGCCCTTATAACCACGGTCAGCACCAGGCTGCCATAGAGGCGGCCGCGGGCGGCGTCGGGATAATTCAGGTTGCCGATGCGCTCGATCTTCTGTCGCCAGTCTTCGACGTACTGGGCGTAGCGGACCTCCTCGGTGCGGGCGCCGATGAACTTCTTGCGCGGACGCTTGTTGTACTCCTCCATCTGACGGGCGATCTGCCCTTCGAGGCGGGCGATGGCCAGCGCGCTGGTGGCGAGATCGACGCCGGAGCGAATCGGCTCCGGGGCCGGCGTCGGAATTGGTTTCGCGCTTTCCGTGCTGACCGTCCGCGCGCTTTTCAGCCGCGTCATCTGCTGCTGCGTCTGCGCTTCGAGTTCGGCGACGCGACGCTGGGCTTCGATCAGGTCGCGGCCTTCGCGGGTGTTGGGCGAGGGCGGCAACGGCGTCTTGGCGCGGCGGTCCTCGTCGGTGTTGCCGCCGCCGTCGAGATTGGCCTGTGCCTTGGCCTGCGCCTTGTCGGGCCGGGCCTTGCTCTTGCTGTTGACCAGGATCACTTCGAGCGCCCGTTCGCGCGCCTTGTCCATGAAATCGGGCGGCGTGAAGCGAACCGCCAGCAGCACGGCATGGAGCAGCACGGATGCCGCGACTGCCAGCGTCAGGTTGCGCCGCGGCGCATCCATCGCGGCGAGAAACGCCGGCAGCGGAATGGGCGGCAGTGAAGGCCAGGAGAGGCGTGACAGGCTGGACATAAGCCCGTCGATTTTACTCCGCGGGATTCTCGTCCTCTTCACCGTCGAACGCTGCATCAGGGCCGGTATTGGCTGCCAATTCGGGGGCGAGCTCCAGGTATCTGGCGCGCAGCTCGGCTTCCAGCAGGTCGATGCCGTCTATGGCCAGTTGCACCCGCTTGCCGCGCGGCAACTCGGGCAGCGAGGGCACGCGCGCCACCAGCGGAATCGCCTCGAGCCGCACCAGCGACTCGCGCAACACCTGCGCCGTTACCGCCTGTTCGCCTTGCTGCAGCAGCCAGCGCAGGCACCAGTAGCGCTCCATGCCGCGCTGGAATTCGGCGTAGGCGGCGTAGGTCAGCTCGAAATCGCGCATGGCGGCCAGCAGGTCGGCGGATTTGGGCGGGAAGGGTGGCGGCTCGCCGCGCAGCAGCGCGATCAGCTGCCACTGGTTGAGCAGGTCGCAGTAGCGCCGCAAGGGCGACGACGACCAGGCATAGCACTCGACGCCGAGGCCCTCGTGCGCGGCGGCGACGGTGCTCATGCGCACCTTGCCCGCCGTCTGCACGCGATACAGCGCGGGGATGCCGGCATCGCGCAGCATTGCGCCCCAGGTGGCGTTGGCCATGATCATCAGTTCGGCGACCAGAGTGTCGAGCGGGCTGCCGCGTTCACGCTGCTCGATGCTGACCACGCCCTTTCCCGGCTCCACGCCGATGCCGCTGTCGGCGTTCCAGTCGACGACGAAGTTGTAGTCCTTGCGGTTGCCGTTGTCCGAGGGCTTGCCGCGCCCGGCTTCGAGCACCGCGGCGAACTCCCAGAGCAGCCTGAGTTCGTCCCGGTAAGGAAACTCGGGTAAGCCGGCGGCCAGGGTCTCGGCGTTGAATACCGGCTCGATGTCGTGATGGCGCAGGTTGGCGACGATCGGCACACGCTCGATCTTCGTCTCGTGGCCGAGCAGGCGGTAGTCGGCGGCGACGTCGAGATACAGCGAAACGGCGGGAACGGTATGCCCGGCGGCCAGCGTGAAGTGCTCGACGATGGCTTCCGGCAGCATGGTGATCTTGCGCCCCGGCATATACACCGTGGACAGGCGTTCGCGGGCGATGCGGCCGAGGTCGGAGTCGAGCGTGAAGCCGAGGCCCGGCGCGGCGATGTGGATGCCGATGTGCCAGCCGCCATCCGGCTTGGGCGTGACCGAGAAGGCATCGTCGATTTCCGTGGTGTGGGCATCGTCGACGCTGAAGGCGGCCACCTGTGCCACTGGCAGGTCGGCCGGTTCTGTCGGCGCGGCGAACGCCGGAAAGCCCGTACCGCCCTTGCCTTCGGGAAAGAACTCGAACAGGAAGCGGCCGAGATGGTAGTCGTGGGTCGAGGGCAGCGCGCCGCAATCGAACAGCAGGCGCGCCGCGGATTTGCCGGTATCGCCGCAGGCGGCTTCGAGTGCCTTGGTTTCGCCGCGGTTGCGGTCGGGCTTGTAGATCAACTGCGCCAGCAGCGGGCTGAACTCTTCGGGCAGGCGGCCCTGCTTGAGCTCCTCCGCCATGCGCTCGATCGCCGCGGCCTGCTGCTTCTTTCGTTCAAGACCGGCCAGCGCGGCCTGCAGGATGTCGGGCGGCGCCTTGCGGAAGCGGCCGCGGCCCTTGCGATGGAAATGGATCGGCGCCGCATGCAGGCGCAGCAGCACGGCTGCCGCCTGCACGGCGTCGGGCTTGGCGCCATGGTATTCGGCGGCGAGTTCCTCGAAGCCGAACTCCTGTTCGCCGCAGACTTCCCACAGGAAATCGACGTCGATGCCTTGCGCTTCGGCTTCCGCGCGCTCGAGCAGCTCGCCGGCCGCCGGCGCGACGAAGCGCAGCAGCACGTTGGCGGCCTTGACCTTGCTGCGCTTGCCGGAGGCCAGCTCGATCTGCAGCGAGGTAACGCTGTCGGCAAGCACGGTACCGGCACGGAAAGCGCCGTCCTCTTCAAACAGGACATTCATTCAGGGGGAGCACCCGGGAAACGGGCGGCGAGCGGGAAACGAGGGCTCGGATTATACCGGTCTGGCGGTGGCGACCAGCACCGTGCTGCTCAGGCGGTAGCCGCCGGCGACGGCATGGGGTGCCAGTTCCTCGGCGACGGCAGCGGCCAGCGCCTGCTGCTTTTCGGCGGGCAGGCGCGACAGGCTTTCGGCGGCGCCGCCGGCCAGGTCGAGAAAGCCCTGCCAGTAGGCGGCGGCGTCGGCGAAGTCGAGGCTGAAGCGACAGGGGCTGATCTCGATGTCGCAATAGTCGGCGCTGGCGAGACGGCGTTCCAGTTCTGCGGGGTCGCCGAAACGGAAAATCGAGGGCCGCGCCACCTTGGGCGGCGGCAACAGGCGGCGCATGCAGGCCAGCGCGGTCTCGACCAGCGGCACTTCGCAGGCAGGGCCCCAGACCGAGAGCGCAAGCAGGCCGTCCGGGCGCAGCACGCGGCGGATTTCGCGCAGAGCGGCCTGGTCGTCGGGAAAGAACATCAGGCCGAGGCCGCACAGCGCGCGGTCGAAACTGCCGGCGGCGAAGGGCAGCGCCTCGCCGTCGGCGGCGACACGCAGCAGATCGGGGCAGCAGGCCAGTTGACCCTCGCTGATGTCGCTGGCGATCGCCAGTCCTTGCGGCCCGACCGCGGCGGCGGCGTCACGCGCCAGCAGGCCGGGGCCGCTGGCCAGGTCG
>JALHPU010000051.1 GCA_022842325.1 Sulfuritalea sp. | reverse complement strand
TCGACAGCTGCCGCCAGCCACCAGCAGCTTGCCGCCGAACTCGCGGCGGCTCGGGCATCCGCGCCGGGGCTTGCGGCGACAATAAAACAGGTCCTTGCAGCTGCCCCGGCGGTTCGAGCTTATCGCCGCGTGCTGGCTGCAACGGCTCTGGCTTTGATGGCCGGAATTGGCGCCGGGATCTGGCTGGGCAGGCCTCCTGCCGCAGTAGTTTCTGCGCGTCCTCTGCCCGCCGAACATGACAGCTTGCGTTTGCGCCTTGACACTACGCTGACCAATCCGCCGCCGGCGAAGCGCGACATCCCGCGCGATAAAGTTCAATGAGGGCGGCCGACAGGGGGCCGAATTGAGGAGAATTCCGGCGCAAATTTGCGGAAACCTTTCCCTTCGCGGGCGGCGTTGCGAACCGGCAACGCCTTGGCTGGCGACGGATTCGTTAACTTGTTCGGCCGTTGCTAATGGACTCAATGAGTGCTAATTTGGCACTCGATGGGCGGTAGATGAGAGGCCGCTTTAGAAATCAGTTTGTTTGTAATTGGTTGAATTGAGGATTGTTTATGTCGAATGCGATAGCCAGGACCTTGGCTGTTGCCGCTTTTGTCGCGGCGGCATCGCTAAATTGCGCGCGGGCTCAGGATGCGACATTCGACATCGCGCGCTTTCAGATCGAAGGCAATTCCATACTTTCGGCGGATAGAACGCAAGAGCTGGTAGCGCCATTCGTAGGTAGCCGCAAGAATTATGGCGACGTGCAGAAGGCGCTGGAAGCTCTCGAAGGCGAGTTTCGCCGTCTGGGTTACGGCACCGTCCAGGTCTATGTGCCGGAACAGGAGCTCACCACCGGTGTGGTGCGCCTGCAGGTCAGCGAAGGCGTCATCGGCAAGGTCGCCATCACCGGCAACAAGCATTTCAATGACGCGAATGTACGTGCCGGCCTGCCCAACCTGAAGGAAGGTACGGCGCCGAACATGCGCGCTCTCTCGGAAAACGTCCAGCTCAGCAACGAGAACCCGGCAAAACAGGTCGAAGTGACGCTCGGCGTCAGTGAAGAAGAAGGCAAGGTCGACGCCAAGATCGAGGTCAAGGAGGAGCAGCCGCAGCGCGTCTACCTGACGCTGGACAACACCGGCACCAAGGGCACTGGCAAGCATCGGGCGGGCATTTCCTACCAGAACGCGAATCTGGGCAACAGCGATCAGGTGTTGACGCTGGCCTACATGACTGCAGTCGATCCTCCGGGCGGCATGAAGATTCTTGGCAATCGCGTGTTCCCCTGGCAGGACGGAACCGGTGTGAAGGTCGATATTTTCAGCATCGGCTACCGTCTGCCCCTGTATTCGATCGGCGACAGCATCGATCTCATTTACGGCAATTCCAGCAGCGACTCGCCGGCCAATTCACCGAACCTCGGTTCGGCCCTGGCGATCAACGGCAAGGGTGAGGTATTCGGCCTGCGCTACAACCATATCTTTCCGCGCGCCGGCGAGTTCACCTCCAGGCTGGTGCTCGGGATCGATTACAAATACATCAATAGCCGTTGCACCGTTGCCGGCCTTCCGACGCCTTTTGGCGCAGCGGGATGCACGCCCTATACCCTGCGACCGGCTTCGGCGACCTACAGCGGCCAATGGCAAAAGCCGGGCGAGGCCATCGATTTCAACGTCGGCGTGACACATAATCTGTTCCCGATGGGTAGCCGCTTCGATTATGCCGGTGCCCCTGCCGCGACCGCACCCGGCGGCAACGATCGCTACTCCGCGGCGTCGGGTTACCAGACCAAGGATGAGTTTTCCGTGCTGCGCTTCGGCGGCAGCTATGCCACGGCAATCGCCGGCGACTGGATGCTGCGCGTTGCCGCCAGCGGCCAGCACGCAAACAACGCGCTGCCTGCCGGCGAACGACTCGGACTGGCCGGATCGAATGCCGTGCGTGGCTTCCTTGAGCGCGCCGTCGCCACCGATCGCGGCTATTTCGCCAATCTGGAAGTTTACTCATCCGATATAGCGGCCAGCCTGGGCGTGCAGGGGAATCTCAAGTGGCTGGCTTTCTTTGACTGGGCGCAGGGTTACAACCTCAACCCCTCGGTCAATCAGGCCGTCAATATTGCATCGCTGGGTGTCGGCTTGCGCTACAACCTGAAAAAGGATATCAGCGCCCGCATCGACATTGCACGGGTCATGGATGGCGTCTGGCCAAATGGCTCACCAAATGTCGCTCTCGAGGGTGACATTCGTGGTCACTTCGCGCTGGCCTTCGGTTTCTGACCGGCGCCACCAATTTTTGCGACTTGTGTGACATCTGCCATGGCACGCAACTGAGTTTAGGGCTATAAGGCTAAGTGAGTGGGCGGCTGTCCCGCCCTTGGAGTTTGCAAGATGAGCTACAGCAATCCTACCCCCCGCAAGTCTTCCCGCCGCCTTTCTACTTCGGTTCGTCTCGGTGCAGCAGCGGTTGCTGCGTGTTTCATCTCGGCCCAGGTTTATGCCAACCCGGTGAATCCGACGGTAGTCAGCGGCGCGGCCAGTTTCAGCCAGACGGCCAACGTCCTCACGGTGACCAACAGCAACGGCGCCATCATCAACTGGGACAAGTTCTCGATCAAGGCCGGCGAGACCACGCATTTCGCCCAGACCGCTGCCTCCAGCAGCGTCATGAACCGCGTACTCAATGACCCGACAGCCATTTACGGTACGCTGAGTTCCAACGGTCGCGTTTTCCTGGTGAATCCGGCCGGCATCATGGTCGGTCCCGGCGGCCGCGTCGATACGGCAGGTTTCGTCGCTTCCACGCTGAACATCCGCAACGAGGACTTCCTCGCCGGCCGCAATTTGTTCGTCAATGACGGCTCTGCCCGCGACATCATCAATCAGGGCGAAATCAGGACGCCTGCCGGCGGCAGCGTTTACCTGATCGGCAGCAACGTCAGCAACGAGGGCATCATCACCACGCCCAAGGGCGAGACCATTCTGGCCGCCGGCGCTACCGTCAGCCTGATCGACAGCGCCACGCCGGGCGTCAAGGTCGATATCACCGGCGCGGCGGGCAACAGCACCAACCTCGGCGAGATCACCGCAGAAGCCGGGCGGATCGGAATCGCCGGCGTGATCGCCAGGAACAGTGGCACGCTCAATGCCAGCAGCGTCGTCAATGAAGGCGGGCGCATCTTCCTCAGGGCCAGCCAGGACGCCTACGTCGATGGCAACGGACGCATCGTCACCACCGGCACCCGGGGCGGCAAGGTCGAAGTCCTCGGCAACCGGGTTGCGGTGATGGACAACGCCAGCATCGATGCCAGCGGCAGCAACGGCGGCGGCAGAATCCTGGTCGGCGGCGACTATCAGGGCAAGAACCCTGAAGTACAGAACGCCGACATCAGCTATTTCGGCCCAGGCGCCAGCCTCAGGGCCGACGCCACAGGAGTCGGCGCCGGCGGTACGGTGATCGTCTGGGCCGACGACACGACGCGGGCATACGGCAGCATCTCGGCCAGGGGCGGCGCGGCAGGCGGCGATGGCGGCTTTGTCGAGACGTCGGGCAAGCGCTATCTGGATATCACTGGCGCTCGCGTTGATACGCGCGCGCCGAATGGCCATACAGGAAATTGGCTGCTTGATCCGGTCGATGTCACCATCGCGCAATATGGCGGCTCGCCGACAAGCGGCTCTGCGCCCTTTGCGCCGACAACCAATGCTAGCGTGATCTGGGCGGAAGACATAAGTATTGCACTCGGCTCGACCAGTGTAACGATCCAGACCGACGGCGGGGCTGGAGGTAACGGACACATCACCGCCAATGGTGTTTCCATTGGCGGGCCCAACAGCCTGACGCTGGCAGCCTATGGCGGCGGCGGATTGACGGACGGCAACATCAACATCACAGGCAGCAACATCAACGTCGGAGGTGGTTTCAAGGCACTCGCCGGCTGGGATGGCATCGGTTTTGATGGTTCCAACGTGGTCACCGGTACCGGCAACATCAACATTTCCGGGTCATTTATCAACGCCTCCGGCAACATCGATCTTCACGCCGGCAACGACATCACGCTGGGACATACCGGCACTGGCCCTGGCACATGGATACAGTCGAATGGCCAGATGTCCGTCAGCGCGAATAACCTGAGCCTGCTCGGCGGTTCCGGGGGCATCTGGAACTTTTCCAGCCCGCAGGGCCCCGGCGTCACGCTGCGTGGCAACGGTGGGCAGACGATTGCGGTCGTCAATCAGATCCTGCTGCAGGCCGGCAGTTTCAACAACACGGCATATGCCGGCAGTCCGCAATACGGCGGCTCGGTATCCATCGATTCAGGTGGCGCCCAGGATATTTCCGCCAATATCATCAAAGTGTATGCCGGCCTTTCCGGCCACGACAACGGCGCCCAGATCCAGGCTTATGGCAGCCAGTCGATCACCATCACCGGGACCGGCGGATTGCTCGAGGTAAAGGGCGGCGGTGACGGTGATCTTGCCGTTTTCGGTGGCGCCGGCAGCTTCAACAACCAGGCGCGCATTCAGCACGGCCAGACCTACGGCGGTGACGTGTACTTTGGCACGGGCGTGCAGACCATCACCATCGACGGCGGTGGTACGGTCAATGTCCAGGCCGGCAACGGTACCGGTGAGCTGGGCTATTACAGCAACGAATGTGCTGCGGTGTTCGGTGTCGCAGCCTGTCGGGGCAGCAGCAACGGCGCCCAGATCGAGAACGGCCTAGGTGCGCAGACCCTCGATTTTCTCGCCGCCGGTTTCCTCACGGTCACCGGCGGCGATGGCGGTACCCAGAACTGGGCTGGCGTCAACAACAAGGGCGCTGGCCAGTCCATCCTTGGCAACCCGGACATCACCCTGAGCGGCGGCAATTCCGGCGGCAGTGGAGTGGGCAGCGGTGTCCAAAGCTTCGAACTTTCCAACGATGCCGGGATATTCAGCAAGGGATCCGGCAGCCAATTCATCACGGCGGGCAACCTCACGATCAATGCCGGGAACGCTGCTTACGGCGGCGCCGGCATCGGCAGCGAAAGTGGCAATGCGCTTCAAATAGTCACTACCGGCAATCTCAGCATGTATGGAGGCGGCAGCAGCGCCGGCCACCCCTTTGCCTCCGGCGCCTATATCGGCAGTGAAAACGATGTCGCCATAAACCTGAACATCGGCGGCAATCTGTACGTCTGGTCGGGCAGCGGCACCTCGTCGCCCGTGTTGATTGGTTCATTGGACGGTACTGCCACAGTGGACATCGTGGTCGGCGGTGGTGCCACAATCGTCGCCAATGGCAGTGGCGTCGGCATCGGTTCGGGTGCGCCGACCAATGCTGGCCCCAACGTCGGCATCGGCACCGGCGTCAGTCTGACCGCCGCCGGCGGCGATGTGACAATCAGTGCGGGGGGTGATGTGGGTGTCGGCGGCAGCGTGACCGCGGTTTCCGGCAGCATCTCTGTCGACGGTGGCGAGGGCGGTTACGGCGGCAATATCTTCGTGGCCGGCACGCTTTCGGGCAATTCTGGCGTCACCTTGCGCGCGCGCGAAGCGTGGCTCGATGGCTCCAAGGGCCATGTCGACCAGTTCGTCGGCAGCATCATCGGCGCTCCCGCTGGCGACATCCACATCTCCGGTGGCGGTGATGTCACGCTCGACGGCAGCGTGACCGCGTCTAACGGCATCGACATTGGTGCCGGGTTTTATGCCGGGGGCTACTACGGAGAGGATTCCAGCAGGTTGGGCGGCAATCTGATTATTGGCGGCATCCTCGGATCCTCTTTCGGAGATATCAATCTTGCGGCCAACGTGGGCTATCAGGGTTATGGCAAAGGCGACATTACCCAGCGCAGCGGCAGCGGCAGCAGCATCGGCGGTAGTGGCAGCATCGGCATTGCTGCCGGCGGCTCGGTCGACCTGGGCGGCGCGATCACCTCAAGCGCAGGATCGCTGTCGGTTTTCGCCGGCAATCAAGCCGGTTATGTTTATGGGTATATGGGATACGGCGCCAACGGTGGCTATCTGACGCCCAATGGCGGCAACATCTCGGTTGCCGGTACGCTCTCCGGGAATGATGGTGTTTCGCTATTCGCCGAAGCCGGCAGCAACTCCGGACTCAACGGCCACGTCACGCAATCGGCCGGCAGTATCAGTTCCGGCTACGGCGACATAGGCATTGGTGGTGGCGGCCATGTCTCGCTCAACGGCATCGTGAGTTCGATCTTCGGCTATGGCACCTTCATCGCCGCCGGGACGGGGTACTCGGGGAATCCGAGCCAGTTCGGCGGCAACATCGTGCTTGGCGCGAGCAGCCAGATTTTTGGCGACCACGTGGAGTTGATCGCCAGCGGTGGCTACAACGGCGGGCTTGGCGCCGGCGGAGAAAGCACCGGAAATATCACCCAACTCGTCGGGGGTATTTTGCGGGCAACGGCCAACAATCCGCCGCTGGACACACTGATCGCCCATGCCGCCGGCAATGTCGAACTGCTGGGAACGACCATCGTCGATGGTGGCACACCGGTCATGATCCAGGCCGGGTTTGATTACCCTAACGATGCATCGATGTTGGGCAAGCACATCGCCATCAATTCTCTCAACGCGGCAGGCAGCGACGTGTACCTTTACGCCACCGGCCAGATTTTTGCCAACACGCAAAATATTGCTTTCATCGAAGCCACGATAGACAGCAACAGCCCGAGTGGCGGCATCATTGTCAAGAACATCGGCGCCGCGCAACCGAGTTCTGTACTCTTGTACGACTATGCCCCGGCGAACAGCACGGTGAGTTTCTCTCATTCCGGCAGCGATCTCACGCTGGACTCGTCCTATTATTTTTCCACGTTCGGCAACTCAGGCGCGATATTGGTTGCGGCGCCGACGCACAATCTGACTTACTCCGGCGGCGGCTTGTATGGCGGCAGCAGCTTCCTGACTGCGGGGAACAATCTCGCTATCGACAGCAGCTTGTTCGCTCCCGGTGATATCGGTCTCCTTGCCGGCAACGCCCTGACCGTCAACTCCGGCGTGCATGCCGGCAACAACATTGGCCTAGTCGCGCCGGAGATCATCCTCAATGCCGGAGTTACTGCCAGCGGCACCACTGCAACGCCGTCAGTCATCTCAAACCCGGCAACCGGCGCGGCGGTCTCCTTTTCGGGCATCGGGTTCATTGCGAAGAACCTCTATGCCGACAGTGCCTCCGGGTACCTGAAGGCAACCGAAGCAACAGGTGATGTTTCCGGCCTGGTCGCCGGCAACATTACGCTGAAAAACGGCGCCTATTTCCAGGCCGGCAACGATATTGACCTGACCCTGGCGGGCGCCGGCTCGACCTTGTCACTGGACAATGGTTCCTACCTCCTGGCAGATGCCGCTACCCATGTGCCGACCAGCATCTGGCTGGCGTTCACTTCCCGTTCCAGTGGTGGCGTGATGATAGACGGCCTCGAGACCACCAAGTCGGTCGTCGGCGGCAGCGGTCTCTTCGTGGGCGACCTCAATACGCCTGCGACCGACGGGGCGGGGCTGCATCTCACCTATGCGGCGGCCAAGGTGACGGTGGATCCTTGCGTCACAAATCCGACCCTGTGCAAGCTGCCAGATCTCGACAAGACCCCGATCACTCGGAATACCGCACTGCCACCGTCGGATACGTCCAAGACCGACCCGACGAAGCCGCCTGAAGACCTGAGCAAGACCACCGGCGGCACGGAAGGCAGCTTCGGCGGCGAAGAAGGTGGCAAGGAAGAGAAGAAGGACGAGAAGGACGAGAAGGACAAGAAGTCCGACGTAGCCAAGGAAGAGAAGAAAGATGAAAAGCCAGCTCAGAAAAAAGTTGCCCAGTGCACGTAAGCCGATAGGCGCAAGGATGCAGGCGGTGCTTGCCGTGCTGGCCCTCGGCCTGGTATGGGCTCCCGCCGCACTGCCCGCTACGGCAGGTCAGATTACGCACCTCTCGGGAACGCTCTCGGCCAAACGGGCCGACGGCAGCAGCAAGCTGCTTTCGATCAAATCCGAGGTGGCGGAGGGCGATACGCTGAGCACCGAGGCCGAGACTTACGCCCGGGTCAAGTTCGCCGATGGCGGCGAAGTGGTATTGCGCCCGGGCACTCAGCTCAAAATCGAGAGTTATGCCTATAACGCAGCCAAGCCCGAGAGCGACAACGTCGTCATGAGCATGTTCAAGGGCGGTCTGCGGGCGGTGACCGGACTGATCGGCAAGCGCAACCGGGAAAAGGTCAGCTTCCAGACCGAGACCGCGACCATTGGTATCCGCGGCACGCATTTTGGCGCCCTGCTGTGCCAGAACGACTGCGGCGGCGTGCCCACCACCGGCGGGTCTCCGCCACCCAACGGGCTGCATGTCGATGTCACGAATGGCGCCATCAGCATGAGCAACCCGGCAGGTACGGTGCAGATCAATGCCGGGCAGTTTGGCTTCGTTCCCAACGCCAATACGCCACCGGTGATCGTGCCGCCGCAACAGGGCATCCAGGTCACGATGCCGAATTCGATTGCCCAGAACAAGGGCAGCGGCAAAGGTGTCGGCAAGAGCGGCGACGCCGAATGCAAGATGTGACCTGCCCGCGAAGCGGAATCCCAGGTCGGCAAGGCCCCCGCCCCCGAAGGGGAATCCCGGGTCGGCAAGGCCCCTGCCCGCGAAGCGGAATCCCAGGTCGGCAACGTGAATCGGCGTAGTACCGGCGCCGACTGCTAGCGCCTGGCAAGAGTGCAGCGTTTTCATTTCATCTCGGGTCTGCCTCGCTCCGGCTCGACGCTGCTGTCGGCGATCCTGAGCCAGAACCCGCGCTTCCATGCAGGGATCAGCAGTCCGCTGGCGGCTTTCTTTTCGTCCCTGGTGGCCCAGGTCAGTGCCGGCAGCGAATGGTCGACACAGGTCAGCCTCGACCAGCGCCGCCGCCTGCTGCTTGGCCTGTTCGAGTCCTACTATGCCGACCTGCCGCCCGAGAAGCAGGTGGTGTTCGACACCAACAGGGTATGGACCGCCCGTCTGCCGGCATTGCTCGACCTGTTTCCCCAGGCCAGGGTGATCGCCTGCGTGCGCAATGTCGCCTGGGTCATGGACAGCATCGAACGCCTGTACCGCAAGAATCCCTACGAGAACACCGCGCTGTTCGGCAACGATGCCGAACGCAGCACGGTGTTCACCCGCACCGAGACGCTGGCGCAGCGCAACCGCCTGGTGGGCCTGGCCTACTCGGGGCTCAAGGAAGCCTATTACAGCGAGCAGGGCCGGGCCATGCTGGTCGTCGATTATGACTTGCTGGTGCAGCGGCCCGCCCATGTGATTCCGCTGATCTACCAGTTCCTCGGCGAGGAGGCTTTCCCTCACGACTACGACAACCTGCAGTTCGATACGCCGGATTACGACGAAGGCCTGGGCCTGGCCGGCTTGCACAAGGTTCGACCGAAGGTGCAACTCGAACCGCGCGAGACCATATTGCCGCCCGACCTGTTCGAGCAGTACGCCAAGCTGTCATTCTGGTACAACACGGCCAGCAGCCGCAGCAACGTACTTATGGTTCGTCCCTGACGGGAATGTTGCCCTGCCGCTGCAGAAAGTCGATCAGCCGCGCCACGCAGTCGTCGATTCCGATCTCGCTCGCCGGCAGCATCACTTCCGGTTGTTCCGGCACTTCGTAGGGGGAGTCGATGCCGGTAAATAGCGGCACCTGTCCGGCCCGGGCGCGCCGATAAAGCCCCTTGGGGTCACGCTGTTCGCAGACGGTCAGCGGCGTATTGACGAACACCTCGATGAATTCGCCCGGCTCGAATAATGCACGGACCGAGTTGCGTTCCGTGCGAAAAGGCGAGATCAGCGCCACCAGGACGATCAACCCGGCATCGACAAACAGCCGCGCGAGTTCGCCGACGCGCCGGATGTGTTCCTGCCGCTCGGCGTCGGTGTAACCCAGGTCCCGGCTCAAGCCGAGTCGCACCGTGTCGCCGTCGAGCAGATAACAGTGCAGGCCGCGATCGAACAGTGCGGACTGCAGGCCGCTGGCGATCGACGACTTGCCTGCCGCGCTGAGGCCGGTCAGCCAGATCACGCAAGGCTTTTGGCCCAGCAATCGCGCACGCTGGGCCTTGCCGATTTGGCGCAATCCGGGCTGACCGGAAGGCATCGTCAATGGATAAGCCATAATTGGCGCTCTCCAATCACGGACCGTTACGGCTTGACCTTTGGCACCCGCCCCATAAGGTAAAACTCGTCGTTGGGCCGCATTGCGGTCATGTTGGCCATGCGGTTGCTGAGGCCGAAAAATGCCGACACGGCGCCGATATCCCAGATGTCTTCGTCATTGAAACCGTGTTCGTGCAGGGTCGCGTAATCGACGTCGCCAACCGAGGCCGAATCGAGCGCGACCTTCATCGCGAAATCCAGCATGGCCTTCTGCCGCGGCGTGATGTCGGCCTTGCGGTAGTTGATGGCGACCTGGTCGGCAAGCAAGGGATTCTTGGCGCGGATGCGGACGATGGCGCCGTGGGCAACCACGCAGTATTGGCAGCCGTTGGCGTTCGAGGTGGCGACCACGATCATCTCGCGCTCGGCCTTGGTGAGGCCGCTGTCCTTTTCCATCAGCGCATCGTGGTAGGCAAAGAAGGCGCGCCACTCGGCGGGACGGTGCGCCAGCGCCAGAAACACGTTGGGAATGAAGCCGGATTTTTCCTGCACCTCGAGGATGCGGGCGCGGATGTCCTCTGGCAGGTCTTCCAGCCTCGGGATGGGATAACGGCTGATCGGTGGCAGGCTCATGATGTCTCCATTGAAATAGCTTTGGTGTCGGCGTATTTTATGTCCCTGTCCGATCGAACGGGGACGGTATCCCGGGATATGTCCCTGTCCCGTCGGGCGGGACGGTATTCCAGGATATGTATTCCCCGACTCAACCCAAGGAGACCTGCATGAACACGCCCGAGCATAAGCCGGCAATGAATACTGACGACCAGGCGCAATTCGACAGCCTGTTGCCGGCCGGACAATTTGACCGCCGCGGATTCATCGTTACGGTGCTTGGGGCCGGTTTTGCTCTGGCGGTGCAACCAAGCGCGGCGCAAAGTCCGATCAAGACCGGCACCGACGGCCTCGTCGCCGGCGAGATCAAGGTTTCCGTGCGCGACGGCGACATGGTTGCCTATCGCGCCATGCCGGCGGGGAAAACCGGAGTCCCGGTAGTACTGGTGGTCTCCGAGATATTCGGTGTGCATGAGTACATTGCCGATGTCTGCCGCCGCTTGGCGAAAGACGGTTACATGGCCATCGCGCCGGAGTTGTTTGCCCGCTATGGCGATCCGCGCAAACTCACCAGCGTGCAGGACATCCTTTCCGGAATCATTGCCAAGACGCCCGATGCAGGCGTGATGGCCGACCTCGACGCTTGTGTCGCCTGGGCGGGCAAGAACGGCGGTGACGCCACAAGGCTGGCGATCACAGGTTTCTGCTGGGGCGGGCGCATCGCGTGGCTGTATGCCGCGCACAACCCGGCGTTGAAAGCCGGGGTGGCCTGGTACGGCCGCATTGACGGTGAGGTCAACGAGCGTACGCCGAAGTACCCGCTCGACCTGGCCGCCGAACTCAAGGCGCCGATGCTCGGTTTGTATGGCGGAAAGGACCAGGGAATTCCGCTGGAGGATGTGGAGTCGATGCAGGCTGAGCTGAAGAAGGCCGGCAGCAAATCGCAGATCCATGTCTATCCGGATGCGCCGCATGCCTTTCATGCTGACTACCGTCCGAGTTATCGCAAGGACGCTGCGGAGGACGGCTGGAAGCGGATGCTGGAGTGGCTGCGCCAGAGCGGCGTTTGACGCCTCCTGCCGATTGCGGCGCCGGAAAGCGGCTTTCATTGATTGACGGCGAAGTCGCGGAGGGGCCGATCCGTCAGCCGGGAACCGGTATGCTCGTTGCAGGATCGCACCAGGGACGCATATGGCTATACTGCGCCGACACATGGAAATCGCAGCCAACTACGAGCTGAAAAGCGCGGTTTCGGGCGTCAACTGGCCTAGCATCCCTTCGCCCGAAGCCGCCGCCCTGCTCGCACTGCAGTATCAATTCGAACATAGCCAGTGGTGGCCACCGGCGAAGCTCGAAGCGAAGCAATTCAGGCAACTGCGGGAAGTACTCGCGCACGCCGCCCAGACCGTGCCGTTTCACCGCGATCGACTGAGCGCGGCTGGAATCGACCCGGCCCACGACATCGACCCAGCCGCGTTCGCACGCTTGCCGCTTCTCACGCGGAGAGATATTCAGCTGCACGGCCAGGCCTTGATGTCGCAGAAATTGCCATCCGGACATGGCCATTTGGTCGAACACAAAAGTGGTGGCTCTACTGGCGAGCCGGTACGCGTGTTCGGCACCCAGCTCGACACGGCGTTCTGGCTCGCGCAGACGCTGCGCGACCATCTTTGGCACCGCCGCGACTTTGCCGGCAAGCTGTGCGCGATCCGCAGTCGCGTGAACGACGTTGAACTGCGCGGATGGGGGCCCGCCACCGATGCCATTTTCGTCACCGGACCCAGCGCGCTGCTCAACATCCGCACCGATCCGGCGCAGCAACTGAAGTGGTTGCAGCAGCAAAACCCCGATTACCTGTTAAGTCACCCGACCAACCTGCGCGAGCTGGCAAGGCTATCCATTAAGAGCGGCGTCAAGTTGCCCCAATTGCGGCAGGTGCGCACCTTCGGTGAAACGCTTTCTAAAGATCTGCGTGCGCTATGCCGCGAAGCCTGGGGTACAACCGTGGCCGACGTTTACAGCGCGGAGGAGGTCGGTTACATCGCGCTGCAATGCCCTGAGCATGAGCATTACCATCTGCAATCTGAGCATCTGCTGATCGAGATCCTGGACGATGCAGGCCTTCCATGCTCTCCCGGTGCAATCGGACGCGTCGTTGTCACGACGCTGCACAATTTCGCAATGCCTCTGATCCGCTATGCCCTTGGCGACTATGCCGAGGTGGGCGAGCCGTGCGACTGTGGCCGAGGGCTGCCGGTGCTCGCGCGCATTCTCGGTCGTAGCCGCAACATGCTGGTACTGCCCGATGGCCGTCGCCTTTGGCCGAGTACGCCAGTGATACGTTATTCGGGCATCGCACCGATTCAACAGTTGCAGATCGTCCAGCATGCGCGCGGTGCAGTCGAAGCGCGTTTCGTCGCTGAACGCACATTGCTGCCGGATGAGGAGCGTGCCATGATCACGGCGATCCATGATGCGCTGGGGTTTCCGTTTTCGGTGACGCTGTTGCCGGTCGCGGAAATTCCGCGCCCACCGAGCATGAAATACGAAGATATCATTTCGCTGGTTGCGGCAGACGATGAGCCTGTTGCCTGAGGTCTCCGCCATGCCCATCGAGATTCGCAGAATGCAGCCGTCCGATTTCATGCAGGTGATGAAGCTGCTTGCGCACTGGAACATTGCGCCGGTCGAGCCTTCGCGCGAAGTGCCTGTTCCGGAACGCTCGGAAATCATTGTCGACAATACCTACGTTGCGCTCGACGGCGACCGGATTGTCGGCGTGTGCAGTTTCATCCAGCACTCCCCGGTGCTCGCCGAGGGTGCAAGTCTTGCCGTTGATCCCGCCTATCACGGTCGAGGGATCGGCGACAAACTGGTATCGGCGTCGTTGCGCGAAAGGTATGCGCGCGGAATTCGCACGGTGCGCAGTGAAGCCGATCGCCCCGAGACCATCCGCTGGCTTGTCGAGCGCATGGGTTATCGGATTGTCGGCACGGTGCCCAAGCGCCACGCTTTCGGTTCGCCCGCCGTCGGGCAGTGGACCGTACTCGAATTCGATCTAGATTCGCTGCCTGAATTGCGCGATTCGAGTTCGGAGTAAGCGTCGCAGAGGGCCGGGGCCGGGGCCGGGCTGAAGCTGATTGAATCAGGATTGGTGTCTGGCTGTGCACTTCGACTATTTCGTACCGATGACCGAGCGCGACGCGACGGCGATCCGAGAGTGTTCTGGCGCTGAAGATGCGCAGGTGTGCCGCCGAGATCGCCTCGGCCCTGGCGTTGGGCCGTGGCAGAATGACTTGATCGTCTATTGGTGTTTGTGCCCATGGAGCCACTGATCATCAATCTTGCCCCCACCGGTTTGTTGCCGACGCGCGCGCAAACACCCCATGTGCCATTGACGGTGGAAGAGGTGGCGGCCGACTGTGCGCGCTGCGCCGCCGCCGGGGCCAGCATGTTTCACTTGCACGCGCGGGAGGCAGACGGTTCGCCGAGTTGCGATCGGGCGGTGTTTGGCGACCTGGTGGCGGCGGTCAGGTCGAAGGTGCCGGACGCGATCATCGTCACCACGACCAGTGGCCGGCGTTCCCCCGAGGTGGAATTGCGCGCTTCCAGCCTGACTCTCGAAGGCGCACAAATGCCCGACATGGCAAGCCTGACCTTGGGCTCGCTGAATTTCAGTGCCGAAGCCAGCATCAGTTCGCCGTCAGTCGTGACTCGCCTGGCCGCAATCATGCAGGAGCGCGGCATTCGGCCCGAGCTGGAAGTGTTCGATCTGGGCATGGTCAATTTTGCCAAGGTGCTGATCGACAGGGGCCTGATAGCGCCGCCTTTCTATTTCAACATCCTGCTCGGCAATGTCGCTTCGGCACAGGCGAGCCTGCTGCATCTGGGCACCCTGGTGGCGGATCTGCCGCCGCAATCGATCTGGTCGGTGGCCGGCATCGGACGCCATCAGTCGGTTGCCAACGCGCTCGGTGTCGCCGTCGGCCATGGGGTGCGCACCGGTCTGGAAGACAACCTCTGGCTCGACGAGGCGCGTACCTCGCTGGCCACCAATCTGCAGCTGGTGCAGCGCGTCGCCGCCCAGGCCGCTGCGCTGGGCCGGCCGCTGGCGACCCGGGCGGAGGTACGCCGGCGACTCGGACTGGCTCCGCACAGATGAAAGCGGCTTGTTCCCGCCGGCTGGTGATTTTCGGTGCCAGCAACATCGTCTCCGACCTGTTCGACTGTGCCCTGGCCAACGGCCTGATCCCTTCGCGGGTGGTGTTGCATCTGCCCGAGTCGACAGGAGAGCGGGACATCCCGCTGGCGGCGCGAATCGCGGCGCTGGAGGGGCTCTGCGATCCACCGCAAGTGGAAACTCTCGAGACGTTCCGGCCCGGCGCCGACGAACTCTATCTGCTCGGCCCGACCACGCCGACCCGGGCCAATCTGGCAGCAGAAATCGAGCGCCGCTTTGCTCTTCGCTACCATACGCTGGTCCATCCCACAGCCTGGGTGTCGCCGCTGGCGCGGTTGGGTCAGGGAGTATTCGTCGGTGCCAACAGCGTGATCGGCCCGGGCGCACAACTGGGCGACCATGTCTTCGTCAATCGCGGCGTGACCATCGGCCACGATACGCATATCGGTTCGTTTTCGCGCATCCAGCCCGGTGCCAACCTGGGCGGGCTGTCCCGGATCGGCAGCGGTGTCACCATTGCCATCGGGGCCACTTTGCTGGAGCGGCTGGTGATCGGCAACGGGGCCTTCGTCGGCGCCGGTGCCGTAGCGACTGCGGATGTGCCCGATGACGTGCTGGTGCTGGGAATTCCGGCGAAGTTCAGGAAGGCTTTGTAAGCCGGTCGCCGGCAAGCGTCGCGGCCTGTCGGCAGGCCGCGAGCAGTGCCGGGCCGGAGGCCTCGACGTCGAGCCGTTGATTGAAGCGCTGAAGTAATGTCTGACCCATTTCGCTGCGCTGGACGGGATTTGCGGTCAGCGCAGCCAGCCGCTCCATATAGGCGTCCATGCCGGTCAGCGCGAGTTCCCCCAGCTTGTCGCCGCCATCGGAACCCGACAGGGCCGTCACCGGCAAAGCTTCGGCCATGGCCTCGGCGACACTGATGCCGCCGCCCATGCGCGGTGGATTCACGTAGATATCCGAGCAGCGCAGGATTCCAGGCAGATCGTCGCGCGTCGCCAGGGCCAGCACGCGGCCCGGCGGCGCCTGGCGCAAGGCGAGGGGAAGCCTGCCTTCGCCGCCGACCAGGAGCCAGACGACTTGCGGATGCAGCGCCATCAGCAGCAATATCCGGCTTGCCCATTCGGCTTTTATTTCGTGTTCGAGACGGAACCCGGCCGTGATCCATACCACCGCCGTTTCGCCGATGCCGAGCTTCGCCCGCGTCACTTCCGAGGGTTGCCGCGAGCGACTGACCCGCCATGGGTGAAAAACCGGTTGCGGCGGCGGGAAGACTCCGTTCCAGGTTTCCTTGCGTTCCGCATCAGCATCGGCGGTGAGCCAGACGTCCAGAGGCGATATCGGCGCTACGGTATTGACGCTGATGCCGACCACCGGACGGACCGCGTACAGGGCGGCTGCGAGCGGCGAATAAAGGCCGACCAGGAGAATGACGTCAGGATCGAACGCGGCGAGTGCCGGCAACAGGTTGCGCCATCGGCCCGACAGGCTGAAGCGGCTGTCGCTGACCGTCATGCGCACGCCGGCAGGCAGGAGGCTGGCCCACACCTGCCCATCCAGAGGCGGCAATATCAGCTCGCGGCCGTCGCCGCGGAACTGCGCGACATCGGGCGGCAGGAGTTCCTGCGCGGAGAAGATCTGCACCTGAAGGCCCTTGCCGGCAAGCACCGCAGCCTGCTCCGCCGCCATTTTGCTGGGCGTATGAAACCTGTGCCCGATGTAGGGTGCCACCAGCGCAACCCGCTGAATTTCCTTCGGTACGCGCGGCAAGAGGTCTGGCGGCAGCATTTGGCTTGCCGCCAGCATCAGACGTCCGGCCATCTCGGGCACAAGCCCGGCCGCCAGGGCCGCGACAAAATCGGATCGCCCCTCCAGATTTTGCAGTGCGCTCAGCCAATGGTAGGCCATGAACGCGGCCAGTCGATCCGGGTCGCTCGGCTCGGCCGTCAGAACCCGGGCTGCCGCCGCGTTGTCGAAGCGGGATTCGCCGGTGGCTCCGGCGAGGAACGTCAGCCGCAGGATGTCGGCGCGTGTCTCGAGACTGCAACATCCCTCGAGGACATCCAGTACCGAACGTCGTTCCGCCTGATCGGTTGTTCTGTGCCAGATCGCCAGCAACAGTTGCCAGCGCCACGCGCACTGGGGTTCCCGCAAAGTCCGGTCGAGCGCGTCGAGCAGCAGGGTCATGGCGGGGGATGTGACCGGCAGGGTATCCACATGGCCCATGTTACCGCGCCATGCGGAGATGAAGCTGGCGGCCCGGCCGCGGCGGATGCCTAGTCGGAGCCAGCCAGCTTCGCCAATGCCGCGCGGCCAGACAGCAGGTGGTCGTGCATGCGCTGCCCGGCCAGGTCCGGATCCTTCAGGCGCAGCGCATCGAGGATGCCGCGGTGCTCGGCCAGCGACTGCTTCAGGCGTCCTTCGAGCCGCAAGGAATCACGCCGCGTCAGCTTGATCACCTTGCGCGCATCGTCGATCAGTTGCGCCAGATAGCGGTTGCCGGCGATTTCCTGCAGCGCGGTGTGGAAGCGCTGGTTGGCTTCGAAAAAGCGGTCGGCGTTGTTGGCCGCGGCGTACTTTTCGAGTTCTTCGTGTATCGCCGCGAGACGCGAGAAGTCAGCGCTGGTGGCACGGCGTGCGGCCTCCGCAGCGACCCGGCCCTCGAGCAGCGCCATGACCGGAAAGACCTCGTCGATGTCCTGCTCGGACAATTCGGTGACATAGCAGCCGCGCCGCGGTTTGAGCACCACCAGGCCCTCCGAGGCGAGCACTTTCAGCGCTTCGCGCAGCGGGGTGCGGCTGATGCCGTATTCGACAGCGAGCGCCTGTTCGTCTATCCATCCCCCCTGCGGCAGTTCATGGGCGAAAATCCGGGCACGCAGCCGCTCGGCCACCTGTTCGTACAATGCAGGGGCGGCGAGAATATGAGAAGATGGTCTTGCATTCATAATTATGGATGCAGTATCATGGCTCCCTGTTCGAAAGTCAACTGCGCTGTTCGACGCGTCGCGCGCAGCGGCCTTAACCAAGAGGAAGAATCATGAGCAAGGCACCCGAAATCGGCATTCCCTCGATCGAGGCCTGGACCAAGGCCGCGGCCAAGTCGGCTCCCGGCGGCGATGTGACGAAATTGAACTGGGTGACGCCGGAAGGCCTGACCGTCAAGCCGCTCTACACCAAAGCCGATGTCGAGGGCCTGCCTTATGCCGACACGCTGCCCGGCTTCGCGCCCTTCCTGCGCGGGCCGCAGGCTACCATGTACGCGGTGCGGCCGTGGACCATTCGCCAGTACGCCGGCTTCTCGACCGCCGAGGCGTCGAACGCCTTCTACCGCCAGGCCTTGGCCGCCGGTGGCCAGGGCGTCTCGGTGGCCTTCGATCTGGCCACGCATCGCGGCTACGACTCCGACCATCCGCGCGTTACCGGCGACGTCGGCAAGGCCGGCGTGGCGATCGACTCGGTGGAGGACATGAAGATCCTGTTCGACGGCATCCCGCTCGACAAGGTGTCGGTGTCGATGACCATGAACGGCGCCGTGCTGCCCATCCTCGCCGGCTACGTGGTCGCTGCCGAAGAGCAGGGCGTGACGCAGGAGCAGTTGAGCGGCACCATCCAGAACGACATCCTCAAGGAGTTCATGGTCCGCAACACCTACATCTATCCGCCCGAACCCTCGATGCGCATCATCGCCGACATCATCGGCTACACGGCGCAGAACATGCCGAAGTTCAACTCGATCTCGATCTCGGGCTACCACATGCAGGAAGCCGGGGCGACCCAGGCGCTGGAACTCGCTTTCACCCTGGCCGACGGCCGCGAGTACGTCAAGACGGCGCTGGCCTCGGGCATGGACGTCGATGCCTTCGCCGGGCGCCTGTCCTTCTTCTGGGCGATCGGCATGAACTTCTATCTTGAGATCGCCAAGATGCGCGCTGCGCGCCTGTTGTGGTGGCGGATCATGAACGAGTTCAAGCCGACCAACCCGAAATCGCTGATGCTGCGCACTCACTGCCAGACTTCGGGCTGGTCGCTGACCGAGCAGGATCCCTACAACAACGTGGTGCGCACCACGATCGAAGCCATGGCCGCGGTGTTCGGCGGCACGCAGAGCTTGCACACCAACTCGCTCGACGAAGCCATCGCGCTGCCGACCGAATTCAGCTCGCGCATCGCGCGCAACACCCAGCTCATTATTCAGGAAGAGACCCACATTACCAGCGTCATCGATCCATGGGCCGGCAGCTACATGATGGAAAAATTGACCCAGGACATCGCCGACGAGGCCTGGCGCATCATCGAGGATGTAGACAAGATGGGTGGCATGACCCAGGCCGTGCAAAGCGGCTGGGCCAAGCTGCAGATCGAGACCTGCGCCGCGCAGAAGCAGGCACGCATCGATTCCGGCCAGGACGTCATCGTCGGCGTGAACAAATACAAGCTCAAGGAAGAGGCGGCAATCGACACGCTCGATGTGGACAACCACGCCGTGCGTGACGGCCAGATCGTGCGCCTCAAGCAGATCCGCGCCACGCGCGACACGGCGGCTGTGCAGGCGGCGCTGGCGGCGCTGACCGATGCGGCAAAGACCGGCAGCGGCAACCTGCTCGACCTGGCGATCAAGGCCAGTCGCCTGCGTGCTACAGTCGGCGAAATATCGGACGCGCTGGAGGCGGTCTATGGCCGCCATCGCGCCACCACGCAAACCGTCTCCGGTGTCTATAGCGCGGCATTCGGCGAGGATGGGACCATGAAGGAAATCCGCGACCTGATCGACAACTTTGCCGCCGCCGAAGGCCGCCGGCCGCGCATCATGATCGCCAAACTGGGCCAGGACGGCCACGACCGCGGCGCCAAGGTGGTGGCCACGGCCTTCGCCGACCTCGGCTTCGACGTCGACGTCGGCCCGCTGTTCCAGACGCCGGAAGAGGCGGCGCGCCAGGCCATCGAGAACGACGTCCATGCCATCGGCGTGTCGACGCTGGCGGCAGGTCACAAGACCCTGGTACCGGCACTGGTCAAGGCACTGCGCGAGCAGGGCGGCACCGACATCGTGGTCTTCGTCGGCGGCGTGATTCCGGCGCAGGACTACGAGCAGCTATACAAGGACGGCGCGGCCGGCATCTTCGGTCCGGGCACGCCGATACCGCAATGCGCGCGTGAGGTATTGCGCGCCATCCGCGCCGCGCACCTGCCGGCCAGCGCCTGAACGCGATGCAACCCATGCCCGAACTGGGCCAGGCCGCTGTGGATAGTCAGGACGCTGCCCTGGTCGAGGGACTGCTGGCAGGAGAACGCCGTGCCTTGGCCAAGGCCATCACCCTGGTCGAGTCGACGCGTCCCGAGCACCGGCAGCGTGCGCAAAAACTGCTCGATGCGATCCTGCCGCATACCGGGCGCTCGCTGCGTCTCGGCATCTCGGGCGTGCCCGGCGTCGGCAAGTCGACCTTCATCGAAGCCCTGGGCATGTACCTGATTCAGGGCAGCCATCGCGTCGCAGTGCTCGCCGTCGATCCTTCATCGACGGTGCATGGCGGCTCGATCCTTGGCGACAAGACGCGCATGGAGCTGCTCTCCCAGCGCAGCGAAGCCTTCATCCGGCCTTCGCCCTCCTCGGGCAGCCTCGGCGGCGTCGCCGAACACACGCGCGAGGCGCTGTTGCTCTGCGAGGCATCGGGCTACGACATCATCATTGTCGAGACGGTCGGCGTCGGCCAGTCCGAAACTGCGGTCGCGGGCATGACCGACTGTTTCGTCCTGCTGCAACTGCCCAATGCCGGCGACGATCTGCAGGCGATCAAGAAGGGCATCATGGAGCTGGCCGACCTCGTGGTGTTCAACAAGGCCGACCTCGATCCGACCGCGGCCCGGCTCGCCGCGGCGCAGATGCGCTCGGCACTGTCCATGCTGCATCCCGCCTCGCCCAACTGGCAGCCGCCGGTGCTGACGCTCTCGGCGACGCGCAAGGATGGCCTCGCCGAATTCTGGCAGGTCATCGAGAGGTTTAAAAACACACTGACGGCCAGCGGCGAATTCGCGGCGCGGCGCCGCCATCAGGCATTGGCCTGGATGTGGCAGCAGATCGACTCCGGCCTGCACCAGCGCTTTCGCCAGCACCCGGCGGTGAAAAGCGCGCTGGCAGAGCTTTCAGTTTTCGTTGAAGCCGGTACCACCACTCCGGCGGCGGCGGCGCAGCGCCTGCTGGCGCTGTTCGGCCGCCATTTCTAATTTGTTCGATCGGAGGTAATCGCATGCACGAGATCATCAACCAGCTGGACGAAAAGCGCAGCCGGGCAGCGCTGGGCGGCGGCCAGAAGCGCATCGATGCGCAGCATGGCAAAGGCAAGCTGACTGCGCGCGAGCGCATCGAGATGCTGCTCGACGACGGCACCTTCGAAGAATGGGACATGTTCAAGGAACATCGCTGCGTCGATTTCGGCATGGGCGAAAGCCACATCCCGGGCGACGGCGTGGTGACCGGCTATGGCACCATCAACGGGCGCATGGTGTTCGTCTTCTCGCAGGACTTCACGGTGTTCGGCGGTGCGCTGTCGGAGGCGCATGCCGAGAAAATCTGCAAGATCATGGATCACGCGATGAAGGTCGGCTGCCCGGTAATCGGCCTCAACGATTCGGGCGGCGCCCGCATCCAGGAAGGCGTCGCGGCGCTCGGCGGCTACGCCGACGTGTTCCAGCGCAACGTCATGGCCAGCGGCGTGATTCCGCAGATATCGATGATCATGGGCCCCTGCGCCGGCGGCGCGGTGTATAGCCCGGCGATGACCGACTTCATCTTCATGGTCAAGGATTCCTCCTACATGTTCGTCACCGGTCCCGAGGTGGTGAAGACGGTGACCCACGAGGAAGTCACGGCCGAGGAACTCGGCGGCGCGGTCACGCATTCCAGCAAGTCCGGCGTCGCCGACCTGGCCCTGGAGAACGATGTCGATGCGCTCTTGATGCTGCGCCGCTTCTTCAACTACCTGCCGCTCAACAACAAGGAAAAGCCGCCGGTGCGGCAGACCTTCGATCCGGCCGACCGCCTTGACTATTCGCTCGACACCCTGGTGCCGGACAACGCCAACAAGGCCTACGACATGAAGGAGCTGATCCTGAAGATGGTGGATGACACCGATTTCTTCGAGATCCAGCCCGACCACGCGAAGAACATCCTGATCGGCTTCGCCCGCATGGAAGGCCAGACCGTAGGCATCGTCGCCAACCAGCCGATGGTGTTGGCCGGCTGCCTCGACATCAAGTCCTCGATCAAGGCCGGCCGTTTCGTACGGTTCTGCGATGCCTTCAACATCCCGATCATCACCCTGGTCGACGTACCCGGCTTCATGCCCGGCACCGCGCAGGAGTACGGCGGCATCATCAAGCACGGCGCCAAGCTGCTCTACGCCTATGCCGAATGCACGGTACCGAAAGTCACGCTGATCACGCGCAAGGCCTACGGCGGTGCCTACGACGTGATGGCCTCGAAACACCTGCGCGGCGACGTGAATTTCGCCTGGCCCTCGGCGGAAATCGCCGTGATGGGGCCGAAGGGCGCGGTCGAGATCATTTTCCGCGAGGAGAAGGGTGACCCGGCCAAGGTCGCTGCGCGCGAAGCCGAGTACAAGGCCAAGTTCGCCAACCCCTTCGTCGCCGGCGCGCGCGGCTTCATCGACGACGTCATCATGCCCAACGAAACCCGCAAGCGCATTTGCCGCAGCCTGGCAATGCTGCGCGGCAAGGACATCAAGAATCCCTGGCGCAAGCACGGCAACATCCCTCTCTGAACGAGTTTTGCATCGTGGATAGCTTCGTTCGCTGCGTCGTCCGCTCCTCGCCGTGCTACAGCACTGTCTCGTCGCGGACTCCTGGCTGCCTCGCTCTCCACGCGCAAAATCGTTCATAGCCTCTCTTCAAATTGAGGACATAGCATGTTCAAGAAAATACTTATCGCAAACCGCGGAGAAATCGCCTGCCGCGTCATCAAGACCGCCCGCAAGATGGGCATCGCCACGGTCGCGGTGTATTCCGAAGCCGACAAGGATGCGCGCCACGTCGAACTGGCCGACGAGGCCGTCTGCATCGGCGCACCGCCCTCCAAGGAATCCTACCTGGTGATCGACAAGATCATCGCCGCCTGCAAGCAGACCGGCGCCGAGGCAGTGCATCCCGGCTACGGCTTCCTCTCCGAGAACCCGGAGTTCTCGCGCCGGCTGGAAGAAGACGGCATCATTTTCATCGGCCCCAAGCACTACTCGATGGCGGCGATGGGCGACAAGATCGCCTCGAAGAAGCTGGCCAACGAGGCAAAGGTCAACACCATTCCCGGCTACAACGACGCGATCGACACGCCCGAGCAGGCGGTGGAAATCGCCAGGGGCATCGGCTACCCGGTGATGATCAAGGCCTCCGCCGGCGGTGGCGGCAAGGGCCTGCGCGTGGCCTACGACGACAAGGAAGCCCACGAGGGCTTTGCCGCCTGCAAGACCGAGGCCAAGAATGCCTTCGGCGACGACCGCATCTTCGTCGAAAAATTCGTCGAGGAGCCTCGCCACATCGAGATCCAGCTGATCGGCGATGCCCACGGCAACACGATCTATCTGCATGAGCGCGAGTGCTCGCTGCAGCGCCGGCACCAGAAGGTGATCGAAGAGGCGCCCTCGTCCTTCATCGATCCGGTGACGCGCAAGGCCATGGGCGAACAGGCCGTGGCCCTGGCCAAGGCGGTGAATTACCAGAGCGCCGGCACCGTCGAGTTCGTCGTCGGCAAGGACAAGAGCTTCTACTTCCTGGAAATGAACACGCGACTGCAGGTCGAACATCCGGTGACCGAACTGATCACCGGGCTGGATCTGGTGGAGCTGATGATTCGCGTTGCCGCCGGCGAGAAGCTGCCCTTCACCCAGGACCAGGTCAAGCTCGACGGCTGGGCCATGGAATGCCGGATCAATGCCGAGGATCCCTTCCGCGGCTTCCTGCCCTCCACCGGCCGCCTGGTGAAGTACTTGCCGCCGCCGGAGGTTCATGGCGTGCGTGTCGATACCGGCGTGTATGAGGGCGGCGAGATATCGATGTTCTACGATTCGATGATCGCCAAGCTGATCGTCCATGCGGCCACACGCGACCAGGCTATCGCCCGCATGCGCGATGCATTGAACCAGTTCGTCATACGCGGCGTGGCGTCCAACATCGCTTTTCAGGCCGCGCTGATGCAGAACCCGCGCTTCCTCTCCGGCGACTTCAACACCGGTCTGATCGCCGAGCAGTATCCCAAGGGTTTCAATGCCGCCGACGTACCGCACGACGATCCGGCAATGCTGGTGGCTGTCGCCGCGGCGATCCATCGCCAGTACCTGGCGCGCAACGCGACCATCAGCGGCCAGATGCCCGGACATGAATTTACCCCGGGTGAGGATTTCGTGGTGCTGATGGGCAGCAACCAGTACCAGGCCAAGGTGCTCCAGGCCGAAGGTGGCTGGGATGTCAGCTTCGGCGGCGAGCGCTTCGAGCTGCGCTCGGGCTGGCAGTTTGGCGAGCCGCTTTATGTCGGCACGCTCAACGGCCAGGCGATCTGCATGCAGATCGAACGGCGCGGGCTGGTCTATCGGCTGTTCCACTGGGGAGTGCAGGCCGACATGCAGGTGATGTCGGCGCGCACTGCCGAACTGCGTGCGCTGATGCCGGTCAAGGCGGCCGCCGACATGTCGAAGTTCCTGCTCTCGCCGATGCCCGGCCTGCTGACGCAGATTGCCGTCACGGCAGGACAGGAGGTCAAGGCCGGTGAAATCCTGGCCAAGATCGAGGCCATGAAAATGGAGAACGTGCTCAAGGCCGAGCGCGACTGCGTGGTGGACAAGCTGCTGGCCAAGCCGGGCGAAAGCCTGGCAGTGGATCAGGCCATCATCGCTTTCAGGTAGCCGACGTCGGGCGGCACCACAAGAGTCGGCGCTGGCGATACGCCGGCTCTTGCAAATGCCAGCGTAGCGACCCTGCCGCTGCGCTGGCGTTCCGCCATCTACTTCTTGGCGACCATGCTGTAACTGCCGTCCGCATTGAACTTGACATCGGCATCGAGGAAGGAGGCCTGGACCTTGCCGCCGAGCAGCTTGACGGTATCGTAGGCTTCACCCGAGCGCGCGCCGGTACCGCAGATGAAGACCACCGGCTTGTCGGTCGGCAGAGAAGCGATCTTCTTCTCCAGTTCGTTCATCGGAATGTTGACCGAGCCCTTGATGGTGCCGGCGGCGACTTCCTT
>JALHPU010000050.1 GCA_022842325.1 Sulfuritalea sp. | reverse complement strand
TTCTCGGAAACGTATTTCGCCTTCTGGCTCGACACCTGCGCCGTCTGCTTCACCTCCTCCACCGTGGCCGTGGTCTCGCTCACCGCCGCCGCCGTCTCCGCCGCTCCCGAGGCCACCTGTGTCGTGGTGGCGAGAATCTCGCCGGAGGAGGAAGAGATCTGGGCGATGCTCTCGCGGAGTTGCCGGGTAATGGAGCGGCTGAGATAGACCCCGATGGTCAGGCCGGCGACAAGAGCGAGAAGCGAAGCGCCCACCATCGCCAGCGTCAGAAGATTGATCGTCGCCGTGAGCTTGGTGCGTTCGTCCCCCACCAACCGCGCCTGCCGGTCGCGGAAACTCCTTACCTTTTCGATCAGACTGGCACTGAGCGGACGGACTTCCTTGATCCCCAGCGCCAGCGCCTCCGCGCGTTTTCCTTGCCGCGCCAGATCGATGACCCGTGCCTGCGCCTGCTCGCTCTTCGCCTGCTGTGCCGCGATCTCGTCCAGCGTGGTCCGTCCCTCGCTGGTAAGGACAGCGCGCCGCATCTTCTCGACGACCTCCTTGAACTGGCGGTGGTCAGCCTGCAACTCTTCCTGGTATTTCTCCTGGAGATCCGGATAAAGGAGAATGGCCCGATAGCGCGCGATCTGACTGCGCAACTCGAAGCGCAACTGGTCGGCGCCCTCGACCAGTTGCTCATCCACGTCGATCAAGCCGTCATAGGTGGTCTGTATCCTGGCGAGCGAATAGAAGGCGACAAACACCACAAGCGCCAGCAGCGCCAGCACGATGAGATAGCCGCCGATGATTTTTTTGCCGATGGTCATGGTCCGGTCTCCTTCAAAACTTCATGTTGCGGCGTACCGTCACACCTGGTACTGCGCCGCGAGCTGCTTCAGTTTATGCCCCAGTTCATGCAGTTGCTGCGCCGCGACTTCCGCCTGTTTGGCGCCGGCGACGTTCTGCATGCTGGCCTGCTTGATGTTGTCCATCGCCAGCGCCACCTGGTCCATGCCCACCATCTGCTGCTGGCTCGACGCCGCGATCTGCGTCGCCGCCTGCGCCGCCTCATTGATGCTCTCGGCCAGCAGCCGGATCGACTCGCCGGCCTCTGCCGACTGCTTGACGCCGGCCTCCACCGCCTTGCCGCCCTGCTCGGTGGCCAGCACCGCGGCGCCGGTCGCCTTTTGAATGTCCCCCAGGATCGTCCGCACCTGGGCGGTGGCCTGCTTGGACTGCTCGGCGAGACTCTTCACCTCCTGCGCCACCACCGCGAATCCCTTGCCCTGTTCGCCGGCCTTGGCCGCTTCGATGGCGGCATTCACCGCCAGCACATTCGACTGCTCGGCCAGATCGTTCACGGTGGCGATGATCTCGCCGATGGACTGGCTCTGCTCGCTCAAGCGCACGATGCTCCCGGCGATGGCTTCCATCTGCTCCTGGATGCGCTGCATCCCCTGAATGGCGTCCTCCACTGACTTGCGTCCGGCACGGGAAACCTGGGATGCTTTCTGCGCATTCTCGGAAACGTATTTCGCCTTCTGGCTCGACACCTGCGCCGTCTGCTTCACCTCCTCCACCGTGGCCGTGGTCTCGCTCACCGCCGCCGCCGTCTCCGCCGCTCCCGAGGCCACCTGCGTCGTGGTGGCGAGAATCTCGCCGGAGGAGGCGGCGAGCACGTCGACGCCGCCGTTGATCTCGCGTGTCGTGCGCCGCAGGTTGTCGATCATCGCGCCGAACGCGCGTGCAAGATCGCCCACCTCGTCGGCACGATCCTCCGCGGACACATCCACCTTCAGATCGCCGGAAGCAATTTTTTCGGCAACCTCCGAAATCTCCCTGAGCGGGCGGGCAATGATCCGATTGAGGAACATGACCATCGCGGCGCCCAGCGCAACGGCAAGGACGCCGACGAGCGCAAAGACAAGAACCGCCTGACCCGCCACACGTTCCGATTCGGCCATTTGCGCGCGCGCGTTTTCGTCCGCCTCATCGGCCAGCGCTTCGGCAATGGAACGCATCTTGATGTAGCGCTCATTCTGGACGCCGAGGATCAACTTCTTCGCCTCTTCGATCTTTCCTTGGTAAATCATGGGAATGAGCTGTGTGTCGCGGGTTTCCTTGAAGGCCTCCCGGACCGTCTTCAACTCTTCGATGCGGCCGAGAAGCCGCGGATCCTTCCGGCCGCGTTCAGACAGTTTCCGGCTTATTTCGTCGAGGTGTTTGGACACATCCTTGATGTCCTGATGCCAGGTCTCCTGATCGGACCGCTCCGTCATCAGCATCATGGTCATCAGATCGGCCCGCACCCTGTTCTGGTAGGCCTCGGTCTTCCGCAGATCCGTGGCGGTGGCAAAGTATTCTTCGTAGAGGATCTTCTGCGACTTCCGGATCTCCGAAATGCCCAGGTAGGCGCTTGCGATCGCGATCACCTGAAGGACGATCATCAGCCCGAAGCCGGCGAACAGCTTGCCGCGCGTCGTCAAATCGAGGAACCATTTCATGCTTGCTCTCCCTGTTGTTGCGCCAAGTCCGGATTCGGCGATCCCTATCCTTCAACCCGTTCCCGGACGATGATTTTCTCGTCCGCCAGGAGCTTCTCCCCATCGAGAATCACCGTGCGCTCCGCGGTCACGCCTTTCAGATATTCCTGGCGAACGCCCGTGAGCGTGGGCAGGGACGGCTGGATCCCGGTTACCGGGATGCGGCGCACGCCGGTAATTGCATCGGCCAGGATGCCGAAGAGCATGGCGCCGCTTTGCAGCACGATGATCTTGTCGAGATCGGTCAGGCCTTTCTCCGGCAGATCGAAGAATTTCCCGATGTCGATGACCGAGAGGATCTCGCCGCGCAGGTTGACGATGCCAAGCACGAAGGCCGGGGTGCACGGCAGCGGCGTCAGGTTCTCCGCCAGGCAGACCTCGCGGACATACGACGACTCGATCGCATAGCGCTCGCGAGCAAGGATAAATTCCACGACCTCGATGCGCTCATCGGCGGCTTCCGCCGGCATCGGCTCCCGGGCCAGCGCCTGCGCCCGCGCCTTGAGGATGCGTTGCGTCTCTTCGGGAGACGGCGCCCAGACGCGTTCGGTGGCGGTGCGCGCGGTTTCCAGTCGCCGCTCGACTTTACTCCAGTCGACGCTTGCCGGTTTGCTCAGCCTTGACTCATTGGCGTCCATGCGGGTTGTCCCTTCAGCCGCTCGCGGCTGTCACCGATGGCAAGCTCAAGCGCACGGATGCGACGATCTCGCCGAGCCGACCGGCGGTCAGCCCCTCCGACTCCGGCAGTATCTCATCCTGGGTGTGCGCATGCAGCAGCGTCTGCGCATTGTCGAAATGCCGCCGCGCCTCGCGCTGCCGCCCCTGCGACAGACGCAGGTTGCCCAGGGAAAAGTGCGCCAGCACGAAATCCGGATCGAGATAAAGCGCGCGCAGCAGCGACTGCACCGCAAGCTCGTTTTCCCCTTGCTCCTGCAAGATGGTGGCAAGGAGATAATGGGTTGCCGGATCAAGCTTGTCGGCGGCGATTGCTTTCTCGCACCACCCGATTGCCTCGGCGAGCCTGCCCTGGTTGGCACAGAAATGGGCCATGCGGCAGAGGACATCCCGCTCATCCCGGTTCGATGGATGGCTTGCAACCGGCTCCGCCGCCACGGATTGAACCGACGCGTTCGTCACTGCCGCCGGCATCTGCAGGGTCTCGGGCAGCGGATCAAATGGGTCAAGCGACGGGAATGAATATCCGGCTGCGCCTGCCTGTGATTCCGCACCCTGGGTCTTGCGGTAGAACACCGCTCCGGGAAAGGGTATGGCCTCGAACTGCGGAAACAGGCTGTTCGAGGTTTCCGCCGGTCCGACGACGAGCCACCCGTCATCGACGAGCGAGCGGTGGAAGTTCCGCGCAACCTTCTTCACCCATACCGGGCTGAAATACATCAGCACATTGCGGCAGAGGATCACATCCATCGCATTGGTGTTGGTCACGAGCGAGGGATAAACGTCATCGGCGAAATTGAGGCAGGAAAAAGTCACCCGTTTGCGGATATGCGGCAGTATCTCGAAGCGCTGGCCTTTTCTCCGCCTGAAGTACCGCTCGCGGACCCAGTCCGGTGTATCGCGGAACGACCATTCGCCGTATATGCCCTCGGCCGCCTTGCGCAGGAATCCCGGGTTGAGGTCGGTGGCCAGGAGGGTGATGTTCCAGTCCTGTTGATCCGGAATCAGCCGGTCGAGAAGCATGGCGACCGAGTAGGGCTCCTCACCCGTGCAGCAGCCGGCGCTCCAGATGCGCAAGCGCCGTTCGGCGGGCGCACGGGCGCGGATCAGTTGCGGGAGAATATGCTGTTCGAGCGCCTCGAAGCTCATTTTCTCGCGGAAAAAATAGGTCTCGCCCACGGTCAGGTGGCCGGCAAGCACCCCGATCTGGTGGCGCGTCAGGGGCGCGGACAGGAGCCGGTGGGCGCACGATTCCGCATCCGGCATGCCGAGGGCGGGCGCGGCGGCGGCAATGCCGCGCTCGAGGTCGCGCCAGCGTTCCCTGGGAAAATGCAGACCGGTCTGCGCAGCCAGCAGATCGCTCAGGGACATGTTGAGCTGGTCTGAAAATGCCTTATCCATTTTACCGGCCTCCGGCCGGAGTCATGGCGCATTCAAGTGCAGACTCTTCATCCAGCGACAGAAACCGGTTCAGGTCGTGGATGAGGATCAGGCCCTCTTCGAGTTTCGCCACCCCATCCACATACTCCAGGCCGGGGAGAATGCCGTCGGCGTCGATGATATCCGGTCCGGAATATTCGAGTACCCCGCTAACCGCATCGGCCACGAGCGCCACCGGTCTCCGGGCCGTGTGTGCGATGACGATCCGGTCGGTCAGGACCATCCGCCGATTCTCGAGGCGGAATCGCCGGCGCATGTCGATAACCGGAATGACCCGTCCCTGGACATTGATCACGCCGGCCACAATCTTCGGCGCCTCCGGCAGGGGGCTTACATAAACGGCGCGTATCACGCGCTCGACGACGGACAGGCGCAATGCAACGCGCAACTCATCCAGGCAAATGACTACGTACTCTTCCATATCGTCATCCGAAGAATGGACCATGGGTACGGATTCCTGCCTGACGATCCGGCCAACCGATACAGCGCCGGATGTCTATCGCATCGCTACCGTCTCCCGACGTTTTGCATCGGGCGCATCCCATATGGATTTACCGCCGGCCGCCAGCATAACACCTAATCACGATACATATTCAGCTTACCGACGTCAGGGTTTTCCAGGCGGCGCCATAGGTCGGGAGTGGAACTGCGGGTGAACTTCATGACGAAGCCGACCGGGTCGTTGCGGCCGCGCACCGCCGCCAGGCGCAGGATGATTTCGAAGGGAACGGCGATGCGGCCGTTTTCCCAGGCTTCGATTAGTGAGGGATCCTTGAGGTTGATCGCCCCGCGGCAGCATCTTGCGTTCGCGGTCGCGAATGCGCAGTTCGATGGTGTTTTCCTCTTCGATGGTGGCGCGGTCGTTGGGGTCCGCCTCGCCATCGCCATCGCGCAGATGATCGATGGTCATCGAGGCGTTGTCGATCAGGTCCTGGCGCTGCCTGCGCAGCAGGTCACGGAAAAAGGCCAGCTGCTCGGCGTTCATGTAGGAACTGCTGGGCATCGCCAGCAGGGCTCTGAGCCAAGCCAAGAACAATGTCTCCGCCCTGGAGCTCAAGCGTCACCTGGGCGTGCGCTATAAGACGGACAAGCTCAACGACTGTTAGTTTGCTGACTCTGCTGAACGGCAGGTTTATGATCAGAAAGCTGTCATCATCCATGAAAACGTCATCTGGCCTATAAAGGGCACGGAACACTCGAGGATGACGGCTGCTTCCAGGTAACGAAGTTCCACGGGCCGCTTTCCGGCAATCAATCTTGGAAGGCGACAGTCGCATCGGTGCCCATTCCGGCCAGTGGGCGAAAATGGAAGCGGACCTTCGTCGCGAGCCCCGCAAAGTGAAAAGCTGCCATTCGTTATGCTTCGGTAATGTTTCGGCCTGATCTGCGGCTGCAACTGGATATAAGCCAAATCCGTGTCACGAGGCTGAGTCTAAATTAACCCGTTGGTTTTCAAGATGACGAGGCCGGCTGTGGTGGTAAGCAGTGAGCCGACCGTCGTCAGTACGGTGATGTTCGCAGCAAGGGCCTCATTTCCGCCCATGGTGCGAACCATCGCGTACCCAGCGGCAGCACTCGGAGCCGACGACATGAGCAGGAGAATTCCTAAGTCCTTGCCTTGGAATCCGAAGAGAACGCCTAAGGCCACGAACACGAGCGGGACAAAAAAAAGCTTGCCAAAAGTGGCGAGGAGTGTGTTGCGCAAGTTATGACGCAAGCTACGGAAGTCTAGAGCCGCTCCCGTGCATAGGAGAGCTAGAGGCAATGTCATCTGACCAAAATACTCTCCAGATTGGAGAAGGAGTCCAGGTAGGTGAATGCCCGAAATGGAGACCAATAATGCGAGCGCGATCGCTATTATGAGCGGACTTAGAGCAACCGCACCAAGAATATGACCTGGGCCGTTTCTCCTCTGAAGTGAGGGGCCAAATGTGACGGCTGAAAGCACATTTAATACGATGATTACAGATCCGAGGTACAGCGCTGCGGTGGCCAGAACGCTATTACCGTATGCACTTACACAGTAGGCTAGTCCAATTACAGCCATGTTTGACCGAAATATTCCCTGAGCTACTACATTACGGTCAGCTGGTATTGGGACGGTGATACGCACGGTTGCTTCAGTCGCCACCCAGGTCAACACTGTCACGACGAGTCCGAAAATTATCAGGGATGTCTCGGCTGACAATTCCAGGCGCGTCTTGCTGATACTGATAAACAGGAGAGTCGGCATAGTGAAATTGAAGATTAATCTTGACCCAATCTCAATGAATGCATCATTGATTATGCCAATACGGCGAAGCCATGCTCCGAGACCGAGGAACAAGAATATCGGGCCCGTGACCGATGAAGAGAAGTCCAGCGCGTCAAGGAATTCGGGAACCATCACTTTGGAAGAGATACCGTGGTAGCGACAAAAAATAGCTTACCCCAAGAAGTGGAGCCGCTTGGGCGGTGAACTGCCCCCCCAACTATAGCGAACTAGAGAACGCGGTGCGCAGAGGTGGCCCCGGAAATTAGTGCTGGTAGATAAGTGAATATCTCTGCTCTGATGGGCGAAGCAATCGCCCAAAAAAGGAGCAGCAAAGGGGGGGATCCCGGTCCTGATGCATTAAGGACTAATGATATCTCCGAGCAGGCGCGGTACAACTCACTGCAACACCTGCGACCTCAGGTCTGTCTAGCGCGCACGTTTTTCACCTGATCGTCTCCGTTACGCGCCTGAAAATACTGCTTGATCGCATCTGTAAACTGCTGCCGACTATGTCGGGTACGCTCGATCAGACCGACGTGGCGCTGGACAGCGTTACCAGGCAGGGGAATGATCTTTAAGCTCTGATCGCGTGCCCATTGAATGTTGGCCAATCGCGGCACAATGGAGATGCCAAAACCCTGGCGCACGATTTCTACAATTGCCTCGACAGAATTCAACTCCATCTCGTCGCGCACGGTCACCTTGCACTGGCTCAATACCTCATTGACGAGGTAACCCGTCCACGTCTGCCTGTCGAATCTCAGGAAGGGTGCGTCGCATAATATGTCTAGGGGGTTTCCCATCAACTTGAAATGAGGACGCCTTGGGACGATCAGCACCATCGGTTCGGCGTAGAGCGGGGACCACACCAAGCCCGACGGAAGTGGGCGCGGTGACTGTGTTACCACCGCAGCATCGAGTTCGCCAACTTCAACCCTGCGAGCAAAGTCGGCCGATAGTCCGGCAAGGAGCCTAACCTCTAGTCGCGGATGCTCGTGTTTTAGGCTCCATAACGCATCGGCGAAAGCGCCCATCAATGCGGACACGAGCGCCCCCATGACCACCGTGCCGGATAGCTCGTCCGTATCACCCGAAGCGACTAACGACTCATATCTCAGCAATAGTTCCTTGACTTGCGGTACAACTCGTCGCCCTGCCGTATTGAGCACGACGGAACGTGCCCCGCGGTCAAATAGGACTTGATTCAGCTCCTCTTCGAGCGATCGAATTTGCAGGCCTACTGCGGCCGCTGTAAGCCCAATTTCCTTCGCTGCGGCAGCGAATGTTCCATGCCTGGTCACAGCAAGGAAAGTCTTGAATGTACGAAAGGAGGGCATTGGGTCAAACAAACGAGAACATGATGATAAAAAATAACTTTACCTTAGTCAAAGTAATATTGGCTTTTATTTTGTGATGATATCCACAAGAATGCCGCAACCGACCGTAATACATAGGTCATCCTGAACAAATCGCGGCACGCTGGGTAGGTGCCCATCGCCGAACGAGAAGGCAGAGAACGTTTCATGACCAAGAACCTGAAAGTGAAGATCTGGCGCGGCGGGAAAGAGGGCGGCTTCGCGACATTTGATGTCCCGCGCCAGGAAAACCAGACAGTGCTGGATGTCGTGACCTACGTCCAGCGCAATCTTGATCCCTTGCTTGCCTACCGCTTTGCCTGCCGTGTTGGCATGTGTGGCTCTTGCGCAATGACCGTGAATGGTGTCGCACGCTGGACTTGTCGGACTAATGTCTCCAAGGTTGAAAAAGATGGCCGGCTTGAAATCGCACCTCTCTCGCACTTGCCCATCATCAAGGATCTTGTTACCGATATGCGCGAGTTCTTCGACAAGGGGGCGCGGGCCAAAGGACAATTTAAAGGCAAGCAAAATCGTCAGGACGAATTTGCGCGGGTCGACCCGAAATCAAAGGAACGCATCGCCGCCAATGCAGGGATCGAGTGCATTGGCTGCGGCGTTTGCTATGCCTCCTGCGATGTTGTGGGATGGCGCCCGGAATATCTCGGGCCGGCTGCTCTCAACAGGGCGTGGACTCTCGTCAATGATGTGCGGGATATCCAGCAGACCGAGCGTCTGAAAGTGGTCGCGGGTGACGCGGGTTGCAACTCTTGCCATAGCCTTGGCTCATGCTCCGAGCGCTGCCCGAAACAGATCGAACCGACGGCTGGCATAGCTGGCCTGAAGATGCTTGTGGCGATGGCCGCATTGAGGGGGGAGATATGACAAGTTCGAGAACGCAAGCCAAACTTTGGTACTGGCAGCGGGCAAGCGCGATAGTAATGGCCGTATGTGTGCTGGGTCACTTGGCTGTCATGATCTATGCCGTACGTGGCGGACTCGGCGCTGCCGAGATTCTTGGCCGCACTCATGGTAGTCGATTGTTCGCCTCCCTCTACACTCTGTTGGTCCTAGCCTGCGCAGTGCATGTACCGATCGGTCTGGTGGCGATTGCTGAGGAGTGGGCAGGGTGGCGCGGATCCAAGGTCACGATTGGCGCAGGCCTCTTTAGCGCCCTCATTGCGATCATGGGTCTGCGGGCCGTCTATGGGGTGGTCGCAGCATGACACGCATTAACGATTTTCGCGCCCGCAATCATCCCGCCTTTTGGGCTTTCGTGGTCCACCGTGTATCGGGACTCGCTCTCGCCGCATTTCTGCCGGTGCACTTCTGGGCAATGGGCTTGGCGATCCAAGGGGAAGTGGCACTTGACGGATTTCTCAGATTTACCGACCAGGCGTTGTTCAAGTTCGGTGAATGGGGTCTGGTGCTCCTGCTCGCATTGCATATGATGGGCGGCGTGCGGATTCTCTTGGTCGAATTCGGCCCGTGGTCAGGGCTGCGGAAGAACTGGATCGCTGGCACCTTGGGGTTCGGCATTGCTACAAGCCTGGCTTTTGCACTTGCATTAATCAGTTAGTCCCTTCCGCGTCACGAAACCGAATTGGTCGAAAGAAAAAATATGAAAATCGATTTGATGATTGTTGAAGAGGCTGCCAAGGAGTTGTACATCCGGGCGCTGAAGGTACTGCCTCCAGATATCAAGGCAGGCTTCAACCACTTGGTGGCAGGCGAAAGTGGCTCTACCGCCCAGAATATTCTAGCGACCATGGTGACCAATATTCAGGTCGCCGAGGACACGAACAACTTGCTTTGCCAGGACACTGGCCTGCCGATCTACAACATACTGATTGGCAGCGGCGTTGATGTGGATGGATACGCATTGACGCAAGCGATTCGTAAGGGTTGCGAGCGCGCAACGCGGGAGCATCCGCTACGCTCGTCCGTCGTGCATCCGCTGACTCGCAAAAACGAGCATAGTTCCTGCGGCATCGAGGTACCGGTCATCCATATCGATTTCACCGATACTCCCGAGATGCTCTCGATCATGATGGTGCCCAAAGGTAGCGGATCCGAGAACAACTCTTTTCTCAAGATGGCCATCCCCGCCGAGGGCGTCGACGCCATCAAGACATTCGTCATCGACTGCGTGCTGGGGGCCGGAGGAAAGCCCTGCCCGCCCACGATAGTCGGTGTCGGCCTCGGGGGAACTTCCGATTTGTGCGTGGCGCTGGCCAAACGAGCTGCGACCCGCGCCCTCGGTACTTGCTGCAGCGACCCAGATGGTGCCGAGCTTGAAAAGCAGCTCTCTTCGGCCGTTAACCAACTGGGTATCGGTCCTCAGGGGCTCGGCGGCGACTCAACTGCCTTTGCTGTGCATATCGAATTGGCCGCCACGCACATCACGATGAACCCGATCGCGGTCAACATGCAATGTCATTCCGCCCGCCGCGCACGGGCGATCTTTACGCCGGAAGGCGTCAGCTACGGATTCTAAATATGGCACATTTCGAACTCACCACTCCTGTCAGCGAAGTACAAGTCCGTCAACTTCGCGTTAACGACACCGTGACCCTGCAATCGACGCTATTTGGTATCCGCGATGCAACACAAATTCATCTGTTCGACCGCGGGCGTAAGACGCGGTTCGACCTAGATGGTCACGCTGTAATCCATACGGCACCCAACGTGAGGAAGGTCGATAAGAGCGTCACATATCCGGCTGGGTACGCGCCGATATGCATCGGCACGACTACCTCTGACCGCATGGAGCGCTTCACGCGGCCATTGATGACCCAGTGTGGCGTGCGTTTGATTATTGGCAAAGGCGGGTTGCGCGAAGCCTCGAAAACCGCTTTCAACGCGTTGGGAGGCGCTTATCTCGCCATCGTCGGCGGTACGGCGGCGCTCGAAACGACCTGGATTGAACAAATTGAGGATGTCGACCTCGACGATCTAAACCCCGAGTCGCTGTGGAAGTTCCGTATCCACAATTTCGGTCCACTACTGGTTGCCATGGACAGTCACGGAGGTAGCCTTTTTAGCGTCGTGCGAGAGGATGCTCAGGGTAGGCGCGCCCAGGTGCTCGCCGGTCTAGGAGTCAAATCGGCATGAACGTAAAGCGGATACAGACTGACATCCTGATTCTCGGCTCAGGTGGTGCCGGCTTATTTGCCGCGTTGCACGCGCATCAGGCCGATCCCTCACTGTCGATCACGGTCGCAGTAAAGGGATTGCTAGGCAAGTGTGGCTGCACACGCATGGTCCAAGGTGGGTATAACGTTGCCCTTGCCGAGGGCGACTCCGTTGAGCGCCACTTTATGGACACGATCGAGGGAGGCAAATGGCTGTCCGACCAGAATCTCGCGTGGACTCTGGTCACCAAGGCGGTCGAGCGCATCCATGAACTCGAGAACGAGCTCGGCTGCTTCTTCGATCGCAACCCTGACGGCACGGTGCATCAAAAGGCGTTTGCCGGCCAAACTTTCGACCGCACGGTGCACAAAGGCGACCTGACCGGAATTGAAATCATCAATCGTCTAGCTGAACAAGTGTGGGCACGCAATATTCAGCGCTTGGAGGAATATCGGGCCATCGAGCTGATCAAGACGCCTGATGGAACGGCCCTAGCGGGCGTGCTGATGATCGACATGCGCACGGGCGAATTTGTGTTCGTGCAGGCCAAGGCGGTGCTTCTGGCAACTGGGGGGGGGCCCACCATGTACAAGTACCACACCCCCTCTGGCGACAAGAGCTGCGACGGTCTGGCCATGGCGCTACGTGCAGGGCTGCCCTTGCGCGACATGGAGATGGTTCAGTTTCACCCTACCGGCGTGCTGGCCGGAGTAGGAATGCGCATCACCGGCACGATCATCGAGGAAGGTCTGCGCGGCGCTGGCGGATACCTACTGGGCGGCGACAAGCAGCGCTTCATGCACAAGTACGACCCGCGGAACGAGCGCGCCACTCGCGACATTGTTTCACGCTCTATGTTCACCGAGATGCGCGCTGGCAATACCACCCAAAATGGCGGGCTTTACATCTCAATGGGACATCTTGGTCCGGATAACGTGCGCAAGCAATTCAAGGGCATGGTGGACCGCTGCTCCGACTGCGGCTTTGATCTGGCCAGCGGATTGGTTGAGGTCGTGCCCACGGCGCACTACATGATGGGTGGCGTGGAGTTCCGAGTGGACTGCACGACTCCGCTGAAAGGACTGTTTGCCGCGGGCGAGGACACGGGCGGCGTGCATGGTGCCAATCGTCTCGGTGGCAACGGCGTCGCCAACTCCACCGTTTTCGGTGGTATCGCGGGCGACAGCATGGCGGCCTGGGTGAAGAGTAATGTGCAACTGCGTTCTCCGGATGAGGCCGCGATCAAGCAGGGTGTGATGCAACACTCGGCACCACTGCGCCAGGCTGCGGGCGACATGGAGGCAATTCGCGAAGCCCTGTACGAGCTTATGTGGAACGATGTCGGCATTTTGCGCACGGCGGAAGGCTTGCGGCGCGGCAAGGAAGGACTCGCCCGGCTCGACGCCGAGCTTTCGCTCATCGGCGTCGGCCGTGACGACCCCGCCTTCAACCTGGCTTGGCATGATTGGCTCAACCTGAAGAACCTGATTGCTGTGAGCCGGGTCATTGCAATGGCTGCGCTGGATAGGGAGGATTCGCGCGGTGCCCATTTCCGTGAGGACTTCCCCGAGACCAGCGATCTGCACAAGTCCAGTCACACCGTGGTGCGCCAGATTGAAAACGAACTTCGGATTTCGCGCAATCCGGTCGAATTCCTGCGGGTAAGGCCGGGGGAAACCATATTGACGGAAGAAATGCCTGCGATTCCCGGTTGAATCCCTATTCCCCCTCGCATGGCTAAGAGACGCTTAACGGCTTAGCCCTTGCAGCACACCGGCAGAAGCGGCAAGCGGCGCGGAGTTCGTGATCACCATGCTCCCCATTGGCGAGTTGGTGCGGGAGGTGTTGTTGGGCGAGCACGGCGTAACAGCCACGCTCGTTAGTAACGCGCTCGTAATTGACATGTCATCGATCGATCCGCTTGACACGGACCGCCTGACCGCGGAGATGGCGAAAAAGAGGATTTCAGATGATGGATGTGCCGGTGGGAAGAACATCCGACCACGCGGTAAGCGGATCCTTGCTGCTACTCGACGGCGGGACCAAGGCGCAGGTGGACCGTGCCCGCCCCATATTGATGCTGATGGGTAACGAACTTGTTATGGCAGGTGGCCCCGGCATGGGGACCCGGGTGAAGATTGTAAACAACTTTATGAGAATAGCATTGAACGCGCTGTCGGCTGAAGCAGCGACCTTGTGCGAGGCGATGGGTCTCGATTTCGGCGTGGCATTGACAGTGATGAAAGGGACCCCGGCTAACAAGGGGCACTTCACAACAACGTGGCCGAACAAGGTGCTGAAGGGAGATCTCTCTCCCGACTTTATGATCGACCACGCCCATAAAGACCTCGGATTGGCCCTGACTGTCGGTAATCGCCTGCATACAACCTTGCCAATGGGCGCCATTGCATGTGAAACCTACAACCAGGTGCGGGCAAAAGGACGCGGCAAACTGGACTGGACTGCGGTGCTTGAGCATATGCGCGAGGCATCCGGGCTAAAGTTGGACCGGAGTACAAACTAGTAACCTGATCGCAATGGGAATTGCGCGAGGCGGCACAAAAAGTCGGCGCTGGCGACACGGCAAAACGCTTCCGCAACATGCATGATCCGGTCACGGGGTACCGATGGTGCCTGCCGGCCAGTTTTGAAATCGACTACGGCCACGCCTGGAAGCCAGAGCCCAGGCAGATCGCCGACGGCCGCGCATTAGTCAAGTTTCGTTCCCGATGAAGCGCGCCAGACGCGCCCGGCAGAAAGTCGGCTTGAAGCGGCTGGTCGACGACGCCTGAGCGCAAAGCCCGTCTGTTTCAGCCGGAAATTCTCGCCAGCAGATCCTTCGGGCCGACCGCCATGCCAGACGTGGCGAGCACCTCGACTACGGTCGTGTCGCGTTCTGCGCGCACCACGGTTTCCATTTTCATGGCTTCGATAGATACCAGCGGATCGCCGCGCCTCACTTTCTGGCCGGGCTTGACGGAGACGGTAACGACCGTGCCCGGCATCGGCGCGCCGACATGGTCCGGATTGCCGTCCACCGCCTTTGCGCGTTCCCGTCGACTTCCGGTGGTACCCGTCTTGTTCACGCGGATCAGGCGCGGCTGGCCGTTGAGTTCGAAAAACAGTTTTTTCGCGTCGCCTTCGTCATCGGTGATTTCGGCGCTGCCCTGCAGCCGGATTACCAGCGTCTTGCCGGCGTCTATCGCCACGGCGATTTCCTCGCCCTGCGTCAGGCCGTTGAAGAATACCGGCGTCGGCAACTGGCTGACATCGCCATAGTGGCGCTGATGCGCCGCATACTCGGCGAACACCTTGGGGTACATCAGCCAAGAGGACAGGTCGGTATCCGACAAGTAGCGGCCGATGGTCTTCTCGGCCTTCTGCCGCTCCGCATCGAGATCCACTGGCGGCAGATTCTTGCCTGGTCGATCCGTAAGCGGCGTGGTTCCCTGCAGGATTTTGTCTGACAATGCCTTGGGAAAGCCCTCAGGAGGCCGTCCGAGTTCCCCCTTGAACAGGGACACCACGGATTCAGGGAACGCGACATCGCGCGCCGGATCCTCCACGTCTGCCGGCGCCAGGTCGTTGGCGACCATGAACAGTGCCATGTCACCCACGACCTTGGAGGTCGGCGTCACCTTGACGATGTCGCCGAACAGGCGATTGACATCGGCATAGGCGCGCGAAACCTCCGGCCAGCGATGCTCGAGTCCCATGCCGCGAGCCTGCTCGCGCAGGTTGGTGTATTGGCCACCAGGCATTTCGTGGCGGTAGACATCCGAGGTGCCGGCGCGGATGTCGGCCTCGAAGGGTGCGTAAAAGCGCCGCACGCCCTCCCAGTAGTCCGAGATTTCGCGCATGGCGTCAGTGTCGACAGCGGGCGCGCGGTCGGTGCCGGCCAGTGCGTCCGCAATCGAGGTCAGGTTGGGCTGCGAGGTCAGGCCGGAGAGCGCGTCGAGCGCGCCGTCGACAGCATCGACGCCAGCCTCCACCGCCGCCAGCACGGAAGCCGCGGCGATGCCCGAGGTATCGTGGGTGTGGAAGTGGATCGGCAGGCCACTCTCTTCGCGTAGCGCCTTGACCAGAGTGCTGATGACACGCGGCCGGCACACCCCGGCCATGTCCTTGATGCCGAGGATGTGCGCGCCGGCACGCTCCAGCTGCTTGGCCATGGTAACGTAGTACTTGAGATCGAACTTCGACCGCTTCGCGTCAAAAATGTCGCCGGTATAGCAGATGGCGGCTTCGCAGACGCCGCCGGATTCAATCACGCCGTCCATGGCGACGCGCATGTTGTCGACCCAGTTGAGTGAATCGAAGATGCGGAAGATGTCCACGCCGGCCTGCGCCGCCTGCTCGATGAAGTACCGGACGACGTTGTCCGGATAGTTGGTGTAGCCGACCGCATTGGCCGAGCGCAATAGCATCTGGAACGGGATGTTCGGCACACGCTCGCGCAGTGCGGCAAGACGTTCCCAGGGGTCTTCCTTGAGGAAGCGCAGGGCGACGTCGAAAGTGGCACCGCCCCAGCATTCCATTGACAGCAGATCAGGCAGCAGGCGCGCGTAGTAGGGGGCGACGTCGACCATGTCGCGCGTGCGCATGCGGGTGGCGAACAGGGACTGGTGCCCGTCGCGCATGCTGGTGTCGGTCAGCATCACTTGCGGGTTGGCGCGCAGCCATTGCGCAAAGCCGGTCGGCCCGAGTGCCTTGAGCCGGTCGCGGGTGCCGGCCGGAATGTCGCCGCTGCCACCGCGCTTTGGCTTCAAGGCCGGTGGCAGGGCGTGCTCCGGTTTCTTGCGCCCCTTCATCTCTGGGTTGCCATTGACCACCACCTCGCCGACAAAGCGCAACAGGCGCGTCGCACGGTCACGGCGCGCGGAAAAGCGGAACAGATCCGGCGTTTCGTCGATGAAGCGCGTGGTGCATTCGCCGGAATGAAACAGCGGATGGCGTATAACATTTTCCAGGAAGTGCAGGTTGGTCGCCACGCCTCGAATGCGGAATTCCCTGAGCGCCCGATCCATGCGATGGATGGCTTCGGCCGGGTTCTGGCCGCGCGCCGTGACCTTAACCAGCAGGGAGTCGAAGAAGGGCGTGATGATGGCGCCGCTATATGCGGTGCCGCCATCGAGTCGCACGCCGAAACCGGCGGCGCTGCGATAGGCCGTGATCCGACCGTAATCCGGCGCGAAGTTCTTTTCCGGGTCTTCCGTGGTGACGCGGCATTGCAGGGCATGGCCCTGCAAATGGATGTCATCCTGTGCCGGAATGCCCGAGTCGGGCGTGCCGATACGCGCGCCCTGACTGACGCGGATCTGCGCCTTGACGATATCGATGCCGGTGACCTCTTCTGTCACGGTGTGTTCGACCTGGATGCGTGGATTGACCTCGATGAAGTAGTAGCGTCCGCTATCCACGTCCATCAGGAACTCGACCGTGCCGGCATGAGTGTAATTGACCTGGCGGCAGAGTTTCAGTGCATTGCCGCACAACTCGGCCCGAGTGGCTTTGTCCAGATAGGGTGCCGGCGCTCGCTCGACCACCTTCTGGTTGCGCCGCTGCACCGAGCAGTCGCGTTCGAACAGGTGGATCAACTGGCCATGCGTGTCGCCCAGCACCTGCACCTCAACATGGCGTGCGCGGCGCACCAGCTTTTCGAGGTACATCTCGTCATTGCCGAAAGCCGCCAAAGCCTCGCGGCGGCCGGCGGCCAGTTGTTCGTCGAGGTCGGATTCCGTTTCAACAACCCGCATGCCGCGTCCGCCGCCGCCCCAACTCGCCTTCAGCATCAGGGGATAGCCGACCGCCTTCGCCTGCCGACGCGTCTCGGCGGGATCGGCGGACAAGGCGTCGGTCGCCGGCACCACCGGCACGCCTGCGGCCACGGCCGCCACGCGCGCCGCCACCTTGTTGCCCAGCGTGCGCATCACCTCCGGCTTCGGCCCGATGAATGTAATGCCGACAGCGGCGCAAGCCTCGGCGAAATCCGGATTTTCCGACAGGAATCCGTAGCCGGGATGGATGGCATCGACCTTGGCTTCTTTCGCCACCCGGAGGATGTCGTCGATGTCGAGATAGGCGGCAATCGGCTTCTTGCCTTCGCCGACCAGGTAACTCTCGTCAGCCTTGAAGCGGTGCAGGGCAAAGCGGTCCTCGTTGGCGTAGATGCCGACGGTGCGGATGCCCATTTCGCTGGCGGCGCGCATGACGCGGATGGCAATTTCGCTGCGGTTGGCCACCAGCAGGCTGCGAATTTTTTTCAAGGGGAAACTCCAGTAGGAACGGGATTCAAGACGCGTTATCGCGTAGAGCACTTTTCAGCAGGTGAGTTCGTCCTCGCGACTGCATGCCAAGGCATCACGGACCGCTCGACCGCGCCGAGTAACCATTCCGTGAGCCCTCCCAGTACAGCTACCGCGACTATGTCGACCAGGATCATTCCGGGAAATAGGTCCTGGGCCGTAACGTTGAGAACTCGGCCGAGACCCGCTAGAGCGCCAACTAGTTCTGCTGCGACCAATGTTGTCCACGAGGCCTGCAACGACAGGCGCAAGCCGGTGAAAATCATTGGCAGCCGCACACAGGCCGTAGACGAATGCTAGACAAGCTATTTGCGCTAGTCAACTGCATGACCTGTATGACTCGGATGATTTAGTTATCATGGCAATTTGGTTATACTCGGCGATCAAATCAGACGAGGAACAGGTCATGGTTGAGCGATTGGTCGGCTTGAATCCATCCGGCGCGCCTCTCTACAAGGAAGTCAAACGCAAAATTATTGAATCCATCCGCAATGGCGAATGGAAGCCCGGTGAGGTCATTCCGTCGGAAAAAAAACTCTGCGAACGCTTCGCCGTAAGCATGGGCACCATCCGCAAGGCGGTCGACGATCTGTCGGGCGAGGGCTTCCTGATACGGCATCAAGGTCGCGGCACCTTCGTCGCTACGCACAATCAAGATCGCTACCTGTTCACCTTCTTCCACGTTGTCCGCCAGGACGGCCACAAGGAATATCCGAAAGTCGAACTCATGGAATTCAGCAAGGTGAAGGCCGACCCGGTTGCAATGTCCATGCTTCACCTTGACCCAGGTTCGCGCCTATTCCGTTTCGTCAACAAGCTCGAACTTGGTCGCAACCCGGTCGTGGTCGACGAGATTCTGCTGCCGGAGCAGCTATTCTCGCGGCTTACCGAGCGGACCTTACGGGAACGCTCGGCCACCCTGTACCAGCTCTACCAGGAAGGTTTCGGCGTTACCGTCGTTCGCACCCAAGAACGCGTTCGGGCTGTGAGCGCAGACGCCCTCAGAGCCCGTCTGCTCGGTGTGAAGGTCGGCGATCCTCTGCTGCAGGTAATACGGATAGCATTCTCGTTCAAGGATCAGCCGGTGGAACTGCGCTATTCGTACGTACTCACGCACACCTATGAATATTGCTCCGATTCAATGGCAGCGTCATGAGTCAGACGATCTTCTCGTCGGCTGCTCAGAATTCCAGAACCGCCAAGGACAATGTATCCATTGATCCTGTGAACGAAGTTGTGAACGGCGCTTATCGGAACCGGCGCACCTCCCGCGAACCGGTACGCTTCAGCCGCGTCCAGCCCCCGGCCAGACGATCCTGTAACAAACGCCTCGGTCCGGGTCAGCCGCGCAGGCTGCGCCAGACCAGGCTGACGCCGCCGCAGATCAGAATCGCCCACACTCCCTGCACCACCCGCTCCAGCGGCAGGCTGTGGTGCAGGCGGCTACCGATGTAGAGCCCGAGCATGGCACAGGGCAACAAGCCGGCGGCGAGCAGGAGCAGTCCTTCCTGCGTATATAGCCCAGCGCCGCCGAACAGGACCAGTCGCGATACGCCGGTGATGAGGATCAGCGTGCCGATGGTCGCCCGCAGCACCGTTTTGTCATGGAGCCGGCCGGCCAGGTAGATAACGTAGACCGGCCCGCCAGTGCCGAACAGCGCGGTAAACACGCCGCCGACTGTCCCCAGCGGCACAGCCCAGCCGGTGGCGATAGTGGTCTGCGTGCCGCGACGGAACAGCAGGCTCCAGCCGGCATAGACCAGCACGAAGCTGCCGAGCAGGAACAGCAGCGCGCGCTCAGGCGCGTTCACCAGCAACGTCACGCCGAGCACCATGCCGACCAGCACGAAGGGGATCAGGCGCAGCAGTTCCCGGCGCTCCACCGCGCCACGATTCTTCAAGCCCAGCAGCAGGGTGGCGGCGATGTCGAGAATCAGCATCAAGGGCACCGCGAAGCGAAGCGGAAACAGTTGCGCCAGGAGCGGCATGGCGGTGATTGAGGAGCCGAAACCGCTGAGGCCGAACACGGTGTAGGCGAGCAAGACGATCAACGCCGCGCCGGCCAGGGTTTCCAGGGGCAAATCCATCGGCGGCAGGTGCGCGGCGGGTTCGCCCGCTTCAGCCTACCGGTGCCGCGCGTAGCTGCTCTAAGAGCGGCGCCGCCACCTCGATGCCTTCGGCCTCAGCGCGGCGTTGCAGTTCGAGACGACGATAGCCGGGCAAGCGCACCTCGGGATCGAGCAGCATCGCCGCCACCAGGGTTTCCACGCGCTCGGCGAACACTTCGGCGCCCGCCAGCGCTCCCGGATCCACCACCAGGAAAGCCTGACCGATATGCGGCCGGTTGCCTTCGACGGCGAAGAAGGAATCGGCTTCAAAGCCGAAGGCCGCGCCGGTCAGGGCGCAGCACAGCAGTTCCACCACCAGGGCCAGCATGGCGCCCTTGACGCCACCGGCCGGCAGCATCATGCCGTCGAGCCCGGCCTGAGGATCGGTGGTCGGTTGGCCAGCCTTGTCCAGCGCCCAGCCGGCGGGGATGGGCTTGCCGGCCTTCGCCGCCACCATCAGCTTGCCGCGCGCCACCTCCGACAATGATAAATCGATTACCAGCGGCGCCTGACCACAGCGCGGAAAAACCGCGGCGATCGGGTTAGTGCCGAACAACGGGCGGCGACCGCCCCAGGCCGGCATCGCCGCCGGTGAATTGCCGAAGGCCAGACCGACCATGCCGGCGGCGGCGACCGCTTCCAGGTGGTAGGCGGCGACGCCAAAATGGTGGCTGCGGGTGACGCCTGCGAAAGCCGCGCCGCACTCGCCGGCACGCGCCATCGCCTCTTTGATGGCCAGTGCACAGGCCGGAAAGGCCAGTCCTTCGTCGGCGTCCACCAGGCAGGCGGCAGCCTTGGCACGGATGAGGCGCGGTTCGGCGTTGCCGTTGACCCGACCATGGCGCAGGTGACCGGCATACTGCGCCACGCGCGACAGACCATGCGAGGCAAGACCCTGCGCCTCCGCCGTCACCAGCGCGACAGCGGTACTGCGGGCCATCGCGGCCGATGCGCCGGCGCGCATCAGCGCGGCGCCGGCCAGAGTGTTCAATTGCTCGATGGATACCTTGGGCATGGTCGCTCCGGGGTGTCAATTGGCCAGCAGGAAGTCCGCCACTTTCGCGGCGATCAGGGTGCTGACACGGATGTTCGATTCGCGGGTGACGCCGCCGATGTGTGGCGTCAGGATCAGGTTCGGCGCCGTCGCCAGCGGCGAACCGGCGGCCAGCGGTTCATGATCGAAAACATCGAGAGCCGCGCCGGCTAGCTTGCCGCTGTGCAGTGCCTGTGCCAGGGCCGCCTCGTCGACGATGCCGCCGCGCGCGGTATTGATCAGCACCGCCTGCGTCTTCATGAGTCCGATGCGGTTCGCATCGATCAGTCCGCGCGTCTGCGCCGTCAATGGTACATGCAAGCTGACCGCGTCGGACTCCGCCAGCAACGGCTCGAGTTCGCGATGCGCGACGCCGCTTGCCGCCCACGCCGGCGCATCATCCGCCAGCAGGGGATCGCAGGCCAGCACGCGCATGCCGATGGCCTGGGCGAGCCGGGCGGTGAGCTGGCCAATGCCGCCGAAACCGACCAGGCCCAGCGTACGTCCGGCCGTTTCACGGCCTTCGGACAGCGCCTGTCGCGGCCACTGCCCCGCCGCGACGGCCGCGCCGGACAGGTAGGCGCCGCGCAGCAGCACCATGACACTGGCGACAACGTACTCGGCCACCGCCAGCGCATTGGCGCCCGTGGCCGGAAAGACTTCGATGTCGCGCGCCTTGCAAGCCGCGACGTCGATGTTGTCCAGGCCGACGCCGAGCCGGCCAACCACGCGCAGCCGTGGCGCGGCGGCGAGCAGTTCGCCATCGACTTGGGTCCGGTTGCGCACGATCAGCGCCGTCGCATCGGCGAGCAGCGCGAGCAGTTCGGCGCGACGGTCAAACAGCGTCGGCTCGTGGATCACCGCAAAGCGGCCCTGCAGCGTCCGTACCGCGTCGAGATCCATGAATTCCGTTATGACAATCTTCATCTCCGCTCCCCCGCGATCAATGTTGCATGCCCCACTTGCGCACAGTGCGGCTCTCGATGTAACGGAAGATCAGGTTCTCCACGGCAAGGCCGATCATGATCACCATGAAGAGTCCGGCGAAGACGTTGGTGATCTCCAGCTGGTTCTTATTCTCGTAGATGTACCAGCCGAGGCCGCCCGAGCCCGAACTGACGCCAAACACCAGTTCCGAGGCGATCAGCGTGCGCCAGGCAAAGGCCCAGCCGATCTTCAGTCCGGTGAGAATGCTCGGAAATGCCGCCGGAATGAGAATCTGCGCGACATAGGCAAAGCCGCCCAAGCCATAGTTCTTGCCAACCATGCGCAGCGTGTTAGACACCGCAAGGAAACCCGAGTGCGTATTGAGCGCAACCGACCACAGCACCGAATGGACCAGGACAAAGACCAGACTGCCGTTGCCGAGGCCGAACCAGATCAGGGCGATTGGCAGAAGGGCAATCGCCGGCAGCGGATTGAACATCGACGTCAGCGTCTCCAGGAAATCGGTGCCGATGCGCGAGGCAATGCCGATGGCCGTCAGCAGTGCAGCCAGCACGATGCCGATCGCATAGCCGGTAAGCAGCACCTTGAGCGAGGTCCACAGCTTGATCAGGAGTTCGCCACTGGCGATGCCATTGATGAAGGCCTTGTTGGTGGCGAGGAAGGTCGGAAACAGCAGGTCGTTGTCGAGCAAGCGCGCGCCAATCTCCCAAGCAAGGGCGAGCACCAGCAGGATCGCCGCCTTGCGCAAGGCACCGATGTTGTAGAGCTTCTCGAAGGTGGACAGCGGCTTTTCCACTACACCGAAGGCTTCGGCGCCGACCAGCTCGTGGCGGATTTCCGGCCGCACGATGAGCATGGCATCCTTGTTAGGCATGTTGCGTCTCCTCGGGTTCTTCGATCTCATCGACAAACAGCATGTCGTGTATGCGGTTTTCCAGCGCCTTCGCCGCTTCCGCATTGGGCGGATCGCGCGGCACGCTGGCCAGTTCGGCCTTGACCTGGCCCGGGTGCGGGGAAAGCAGGAGGATGCGGTTGCCGCACTTGATCGCCTCGGGAATCGAATGGGTGACAAAAATCACCGTGAAGTGCGTGTCATCCCACAGCTGCAGCAGCTCTTCCTGCATCTTGCGGCGGGTCAGGGCATCGAGCGCGGCGTAAGGCTCGTCCATCAGCAGCACGTCCGGCTCCATCGCCATGCCGCGGGCGATGGCGACACGCTGCTTCATGCCGCCAGACAGCATGTGCGGGTAGTGATTGGCGAACTTCACCAGGTTCACCTTTTCGATGTACTGCATGGCCTTGTCTTCGGCCGCCCGGCCCGCATGCTTGCCGGACGCGACCAGCGGAAATAAAACGTTTTCCCTAACCGTTTTCCACGGCATGAGCTGGTCGAATTCCTGGAACACCATCATGCGATCGGGTCCGGGCTTGGTGATCACCGCGCCCTTGAGTCGGATTTCGCCTTCGGTCGGCGCCAGGTAGCCGCCGACCGCTTTCAGCAGTGTCGACTTTCCGCAACCCGAGGGACCGAGCAGAACGTAGCGATCGGATTTGAAGACCTTAAAATCAACTCGGTAGGTAGCGGTGACGAGATGCTCTTTTGTCTTGTATTGGAGGGTGACGCCGCGCACATCGAGCAACGGCTCCACTTGGCCAGAATCCTTTTGATCTATGTTCATGCCTATCCTTCTGAAATCCCTGAATGTCGGAAGCGTTTCGCCGATGCAGGAATAGGATTAGCTGCCGGGAAGATCCTGCGCGCTGGGGAAGAACATGTCCTTCCACGAAACGGGCTTGGTCTTGATCGAGTTGATCTTGTACATGAAGTTTACATACTTCATGACGTTCTGCGGCGTGGTCGTATAGATGATGTTGGGATCGTTGAGCATCTTCAGGATGTTGTCGTGCGTGTCCTTATCCTTGGAGATCCGCAGATAGGCCTCGGCCGCCCAGGTCTTGTCCTTGTTGATCATGGCCATCGCCTCGTCGAGGGCCTTAACGAAGGCGGCGGAGATCTTCGGATTTTCCTGGTAGAACTTCGAGGTAGTCCAGATCACGTTGAAGGTGCCCGGCCCGCCGAGGACCTCGTAGGAATTCAGCAGGTTGCGGATGCCCGGCTTGGCCAGTTGCTGGTACTGGAAAGGCGGCGCGCTGAAGTGGGCCGTGACCTCGCCGTTGCCCGCCAGGAGCGCGGCCTGTCCGTCGGGGTGGCTCATGGAAACCGTCAGCGAATCGAGCTTGTTGTGCTGGCCGGGGCCGAAGGCCTGTTCGGCGGCCATTTGCAGTGTTACGGCTTGGATGGAGACCTTGACCGCCGGCAGGGCAATCTTGTCCTTCTCGCTCAGATCCGTCAGCGACTTGACGTTGGGATTGCGGGTGTTGAGATAGAGCGGCATCGAATTCAGCGCGGAGAGGCCCTTGACCTGGTAGTTGTCGCGCGTGCGCGCCCAAAGCGTGGTGAAAGGCGCGACGCCGCCGCTGGCGATGTGCAGACTTCTGGAGAGCAGAGCATCGTTCATCACGTTGCCGCCAGCAAACTTGGACCAGCCAACCTTGAGGTTGGCGATGCCCGCCGCCTTTGCATGCTTTTCGATCAGATTCTGATCTTCCATGATCAACAAGGGCAGGTAGCTGATGCCGTATTGCGCGGCAATCTTTAGTTCGTCGACCTCGGCACGGGCTACGCCGCCCAGAGTCAGCAGCGTCGCGGCCGTAGAAGCGGCCAGCAGGGATCCGAATTTCATGGTGTTCTCCTCCAATGATTATGGTGTGGTGCCGATTCCGGGTTGCGCGCCTCTGCGGGCGCTGTTTGCAAGCCGGTCAATTGTCGCTGGATTTCACTCGCGACGCTGGGTCTATGCGATCAGGCACTTTCATACAAACGCGTCAGGACGAATTCGCGGTGCCCGAGGGCTTCGGCTGCCGTGAGTCGGCCATTAGCGGTGCGCAGCATACATTCGAGCAACTTGTCGCCGGCCTGGTCCATGTTCATCTCACGCTGGAGAATTCCAGATGTATCGACATCGACGTGTTCCGCCATTGTGCGCACTGTCCTGGGGTTGGAGCAGAGCTTGATCACAGGCAGGATCGGGTTGCCAATGATGTTGCCTTGGCCGGTCGGGAAGAAGTGGACCACATAGCCTGCTGCCGCGCACAGCGTAACCATCTCCGCCGCCGCCGAAGAGGAATCCATGAACCACAGGCCCGGACCCGTTGGCGCTTCTGCTTTATCGAGAACGCCGTCGACCATGCATTTCTTGCCAATCTTCTGGATGTTGCCCAGCGCTTTTTCCTCGATGGTTGTCAGACCACCCGCGATGTTGCCCTTGGTTGGCTGGGAGTCCGAAAGATCAGAAGTCTTGTGGCGATTGACCACGTCCTGGTAGTCGTTGAACATTTTCATGAACTGGTCTTTCACTGCGGGCGTGCGACAGCGGGCAGCTACCAGATGTTCGCCACCCGTAAGCTCCGTCGTTTCGCCGAAGACCAGCGTGGAACCGAGGGCATAGAGCTTGTCGAACGCGTTACCGACCGTCGGGTTGGCCCCACAACCGGACGTCGTGTCGGATTCGCCGCACTTCGTAGAGACCCACAGATCGGAAACGGAACATGCTTCCCGCTGCTTTTCCGATGCCCACTGGACCAGTTCGCGCGCCGCTTTCGAGGCCCGCATAATCGTGTCATGGTCACCGTGAAGTTCGATTGAGAAACCGACTACCGGCTTGCCTGTCTTGGCGATCCCATCGACGATGAGTTTGGTCCAGCCCTCTTCGATACCGATGACGACCACCGCGGCAACGTTGGGATTCGCGCCGGTGCCAATCAAGGTGCGGAAATGCAGGTCCAGGTCAGCGCCGAACTGCAGTCGGCCGTAAGGATGGGGCAATGCCATCGTGCCCTTGATGTTGTTGGCTACCGCCTCGCATGCAGCGTTGGAGATGTCATCTACCGGCAGGATGATGACGTGGTTACGAACGCCCACACGGCCGTTTTCGCGCCGGTAGCCCTGAATCGTTGTGTCTTTGGTGATCATTGTCATTGTCCTCGAACTGGATACTGAAATGGGGCGCCGCCTACCAGCGCTTGGTCTTGACGTTATGGACGTGCAAGTGTTCGCCGGCCTTGATGGCGGCAACGGTGCGGCCGATATCGACGCCGTACTTGATCACCGTGTCGTTGTTCGCCAGATCCTTGAGCGCGATCTTGTGGCCGATCGGGATATCGCTCACGGTCTTCACCTCGATTGTCTGGTCCTGTTCCATGACCCAACCGGTCAGCTTCGCACCTGCCTTCACGCCCTCGACGACGATCGTGCCGACCGAGTCGCCGTCCTCATGCACTACAAAGTCAATCATTTCCCTCTCCTTGTTTGGCAGCCGCACACAGGCCGTAGATGGATACTAGACACGCCGTTTGTACTAGTCAACTGTATGACCTGTATGACTCGGGTGATTTAGTTATCATGATAATTTGGTTAAACTCGGCAAACAAATCAGACGAGGAACAGGTCATGGTTGAGCGATTGGTCGGCTTCAATCCATCCGGCGCGCCCCTCTACAAGGAAGTCTTGCGCAAAATTATTGAATCCATTCGCAATGGCGAATGGAAGCCCGGAGACATCATGATCGACCGCCTGAATGATGTGCCACCCATTTGAGCGGCAAGTAGCCTTCGGAGATCGCCCGTTCAATACTCATGCCTTCGGCATCGTCAATGGCTCCAGCCACTGCATAGCCGAAGTTCAGATGGGAAAAATTGGTGGCTCCGTTTGAATGGCCGCTTGGAGAACGGGCCAGATTGAACGGCTGCAATGGAGAAAATCCCCAGCGGCAGCTGATGACCGGGAATACTCAGTGACCACCGTCAGCTACCTGGCATCGGAATCAGTGGCAGCAATTCTCGGCGACCTTGCAGTGCTACTTCACACTGGCCAACGTTCTCTCAAATTGGACAACTCCTTCTGCAGCTGCTGCATGCGTACTAGCAATGCTTTAAGTTCAGGGACCAGCGAGACTCTGACCGAGACCGGCGCTGGGCCGCTGTTCCTGGCGACGATGCGATGGCCGTC
>JALHPU010000049.1 GCA_022842325.1 Sulfuritalea sp. | reverse complement strand
ATGCCCAACATGACCGGTTGTAGTTTCGCAGTCCGCCATCTTCTTCATCGAACCACGCAGTGGCAATGCAACCTGATCAGGAAATCGAGATGAACTGAAAATCGAAAACCGCTTGCTAATTTTGGGGAAGCCCTTGTAGTAGAGCTAACCGGCGCGCGCCGCTCTTGCGCGCGTGGCGTACTTCAATCAGGTAGTGGTCGCTTCGATCTCGAATAATAGTCCTCATAGACACCTCGCCAGTCTTCTTCCGCTGATCGGATCTCCGGGAGGTCCTTGGGCTGCAGCCGGTCTGTCGGCGACGCGAGCACGTTCATGTCTCCCGTCGCGCCGAAGACGTTGTTGGCGTTTCCCCTGAAGTTGTCGCGCTGGAAGAACAGGGCGAAGTGCCAATAGCAGCGCCAGCCATTCTTCATCAGCCAGTCGAGGCAGGCAACGGTGCCGGGGATGCGCTTTGCTTCGAAGTACAGGACGGGACGCAGGGTGGTCAGGTGCCGCATCGCACCCTGGATGACGGGCCACTCGAAGCCTTCGACATCGATCTTGATCAGGGCGCAGCGTGGCAATTCAATATCGTCCAGACGAAGGACCGGGACACGCAAGCCGTCCTTTCCCAGCGCCATGGCTCCAAAGTTGACGCCGGCCGTGATGTCCGGGGCCGGAATTCGCCCCCAGCCCGATTCATTGGACAACGCGGCTGTGATCACTCGCACATTAAACAGTTCGTTCAGCGAAAGTGTGGTGGATAGGCACTGGGCCATCAGCGGCTGGGGCTCGCAGGCAATGATCTGTCCGGTCTGCCCCGCGGCGCGCGCCAAGGGCAGGACAGTGGTGCCAAGGTTGGCGCCGACATCGACGACCACATCGCCTTCGGCGACGAAGCGCGCCATGAGGCGGTTTTCCGCTTCCGCGAATTCGCCGTATAGCTCCAGTGCCCGACCTATCGTCGCGTCGCGCCGCGGCCAGACCATGGTTCCGTGGCGACATGGAGCGATTACAAGTTGAGCGAGCTTGAGCGTCGTCATTGGGGACAATGCGTCCTCGGGTGAAGGATCAAAAAGGGTCAGGCACGAGTATTCACTAGCGGCCTGGCTGCGAAACCCTGAAAGCATAACCGTAGCACAGCCGATTGTCCGCTTCGGGGCAAACTGATCTATGCCCGCTTGTGGCCGGTTGCGGACGTCAGCCAGCACGCTATCTTCCGCATGCCCCAAAGAATTCCCGCAGGCAGCCGGCCACTTCGGACGGCGCCTCTTCGGGCAGGAAATGGCCGCAATCCAGCGCCGCGCCGCGCACGTCGGCGGCCTTCTCGCGCCACAGCGCCAGCACGTCGTAGTTGCGGCCGACGAAGCCGCGCGCGCCCCACAGCACCAGCAGCGGAACCTTGAGCCGGCGCGGCCCGTCCGCCGCGTCATGTGCGAGATCGATGCCGGCGGCGGCGCGGTAATCGTCGCAGCTGGCGCGAATGGCTTCCGGATCGGAAAAACCGCGCAGGTACTCGGCGACGGCCTCCGGCGCAAACGCCGGCTCGTTGCCCATGCTCCAGCGCGAAAGGCAGCCCTTGAGCCAGGATGCCGGGTCGGCGCCGATCATGCGCTCGGGCAGCGGCGCCGCCTGGATCAGGAAGAACCAGTGGAAATAGGCGGTGGCCAGGGCCTGGTCGGTCAGCGCGAAGGTGCTCAGGGTCGGCGCGATGTCCATGATGCAGGCGCTCAGGATGCGCACCTCGTGGTCGAGGCAGAGCCGGTGCAGCACGCGCGCGCCGCGATCATGGCCGGCGACATGGAAGCGCTCGTGGCCGAGCGCCGTCATCAGTTCCGCCATGTCCTGCGCCATGGCGCGCTTGGACTGGTTCGCGGCGTCGGGCAGCGACGGCGGCTTGCCCGAATCGCCGTAGCCGCGCAGGTCGGGGATGACCAGCGAGTAATCCGCGACAAGCAGCGGCACCAGTTTGTGCCACATGACATGCGTTTCGGGATAGCCGTGCAGCAGCAGCAAAACCGGCTTGCCCGGATCGGGCCGCAGCAGGACATGCAGCTCGGTGCCGCCGACGGTGACGCGCCGCGCGGCGAAGCTGGCATCGAACAGGCTCACGCTCCGCTCGTTCGAATCGCGCCGCCTACTTCGGCTGCCAGGTATCGAGCTTGATGCCTTCGCGCGCCATCGCGGCGGCCACCGCCGGGTGCGCGGCGACGCGTTCGGCATAGGTCTTGTAGGTCGGCAGCGAGGCCGGATCGATGCCGCCGAGACCGGCCCAGCGCAGGAACACCACGGCATAGGCATCGACGAAGGACAGTTTGTCGCCGAGCAGGAAGGGAGCCGCCTTGGCCGTCATGTCCTGGATGCGCCCGAGGTGCTCGCGGAACATCACCACGGCCATGTTCCTGACGTCGGACTGGGAATCGTCGGTCGAGGCAAATTTTGTCGGGCGGAAGATGTGGGTGAAGGTCGGATGCACGGTGTTGTTCATCCAGGCGAAGGTGGACATCGCCTGCGCGCGCTGCCACGGGTCGGCCGGCAGCAGCCCGGCCTGGGGAAAGCGCCGGTCGAGGTAATCGCAAATCGCCACGATCTGGGTCAGCGGCTTGCCGTCGACCACCAGCACCGGCACCAGGCCCAGCGGGTTGAGCGCGAGATACTCGGGCGTGTGCTGCTCGCCCTTGTGCAGCTTTACCGTCTGGCTTTCGAAGTCTTCGCCGGTGGCGGCCTTGATCGCTTCGAGGCCGACATGGGGGACGAACGAGCAGGCGCCGGGGCCGAAGTAAAGCTTGATCATCTGAATTCTCCTCTGTGGGTTGGGCAAGCTATTGCATGCGCATTCTCGCACTTAGCCCAATGGCTGGAACAGCACGTCGAGATCGTTCGCGGTCAGCAGATGGCCGCCGCCCTCGCCGCCGGCACCGCCCTGCTTCATCAGCTGGTCGGCGAGGCCGCGCTTGCGGCCCTGCAGGGCGAGGATTTTCTCTTCCACCGTGCCCTGGGTCATCAGCTTGTACACGAACACCGGCTTGTTCTGGCCGATGCGGTGGGCGCGCGCGGTGGCCTGCTCCTCGACCGCCGGATTCCACCAGGGATCGTAGTGGATCACGGTGTCGGCGGCGGTCAGGTTGAGGCCCGTGCCGCCGGCCTTGAGGCTGATCAGGAACAGCGGTACGCGGCCCTGCTGGAAATCGTCGATCGGCGTTTCGCGGTCCTTGGTCTGGCCGGTGAGCTTGGCATACAGGATGCCGCGCTTTTCGAGTTCGAGTTCGATCAGGCCCAGCATCGAGGTGAATTGCGAGAACAGCAGCACCTTGCGGCCTTCGTCGAGCAATTCCTCGAGCATTTCCATCAGCGTCGCCAGCTTGGCCGAATGGGCGTGGCCCTTCTTCACCAGCGCTTCGGCGGCGGGCAGCTTGACCAGGCGCGGATCGCAGCAGATCTGCCGCAGCTTCAAGAGCGCATCGAAAATCATGATCTGGCTGCGGCCGACGCCCTGCTCGGTCAGCACCAGGCGCAGCTTGCGGTCGAAGGCCACGCGCAGGGATTCGTAGAGGTCGCGCTGGCCGCCTTCGAGTTCCACCCAGCGCACCATCTCGGTCCGCGGCGGCAGGTCCTTCAGCACCTGTTCCTTGGTCCGCCGCAACAGGAAGGGCCGCACCCGTTCGCTGAGGCGCACGCGCATTTCCTCGTCGCCCAGCTTCTCGATCGGCGTGCGGTAAACCTGGGTAAAGCGCTTGGCGTTGCCGAGCAGGCCCGGCATCAGGAAATCGAACTGGGCCCAGAGCTCGCCCAGATGGTTTTCCAGCGGCGTGCCGGTCAGCGACAGTCGATGGCGGGCCTTGAGGCTGCGCGCCACCTGATGCGACTGCGCCTTGGGATTCTTGATGAACTGCGCCTCGTCCATCACCAGCAAGTGCCAGTCCTGCGCCAGCAGGGTTTCGCGGTCGCGCACCAGCAGCGGATAGGTGGTCAGCACCAGATCGACCTTGCCGATCTCGCCGAAGCGTTCGGCGCGGTCCTTGCCGTGCAGGATCAGGACTTTCAGGTCGGGCGTGAATTGCGCGGCTTCGTCGCGCCAGTTGGCCATCAGGCTGGTGGTGGCGACCACCAGGCTGGGGCGGTCGGCGCGACCGGAGGTCTTTTCCAGATGCAGGTGGGCCAGGGTCTGCACCGTCTTGCCCAGGCCCATGTCGTCGGCGAGGATGCCGGCCAGCCCGTACTCGCGCAGGAACTGCAGCCAGTCGAGTCCGATCTGCTGATAGGGGCGCAGCGTGGCGGTGAATCCGGGCGCCGGCAAATGCTGCTCCATGCCGGAAAAGTCGCGCAGGCGGCGGCCCAGGGCGCGCAGTTCCTCGCCGCCGATCCATTGCGTCGGCAGAGTCTCCAGCCCGGCCAGCGCTGCGGCGTTGTGGCGCGACAGGCGCGGCCGCTCCTCGTCGAGGAATTCGAGCAGGGGCAGCAGCCAGGCCTTGAGGCGTCCGGCCGGCACCGGCAGGATGCGCCGCGCATCGAGCGCGACGGGGAAGGTCTGGCTGTCTTCGAGGCCGCGCACCACGCCGAGCAGGTCCGGCTGTTCGCGCAGCAGGCGCAGCAGCGGCGGCACCAGGCTGATGCGCTCGCCGCCGACGCTGACGCCAAGGTCGAGGTCGAACCAGTCGCTGCCGACGCTCTCCTCGACCGCGACGAACCAGTCTTCGGCCTGGGCGATGCAATACGGAAAATCATCGGCGAATTCGACCGTGATGTCCTGGCGTTCCAGTTCCGGCACGCCTTCGTTGAGGAAGGACAGCCAGCCGATGGCATCGTTGCGCAGTGGCATCAGGCCGTCTTCGCCGCCACCGATGCGCTGGTAGTTGCCCAGGCTGCGCTGCCAGCTTTCAAGCCCGGCGGCGTGCAGCGTCTGCCACGCCTTGCCTTCGGCCTCCGCGTCGCGCTGCAGGGTCTGCCACTGCTCGCCCACCCGCTGCCGCATCAAGGACGCCGGACGCGGCGTCGCCACCACGCTGAGGCCCAGGGGATAGTCGAAATACAGCACGGCGAGCGCCAGGTCGTCGTGCAGTTTGGTCATCGCGGCATGGCGGAAGCTGCCCTGGGTCAGGCGCAGCCGTGCACGCGGGGTTCCAGCCGCAATGGCTTCGGGTGCGTCGGGCAGCGGCAACGCGAGCTTGCGCTCATGCGCCAGGTGGGCCAGCTGCTGGCGCACCAACGGTGCATCGGCCTCGTTCAGCGGCGGCGCCTTCAACAACTGCTGCACCAGGCCATCGGACAGGTCCGACTGCAATTCGCCCACCACACGCGCTTCCACATCCAGGTAGAACGGCGGCCAGGTCGGGATCATCGCCATCGACGGCGGCAGGTCGAAGGCCAGTTGCTGCAGTCCGTGGCGATTGTGGGTCCAGGTCAAGCGCAGCGGTGTCCGCGGCCCGAAGGCGAGCGGCAGGTCGACCAGGCCGTCGAGATGCAGGCGGCCGGTGCCGAGCGCCAGACGCAGCAACAGGGCGCCGGTCTCGCCGCTGAGGTCCACTGCCTCGTTGTAGAAATAACCGCCGCCGGCCTGCAAGGCGAGGAACAGGCGCAGGGGCGCAATGTCCTCGTCGAGGATGAAGCTGCGATGACTGCGTGCGCTGCCCAGGTCGAACGACTGCGGCCGGTACACGGCCGGCTTGCCGAAGCCGCCTTTCTTCAGCGGGCGGCTCTTGCCCACGCTCAGGCTGGGCGGGCTGCCCGGCTGCAGCAGGTAGATCACGCGCGGCTCGGTGCTGCGCGCCTGCGCCTGCGATGCCGCCGGTTCGCCGAGGGCGGCCAGCCACTCCAGCGTGGCCGCACTGGGTTCCGGAAAATCGCCCTCGTTCCACCCGGCCGCACCATCGTCTGCGGCAAGGGCGCCGATATCGCTGGTCTGTTCCAGGCTCAGCAATACCGCCACGACATGCTTGCAGTTCTGCTGCACGGGGCACATGCAGGAGTTGTCGAGGTCGACCACCGCGCCGCCCGAATCGGTTTCCAGCCACAGATCGACCTCGTAGGGCCGGGTTCGCGTTCCCTGCACCTCGGCTTCGACGTGGATTTCGCCCGGCGCCCGCTGCACGCGCTTCATGCGCACGCGCCCTTCGGCGGCGTAGGTTCTGCCGCGTTGCAGGGTGCGGCTGTCGAATAGACCGGCATAGTCGCCCAGCAGTTCGGTATTGGAAATTGGTATCGCAGACATGCAAAACTTCACGGTCGAGGGGCGGCGACCTTAGCACATACCGCGGGCCGGAAGTATTTCAGCGGCGGACCCGATTTGGCAACGAGGCACATGACAGCCTGCGGCGTCCGCCGCACGGACCTCGCCCAGACGTCGATTACTTTTTTTAACCTGTTGATAAAAATATGTTTTTGATGAATGAACGGAGATTTCGTTTAGGCTATCCGGCAAATTCACCGCTGTTTGCCGAGGACCACGCCGGCGACGAAGTTTTTTGCTTTGTGCGGCCAGTCCGCGGCGCATTCGACCCACCCTACTCCGACAAACCTGCCGATGCGCCCCGCCCAACTCTCTTTCGTCCTCGAACGCGAATTCCTCAGTACCGCCGATGGCCACCACACCCCGGTCATGCTCTGGGGTCCACCCGGCGTCGGCAAATCGCAGATCGTGGCCCAGGTCGCCGCGCGCAATGCGGCCCCGGTGATCGACATCCGCCTGTCGCAGATGGAGCCCTCGGACCTGCGCGGGATTCCCTTCCGCGTCGGCGACAGCGTCGAGTGGGCGGTGCCGGCGCTGCTGCCCAATGCCGAGCGCCACGGCCCGCGCGGCGTGCTGTTTCTCGACGAAATCACCTCGGCGCCACCCGCCGTGGCGGCGGCCGCCTACCAGTTGATCCTCGACCGGCGCCTCGGCGAGTACCGCATCCCCGACGGCTGGGCGATCTTCGCCGCCGGCAACCGCCAGGGCGATCGCGGCGTCACCTACGCCATGCCGGCGCCACTGGCCAACCGCTTCTCGCACTTCGAGGTCGACGTCAATCTTGACGACTGGGCCGTGTGGGCCTACGCCAACGGCATCGACGAGCGGCTGGTCGGCTTCCTGCGCTTCAAGCCCGAACTGATTTTCAATTTCGATCCGGCGCGCACCCTGGCCGGCGAAATGGCCTTCCCCAGTCCGCGCTCCTGGGAGTTCGCCCACCGCGCCCTGCGCAAATTCGGCGACCATCCGGAAATGCTCGCCGGCGCACTCGCGGCCTGCGTCGGCCATGCCGCCGGAGTCGAATGCGCAGCCTGGATCGAGAGCCTCGACCGGCTGCCGGACCTCGACGCCATCGTCGAAGGCCGCGACGCCGCGGTGCCTGCCGAAATCGACCTGCAGTATGCGGTGGCTGCCGCACTCGCCGGCCGCGCCCTGCGCGCCAAGGGCACGGCACAGGCGCCGCAGGTCTGGGGCAACATCCTCGACTACGCGCAGCGCCTGCCGCTGCGGGAAATGGGCGTGATGCTGGTGTCCGACATGCATCGCGGCATCGGCTCGAAACTGTTCGCGGTGCCGCAATTCGCCGGCTGGGCCAACGCGGTGGCCGACGTCATGCTCTATGAGTGAGGTTGCGGCCAAGCCGGCCGCCCATGCCGCAGCAAGGCTTGCGTCGGCGCGGGCGAAACTGATTCTAGACAAGCCCTTTCTCGGCGCGCTGGTGCTGCGCCTGCCGCTGGCCGCCGCCGGTGCCTGGTGCCGCACCACTGCCACCGACGCGCGCACGCTGTACTTCAACCCGCAGTGGATCGCTTCGCTGAGCAGCGCCGAACTGCAGTTCGCCCTGGCCCACGAGGCCCTGCACTGCGCGCTCGGCCATTTCGCGCGGCGCGGCCATCGCGTCCAGCGCCTTTGGGACCTGGCCTGCGATTTCGCGATCAACCCGCTGCTGCTCGACGAAGGCCTCAAGCCGCCGCTGGGCGCGCAGGTGCTCTCGCTGTATCGCGGCATGGCCGCCGAGGAAATCTATCCCTGCCTCGACGACAGCCTCGACCAGGAAACCCTCGACGACCATGTCTGGGATGGCGACGAGGGAGGCCAGGGCGGCGACGGCGGCAACGGCAGCGGCCAGCCCCCGCCGAAAGTCGGCGCTGGCGACACGGCGCAGGACACCCCAACCTGGAACCCGGCGGACGAACAGAACGCAGGCCCGCCGCCACCGCTCTCGGCGCGGGAAAAGGAACAGTTGCAGCAGCAATGGCAGCGCCATCTGGCCGGGGCGGCACAGCGCGCCCGCGAAGCCGGCAAGCTGTCGGGCAACCTCGCGCGGCTGGCCGAATCGGCGCTGGCGCCGCAGGTGTCGTGGCGCGCCGCGCTGGCGCAATACCTGTCGCAGGCCGCACGCGACGACTACAGCTGGCTGCGGCCGTCGCGGCGCACCGGCGAGTCGTCAAGCGATGTGCTCTGGCCCAGCCTGCGCAGCCATGCCGGCGACATCTTCGTCGCGCTCGACACCTCGGGCTCGATCGCCGACGCCGACCTGGCGCAGTTCGTCGGCGAACTCAATGCGATCAAGGGCACGCTGCCGGTGCGCATCACGCTGGTGGCCTGCGATGCGGCCCTCGCCCCCGACGCCCCCTGGGTCTGCGAACCCTGGCAGGAACTGCGCCTGCCGCGCCAGTTCGAGGGCGGCGGCGGCACCGCCTTCACCCCGGTGTTCGAGTGGATAGAACGCGAGGGCGCGCATCCCGATGCGCTGGTGTATTTCACCGACGGCGAAGCCGAATTCCCCAAACTGGCGCCCTACTACCCGGTGCTGTGGCTGATCAAGGGCAAGGCGCCGGTGCCCTGGGGCCGGAGGATCCAGCTCAATTGAAAACCGTGGACCTGGCTCCCGAGGACGCGCTGCGCCTCAACGTGCTGCTGGCCGGCGAGATCCATGCCGTGCGCATCGACGAGGGCGCGATGACTTTGCACGCGCTGACGCCGAAAGGCGAAGCGAAGATCAGCCTGCATCGCAATTGCCGCGCCGACCTTTACGTGATGCGCGTGCGCGAACTGCTCGGCGGCCATGCGCTGGATTCGCCCGGCGGCTACCCGGTGCATCTGCGGCGCTGGACGCGCATGGGCCACGCCAGCCCGAAGAATCTGGCAGCCCTGCTCAAGCTCGGCGAACCCGAGGCGGTGACCGCCGTGGCGCTGGCGCCGACTCTCGACGACGAACTGGCGCGCCGCGCCTGGTGGGCCCTGCCGACCATGGAAGTGGCGCGCTACATGCTCGGCCATGGCGCCGTGCGCGCGGGCGCGATGGGCCCGGTGCTGGCAGGGTTCCTGATCGAGCACCTGCCCTTCGAGGAAGACCCGGTGCTGGCCATGAACTCGATCCGCGCCGTGCTCGGTGCCGGCCTGCTCGACGCCGCATCCAGCGAACAGCTGTGGGCCAAGGCCAGGCGCCGTCCGCATTACTACGTCGGATTTCTCGAACATCGCCCCGATGCGCTGCCCGGCGGCACGGAACTCCCGCTGGCGCCGGAGGTGCAGGCCCTTGCCGCGTCCGGCGATCCCTGGGCGCGGCAGCTGGCGCGCTGCCATGCACCCTGCGGCCAGAGCTTCCTCGCCGCCGCCGAACTGGTATTGGAAAAGCCGCCGGCGCATGAGACCGTGTATCTGCTGCTCGACATACTCGGCAACTATTTCGCGCCGCTGCGCGGGCTCGAAGTTCCGTCCGACCTGCCCGCGGAACCGGGTCGCGAAATCGAAGCCATGGCCGCCCTGGCGCAGGTCTCGAATGAGGTCGCGATGCCCATCCTGACCCGCACCAGTGCGATCGGACCGCTGATGCGGCGCCATCTCGAACCGCTGTTCGCGCCCATCCTCGGCCACATCCGGGTGCTACGCGGAGTCGCCCAATGAAGGGCGGCGTGTATCTCGACGCCGAAGCGCCGCACCTGGTTCAGGCGCGCTTCGCCGTGGTCAATGTCAAACGCGGCTCGCGCAAGCGCTTTCCCGAATCCTGCGTCGAAGTCATGCCGGACCTCGCGACGGCGCTGGCGGCGGCCGACCCGGCGCAGAACCGGCACGCGGCCGAGGTGATGGGGCCGTCGCGCTCCTCGGAAGGCTTCCGCCTGTACTACCTGGTGCATTGGCTGGATGCCGGATAGCGGCAAGCAAAATGCGCATAGCCGCTAACCGCTCGGCGCGCACCACGTTTCCGCAGGCGATTGATCTCAAGCGCTTTTCGCCGCATCACCGGACGGGCATGGATTTTGTATGAAGTTTTTACTAGACTTCATATCGCCCCACTGGAAAGGCCAGCGCCGATGGAAAGCCCCAACGAATGGATCGCCCTGCTCGCCCTGGTCTTTGTCCTCGGCGCCAGGCACGGCCTCGATGCCGACCACCTCGCCACGATCGACGGCCTGACCCGCCACAATCTGCGCCTGGCGCCGCAGCGCGCGCGCTGGTGCGGCTCGCTGTTTTCGCTGGGCCACGGCGCCGTGGTCATGCTGATCGCGCTTGGCGTCGGGTTCGCGTCGACGCATTGGCAGGTGCCGGCCTGGATGGAAAACCTCGGCACCTGGATTTCAATCGGTTTCCTGACCCTGCTCGGCGTGCTCAACCTGCGTGCGGTGCTGACCGCGCCGGCCGGCGCCATGGTCGCCACCATCGGCATCAAGGCCGGCCTGCTGCGCCGCCTGCAGGCCACCTCGCATCCGCTGGCGATCGCCGCGGTCGGCGCGCTGTTCGCGCTGTCCTTCGACACCCTGAGTCAGGCCGCGCTGTTTGCCGTCACCGCCACCCAGCATGGCGGCCTCGCCCATACCCTGATGCTCGGTCTGGCCTTCACCGCCGGCATGCTGCTGGCCGACGGCGCCAATGGCCTCTGGATCGCCCGTCTGCTGCGCCGTGCCGACCACCGCGCGCGCATCGCCTCGCGCGTCATGGGCCTGATGGTGGCGGCGATCAGCTTCGTCGTGGCCGGCTTCGGCCTCGCGCGCTGGCTGCGCGCCGACGTTGCGCAGTGGTACGAGGGCAAGGAACTGCTGCTGGGCATCGGGGTAATCGTGCTGCTCGCCGCCAGCTTCATCCTCGGCAACTGGCTGGCGCGTGGTTCGCGACTGGCCGAGGGCACGGCCAACTGACCCGGCGTCAGTCGAGTTCGACCAGCCCGCGCGGCGTGCGCAGGTAGGCCACCAGCTGCGCCGGATCGTCGGCCGGGCAGGAATGCACGTCCAGCCGTGAACCCAGGCCAAGGCTGTCCAGCGCCGCCCGAATGCGCGCCGGCTGCGGATGGAAGCCTTCGAGCTTCATCAGGCGACAACGCTCATCGGGCAGACGCTGCGCCGGATGAAACGGCACATCCCACTGGATCAGCGTCGGTACCAGCCCTTCGCCCGGCAGGTGGCCGTCGCCCGGCACGCTGATGCGCCAGCGATAGTCGCCGCGTTCCATGGACAGGATCTCGCCGAGGGCTTCGCTACACGCAGCGACGTCGCGCACGATGTCGTCGCTGCGCGCCACCCAGTGGATCAGGCGCGGCCGGTCGGCCCCCTGCAAGGTATCGAGACCGAACCAGCGCGGCCGCCCCGGCGCAGCTGCCGCGGGGTCGATGGCGATCAGTTCGAGGTAGAAGTTATCGCCGAGGCCGAGCAGGCGATTGTGCGTGCCCATGCGGACATGCTTGCCGCCGGCGGTAAGTGCGACGCCCAGATGCTGCTCCAGCCAGGCGGTGCCGGCATCGAGATCCGCTGCGGCGAGGACCAGGTGATCGGGTTCAACCATCCCAACGCTCATGGCTTCGATGAACCACCCCGCATCATGAAGTACCTGAGCGTCGTGATGCCTGAAGCTGGCAAATAGACCCGCCCCTCCCATCCTCCCCTCGCGGGGAGGCTATTGGTCGGCTCGCTACGCTCGAAGAATGGCATGCGTACTGATCAACGCACTTCACGCTAAGTTTTGGGCTTCAGATGCACATGCCCGTGCCCGCTGCCGGCGGGTCGGTAGCCGTGACCGTGCGCCCGCCCGGCATCGACTTCGACGTCGATCAGGTTGAGCTGGCCGTGGCGCACGCCGCGCTCGGCGATCAGCGCATCGGCAAAGCCGCGCACCGCCGCGGTCGGCCCGCGCAGGACCACGCTTTCGAGGCAGTTCTCGTGGTCGAGGTGGGCGTGCATGGTGGCCACGGTCAGGTCGTGCTGGCCGTGCTGCAGGCTGGTCAGGCGTTCGGCCAGGTCGCGCTCGTGATGGTTGTAGACGTAGGACAGGTTGGCGACGCAATGCGCCGCCTCGCCGCGCTGCTGCCGCGCCGCTTCGAGGTGGGCGCGCAACACATCGCGCACCGCCTCGGAGCGATTCTGGTAGCCACGTTCGGCGATCAGCCGGTCAAATTCGGCGGCCAGCTCGGCGTCGAGCGAAATCGTGATGCGCTCCATCTCAGCCGACGTCTTTGATCTTCAGCACCTTCTCGACCACGCCGCCGCGCTTGAGGCGCTCCAGCCGGTGCTCGCGTTCGGTTTTCACCACGCGATCGAGGTAATCGAGATTGCGGTCGATCGACTCCTGGTAGAAGTTGCGGTCGGCGCCCTGCTGCGCGTCGAAGTGCCGCGCCAGATTGACCGACATGCCATGCAGGTCCTGGTCGAGCCGGCCCTTGGTCATGCGGTAGAAGGCGGTGGTCTTTTCCAGCAGGTCGTGGATGTCGGCGAAGCCGCCCATCTGGGCTTCCTCGAATTCGAAATACAGCAACAGCACGCGCTCGAGGTATTCGCGGTTCGCCATCTGCCCGATCAGGTCGGCCGTGGCGGTGGCGTAAGCGGCGCGCTGCTGCTGCAGGTTGTCGAACTTGACCCAGTCGGGGTGCTGGCGGTGGTCGGTGAGCATGATCACCTTGGTGATGCTCTCCAGCAGATCGGGCGGGATGTCGTGCAAGTGCTGCCGCGAAAACTCGACGCCGCGCATGACGTGGCTGGCGGTGAATTGGGCGCCGGTGCCGCTGGCCTCCTCATCGCTCATCAGATAGCCGATATCGTGCATCAGGGCGCCGATCAGCGCGGCATCGATATGGTCGCCGTCCACGCCCTGGCCGGCCAGGTGCAGGCCATGCAGCATGCGGGCACTGCACAGCACGACTTCGTTGGTATGGGTACGGTTGTGGTACAGCGTCTTGAGCTTCTGGTAGCCCGGCAGTTCGCCGTCGAAGGCCCGATCGAGCAGGCTGAAGGCAGCGCCGATGCGGGCCAGGTCATGGCCCGGGGCGAAGGCGCGGACGATCTCGGCCACCTGCGATTCCACTTCTCCGGTGTCGAGGGTATTGCCCAGCGCAGCAAAGGGGCTGTCGTGAATCATGGAATCCATCAGGTGTGAAATACAAATGCTAGCAGAGAGCAATGTAAATTGCTTTTGGCGCCATAAAATAGACCTACAGCATTGGTTGACCCAGATTAAGCTGGCGCGGCATGATCGCGTTATGCTGCATTGCGGAAGACATTTTCCCCGCTGGTTTTCCCCGAGGTTACCGTCATGACCGAAACCGAAACGATCGACGCCGTTCTCGACCGCCAGCACCGCGACGGCACGCGGCTGATGCAGATCCTGCGCGAAACCCAGGAACAGCTGGGCTGGCTGGCGCCGCCGACGCTCACCTATATCGCCAAAGCCATCGGCTGGCCGCGCGCCATGGTCAGCGGCACCGCCTCCTTCTACAGCTTCTTCCACACCCGGCCGCGCGGCAAATACTGCGTGCTCTGGTCGGACAACATCACCGACCGCATGCTGGGCAATGCCGAACTGATGGACGCGATGTGCAAGAAGCTGTGGCTGGAACCCGGCCGCGTCTCTGAAGACGGCCTGGTCAGCGTGAACACCACCTCCTGCACCGGCATGGGCGACCAGGGCCCGGCGCTGCTGGTGAATTACCGCGCCGTCACCGGCATGAGCCAGGCACGCCTGGGCGAAATGGTCGGCCTGATCCGCAGCGAAACGCCGGTCGCCGAATGGCCGGCCGAATGGTTTGTGGCCGAGGACAACATCAGACGCCGTGACATCCTGCTGGCGCACGATCTGGTGCCCGGTCGGGCCTTGTCCGCCGCGCTGGAACGCGGCCCGGAGAAGACCCTGGCCGAAATCAAGGAGGCCAGACTGCGCGGTCGCGGCGGCGCCGGTTTCTCGACGGGCCTGAAATGGGAAGCCTGCCGCAACGCCCCCGGTAGCGGCGCCAACCCGGCGCATTACGTGGTCTGCAACGCCGACGAAGGCGAGCCGGGCACTTTCAAGGATCGCGTGCTGCTCAACTCGTATTCGAGCCTGGTGTTCGAGGGCATGAGCATCGCCGGCCTGGTGGTCGGCGCGAAAAAGGGCCTGCTCTACCTGCGCGGCGAATACCGCTATCTGCTGGAACCCCTGGAGTCGGCGCTGGCGGCACGGCGACAGGCCAATCTGCTGGGGAGGAACATCCTCGGCAGCGATTTCGAATTCGACATCGAGATCCACCTCGGCGCCGGCGCCTACATCTGCGGCGAGGAATCGGCGCTGATCGAATCGCTCGAAGGCAAGCCCGGACGGCCGCGCATCCGGCCGCCCTTCCCGGTCACCCGCGGCTATCTCGACCAGCCGACCACGGTGAACAACGTCGAGACCCTGGCCGCTTCCTGCCTGATCGCCGCGCACGGCGGCGCCTGGTATGCGCAGCACGGCACCGAAAAATCCACCGGCACAAAACTGCTTTCGGTCAGCGGCGATTGCGAGCGGCCCGGCATTTACGAGTATCCCTACGGCGTCAGCGTGCGCCAGGTGCTGGAAGATTGCGGCGCCACCGATTCGCAGGCGGTGCAGATTTCCGGCCCCTCGGGCATCTGCGTCGCCGAGGACGAGTTCACTCGCAAAATCGCCTTCGAGGACCTGCCCACCGCCGGCGCTTTCATGATCTTCGACGAGACGCGCGACATGTTCGAAGTGGCGCGCAACTTCGCCCACTTCTTCGCCCACGAATCCTGCGGCTTCTGCACCCCCTGCCGGGTTGGCACCACGCTGGTGCGCAACATGATGGACAAGATCGCGAAGAATCACGGTTCGCCCTACGACATCGACGAACTGTTCAAGCTGCATCGCCTGATGCAGGGCGCCAGCCATTGCGGGCTGGGCAATTCCGCCTGCAACCCGGTGTTCGACACGCTGAACAAGTTCCGCCCGGCCTACGAGCGCCGGCTCATGTCGCTTGACTACGAGCCGGCCTTCGATCTCGATGCAGCGCTGTCGCAGGCACGGCAGATGACGGGCCGCGACGATGCCGCCGCACACTTGCAGAACGAGGCCGAAGCATGACCACCATGAACATTTTCCAGCTCGACGGCGAAGACATTCCCTTCCGCGCCGGGCAAACCGTGATGCAGGCGGCCACCGCCCATGGCCGCTACATCCCGCACCTGTGCTGGCATCCGGATTTCGCCGCGCATGGCTCCTGCAAGCTGTGCACCGTGAAGGTCAACGGCCGCTTCGGCTCCAGTTGCACCATGGAAGCCCAGCCCGGCATGGAAGTCGAGAACCGCACCGCCGAGCTCGACGACAAGCGGCGCACGCTGCTGCAGATGTACTTCGTCGAGGGCAACCATTTCTGTCCCTCCTGCGAAAAGAGCGGCAACTGCGCGCTGCAGGCCACGGCCTACGAACTGAAGATGATGTCGCCGCACTTCGACATGTTCTATCCCGACCGCCCGGTGGATGCCTCCCATCCCGACGTGCTGCTCGACTTCAACCGCTGCATCATGTGCAGCCTGTGCGTCACGGCCTCACGCGAAGTCGATGGCAAGAACGTGTTCGCCATGGGTGGGCGCGGCATCCTCGGCCGTCGCATCCACATCAACAGCGAGTCCGGCAAACTGGCCGATACCGATTTCGCCCTGAGCGATCGCGCCGCCAGCATCTGCCCGGTCGGCGTGATCCTGCCCAAGCGCAAGGGATTCGCCGTGCCGATCGGCGAGCGTCGCTACGACAAGTCGCCGATCAGCGAACAGGTCGGGGAGAAGGCCACATGAATGCGCCCATGAACGCCGCTCCGGTAAAAAAGCTGCGCGTCGCCACCACCAGCCTGGCCGGCTGCTTCGGCTGCCACATGTCGCTGCTTGACATCGACGAACGCATCCTCAGGCTGCTCGAACTGGTCGAATTCGACCGTTCGCCGCTGACCGACATCAAGCATTGCGGCCCCTGCGACCTCGGCCTGATCGAAGGCGGGCTGTGCAATGCCGAGAACGTGCATGTGCTGCGCGAGTTCCGCAGCCACTGCAAGATCATCGTCGCCGTCGGCGCCTGCGCGATCAACGGCGGCCTGCCGGCGCAGCGCAACCACCTCGACCTGCGCGACGTGCTGGAAGAGGTGTACCACACCGGGGCGGACATGACCCACGGCGGCATTCCCAACGATCCGGAACTGCCGCTGCCGCTGAACAAGGTGCATCCGATCCATGAAGTGGTCAAGGTGGATTACTTCCTGCCCGGCTGCCCGCCGCCGGCCGACGCGATCTGGAAGCTGCTGACCGACCTGCTGGCCGGCCGTACGCCCACTTTGGGCCACGGCCTGATTCACTACGATTGAGAACGCCATGAGCTTCGAACTCGAAACCGCCACCGCCCCCGAAAATCTGCGCCGCGTCGCCATCGATCCCGTGTCGCGGGTCGAGGGCCACGGCAAGGTCACCATCCTGCTCGACGCCGACAACAAGGTGCATCAGGTGCGACTGCACATCGTCGAATTCCGCGGCTTCGAGAAGTTCATCCAGGGCCGTCCCTACTGGGAAGTGCCGGTCATGGTGCAGCGCCTGTGCGGCATCTGCCCGGTCTCGCACCACCTCGCGGCATCGAAGGCGCTGGACATGATGCTGGGCGTCAAGCAGCTGACGCCGACCGCCGAGAAGGTGCGCCGCCTGATGCACTACGGCCAGATCCTGCAGTCGCACGCCCTGCACTTCTTCCACCTCGCCTCGCCCGACCTCTTGTTCGGCTTCGGCTCGGACCTGGCCCAGCGCAACATCGTCGGCGTCGTCGCCGCGCATCCCGAGATCGCGAAAAAAGGCGTGCTGCTGCGCAAGTACGGCCAGGAAGTAATCCGCATGACGGCGGGCAAGCGCGTGCATGGCACCGGCTCGGTTCCCGGCGGCGTGAACAAGTCGCTGGCGCCCGAGGAACGTGCCGAGCTGCTCAAGGGTATCTACCAGATGGTGGCCTGGAGCCGCGACGCCGTCGGCATGATCCACAACCTGTTCGAGCAGAACCTGCCCGAGTACAACGCCTTCGGCCGTTTCCGCTCGTCCGGCATGTGCCTGGTGTCAGCCTCCGGCGCGATGGACCTGTATCACGGCGGCCTGCGCGCGCGCGACGCCGACGGCAAGACCCTGTTCGATCATTTCGACTACGGCCGCTACTGGGACGTCATCGAAGAGGACGTCAAGCCCTGGTCCTACATGAAGTTCCCCTACTTCAAGTCGCTCGGCCCGGACGACGGTTCCTACCGTGTCGGCCCGCTGACCCGCGTCACGCACTGCGACAGCATCCCGACCCCGCTGGCCGACCACGAGCGCGAGGAATTCATGGCCTACGACGGCGGCAGCGTGACGGGCGCCACACTGGGCTATCACTGGGCGCGCATGATCGAAATGCTGCACGCAGCGGAGAGCATCAAGGATCTGCTGCACGACGACGACATTATCGGCCACGACCTGGTCGCCACCGGCGAACGCCAGGAGCGCGGCGTCGGCGTCATCGAAGCACCGCGCGGCACGCTGATCCACCACTACCGCGTCGACGAAAACGACCTGGTGATCCGCGCCAACCTGATCGTCTCCACTACCCACAACAACCAGGCCATGAACACGGCGGTGCGCGAAGTGGCAAAGCAATACCTCGACGGCGTCGAGATCACCGAAGGCCTGCTCAACCACATCGAGATCGCCATCCGCGCCTTCGACCCCTGCCTCTCCTGTGCCACACACGCACTCGGTCAGATGCCGCTCGAAGTCGCAATAGTCGGCGCTGACGGCACGGTGCTCGACGCCGCGACGCGCGACAGCCGCGGCCTGACACGCGAAATTCGCGAACTGACTTGACGGCACCGACCCTCATCTTCGGCTGGGGCAATCCCAGCCGCGGTGATGACGCGCTGGGCCCGCTGTTCGTCGAGCACTTCACCGCGCTCGCCGCGCGCCATCCGGAATGGGGCGAAGTCGAATGCCTGACCGATTTCCAGTTGCAGGTGGAACATGCGCTCGACCTGCAGGGCCGCCGCCGCGTGCTGTTCGTCGATGCCAGCGTCGATGCGCCGACGTCCTGCTCGCTGGCCCGCATCGAGGCCGCCCGCGACGCCAGCTTCACCACCCACGCCATGAGCCCGCAGGCCGTGCTCAACGTTTATGCCGACATCGACGACGGCGCGCCGCCGCCCTGCTGGTTGCTGGCGATACGCGGCGAACGCTTCGAACTCGGCGAAGGCCTCAGCGACGCCGCCCGGCAATCCCTGCAGGCGGCGCTGCAAACCGCCGCCGACTGGGTCGCTGCCGGCTGAAGGCAACTGGCCGCCGCGCATGTTCGCCCACGCCGCCACCCTGCCGCTCGCCTTCTGGCTGCTGGCCATTCTCGCCACGCTGCTGTTCGGCATGTCCAAGGCCGGCTTCGGCGGTGCCGCCGGCAGCCTCGGCGTGCCGCTGATGGCGCTGGCCGTGTCGGCACCCTTCGCCGCCGCGGTAATGCTGCCGATCCTGCTGGCGATCGACCTCATCGGCCTGGTGGTGTTTCGCGGGCGCGCCGACGCGGCCAACCTGCGCATCATCCTGCCCGGCGCCATGCTCGGCATTGCGCTGGGCTGGCTCACCTTCGGCCAGGTCGACGGACGCTGGATCAAGCTGCTGATCGGCATCGAAGCCGTGGTTTTCGCCATCGACCGCTTTCGCGCCGCGCGCAGTACCGCGAGCGCCGTACCGTCGGCGCCGACTCCTGGCCCCGGCATCTTCTGGAGCGCGCTGGCCGGCTTCACCAGCTTCGTCTCGCATGCCGGCGGCCCGCCGATCATGCAATACCTGATGCCGCAGAACATGGACAAGATGCGCCTGGTCGGCACCACGGTGATCTTCTTCTCGGTGGTGAATTTTGCCAAGCTCGGGCCCTATGCCCAGCTCGGCCTGATCGACCTGTCCAACCTCGGCGTCTCGCTGCTGCTGGCACCGGCGATCCCGCTCGGCTACTTCCTCGGTTATCGCCTGCTGCATGCCGTGGACATGCGCGGCTTCAACCTGGTCACCGCGTGGACGCTGCTGGCGGCGGGGCTCAAGCTGGCCTACGACGGCCTGGCCGGCTAGGCGCCACGGCGCCAGGACCAGACTCAGGCGTCGAGCCAGTTCCTCGCCTCGTCCAGCGACGAAAAAATCCGGGTTGGATAAAGTTTCAGCGTCGCTCCGGCATATTGCTTCGCCAGTTCGATGAAGTCCGGAGTCGCGGCCACCAGCGCAACCCTGATGTGCGGATTGCTGATCGATGCCACATCGTCGATGGCCGCAATCTCCTCGACGGCGTCGAGCGGCACCCGGTGCCCGGTGCCGTCCCGGAAATCGTTGATGACGTAGCGCAGCGTATCGAAGCGCCGGTCGCCGTGGACCCGCGCGACTGAACCGGCGATGTCCGTGTCGGTAACCGGGCCGTAAAAGCGCTTGAGGACGCCGCGCGGTTCCCAGATAAGTTCGTAGCCCAAGTTTCGCCCTGTCGATCAGCTGCTTGTTGTCAGAAATTCATTTTCAGAAAGTACTTGCGGAACGCCGCCAGCGACTTCGGCGTCAGCGAGTAACAAACGCGCCGTCCATCACCGCGCAGCGCCGAGCGGCGTATCGTCCGGTTGCCGACCAGCGCATTGAGCCGGCGTTGCAGCGTGGTCGGCGGCGCCAGCTCGAGCAGCACCAGTTGCTTGAATCCGAGCGGTGTGCCCTTCTCGTCGGCGGCGCCAATCGCAACCAGAAGGTCGAAATCCCGCAGCGATCCGACGAACGGCAGCAATGTCCGGCGATTGGTGGACGCAATCCGAAGTTTTTCGAATGACATGGCGTGTAGACCGCTCTATGACCTTCCCTGAGGCATTCAACATACGTGCCCCGGCATGGAACGACAAGGACGATTTACATCCAGTTTGGGTGGAATGTGTCGCAGCGCGGGCAATGAGGGGTTTTCCTGCCGCCTGGCACCCGGCCGCTGCGGCGCACCCGCCGCTATGCGCGCCAGCGCACGGAATGCGCCAACGCGCAGGGACATGATCGGGCAGATACATCCCAAGGAGCCCATCATGAAACGATCATCGCTGTTCGCACTCACCGCATTGACCCTGGCATTCGCACCCGCCGCCTGGGCCAATACCATCAGCTCCATCACGCCGAGCGCCTCCCGGGTCATGCTCAACAATGGCCAGGCCATGGTCCGGTTCACGGTCTCCGGCCAGGGCAACGAAGCCACCGACTGCGGTTTGTGGATCACATACGGTGACAACGGTTCGCCGGATACCCGCATCGTCGGCCGCGACGAAGGCCTGCTGCCGCGCGCCTTCGATCACACCTTCTCCGCGCCGGGCCAATACACGGTGACCGCCAAGGGCCAGCGCGTGAAGCAGACCTTTGGCTGCGCCGGGTCCGCTTCGACGCTGGTGACCGTCGTAGCCGAGGACCGCCAGAGCCGCCGCGAGAGTCGCCGCGAGGCTGCCGCCGAAGCCTGCCCGGATGGCTGGATGATGCGTGAAGGCTCCTACAGTCGCCAGACCGGCGCCTTCTCCTGCACGCCGGCCTATCCGGCGCAGAAGCTGGATTGCGGCCCCGGCCTGCGCTACTTCGAGGCCGACAACCAGATCGGTTGCCGCCCGACCGGACGCGCCCGCGCGCGCGACCGCGACTAAGGCGCAAGCTCGACTCCGGCAAGGTTGCGGGGCTGGTGGCCCCACGGCCGATGCCGGCGTCGAGCGGTTTGACGGGTACTATCCGGCTTTGCTCTCTCAAGTAACGCCCGCCCCGCATGCAAAAAGAAGTCAAGGAAAAGCCCAAATACGCCGTCGTCGCGGCCGTGCAACTGCCGAATGTGAACGACATCGAATTCGAGTCTTCGCTGGCCGAACTGCGCGACCTGGCCAAGACGCTGGGTTACATCATCACCGCCACCTTCGTCCAGAAGCGCGGGAGCTTCGACTCGACCGCCTACATGGGCACCGGCAAGCGCCAGGAAATACGCGAGTTCATCGACAGCGAACCCGCGCCCGGAACCTTCGAGAAACCCCTGCACGCCGCTGCCGACCCTGACGCCGGCAAGATCGACGCGATTTTCGTGGACCACGAGATCTCGCCCTCGCAGGCGCGCAACCTGGAAAAGGAAGTCGGCGCCGAGGTCATGGACCGCACCATGGTGATCCTCGAAATCTTTCACCGCCACGCCACGTCGCGCGCCGCGCGCGCGCAGGTGGAAATCGCGCGACTGGGCTACATGGCGCCGCGCCTGCGCGAAGCGGCCAAGCTGGCCGGGCCGCAGGGCCGGCAGCGCAGCGGCACCGGCGGCCGCGGCGCCGGCGAATCGCACACCGAACTCGACAAGCGCAAGATCCGCGACCGTATCGCCGACCTGCAGGAAGAAATCGTCGCCATGGACGCGGAGCGCAAGACGCAGCGCGCGCGGCGGCAGGAGCGCCAGGGGCTCGCCACCGTGGCGCTGGTCGGCTACACCAATGCCGGCAAATCCACCCTGATGCGCGCCCTCACCGGCAGCGACGTGCTGGTCGAAAACAAGCTCTTCGCCACGCTCGACACCACCGTGCGCGCCCTGCAGCCCGAGAGCAAGCCGCGGGTGCTGATCAGCGACACGGTCGGCTTCATCAAGAACCTGCCGCACGGGCTGGTCGCCTCGTTCAAATCAACGCTCGAAGAAGCGCTCGACGCCGGGCTGCTGCTCCACGTCATCGACGCCAGCGACCCCGGCTTCGAACGCCAGCTCGACGTCACCGACAAGGTGCTGGCCGAAATCGGCGCGCAGGACGTGCCGCGCATCCGCGTCTTCAACAAGATCGACCACGTCGGCGACATCGCCGCGCAAGCCGAACGCGAAACGTCGCTGCGTGCGCGCTACCCCGACTGCATCGTCATGAGCGCGCGCCGCGCCGACGACGTGGCGCTGCTGCGCGAAGCGATCATCGGCTTCTTCCAGCAGGGACAGGTCGAGGCCGAGCTGTTCCTGCCCTGGTCGGCCCAGCAAAAGCGCAATGAAATCTTCGCCAGCTGCGAAGTGCTGGAAGAACGCGCCGACGAGGATGGCGCCTTCCTGCGCATTCGCGGCGAGCGCGATGCGGTGGCGCGACTGAGCGAGCAGTTCGGCAAGTCTTGAAGAGTCGGCGCTGACGACACGGCGATTCAAGGTGTCAGCAGAGCAAATCACCCTGGGCCAATATCATTTCCGGCAGGTGCGGGTCAGGCATCCCTGGCCTTTCGCCCTGTCTTGAAATACACGGCAAGCGCAAGTACCGACACCAGCATAAGCAGCGGATAGAGCAAAAGCAGGTCTACGCGAATGTTGCATTCGCCGGAACAGAGTATGCGCAACTTCATTGCCTGCTCGTAGGGGAAGTAGGCCAGCCAGGCAAGCGTTGCAACCAACACGATGGGCCGCCTGCACCGGAAGTAGAGCGCCGCGAAGAGTGCCGCCGGCGCCAGGGCCAGGAAGGGCCATCCGATAAACACACCCAAAATGTTTCCGATGTCCATGTGACCGCCTGTTTTGATGACCCGTCCGGCTTTAGCCGGTCCGGGTTGATGGATGAATCATTACTGTTCGGGTGCTCCAGTCGGCACTCATGAATTCACGCGCACGCAAATCTTGCCGCTGACCTTGCCCTCCTGCATCCGCCGCTGGGCGGACCCTACCTGGCCCAGGTCCACGATTTCACTGATGCGCGGAACGATGACCTTGTCCGCCGCCAGTGTCGCCAGTCGCCCGAGCAGGTCGGCATCGGTCTTCAGCATGAATGGTACGCAGCGTTGCCGGGACGTAAGCCGCGCGACCAGCGCCGCCAGGTACAAACCCGGTGACGGCATGGTGTTGATATAGATGCCCGCGACTGTCAGGCACGGTCTTGAACCTGCAAATGTCGCGCTGGCGGCGGCATCGAAGATCACATCGAAGCGATCGCCGCAGCTCTGCCAATTCCCGGTCTTGTAGTCGATGACGCGTTCGGCTCCGATGGAGCGGACATAAGCGATATTGGCCGTGCTGCACACCCCGGTAATGCGGGCGCCGAGCGACCTGGCCAGTTGCACGGCGCTCGAGCCCACGGCGCCGGATGCGCCCGTGATCAAAACCGATTGGTCGCGCCGGAGTTTTGCAATGTCGGCAAGTGCCTGCAAAGCGGTACCGGAGGCCACCGGCAAACTGGCGGCCACTTGATCGCTCAGCGCCTCGGGAATCGGTGCGATCAGGTCGGTCGAAAGCACGACGAACTGCGCACATGATCCCTCGCCACCCAATGGATCGACCGAACCGAATACGCGTTGCCCGATGGCATAGCCGTGCACATTCGCGCCCAGGGCAGTGATTTCGCCGGCGAAGTCCTTCCCCGTAATTGCAGGGCGCCTGGGCCGCCCCACCATGCGCAGCATGCCGCTGCGCAGCTTGAAATCCACCGGATTCAGGCTGGCCATACGGACCCGCACCTGGACCTGGCCGGCGGCGGGTTGCGGCACGGGAATTTCACACAGCGCCAAGACCGATTCATCGCCGAAACGGTGGTACATGACTGCTTGCACTGTGCTCTCCAAGGCTGAAGCCGCCGCTGACCGGCGGCGACATTACGGTCCAGGCTTTGCCACATCCTGCCACTGGCAACCCCAAGCATACAAGCATGGGGATCCGCGTGGGATTGCTGGCATGGCCGTCAGTATCGCCGTCCCGCAAGCGCCGACTTTGGGCAATGGCTGGTGCGGCAGACGCTAGAATCGGGTCCTTCCCCTGGCCACTCCGAGAAGTTCACCCCGGCGCAATGATTTCAGAATTTCTCGACACGCTCGAATTTTCGCTTTCCGTCACCGGTCCGATCTTCGTCATCCTCGGTCTCGGTGCCTGGCTGCGGCGCATCGGCATGATCAACGACGCCTTCATCGAGGTCGGCTCGCGCCTGGTGTTCAACGTCACCCTGCCGGCCCTGCTGTTCATCAGCGTCAGCAAGACCCATCTCGATGCCTCGGCCAATTTTGCCCTGATCGGCTTCGGCCTGGCGGCGACGCTGCTGGTGTGGGGCGCCGGCGAGCTGGCGGCGCGCCTTGCGGTGCGCGAAGAGCGCGACCGCGGCGTGGTGGTGCAGGGAATTTTCCGCTCCAACATGGCCATCATCGGGCTGGCCTATTGCGTCAATGCCTATGGCGAACCCGGCCTGGCCGCGGCCTCGCTGTATGTCGGCCTGGTCACCATCCTGTTCAACGTGCTCTCCGTGGTCACCTTGAGTTCGTCGCTGCACGCCAGCCAGAACCCGTGGCGGGTGCTGCGCTCGGTGGCGATGAACCCCCTGATCATCGGCATCGTGCTGGCGCTGCCGGTCTCGATCTCGGGGCTGCAACTGCCCGGAATCCTGCTCCAGTCCGGCGAATACTTTGCGCGCATGACGCTGCCGCTGGCCCTGCTGTGCACCGGTGCGGCGCTGGATTTTCGCAGCCTGCGCCACGACCCGCGCGACACCGTGCTGGCCGCCGCCGGCAAGCTGGTGGCCGTGCCCCTGCTGTTCGTGCTGGCCGGCCTGGCCCTGGGATTTCGCGGCATGGACCTCGGCATCCTGCTGCTGATGTCGTCCGCGCCGAGCGCCGCCGCGGGCTACGTGATGGTGCGCGCAATGGGCGGCAATGCCGCACTGGCCGCCAACATCATCGCCCTGACCACCGTCGGCTCGCTATTCACCACCAGCGCCGGCATCGTGGTGCTGAAGGGCATGGGACTGATGTAGCTCCGAGGAAAGCGCCCGGCCTCGGAAGTCGGCGCCAGTGACACGGCGACTCACCGTGTCACCAAATCATATTGCTTGAGAAAGTTTCGGGGTCAGGCAAGCACCTCCCGCAAGACATCGCAGAGTTCAGGATGATCTGCCGACTGTTCGAGCAATGCTTTGGCGTGTGGCCGGATCGCCTTGAGCATGTCGTCCGGCGCGGCCCGACCGGCTTTTTTCAATGCGCGGGCATCGTCGCTCGCCAATGCCGCGGCGAGCGTCAGTGCCTGACTTCGGTCCTTGGCGGCCTTCTCGGGAAAGCCGCGACGCCTGGCACCTGAATACAGCTTGTGCCACACCATGCGCGCCGCCTGCGGCAGCCTGACCGGAATGCACTGCGCACCGGCAAGCATGGCGGCCCGCTCCGGTGCCACCAGCAAGTAATCATAGAAGGGAATGCTTTGCGCGACCCATTGCAACTCCGGCACGCGAACAATCGTGCCGAGGGTCTTGCCAGGCACCAGCATGTCAATGCGCAAACCATCGACGCCGGGCAGCTTGACCGACGTTGATGGCTTGCTCGAGGGCAAACCCGGCACCGCAAAAAATGGCAACTCAGTGGCCTGCATGGTGCGCATGAACGGCAAGGGCGACGCCAGTTTCAACGGCTGCCGGCGGGCAAGGTCGCTAGGGGGCAGGCCAATCTTCTGCGTGCGCGACGACACCGCAATCACGCCCAACTCGTTGAGCCACGCCATATAGCCCAGCGTACCGACCAATACCAGGCCGGCCTCGAATGCACCCTGATTGTGCAACTCCACCAGCACACGCGCCACGGCCTTGTCAGCGACCTGAAAACCCAGCTTGCGCAGTGCCGACACCTGATCCGACGCCCAGCCGGAAAAATCCATTCGCGCTTTCATCTCTTCCAGCGCCGCGCCATCCCCGTCCCTGCAAACCAGCGTCTCCGACTGCTTGCGCGGCACGGAATAATAAACCCGATACCAATAGGGAAACCCGGTGCCGGAGCGCATGGCAAGCGTTCCCGGCGACCCCGGCAGCAAGAATCCTGCGCCGAGCGTGCGCTCCTTCAACTCCGCATACTGTGTGCGGAAGGCAAGTTCGTGCTGGCGAAAACGCAGTGTGGCGACTGGCATGGCGGCAAGATGCAGCGGAATAGTTACCCAATAGAATTACAATTCGTTGGGTAACTATATCAGCATCGCCCGGAGCCTGCTCGCTCAACTGGAATCAAAAGCTTTCATAATTAGCCACCAAGTTCAGCTCGTCATTCCGGCGTACGCCGGAATCCAGTGGAGCGCCACACTGGACACCGGCCTTCGCCGGTGTGACGAGGGAAAGCCGGCGATTCCAGCTACATGTCCGAAAACGGCTACTGCGCGCCGCGGGTCTGCGTAACATGCGGGCATGGCCTCTCCCCAAACCCCGCTCGATCCCGCCGCCTGCTACCAGGCCGTGCTGTCGCGCGATGCGCGTTTCGACGGCCACTTTTTCACCGCGGTCAGGACCACCGGCATCTACTGCCGCCCGGTGTGCAAGGTGCGCGCGCCGCTGGCGAAGAACTGCCAGTACTTTGCCAGCGCCGCGCGCGCCGAAGCGGCCGGCTTTCGCCCCTGCCTGCGCTGCCGCCCCGAACTGGCCCCGGCAGCCCTGCCGCACTGGTCGACGCAGGACGCCAGCCAGATACTCGCGCTGCAGGCCATGCAGCTGCTCGACAGCGCCGAGGCCCTGGCCGACGCACCGCTGCGCATCGCCGAGCTGGCCGCGCGCCTCGGCGTCAGCGAGCGCCACATGCGCCGCATCCTGGCGCAGCACCTGGGCGTGACGCCTTCGCAATACCGCCAGACGCGGCGCCTGCTGCTGGCCAAGCAGTTGCTGTGCGACACCGCCCTGCCGATTGCCGACATCGCCCTGCTCAGCGGCTTTGCCAGCCAGCGCCGCTTCAACACCGCATTTGCCGAGCATTACCGCCTGACGCCCTCGGCCTGCCGACGCGAGGGCCAGGCCGCCAGCGACGTGCGCCTGAAGCTGGCCTACCGGCCGCCCTATGACGCAGCGGCGATGATGAATTTCCTCGCCCAGCGCGCCGTGACTGGCCTCGAACTCTGTACCACCGACGAGGACAGCCCCGGCGAGTTCGTCCGCATCCTGCGCATGGCGGCAGGCCGGCACAGCCACCTCGGCTGGGTGCGCCTGCGCTTCGAACCCGCGGCGCATCGGGTTCAGGTGCAGCTTGCCGACAGCCTGCTGCCCGTCCTGCCGGCCGTCCTGCAACAACTGCGCCGGGCGCTGGACCTCGACGCCGACCCGCTGGCCATCGAAGCCGCCCTGGCGCGCGACTTTGCGCATTGCGCCGGCT
>JALHPU010000048.1 GCA_022842325.1 Sulfuritalea sp. | reverse complement strand
GGACCGTGAAACGAGACCGCGCCGATGATATTGCACTTCACCGTGTGAGAAAGTAGGTCAACGCCAGACTCCCCCACAAAACCCCCTCCGGATTGCCGGCAGGGGGTTTTTAACTTTGGGGCGCCAGAAAAAATTCCTTAACCATTCGCATCCCACGAACCGACAACCCGTTGTCCGGCAACTCGATGCGCCCACTGGCTGCTAAAATGCTTGTATGAAGACAAGCTTTCTGGAATTCGAACAACCGATCGCGGAACTCGAGGCGAAGATCGAGCAGCTGCGCTTTGTTCAAGACGATTCGGCCGTGGACATTTCTGAGGAAATCTCCCGTCTCGATGCAAAAAGCCAGACACTGACCAAGGAAATCTATGCCAAGCTGACTCCCTGGCAATGTGCTCTGGTAGCCCGGCACCCGCAGCGGCCATATACCCTGGATTACCTGGAACTAGTGTTCACCGACTTCGAGGAACTCCACGGAGACCGCAATTACGCAGATGACCAAGCTATTGTGGGTGGACTCGCCAGATTCAACGGCCAGTCGTGTATGGTGATCGGGCACCAAAAAGGGCGCGACACGAAGGAAAAGATCCAGCGAAATTTCGGTATGCCGCGCCCCGAGGGCTACCGAAAAGCCTTGCGCCTGATGCGCCTGGCTGAAAAATTCGGCATCCCGGTTTTTACCTTTGTTGATACTCCGGGCGCGTATCCAGGCATAGACGCCGAAGAACGGGGACAGTCCGAGGCGATCGGCCGCAATCTGGCAGTCATGACGGAACTGAAAGTGCCGCTGATCGCCACCGTCATTGGCGAGGGAGGGTCGGGCGGGGCATTGGCAATCGCGGTTGCCGACGTCGTGGCGATGCTCCAGTACTCGACTTATTCCGTCATCTCGCCTGAGGGCTGCGCGTCCATCCTATGGAAAAGCGCAGAGCGTGCAGGCGATGCTGCCGAGACCATGGGAATAACTGCACCGCGACTCAAGTCCCTGGGATTGATCGACCGCATCATCAATGAACCGGTCGGCGGCGCGCACCGTGATCATCGCGCGATCGCACAAAGTGTCAAGAAGGCTCTGCAGGAAGCAGTCAAGCAGCTTGCCGGCTTGTCGTCCAGCGAGCTCATCGAGCGGCGCTTCGAGCGTCTGATGAGTTATGGCCGATTCAAGGAACAAGTCATTCACTGAGCTTGTAGTTGCGGGCGTTGCGGCCTGTCTTTCCCGCTATGTCCGGGCGGGGCAGTCCGTCGTGGTCGGCTATTCCGGCGGCCTCGATTCCACCGTATTGCTTCATGCGGCAAGCGTCATGGCGCGTGAGGCGGATATCGCGCTATCGGCGCTGCATGTGCACCATGGCTTGAGTAGTCACGCCGACGACTGGGCGCGGGCCTGCGCTGACATTTGTCAGGGCCTGGGCATCTCGCTGACCTTACGCCGGGTCACGGTCCCCACAGATACCGGCGAAGGCCTCGAGTCGGCCGCACGCAGCGTGCGCCATCAGGCGCTTGCAGAATGTGCTGCCGACTGGATTATTCTTGGGCATCACGCCGACGACCAGGCGGAAACCGTTCTGCACAATTTGTTGCGTGGCGCCGGCGTCCGTGGGGCGGCTGGGATTCCCGAGGTGCGGGCAGGAATCTTGCGGCCCTTGCTGGGGATACCGCGTGACATCCTGCTGGGTTATGCCCAAGAGCACCAACTGGCCTGGGTCGAGGATGAAAGCAATTCCGACATCCACTACACGCGCAATTTTTTGCGGCGAGAGATTCTTCCGCTGATTTCCTCACGCTTTCCACGGGCACGTGACCAACTTGCTGCCGCTGCCGCCCGCTTCAGTGAAGCCGAGTTGCTGCTCGATGAGCTGGCCACCGTCGATCTGGGGGAGGTCCGCGAATTTCCGGTTCCGATGTCTCTGCTGCGCAATTTATCCGACGCTCGCGCCAGGAACATATTACGGGCAATGCTCCGCTGGCATCGGGTCCAGCCGCCCGACGAGCGCCGCCTGAAAGAGTTCGTGCGACAACTGCGGGTGGTTGGCAATGACCGGCACCCGCGCATCGATCTGGCAAACTATTCGCTTTGGTGTGAGGCGGGGCTGCTCCATTTCAAGGTCACGGGCTAGTCATTTGCCCTGCCGCCCAGAACGCTGAGTGCTTGCGACAATTCGACAGCGGAGCGGACCTGCATTTTTTCGAATATATGCGAACGGTGGACCTCGACGGTACGCATTGCAATGTCGAGTTCATCGGCGATCACCTTGTTCAGCTTGCCGGCCAGTATCAGCTGCATTACTTCATGCTCACGTTGACTGAGCAGGGCCAGTCGCCGCTGCAACGACCGGATTGAGTTTTCCCTGACGCAGCGCTTGTTGTCATGTTCGATTGCCGCCAGCACCTTATCCACCAGTGCGTTGTCATCGTAGGGCTTTTCGATGAAGTCGAACGCGCCATCCTTGAGGGCCTGGACGGCCATCGGTACATCGCCGTGCCCAGTCAGGAAGATTACCGGAAGCCGGCAGTCCATGGCTCTCAGGCGGTCAAAAAGTTCTATCCCGCTCATCTCCGGCATGCGCACATCAAGCAGCAGGCAGCCACAGAGATCACGATGCGCGGATGCAAGGAATCCTTCTGCAGAATCCCATGTTTCCGATGCGACCCCGCGCGACTGCAGCAGCCATTGCAGCGCATCGCGCACCGCCGGGTCGTCGTCGACAATCTGCGTGGTAACGCTCATTGCGGCGACAGTGGCAACAGAATGCGAAACACCGTTCCTCCTCCGGGGTTGGCCTCAAATGACAATCGTCCCCGGTGATTCTCCATCACCGAGCGGCAGATTGCCAGTCCCATGCCCATGCCTTCGGGTTTGGTCGTGAACAGCGGATCGAAGAGTTTTTCCGCTACGCTGCCATCGATTCCGCAGCCGCGATCGGCAATCGTGAGCAGAGCGTAGCTCTCGACACGACCGAGAGTGACGATGACCTGTCGCTGCTCAGGAGCAGTTTCCCGCATCGACTCGACTGCGTTGCGCAAGATGTTGAACAAGGCTTGCTCGAGCAGTACCGGATCGCCATCGACCACGGCTTTTTGTGAGATATCAAGCGAGATGCGGATTCCCTTTTGCCGAATGTCACTCTCCATCAATGCCAGGGCCGCAGTGACGCGCTCGCCCAGGTCGACCCGCTCGAAGCGACTTTCGCTCGGGCGGGCGAGGCTGTAAATGCGGCGGATCACCTGACCCGCGCGGCGTGCCTGCTCGACTGCCTTGTCCAGCGCCGGCAATACATCCGCAGCAGGCGTTTGGTTGCGCAGCAGGTTGGCAGCGGCGGTGCAGTAGCTTGATATGGCCGCCAGCGGCTGGTTCAGCTCGTGCGCAATACTCGATGCCATTTCCCCGACAGCAACCAGTCGCGCAGTGGATTGCAGGCGATCCTGTTGCTGACGCGCACGTTCCTCGGCCTGCTTCCGCTCGGTAATATCGACCATCGATCCCATCCAGCCGGAGTGTCGTCCATGGGCATCGATCAGCGGTGCTTCATGAATCAGAACGTCAATGGCTTCTCCGCTGCGACGCTTGAACTTCAGCTCGAAGCCTTCTTCCGGACCGTCGCCGGCGAGAACCCGATCATGGATCGTACGGGTTTCATCGAGATAGTCATCAGCCCAATAGGGCATTGGTGGCCGGCGTCCGATCAGTTCGGCAGCCGACCAGCCGACCATGCGACAAAAGGCCGGATTGACGTAAATGATCTCGCCGTCGAGGTTGCGCGCGCGCATTCCGGTATCGAGCGAATCTTCCATGGCCTTGCGGAATGCGTGTTCCCGCTGCAACTGTTCCTCCACGGCCTGGCGCCGCAACACGTGGCGGCGCAGGATCCATAGGCTCCACAGCACGATCAGCGCCAGGATGACCAGGCTCGCCGAGAGCAGCACACTGGCCAGGGGACGGGGCGCGTGATAGGGCACGGCGTGTATGCTCAGGCCCCAGCCGGGGGGATCGAAGGCGACCTGATAGCCCTCTTCGGTCACCGCGGATTCAATCTTGGAGCGTGTGCCGAGTACCTTGCCGGAATCGCCGACGATGCTGATGCGATAACGTTCGGCCAGCCACCAGGGCACGCTGTCGCCGAGGATTTCGCGAATCCGGTAGACCCCCACCGCGACACCGATCACGCGTCCCTCGCGTGACACCGGGACGTGAACCTCGAACTGCCAGTCGTCGGTAAAGAACGGGTAGGCCGCACTATAGACGGGCTTGCCCAGCGATCTGGCGAGACGGAAGCTCTGTCGCGACGGCGAGAGCTCCAGGGTTTCGCTCGCCACGTCGGGATTCATGGTGGCGGGATGGGCGCGCCGCACCTGGCCATCGGCATCGAGCCAGATCAGTTGCCGCAGGCCGCTTTCAGAGCCGAACAGGGGGCGGGCAAAGGATTCGAAGGCACCGGCACTGGCGGTATGGGCAAGGTCGATGCGGCCGAGGAGTTCCTCGTTGCGCGCCAGGTGGAATCTCAGATTCTGTTCCAGCCACAGTATGTCGCTGGTCAGCGTGGCGCGCTTTTCCTCCTTGTCGGCCTGGTCGGACATCCAGAGCAGGAGCCCGACGCCGCCGACGAAGAGGACGAAGGCCACTCGCGGCAAGACCCACAGCCAGCGCCAACGGCTGGTGCGCTCGGGCAAGGCGATCGGCGGGCCAAGGTTCACGCCGCGATATTAGCGCGGCCCGGCGCATCGGGCGGCGCGTTTGCGGAAATCCACAATAGTCAGGGTCATCGGGGATGCGGAAAATTCGCCACACCGCAGCAAGCGGAGTGGTAATCTTTCGCGCACCACTAAATCAACTGGAGGATGGAGAATGAAAATACGTACCATGGTTGTCGGCCTCGTTGCCGCCACGTTCTCGATGATCGCCCTGGCTCAGGCCCCGATCGTCATCAAGTTCAGCCACGTCGTCGCCGCCGACACGCCCAAGGGCAAGGCGTCCGAGTTCTTCGCCAAGAAGGCCGGCGAACTGACCAAGGGCAAGGTCAAGGTCGAGGTCTATGCCAACTCGACGCTGTACAAGGACAAGGAAGAGATGGAAGCGCTGCAACTCGGCGCGGTGCAGATGCTGGCGCCTTCCCTGGCCAAGTTCGGCCCGCTCGGCGTCAAGGAGTTCGAGCTGTTCGACCTGCCCTACCTGTTCGACGACTACAAGGAACTCCACCTGATCACCGACGGGCCGGTCGGCAAGTCGCTGATGCAGAAGCTGGAGACCAGGGGCCTGGTGGGACTGGCCTTCTGGGACAACGGCTTCAAGGTCATGAGCGCCAACAAGCCGCTGAAGAATCCGGAGGACTACAAGGGCCTGAAGATGCGCATCCAGTCGTCTAACGTGCTCGATGCGCAGATGCGCGCGGTCGGTTCGATTCCGCAGAAGATGGCCTTCTCGGAGGTGTATCAGGCGCTGCAGACCGGCGTGGTCGATGGCACCGAGAATCCCCCGTCCAACCTGTACACCCAGAAAATGCATGAAGTGCAGAAGCATGTCTCGGTGACCAACCACGGCTATCTCGGTTACGCGGTGATCACCAACAAGAAGTTCTGGGACGGCCTGCCGGCCGACCTGCGCGGCCAGCTCGAGCAGGCGATGAAGGAGGCGACCAAGTACGCCAACGACATCGCCAAGGAAGACAACGACAAGGCGCTCGAGGAAGTGCGCAAGTCGGGCAAGAGCCAGATCCACGTGCCGACCGCCGCCGAGAAGCTGGCGCTGAAGAAGGCCATGGTCAAGGTGCACACCGAGATGGCCGGCCGCATCGGCAAGGAAAACATCGACGCCATCTACAAGGCCACCAACTTCGATCCGTCGAAGCTTTGATTGGCTGAACTCTCCCGGGCGGCACAGGTGTCGCCCGGGACCATTCACCGCCCGTCGGGCGGCGTCAAGACACGAATTTTTCAGCCAGTCGCGGACGGTTCGCGACGGCCTGAGGGGAGTCTTCCGTGAAAGTACTCGACCACATCGAGGAATGGATCATCACCTTCCTCATCGGCGCGGCGACGCTGATCATTTTTGTCGCGGTCATGCACCGCTATATGGCCGGACTGCCGATACCGGGCGTCCAGGACTGGCTGCTCCAGGTCAACCTGAGCTGGGCGCAGGAACTGTGCATCATCATGTTCGTCTGGATGGCCAAGTTCGGCGCCGCCTATGGCGTCAGGACCGGCATCCACGTCGGCGTCGATGTGCTGATCAACACCTTGTCGGGACGCACGCGCGCCAAGTTCATCGTCTTCGGCATGCTGGCCGGCGCCTTGTTCACCGGCATCATCGCCACCCTCGGCGCCCACTTCGTCTGGGAGAACGGTGCCCATTACGGCATCACCAACCTGCTCGGCATCAAGGTCGAAGGCCTGTACGAAGGCCCGACCACGCCCGACCTGGAATGGCCGACCTGGATCGTGTATTCGGCCATCCCGCTCGGCTCTGCCTTGATGTGCTTCCGCTTCCTCCAGGTCACGGTGAGCTTCATCAAGACCGGGGAACTGCCGCACCACGATCACGGCCACGTCGATGGCATCGAGGAAGACAACGTGCCGGTGAATGTGAACCCCTACAACATGGACGACGACCTGCACCCCCACGACCTCAAATACAGCAAGCGGCATCCTGAGACAAAAGTCGGCGCTGACGGTACGGCGAATGGCGACAAAGGAGACGCCAAATGAGCGCCCTGATCATTTTTGCCCTGCTCACCTTCCTCATGCTGTCGGGCATGCCGGTATCCATCTCGCTCGGCCTGACGGTGCTGACCTTCCTCTTTGCCTTTACGGCCACGCCGCTCGAGGCGGTCGCGCTCAAGCTGTTCACCGGCATCGAGAAGTTCGAGATCATGGCGATCCCGTTCTTCATCCTCGCCGGCAACTTCCTGACCCATGGCGGCGTCGCCAAGCGCATGATCTTCTTCGCCACCTCGATGGTCGGCCACCTGCGCGGCGGCCTCGGCCTCAGCGCGGTGTTCGCCTGCGCCCTGTTCGCCGCCGTGTCCGGCTCTTCGCCGGCGACCGTGGTGGCGATCGGCTCGATCCTGCTGCCGGCCATGGTCAGGGCGGGCTACCCGAAGAAGTTTGGCGTCGGCGTCATCGCCTCGTCCGGCGGCCTCGGCATCCTGATCCCGCCGTCGATCGTCATGGTGATGTATGCCGTTTCGACCAACAGTTCGATCGGCGCGCTGTTCATGGCCGGCGTGATCCCCGGACTGCTGCTGGCCTTGATGCTCGGCTTCACCACCTGGTGGGTGGCGAAGAAGAATGATTATCCGCGCGAACAACCGATGTCCTGGGCGCAGCGCTGGGATGCCTTCCGCAAGGCGATCTGGGGACTGGCTCTGATCGTGGTGGTGATGGGCGGCATCTACAGCGGCCTGTTCACCCCGACCGAGGCGGCGGCGATGAGCGCGGTGTACGCCTTCTTCATCGCGGTGTTCGTCTACAAGGACATCGGCTTCAAGGACGTGCCGAAGGTGCTGCTCAACTCGGCGAACATGAGCGCGATGCTGCTCTACATCATCACCAACGCCGTGCTGTTCTCATTCATCCTGACCAACGAGCAGATTCCGCAGGCGGTTGCCGAGTGGATCCAGGGTTCGGGCATGGGCGTGATCGGCTTCCTGATCGCGGTGAACATCCTGCTGCTGGTCATGGGCAGTTTCATGGAGCCTTCGTCGATCATCCTGATCACGGCGCCGATCCTGTTCCCGATCGCCATGAAGCTGGGCATCGATCCGGTGCATTTCGGCGTGATGATCACGGTGAACATGGAAATCGGCATGATCACGCCGCCTGTGGGACTCAACCTGTACGTGGCCAGCGGCGTCGCCAAGATGGGCCTCACCGACTGCTCCAAGGCGGTCGGGCCCTGGCTGCTGACCATGCTGGTGTTCCTCATGATCATCACCTACGTGCCGGAGGTATCGATCTGGCTGCCGAAGACCCTGGGCATGATGTAGAGCGCTGCCTTGCCAAGGTGACAAAGGCCCGGTGACCCCGGGCCTTTGTTTTTATGGGGCCGGAGCCTGCGGCGGCCGGACTTCCGGCAAGAAACTGAGCTAAAATATCAAGTTAGCTATTTATATCAGCGGCACCTTGCCGCGAACGATATCCCGTGCCGGGATGTCTCATTAACACTTGAAATTCAACCTGTTCTGGAGAAAGTAATGGCTGTCGAGCGCACCCTGTCGATCATCAAACCCGATGCAGTTGCAAAGAACGTGATCGGCAAGATCTATTCCCGTTTCGAGACCAACGGTCTCAAGATCGCCGCATCGCGCATGGTTCACCTGTCGCGCAGGGATGCCGAGGGTTTCTATGCCGTGCACAAGGACCGGCCGTTCTTCAAGGACCTGGTCGAGTTCATGATTTCCGGCCCGGTGATGGTCCAGGTGCTCGAAGGCGAGGGCGCGATTGCCAAGAATCGCGACCTGATGGGCGCCACCGATCCCAAGAAGGCTGCTCCCGGCACCATCCGCGCCGACTTTGCCGACAGCATCGACGCCAACGCGGTGCATGGCTCCGATGCGCCGGAAACCGCCGCGGTCGAGATTGCCTATTTCTTCCCGGCGCTGAACGTCTATTCGCGCTGATTGCCGATGACCGTCAACCTCCTCGATTTCGATGCAGAAGGCCTGACCGCCTGGTTCGCGCAGCAGGGCGAGAAGCCCTTCCGCGCGCGTCAGGTGCTGCGCTGGATCCATCAACGCGGGGAGGGCGACTTCAATGCGATGACCGACATCGCCAGGTCGCTGCGCGAGAAGCTCCTGGCCACGGCCACCGTGTCGCCGGCGCCGACTATCAGCGACAAGCTGTCAGAAGACGGTACGCGCAAGTTCCTGTTCGACGTCGGCAATCGCAACGCGGTGGAAACCGTGTTCATTCCCGAGGATGACCGCGGCACGCTCTGTGTTTCCTCGCAGGCCGGCTGTGCGCTGGAATGCGCCTTCTGTTCCACGGGGCGCCAGGGTTTCAACCGCAACCTCAGCACGGCGGAGATCATCGGCCAGTTGTGGCAGGCCAATCGTGCCTTGGGGGCCGCCGCCGGCGGCGAGCGCATCATCAGCAACGTGGTGCTGATGGGCATGGGCGAACCCCTGGCCAATTTCGACAATCTGGTGCCCGCCCTGCGCCTGATGCTCGACGACAATGCCTACGGCCTGTCCCGGCGGCGCGTTACGGTATCGACCTCGGGCATCGTGCCGGCCATGGACCGGCTGGCCGCGGCCTGCCCGGTTGCCCTCGCGGTATCGCTGCATGCGCCGACCGATGGACTGCGCGACAGGCTGGTGCCGATCAATCGCAAGTATCCGCTGGCCGAACTGATGGCTGCCTGTCAGCGCTATCTGGTCCATGCGCCGCGCGACTTCATCACTTTTGAATATGTAATGCTGGATGGCGTCAATGACAGCGACGCCGATGCGCGGGCGCTGCTGCACCTGGTGCGCGACGTACCCTGCAAGTTCAACCTGATTCCGTTCAATCCGTTTCCTGCTTCCGGCTTCCATCGTTCGCCGGCTGAGCGGGTCAGGCGCTTTGCCTCGATTCTGATCGACGGCGGGATCGTTACCACGACGCGCAAGACGCGCGGTGATGACATCGACGCCGCCTGTGGACAATTGGCTGGCAAGGTGCAGGACAGATCGCGGCGTGTCCTCCGCAACGCTGGTTTTGCCACCGAGTCGGCCGGCATTTCTCCTGGAGTGGTACAGCACTTATGAACAAGACGATCGTTGCGTTTTCAATGGTGCTGCTGCTGGCAGGTTGCACGGCTACCGGGTCGGGTTCGGGACAGGGAGCGCAGCAGGCAGTGTCGGCGCAACCGGCAGTGACCGAGCAGCAGCAGCGGGCCAAGGTGCATACCGAGCTTGGGTCGCTGTACATGCTCGACGGTCGTTCCGCGATTGCGCTCGAGGAGGCGCGCATTGCGCTTTCGGCGGACTCGAGTTACGCGCCGGCCTACAACCTGCTCGCCCTGACCCACATGGTACTGGGCGAAAATTCGCTGGCCGAGAATAACTTTCAACAGGCCTTGCGCCTGGCGCCGGGCGATCCCGAAATCAGCAACAACTACGGCTGGTTTTTATGCCAGACCGGCCGCGAGCAACTTTCGATCAATTATTTCATGGCGGCGGCAAACAACCCGCTGTACACGACACCGACCAAGCCCTTCACCAACGCCGGCATCTGCTCGTTGCGCCTGAAGAATGACAAGGCGGCTGAAGACTACCTGCTGACGGCATTGCGCCTGTCGCCGACCAACACCCAGGCTTTGTTCTGGCTGGCCGATATCGCCTATCGCCAGGGTCGCCATTCCGAGGCGCGCCAGTGGACCACCGATATCGAAAAAATGATGGAGCCCACCGCCGAAGTGATCTGGCTGGCCCTGCGCATCGAGCGCAAACTGGGCAATCGCGAGACGGAGGCCCGTTTCGCGTCGCAATTGCGCCGCCGCTTTCCCTCTTCCCCGGAACAACGTCTGCTGACGCAGGGACAGTATGACTGAAGCGCAGGTGACGACAAGTCCAGTGACCGAGTCCGACTACCCTGTTCCGGCAGAAATGACGGAAGAACCGGCGCCGGTCGAGTCGAACTCGCCGGGCTCGGTGCTGCGACGTGCGCGGGAAGCGCGCGGTCAGTCGATTGCCGATGCCGTTCAGGTGATCCGTTTCAGCGCGCATCAAATCGAGGCACTGGAGCGGGATGACTACGCCAGCCTGCCGGGCGCCACGTCGGTGCGTGGCCTGGTGCGCAACTATGCCAAGTTCCTCAAGCTCGACGCCACGCCGCTGCTGGCCCAGCTTGAGCCGGCGGTGCCGCTGGCCGAGGCGGACGTGCGCCCACCCACCAATATGGGTGAAGCGGAACAACCGACCATCGCCGAACGGCTGCCTTTCAATCTGATTCTGATAGGCATCATTTTTGTGGCGCTGGTGCTGGCAGGCTACTGGTACACCACCTTGCCGGACGATGAGGGCTCGGCACCGAGTGCACGCTACCAGGCTGACAGCTCGCCGGTGGCCGCGCCGAGTCCGGTAGCGGCTCCCGCTGCGGCACCGGCCGTCGCGCCGACGCCAGCGGTGGTGACCGAGGATCGACCCGCCGGCTCCGGTGCCGCACCTGCAATGCCGCCTTTTGCCGGTTTGCGCGTCGAATTCGACGATCGCTCGTGGATCGAGATCCGCGATGCGACGCAGAAGATCGTCTATGTCGGCGAGTATCCGGCCGGCACGCGGCAAAACGTCGAGGGTAAGGCACCGTTCCAGGTCTGGATCGGCAAGGCTTCCGGCGTGCGCCTGTTCATGGGCGAGCGCAGCATTGATCTCAAGCCGCACACCCGTGAAGAAGTCGCCCGGTTCTCCCTGGAATGAGCGAAATGGTCAGAGTTCCGCGGGGCCGGCGCACAAGCCGCCTCGCCATGGTGGGGAAAGTCGGCGTTGGTGCTGCGGCGCCGATCGTGATTCAGTCGATGACCAATACCGATACCGAGGATGTGTTTGCCACCTCGATGCAGGTCGCGCAACTGGCGCGCGCCGGTTCGGAACTGGTGCGCATCACGGTCAATACGCGCGAAGCCGCCGCCGCCGTGCCGAAGATTCGGGACCGTCTCGCACAAATGAACGTCGATGTGCCGCTGATCGGGGACTTCCATTTCAACGGCCACAAGCTATTGACCGAGCATCCGGCGTGCGCCGAGGCTTTGGCCAAGCTGCGCATCAATCCGGGTAACGTCGGCAAGGGCGCCAGGCGCGACGAGCAGTTCGCCCAGTTGATCGAAATTGCCTGCCGCTTCGACAAGCCGATTCGCATCGGCGTCAACTGGGGCAGCCTTGATCAGTCGCTGCTCGCGCGCATCATGGACGAGAACGCGCTGCGTGCCGAACCCAAAGATGCCACCGAGATCATGCGCGAAGCGATGGTCACGTCCGCCCTGGAGTCGGCGGCACGGGCCGAGGAACTCGGTTTGGCCGGCAACCGCATCGTGCTTTCGTGCAAGGTCTCCGGCGTGCAGGACCTGATCGCCATCTACCGCGAGCTGGCCGGGCGCTGCGACTACCCGCTGCACCTGGGCCTGACCGAGGCCGGCATGGGCAGCAAGGGCATCGTGGCTTCCACGGCCGCGCTCGGCGTGCTGTTGCAGGAAGGCATCGGCGACACCATACGCGTCTCGCTGACGCCCGAGCCGAACGGCGACCGCACGCGCGAAGTCATCGTCGCCCAGGAAATCCTGCAGACCATGGGCCTGCGCGCCTTCACTCCGCTGGTGGCAGCCTGTCCCGGTTGCGGTCGTACCACCAGCACGGTGTTCCAGGAACTGGCGCAGGATATTCAGAACTATGTGCGCGAGCGCATGCCGGAATGGCGCCTGGCGCGAGTCGGCGTCGAGAACATGACGCTGGCCGTGATGGGCTGTGTGGTCAATGGCCCCGGCGAAAGCAAGCATGCCAGCATCGGCATCTCGCTGCCCGGCACGGGTGAGGCACCCGTGGCCCCGGTGTATGTCGATGGCGAGCGGGTCGTTACGCTGCGCGGCGACAACATCGCCGCCGAGTTTCGTCAGATCGTCGACGACTATGTGGCAAGAACATATCCCGAAAGAGCCAGCCATTGATTGCGTCGGGCACGGACTTCCCCTGCCTGCCGGCTAAACAAACATGAGCCAGACACTGCAAGCCATCCGCGGCATGAATGACATCCTGCCGGTCGACGCCGAACTCTGGGAACAGTTCGAGGAGACCGTGCGAGACTGGCTGCGGGCCTACGGCTATCGTCCGATCCGCATGCCGATGGTGGAGCCGACGCCGCTGTTCGCCCGCGCCATTGGTGAAGTCACCGACATCGTTGAAAAGGAAATGTATTCCTTCGAAGATGCCCTCAACGGCGAAAGCCTGACGCTGCGTCCGGAAGGCACGGCGTCCTGCGTGCGTGCCGTGCTGCAGCACAATTTGCTCTACGACGGACCCAAGCGCCTGTGGTACATGGGGCCGATGTTCCGCCACGAACGGCCGCAAAAGGGCCGCTACCGCCAGTTCCATCAGGTCGGTGTGGAGGCCATGGGATTTGCCGGCCCCGACATCGATGCCGAGCAGATTGCGATGTGCGCGCGCCTGTGGGACGACCTCGGGCTCGATGGCATCCGGCTCGAAATCAATTCGCTCGGTCAGAGCGATGAGCGCGCGCGCCACCGTGCCGACCTGCTCGCCTATCTCGAAGCTCACCACGACCAGCTTGATGCCGATGCCCAGCGCCGCCTGCACAGCAATCCCCTGCGCATTCTGGATACCAAGAATCCCGCCTTGCAGGCCCTGGTCGAGGCGGCACCGAAGCTGATCGACTATCTCGGCGAGGAGTCGCTCAAGCACTTCGAAGGCGTGCAGCAACTACTCAAGGATGCGGTGATTCCCTATCGCATCAACCCGCGCCTGGTGCGCGGCCTGGACTACTACAACCTCACGGTGTTCGAGTGGGTCACCGATCAACTCGGCGCCCAGGGCACGGTCTGCGCCGGCGGCCGCTACGACGGTCTGGTCGCTCAACTCGGTGGCAAGCCCGCGCCGGCCTGCGGCTTCGCCATGGGCATCGAGCGCCTGCTGGCGCTGTGGCAGGATCAGGGCCATCGCCATGAAACGCCGGTGCCCGATGCCTATCTGGTACATCAAGGCGAAGCCGCCGGTCGCTTCGCCTTTCGCACCGCCGAAGCCCTGCGCAGTGCCGGCTTTGCGATCCATCTGCATTGCGGTGGCGGCAGCTTCAAGTCGCAAATGAAAAAAGCCGACAGTTCCGGCGCGCCGATTGCGCTGATAGTCGGCGATGACGAGGCGGCGGCCGATGAGGTCAGCGTGAAGCTCCTGCGCGCGGACCTCGACCAGCCGGCAACGCAGGTTCGCGTGAGCTTCGACGATCTGGCCGATCATCTCGGCGATATTCTTTTCCCCCTGGAAGACGACAATGGCAACTTATGACCTGGAAGAACAGGAACAGCTCGACGAGCTGAAGACCTGGTGGAAGATGTACGGCAACCTGGTGACCGGAATTCTGGTCGCCGTGGCGCTTGCGGTGGCTGGCTGGCAGGGCTGGAACTGGTGGCAGCGGCAGCAGGCGGTCAAGGCCTCGGCGGTATACTCCGGTCTGCAAACGGCGGCCATGCAGCGCGATGCCAAGCGCGCGCGCGAACTGGCGGGCGAGCTGATCGACAAGTACTCCGTCACGGCCTATGCCGGCATGGGAGCGCTGCTGGCGGCAAAGGTCCAGGTCGATGCGGGAGATGCGCAGAATGCCCGGGTGCAACTGGCCTGGGCTGCGGAGAATGCCAGGGATCCCGGCCTGCGTGACCTGGCGCGGCTGCGGCTGGCGACGGTGATGCTCGATGCCAAAGCCTACGACGACGCCATGAAGCAGCTTGCCGCCGAACCGGGCGCCACATTTGCGCCGCGCTTCGCGGAACTGCGCGGCGACGTATTTGCGGCCCAGGACAAATCCGCCGAGGCACGCAATGCCTATGACATGGCGCTGGCCAAATTCGATGCGCTGGCCAAGGATGATGAAACCCGACAGCGCGCCGGATACAAGGAAGTACTCCAGGCCAAGCGCGATTCGCTCGGGGCGGCCAAGTGAAAATGCGGACCGCACCATGGCTGGCGGTCGGAGCGAGCCTGTTGCTCGCTGCCTGTTCGACCGTGGAAAAACTCAATCCGTTCGGCTCCAGCGCACCGAAGGTCAAGCCGACCGAACTGACGGCGATCCAGCCGACGGCCGAGCTGAGGAACACGTGGCAGGCCAGCGTCGGCAGCGCTGGCGCCTACACCCTGTCGCCGGCCGTCGTGGGCGACAGCGTCTATGCGGCGGCCAGAGACGGCACCGTGGCCCGCTTCGATGGCGGCCGCCAGGTCTGGCGCATCGCCGCCGGCCAGCCGATTTCCGGTGGCGTCGGCAGCGACGGCAAGCTTGTGGTGGTGGGAACATCCAAGGGCGAAGTACTGGCCTTCGATGCGACCACCGGTCGCGAGACATGGAAAGCGCGCGTGAGTTCCGAAGTGCTGGCCGCGCCGGCGGTGGCCGACGGCCTGGCGATCGTGCGCTCCGGCGACTCGCGGATCTTCGGCTTCGACGCCGTGGATGGCAAGCGGCGCTGGGTTTATCAACGCAGCACGCCAACGCTGTCGCTGCGTTCGAGCGTCGGCGTGCTGCCGGCCGGAAAAGTCACCTTGGCCGGTTTTCCCGGCGGCAAACTGGTGGCGATCGCCAACAATAACGGTGCTGCCGTATGGGAAGTGACGGTTGCCCTGCCCAAGGGAGCCACCGAGCTGGAACGCGTCGCCGATGTCACCAGTTCGCCGGTGATCAGCGGTACTACCGTCTGTGCCGCGGCCTTCCAGGGGCGCGCTGCCTGCTTCGACAGTAACAGCGGCAACACGCTCTGGTCGCGCGACATGTCGTCCAGCGCCGGCCTCGATATCGATACTCGCTACGTTTACGTTACCGATGACAAGGGTGCCGTACACGCGCTGGATCGCAACAGCGGCGCCAGTGTCTGGAAGCAGGACAAGCTGGCCCTGCGCGGCCTTTCGCGGCCTCTGGCGATAGGCGGCCAGGTGGCGGTCGCCGACTATCAGGGCGTGGTGCATCTGCTGCGTCACGAGGATGGTGCGTTTGCCGCGCGCGCCACAACCGACGGCAGTGCAGTGCGGGCCGAACCGGTGCGCTTCGGTGCCGGCATGCTGGTGCAGACCGCGAATGGCGGGCTGTATGCGCTGGAAGCCCGGTAGCCGTTCGATGATCCGTTTCGCAGTCAAGGCCGCGGGTGTCGGCTTAGCATGAAGCCTACTCTGGTGATCGTCGGCCGGCCCAACGTCGGCAAGTCGACCCTGTTCAATCGCCTCACGCGCTCGCGCGATGCGCTGGTGGCCGACCAGCCGGGCCTGACCCGGGATCGCCATTACGGACACGGCCGGCTCGGCGACAAGCCCTACCTGGTGGTCGATACCGGCGGCTTCGAGCCGCAGGCCAAGGAAGGTATCGTGCACGAAATGGCGCGCCAGGCCGAGGCTGCGATCGCCGAAGCCGATGTGCTGATCTTTGTGGTCGACGTGCGCGCCGGACTTACGTCCCAGGACAAGGTCATCGCTGATCTGTTGCGCCGCAGCGGGCGCCCGGTGCTGCTTGCCGCCAACAAGGGCGAGGGCATGGACCGCGCGGTGGTTGCCGCCGAGTTTTACGAACTTGGCTGCGGTGATCCCTGCGTGATCTCTTCAGCTCACGGCGAGGGAGTGCGCGAACTGGTTGAACTGGCGCTTGCGCCTTTCCCTGAAGAGAGCGAAGCAGACGATGCCGCGGCCGGCCCCAGAGTGGCGGTCGCCGGCCGGCCCAATGTCGGCAAGAGCACCCTGATCAACACCCTGCTCGGCGAAGAGCGCGTGATCGCCTTCGACATGCCCGGCACCACGCGCGACGCCATCGAGGTGCCGTTCGAGCGCAACGGCCGTGCCTACACGCTGATCGATACCGCCGGCTTGCGGCGCAAGGGGCGCGTGTTCGAGACCATCGAAAAATTCTCGGTGATCAAGACCCTGCAGGCCGTCGAAGAGGCCAACGTGGTCGTGTTGCTGGTCGATGCCACCCAGGAGATATCCGATCAGGACGCGCACATCGCGGGCTTCATCATTGATGCCGGACGAGCGCTGGTGGTCGCAGTCAACAAGTGGGATGCGGTGGATGACTATCGTCGCGAGCAGATCAAGCTGGACATCACGCGCAAGCTGAATTTCCTCGGCTTTGCCCGGGTGCATTACATCTCGGCACTGAAGGGGCAGGGCATCGCAGGCATTCTGACCTCGGTGGACAAGGCCTACGCCGCGGCGATGGCCAAGATGTCCACGCCGAAACTCACTCGCGTACTGATCGCCGCCCAGGAAAAGCAGACGCCGCCGCGTCATGGGGCCTTCCGTCCCAAGCTGCGATACGCCCATCAAGGCGGCAGCAATCCGCCGATCATCGTCATCCACGGTAACGCCCTGGAGCACATTCCTGCCTCGTATACCCGCTTTCTGGCGCGCTACTTCATTGAGGCATTCAAACTGCAGGGGACACCGCTGCGTATCCAGTACAAGACCAGCGAAAACCCCTATGCCAATGTAAAGCGGCCGACAAAGTTGCGGCGCGAAAAGTGAAAGTCGGCGCCGGTGGCACGGCGCCGCAAAATCGATTACAGTATTTGACTCAAAAAACCAGCAATCCTCAAAGGATCACCAACATGAGCAATAAAGGGCAAATGCTACAAGACCCGTTTCTGAACACGCTGCGTCGCGAGCACGTTCCGGTTTCCATCTACCTGGTCAATGGCATCAAGTTGCAGGGGCAGATCGAATCTTTCGACCAGTATGTGGTTCTGCTCAAAAATACGGTGACCCAGATGGTGTACAAGCACGCGATTTCCACGGTCGTTCCCGCGCGTCCGGTCAATTTTGCCCAGGAAGCCGAAGCCGATTGATTGCTTCGTGTTGCGCTCGGTGACCGCCATGAGGCGCTCACCCTGATGTTCGAGCGTCCCGCCAGCGGCGAAAATGCGGTTCTGGTGCAGCTCGATTTCGGTGGAGGCGACTTCGCCGAGCGTCTTTCCGAGTTCAACCTGCTGGTCGGTAGCGCCGGTGCGCGGCCGCTGGCCGTGATTTCAGGAAAACGGGCGAGACCGGATCCGGCGCTGTTTGCCGGCAAGGGCAAGGTTGCCGAAATCGGCGAGGCTGTACGCCTGCATAAAGCGGATGTCGTGGTGTTCAACCATGATTTGGCGCCGGGCCAGCAACGCAACCTCGAAGCTACCCTGGAGTGCCGCGTCGTCGATCGCAGCAGCCTGATTCTGGACATCTTTGCCTTGCGCGCCAAGAGTCACGAAGGCAAGCTGCAGGTCGAACTTGCCCAGTTGCAGCATCTGGCTACCCGACTGGTACGCGGCTGGACCCACCTCGAGCGGCAAAAGGGCGGCATCGGTCTGCGCGGCCCGGGTGAAAAGCAGCTCGAGACCGACCGGCGTCTGCTCGGCAAGCGCGTCTCCCTGCTCAAGGATCGCCTGAAACAGCTCGAACGACAGCGTGCGGTGCGCAGGCGCGCACGCACGCGCGGCGAGGTACTGGCGATTTCGCTGGTCGGCTATACCAACGCCGGCAAGAGCACCCTGTTCAACGCCTTGACCAAGGCCGGTGCCTATGCCGCCGACCAGTTGTTCGCCACCCTGGATACCACCTCGCGTCGGTTGTTTGTCGAAGCCGCCGGCCCGATCGTCATTTCCGATACGGTCGGTTTCATTCGCGATCTGCCGCATGCGCTGGTGGCGGCATTCCAGGCCACTCTGGAAGAGACCGCGCAAGCCGACCTGCTGCTGCACGTGGTCGATTCCGCGAGCCCTGACCGCGATCAGCAGATTCAGGCAGTCGATACGGTCTTGAATGAGATCGGGGCGCTCGAGGTGCCGCAGATTCTGGTGTGGAACAAGATCGATCTGACGGCGGCCAGCCCGGCAATTCAGCGTGACGACTGTGGTAACATTTCCGCCGTTCGACTCAGTGCCCGCAGCGGAGCAGGGCTGTCCATGCTGCGCGAGGCTTTGGCCGAGGTGGCAAGCCGGCATCATGACCTTCCCGCTGCCGCAGCCTGAGAATTCCTTTACTGTTTTCCCTTCTTCTACTACCCAAACCATACACACGTGATAGCCGGAATCCTCATGTCTCTCAACGACCACGGCTGGGGCAACCAGCCCGGTGGCGGCAAGCGCGGTGGCGGCAATCAAGGCCCTCCCGATCTCGAAGAACTTTGGCGCGATTTCAATCGTCGCCTGTCCGGCCTGTTCGGCAAGAAGGGCGGCAACGGCGGCGACAGCGGCGGTGGCGACGGCGGTAGCCGCATGCCCTCGATCAGTCCAAGGCAGTTCGGTGGCGGCATCGGCATCATCCTGATGCTGGTCGCGGTGGTTTGGCTGGGCAGCAGTTTCTACATCGTCGATGCCTCGCAGCGCGGCGTAGTGCTGCAGTTTGGCCGCTTCAAGGAAACTACCGAGCCCGGATTGCGCTGGCGTCTGCCGTGGCCGGTCCAGACCCACGAGATCGTCAATCTGACGGGGGTGCGCACGGTCGAAGTCGGCTACCGCGGCGCGGACAAGAACAAGGTTCTGAAAGAAGCGCTGATGCTGACCGATGACGAGAACATCGTCATGGTGCAGTTCGCGGTGCAGTATCTGCTGCGGGACCCCAAGGCCTATCTGTTCAACAACCGTCATCCCGATGATACGGTCATGCAGGCGGCGGAAACGGCGATTCGCGAGGTAGTGGGCAAGAACAAGATGGACTTCGTGCTCTACGAGGGACGCGACCAGATCGCCGCGAACACGCAGAAGCTGATCCAGGAAATCCTCGATCGCTACGACACGGGGATTCAGGTGCGCTCGGTCAACATGCAGAGCACCCAGCCGCCGGAACAGGTGCAAGCCGCCTTCGACGATGCCGTCAAGGCCGGGCAGGACCGCGAGCGGCAGAAGAACGAAGGCCAGGCCTACGCCAACGACGTGATCCCGCGGGCGCGCGGCGCGGCCTCGCGTCTGATGGAGGAGGCCACCGGCTATCGGCAGCGCATCATCGTCACCGCCGAGGGTGACGCTTCGCGCTTCAAGCAGATTCTTACCGAATACAGCAAGGCGCCCGAAGTGACGCGTAGCCGCATGTATCTCGAAACCGTACAACAGGTGTATGCCAACACCAGCAAGGTGATGCTCGACGCCAAGGGATCGGGCAACCTGCTCTACCTGCCGCTCGACAAGCTGATGCAGGCAGCCGGGGCCCCAACGGCCGCACCGGTGGCAGCGGAAGCGGCGCTGGTGCCGCGTAGCCCGGTATCCGGATCTGCGGCCGCTACGCTGGATGCGCCGCCACAGACAGAGCGTTCGGCACCGGGTGATGCGCGCGCGCGCGGCAACCTGGGTTCGCGCGAGCGGGGAGAACGATGATGCAGCGCCATATGTCTTTCATTGCCTCATTCGTCTTCGGCCTCCTGGCGCTGTTCGCGATGACGATCTTTACCGTGGATCAGCGTCAGTTCGCGATCATTTTCCAGCTCGGCGAGATCAAGGAAGTCGTTTCCGAGCCCGGCCTGTCGTTCAAATGGCCGTTGATCCAGAACGTTCGCATATTCGACAAACGCATTCTGACCATGGATACCCCCGAGCCGGAGCGCTTCCTGACCGCGGAGAAGAAGCCGGTACTGGTGGATTCCTTCGTCAAATGGCGCATCCACGACGTCAGGCAGTATTACATTTCGGTCGGTGGCGATGAAACCCTGGCCCGGACGCGTCTTTCGCAGACGGTCAATGCCGGGTTGCGCGAAGAGTTCGGCCGGCGCACGGTGCATGACGTGGTCTCCGGTGCGCGTGATGACATCATGGTCGTGGTGAAGAAAAAGGCCGATGCGGACATGCGGGCGATCGGCGTCGAAATTGTCGACGTGCGCCTGAAGCGCGTCGATCTGCCGCCTGAGGTATCCGAGTCGGTCTATCGACGCATGGAAACCGAGCGCAAGCGCGTGGCCAGCGAGCTGCGCGCCGAGGGTGCCGCGGAAGCCGAAAAGATCAGGGCCAATGCCGACCGTCAGCGCGAGGTGATTCTGGCCGAGGCCTATCGCGATGCGCAGAAGATCAAGGGCGAGGGCGATGCCAAGGGTGCTGCGATCTACGGGCGCGCATTCGGCGAGAACCCGGAGTTCTACGCCTTCTATCGCAGCCTCGAGGCCTATCGCGGCAGCTTCAAGAACAAGAGCGACCTCATGGTCATTGAACCCAATTCCGAATTCTTCAAGTACTTGAAGAACAGCGGCAAGGGAAAGTGAATCGGGTCGCTACCAGTTAGAGATGGTGACTACCCTGCTGCTGGCCTTCGCTCTGATGCTGGTCATTGAAGGCTTGATGCCATTTCTTGCGCCGCGCATATGGCGCGAGACCTTTCGCCGCGTGACCGAACTGAGCGACGGTCAGATCCGCTTCATCGGTCTGTCCTCGATGCTGGTCGGCGTTGTCCTGCTGACCGTGTTCCGCTGAACGTCATGGCCAATCAGCGCTGGCTCCTGCCCGAAGCGATCGAGGACGTTCTCCCGCGCGACGCGACGCGCATAGAATTTCTACGGCGCAGTCTGCTCGACGAGTTTTCCCGGCATGGCTACGATTTCGTCATTCCTCCGCTGCTGGAGTATGTGGAGTCCCTGCTCACCGGCAGCAGTCATGATCTCGATTTGCGTACTTTCAAGCTGGTGGACCAGCTTTCCGGGCGCAGCATGGGTGTACGCGCCGACATCACGCCGCAAGTCGCCCGCATCGATGCCCATCTGCTGAACCGCAAGGGCGTGGCGCGCCTTTGCTATTGCGGCAGCACGCTGCATACCTTGCCGGCCGGTTTCAATGCGACACGCGAGCCCCTGCAGATTGGCGCCGAGCTCTATGGCCATGCGGGCCTGGAGGCGGACATCGAGGTGATTCGCCTGCTTGCCGCAGCACTGAATTCAAGCAACATCGCCACATCGCGCTTCGACCTGGGCCATGTCGCGGTATTTCGCGCCCTCGCGCAGAAGGCCGGCTTGGCGGCGGGGGCCGAGGAGGAATTGTTCGACGCCCTGCAGGGCAAGGACGTGCCGACCGTGCGCGAACTGGTGGCCAGAGTCCCCGAGCCGGTACGCTCGGCACTGCTGGCCCTGCCCGAGCTTTACGGCGACCGGCGCGTGCTGGCGCGCGCGGCGCAGGTGTTGCCGGCATTGCCGGAGATCGCGGTCGCGCTCTCCGACTTGCACCGCATTGCCGAGGCGCTGTCCGACTTGCCGCTGAGCTTCGACCTGGCCGATTTGCGCGGCTACCACTACCACAGCGGTGTGGTATTTGCCGCCTATTGTGCCGGCAGCGCAGGGGCCGTGGCCTTGGGCGGTCGTTATGACGATTTCGGCCGGACCTACGGGCGGGCCCGTGCAGCGACCGGTTTTTCCATGGACTTGCGCGAACTGGCGCGGCTGTCGTTGCCGGATGGCGCGGCACGCGGTGCGATTCTCGCTCCATGGCCCGAAGATGATGCGCTGCACGCCGAGGCACTGCGCCTGCGCGCGCAGGGCGAGCGCGTGGTGCTGGCCCTGCCGGGGCATGAAGGCACCTGGCGCGAAGCCGGCTGCGACCGGATTCTGGTACGCAGCGGTGATGACTGGATTATTGAATCCCTGAAGGAAGACTGAAATGGCAAAGAACGTCGTGGTCGTCGGCACCCAGTGGGGCGACGAAGGCAAGGGCAAGATCGTCGATTGGCTGACGGATCATTCGCAAGGCGTGGTGCGCTTTCAGGGCGGACACAATGCCGGGCATACGCTCGTTATCGGCGGCAAGAAGACGGTGCTGCATCTGGTGCCGTCCGGCATCCTGCGTGCCGGCGTCACCTGCTACATCGGCAACGGCGTCGTCCTGTCGCCCGAGGCCCTGATCAAGGAGCTAGACGAACTGACGGAGGCCGGCATCGATGCCGAGGCGCGGCTGAAGATATCCGAAGCCTGTCCCCTGATCCTGCCTTACCATCAGGCGATGGACGTCGCGCGTGAAGTGGCCCGCGGCAGCAACAAGATCGGTACCACCGGGCGCGGCATCGGCCCCGCCTACGAGGACAAGGTCGCGCGTCGCGGGCTGCGCCTGCAGGACCTGACCAAGCCGAAGCGCTTCGCCGAGCGCCTGGGCGAGATTCTCGAGTATCACAACTTCGTCCTGAAGAATTTCCATGGTGCCCAGCCCGTGGATTTCCAGCAGGTCTACGACGGCGCCATGGCCATCGCGCCGCGCCTGACCAGGATGATTGCCGATGTGCCGCGGGCACTCTATGACGCCCACAAGGGCGGGGCCAATCTGCTGTTCGAGGGCGCCCAGGGCACCTTGCTCGACATCGACCATGGCACCTATCCCTTCGTCACCTCTTCCAACTGCGTTGCCGGTGCGGCAGCGGCGGGCGCCGGGGTCGGCCCCGGCATGCTGCATTACATCCTGGGCATCACCAAGGCCTACACCACGCGGGTGGGCGGCGGCCCATTCCCCACCGAGTTGTATGACGCGCTGGACAAGCAGGATCCGGTGGGCAAGCACATGGCCACCAAGGGTCACGAATTCGGCGCCACGACCGGACGCGCGCGGCGCTGCGGCTGGTTTGATGCCGCAGCCTTGAAGCGCGCCATACAGATCAACGGTGTCTCGGGCCTGTGTATCACCAAGCTCGACGTGCTGGATGGCGTCGAGGAACTCAAGATCTGCACCGGCTATCGCATCAACGGCGGTATTTCAGACATCCTGCCGGTGGGCGCCGACGACCTCGCCTGTTGCGAACCGATCTACGAGTCGCTGCCCGGCTGGAAGGGCAGTACCGTCGGCGTCAAGACGCTGGACGGCTTGCCGGGCGAGGCCCGTTCCTACATCAAGCGCATGGAAGAGCTGTGCGATGTGCCGGTGGACATGATTTCGACCGGCCCGGATCGCGAAGAAACCATTGTGTTGCGGCATCCCTTCGAGTAATAGAATCGCCACAACTCTGGGATACCGCCCCTACCCAGAGAGACGGGGACATATCCCACCAGGGGATACCGTCCCCGCTTCCAGCGGAGACATAAAAGAAAAGGCCGCTAGAAACATCCTGGCGGCCTTTGCTCATTTCTTTTTTCGCGTACCATGCTTGGTGCCCAGGAAGGGACTCGAACCCCCACGCCTCGCAGCGCTAGTACCTGAAACTAGTGCGTCTACCAATTCCGCCACCTGGGCAGGCGCGAAACGAGGCGCGAATTCTAAAGGAAAAACCCGAATTGTCAAACAAGAAGACCAGCATCCGCACTCTCTCCAAAATTCGCCGCTCGGATCCAGAGTTCGAGCGCGAGAAGGCCAAGTACGAGCATCCCCTGCCCAGCCGTGAATACATCCTGCAGGTGCTCGTCGCTCAGGGGGCGCCGCTTGAATTTGACGCGCTGGCGCGACTGCTTGATGTGCAGGCGTACGAGTTGGATGCCTTCCAGCGGCGTCTGGGGGCGATGGCGCGCGATGCGCAGTTGATGCAGAACCGGCGCGGCGACTGGTTGATCCCGAACAAGGCAGACCTGGTGCGCGGACGCATCGTCGGCCATCCCGACGGATTCGGCTTCCTGGTGCCGGAGGAGGGCGGTGCCGACCTGTTCCTCGCGGCGAAGGAGATGGACAAGGTCCTGCACGGCGACAAGGCCATCGCGCGGGTGATCGGTGTGGATCGAAAGGGCCGCCCCGAGGGCAAGATCGTGGAAGTCACCGAGCGGGCCAACCGCCTCGTTGTCGGACGCGTGATCGAGGAGCACGGTGTGCGCTTCGTCATCGCCGAGGACAAGCGCATCAGCCAGGATATCCTGCTCGCACCACCGGAAAAAGGAGCCAAGAAGGTGCTGAAGGCCCAGTCGGGGCAGGTGGTGACGGTGGAACTCATCGAGCAGCCAAGCAAGCATTCCCAGCCTATCGGGCGTCTGGTTGAAGTGCTCGGCAACTATGCCGATCCGGGCATGGAAATCGAGATCGCGCTGCGCAAGCACGATATGCCGCACGAGTTCTCGGCGGAGGCTCTGGCGCAGACGAAAAAATTGCCCGATGCGGTGCGCAAATCGGACTGGAAGGACAGGGAGGACATCACCAATCTTCCCCTGGTGACCATCGACAGCGAGACCGCCAGGGACTTCGACGATGCGGTGTATTGCGAGCGACGCGGCAAGGGCTACCGCCTGGTGGTCGCGATTGCCGATGTTTCGCACTATGTCACGGTCGGCAGCGCGCTCGACAAGGAATCCTTTGAGCGCGGCAACTCGGTGTACTTTCCGCGGCGAGTGATCCCCATGCTGCCGGAGAAATTGTCGAATGGCCTATGCTCGCTGAATCCGCAGGTCGAGCGCCTGTGCATGGTCTGCGACATGGAAATTGCCGGCAACGGCGCGATCCGTCGATTCCGCTTTTATCCCGCCGTTATGTTTTCGCAGGCGCGGTTGACCTACACCGAGGTCGCCGCGGCGCTCTACGATAAGGATGCGGCCGCGCGAACCCGCCTGGGGCCCTTGCTGCCGCACCTGGAAGCCCTGGACGAGCTGTACCGGCAGATGGCCAGGGAGCGCGCGAACCGCGGTGCGATCGACTTCGAGACCGTAGAGACGCGGATGGTCTTTGATGACCACGGCAAGATCGAGCGCATCGAGCCCTACGAGCGCAACGATGCCCACCGCCTGATCGAGGAATGCATGCTGGCGGCCAATGTCTGCGCTTCCGAGTTCCTGCGCGAGCGCGAGCATCCGGTGCTTTACCGTGTGCATGAAGGTCCGACACCGGAGCGCCTGCGCAAGCTGCGTGATTTCCTCGGCACCTTCGGCTTCCAGTTGGGCGGTGGAGATGCGCCCAAGGCGAAGGACTATGCGCGCCTGCTGGAGCAGATCGGCCAGCGCCCCGACAGGCAGCTGCTGCAGACGGTGATGCTTCGCTCACTGCGCCAGGCGATCTACAGTCCGGACAACGTCGGGCACTTTGGCCTGGCCTACGAGAGCTACACCCATTTCACTTCGCCGATTCGCCGCTATCCCGATCTGCTGGTGCATCGGGCGATAAAGTCGGCGCTGGCGGCACGGCGCTACGAGCCCGCCGGTGGGGAAAATGCGTGGGAGGAAATCGGCCTGCACTGTTCGATGACCGAACGCCGTGCCGACGAGGCGACGCGCGACGTCGAGGACTGGCTCAAGTGCTTCTACATGAAGGATCGTGTCGGTGAAACCTTCGAGGGCAGCATCTCCTCGGTGGTGCCCTTCGGCATCTTCGTTGCTCTCGACGGCGTGTTTGTTGAAGGTCTGGTTCACGTTTCCGAACTGGGGCAGGACTATTTCCATTTCGACGTGACGGCCCATGCCATGGTCGGCGAGCGCAGCGGAAAGCGCTTTCGCCTGGCGGACCGCGTGCAGGTACAGCTGGTCAGGGCCGACATGGAAACCAACCGGATCGACTTCCGCCTTGCCGGGCAGGGGATGAAGCGCTAACGGATTCGCGGCCACAAAAGAAAAGACCCGCCGCAGCGGGTCTCTTCTTTGGGTGTCCGGAATCTACTTCAGCTTGACTTCCTTGTAGGCGACATGCTTTCGCGCTTTCGGGTCGTACTTGAGGAACTCCAGCTTTCCCGGTGTGGTCTTCTTGTTCTTGGTGGTGGTGTAGAAATGCCCCGTACCTGCGGTGGATTCCAGTTTGATCTTTTCGCGTCCGCCCTTGGCCATGATCCTGTCTCCTGATTAAACGCGCTCGCCGCGCTCACGCAGCTCGGCGAGGACAACGTCGATACCCTTCTTGTCGATGGTGCGCAGGCCGGCGTTGGAAACGCGCAGGCTGACCCAGCGGTTCTCGGATTCGATCCAGAAGCGGCGGCTGTGCAGATTCGGCAGAAAGCGACGCTTGGTCTTGTTGTTGGCGTGGGAAACGTTGTTTCCGACCATCGGGGCCTTGCCCGTCACTTGACAAACGCGAGACATGTGATGCTCCTGAATGCAGATTTTGCAAAGCTCGCTAGTTTAACAAAGAATTCCGGGAAAACACAGATCTTTTTAGAGTAAGCCGCGTTCGGCAAAGGACAGCGGCCGACCGTTGCCGGCGACGATGAAATGATCCAGCAGCTTGACGTCGACCAACGCCAGAGCCTGTTTCAGCGAGGAAGTGAGCACTTCATCTGCGCGCGATGGCTCGGCAAGGCCCGAGGGGTGGTTGTGGGCGAGGATCACCGCGCCGGCATTGTGTTCGAGCGCCCGTTTGACGACTTCCCGAGGATAAACGCTGGTTTGGGTGAGGGTGCCGCGAAACAATTCTTCGCTGGCGATAAGCCGGTTCTGTGCATCCAGCCACAGCGCCATGAAAACTTCGTGCGGCGTTTGCCCCAGGGCAAGCTTCAGCCAGTCCCGCACTGCCTCGGGGGAGGCTAGTGCATCCTTCCGCTTCATCGGCGAGGCAAGCGCCCGACGTGCCAGTTCCAGTGCGGCAGCGAGTTGCGCGGCCTTCGCCGGGCCGATGCCGCGCACGCGGGCGAGTTCCCCGATTCCTGCCGCCGCCAAGTCGGCCAGATCGCCATGGAAGCTGTCGAGCAGTTCGCGCGCAAGATCCACGGCGCTCTTCCCCGGCAGGCCAACGCGCAGGAAGATCGCCAGCAGTTCCGCATCCGAGAGCGCTGCGGCGCCCTGCCTGGCGAGCCGTTCGC
>JALHPU010000047.1 GCA_022842325.1 Sulfuritalea sp. | reverse complement strand
AGTTGCCCGGAATCGATCGATGTCACGCCAGGTACCACCTCGATGCTGTCGCACAGGCAGCTTTCGATGACCTTGATCGAGTCGTCGGCCTGCGACAGGAAGAAGAACCAGTACGGCCATATCGCGTCCAGTTCCTTGATGAATCGCCGGACTTCAGGAATCTCGAAGAGCTCGCGCGGATCCTTGTTGTAGCCATCGATGACGAGACTGATTCGACCGCAGGCAGCTACGGCCTTTTCAGGATTGCCCTGCAATTGGCGCAAGACTCTCAGTGGCCCGGAAATGTCGCATTCATTGATCTGCTCTCGCGAAATCACAAGGTAGATCGGTTCACTGACGGCCGGGAGAAAGCGCGGGTTCATGTCGGAGCAGGGGGCCGCGCCCGAATCGACTGGAGGCAGGCTTCCAGACCGCCTTCCACGATGTGGGCGGGTATGGCAAGCATCAAATTACAGGGGAGGCCAAAGTTCTCGATCAGCATGCCCTGAAGGTCAAAGATCTTGTCGCCGCAGGGAGGAGGGGGATCGCACTGCTTCTCGGCCAATTCGACGCGCTTCGCGAGCGTATCGAGTCGTTTCACATAGCCGCAGATCTTCTTGCCCAATGCCAGGGCATATCCAAGTTCGAAGGCGGCGCCTGAATCCGGCTCGGGGCCGCGAAATGGATCCAGGTTGGCTACGACGATCTGCGCCTTTCGGATCAGGGCAATGTTTGCCTGAAAAATCTTCTCCGGTGCCGTTTCGCAGTGATCAACGGGGAGGAGGGGCTCAAAGCCATATCGCAGGCACAATTCGCGGACTGATTCTGCCCAGGTGGAGACATCCGGTCTGAAAACGTCGGGGCCAGCGAGATAAATCTTCATGCGGCAACAATGAGGTCGGGAGATACTTTGCGGGAGGAATTGACAGGTGATGTCGTGCCGTCCCCCAGGGGCACTTCCTGCGGGGCGTAAGTCGGGAACAGCTTCATCTTCCGGTGTCCGCGTTCGATCGTCTCGACGGCCCGTATTTTGCCGTCCCTGAGCAGATTGGCCGCGTGATCGTGGGCTCTGCGATATTGAAGCCCAAGGGATTTAGCGACCTCGTAGATACTCATTCCTGGCACGCGCGCCACCTGGGTGAGAAAATCCCGGCGCCTTTCCGGCATGGAGAAAAAATCCTCCGTCGGTCGAAGGTTCCAACTTCCGCCGACGGCCTGGCTCCACGCGAGATCGAAAATCGCAGCGTATCTGACGGTTTCTTTCGGGAGTTTCGCCCGCAGGGCCGGCCAGTCGCGCTTGAATTTCGAGAGGCCATAAAACCGGACGAACTCGGCCGGAGTCATGGTCGAGACGGCATCAGGAAGATAGGAGCGGTGTCCGACGGAAATTCTTTCCCGCCAACGTTCCAGAGGAACATCCCGGTCCCAATAAACCTTCTTGCTGAGCGTTTCCCAGCTATCGACGCTCACTGGACTTAACCTGCTTCTTTCCGGGTCGGGATTTTTTCGGCGTTGTGCCCGGCGCGGGCCTGGATTCTTCTGCCCACTCATTCTCGACGAGGACAGCTCCGATTTGCTCATAGAGAGCGCTCTGCAAGAAGGCAATATCCCTGGCGCTCGCCCATTCATCAGCGCAAATGATCTCCCCAAGTTCGTCTGCAAGATCGTACCAAGGCATGCTGGCAAGCCCGTTGCTGAAGGCCGCCGAGGGAAAGGCATACGGTAGAGACTCGATGAACTCCGCCAGGGGCTTGAAGGCTTGGGAGAGGACGTAGAGGTCAAAGAGATCGCGCGCCGTCTGCCGACCGCCTTCAAACGAATCTCCCTCTGAACCATGTCCGGCGACCGTCCTGAGTTTCCTGTGATACAGACCGGGGATCTCTTCCGTTCGAACCAACCCATCCCCGAAAGATTTCTCGACAGCAGGGAACAACGTGAAATAGGCATCTTCCACAAACGACACTTTGAGAAGTCTTCCCTCGTGTGAAACGTAGCCGTGGAGTTGGTTCGCCTTCTTCAGGTCGTCCACGATGTCTTTTGTTCGAAAGTCGATGCCTGCCTTTTTCATGGCTACTGCCAGTTCCCCTGCCTTGAAACCCTTCGGCAGGAAGAAGTCGAGGTCGAATGAAACACGGTGGCTGAGCCAGCAACGGGAAAGGGCAGTCCCTCCGCATAGCTTGGCCACGGACAACTGCGGGTCGTTCATCGACTGCAATCTGACCAGCACCGCTTCCTGGGGCGGGTAGATGTCTTCTGTTCGCATTTCCTCGGACATTCTGGCTACTTCTTTTGAAGTGTTGACATATATGTCATTGTCGGCTTGGTAACGGAAAAGTCAAGCGCTATTCATCCATGACACGCTCTTGCGATAGCAGCCGGTCCTTAAGAAGTGTCGAGTGACCCCAGCGGGGATGTTGCAGCCCCCGCTTGGGGTCTGCCGTCCCCGCTTTTCTTTTGGAGTAATCGATATGAAATGCGGATGTTCCATGGTGAGTCTGGCGCTGGAACTCGAGCGCCAACTCGCGACGAAGCGGGATCTGATCGTGCCCCCGTCGCTCCTGCAATGCCATACCGACGAGGGCGGCGAATTGAAGATGATTGTCGATACCAAGCGCGGTGACGGTGGCGAGTACGGGGTATTCGAATTTCCCTGTATCGATGCACATTACTGCCCAGATGTCGGTAAAAAGGTAACGTTATTTGGTGAATGGCGGTCATTGTGCTACGGTGTATCTACACGTATCGACAATGGAGGTAGTTATGAGGCTTCAACTGGCGAAATGGGGCAATAGTCTGGCAGTTCGTCTGCCGGTGGAATGCACGCGCGCTGCCGGGCTGCGAGAGGGCGATACCGTTGAGGCGGAAGTGACGCCGGTCGGCGAGATCAAGCTGACACCGGCGCAGCCGTTCGACAAGGCGGCATTCATCAAGCGCCTGCGCAAGTTGCGGGCAACCATGCCGATGACGTCGACGACCGTTCAGATCATGCGCCAGGAGGATCGTTATTGATGATCTACCTGGACACCAGCGCCGCGGTTCCAATGTTCGTCCCGGAACCGGCGAGTCCCGCAATCGAAGCCTGGTTTGAGTCTTGCACGGAACCCTTGGTATCGTCTGATTGGATAGTGACGGAGTTTTCGAGCGCTTTGTCCATCAAGGTTCGCAAAGGGGAGATCAGTGCCAGGCAGGCGCAGGCGGCATGGAAGGACTTTGACGCTTTCTGCAAGTCTGGATTGCGTTTGTTGCCGGTGAGTCGAAAATCGTTTGCAGAGGCTGCCGGGATGGCGCGGCATGCGGCAAGCGGCTTGCGCTCCGGTGATGCCTTGCACCTGGCGATGGCGTTGGAAGCAGGCGCCAGCGGGATTGCGACGGCCGACGAGGCGCTAGCGAAGAACGCGATGGCGAACGGATTGGCGGTAAGCCAACTAGCCTGACTGTTACTCAACTCATGACCCGATCCGAACTCGTTTACCGACTGCATTCCCGCGTTCCAACGCTTACTCATGACGATGCCAAGTCCGTGGCCGACGTGATTATTGAGGCCATTACCAGCAGTCTGGTGGCCGACAGCCGCATTGAGATCCGCGGTTTCGGCAGCTTCAGCCTGAGCTACCGGCAACCACGGGTGGGGCGCAATCCGAAGTCGGGTGAATCGGTTCAGGTTCCGGGAAAGTACGTTCCGTATTTCAAGGCGGGTAAGGAGATGCGGGAGGGCGTGAATTCCCGATGAAGACAGTCATGGGGCGCGAGGATGAGGGTGCGTTCTCTCGCTCATCAATCTACAAACTCAGTAGACATCGCACCTGCCATTTCGAAAGGAAAATCGAATCTCTCCATCGCTACGGGTCGTGAGCACGTAACGCGTGCCAGGGCGGCCTCGATAGCCCTTTATGCCTTGCGCCTTGCTTGCGTAGTAGTTCGTCGTCTCCTGGGTGTTGTATTGCTTGTAGTCGTCGCTGATCACTACAAGCTTTGGCCAACAGCCGTATACGTCGAAAATATCTTCGCAGATTCCATTCGTGCGGCCATGATGTGATGCTATGAGCACTTTCACGCCCGCGACGGTTTGTCTGAACTGCGGGCACGTTGCCAGGAGGTGATTCCACCCGCGGCGCTCCATGTCGCCTGGAAACATAAATCGAAACCCACGAATATCCAGCGTCGCAACTAGGCTTAGATTGTTCTCGTCATCGAAGAACGGATAGAGGTTCCATGACCAAATAAGACTTACGCCCGGAATCAAAGGCGGCGTTTGCGCCCAACCGATGCGCCTACGGGCGGCGAGGGTCGAGGCGACCGCCTCAATACCGACCCCCATCCCGTCCTCGGTTTTGAGATGCACTATGTCTTCTGCACTAACGGTGGGATTACCCAAAATGCAGCCGACAGAAATGCGGCGTCGCATCAGGTCAGGATAGCCTGAGACGTGATCCTCGTCGTAGTTTGTACATATCAGCATATCGATAGATGGCACCCCCATGCTAGCTAGATGCGCGCCGGGATACCACGGCGATCCATTCAAGTCGACCGAATGTCCGCAATCAATAAGCACACGATGAAAGCCACCAGGTCCAGGCATCGTTAGAAGTGCACATTGCCCGTGGTCTACGTTGAATATCTGCAGCAAACCGTCATGCAACTCCAGGCTCATGGCTTCGTTCCCAGCACTTTCTCCACTCCGTGTGCGAAGGGGGTGACGCGTCTATGCTGCACCTTCCTATATCGCATCTTCAGCCGTACCTAAGAGCCGGTCGATTGTCCTGCATTCGTGGACTTCCTCGGTGATGACTTCTTTCCGACCGTCTCAAGAGACTCCCACAGTCGAAAGGCGTAGCTGAAGCCTGCATGTTCAACTGTCTTTGGCGTGAAGTGGAAGACCCACATGAGCAGCAGCACGACGCTGATGGCGAGTGTAAGCGCATGCGGAAAATCCATGGACCACAAGTTCTGGGTTTGGAACAGGGGTTCAGTCGTTCGCAAGACACCCGCGTGGGCAAGTGTTGCTGCCATGACGAGCATCGCGATCCCAGCTCCGACCCAACGTGTTCCATAAGCGTTGCGGTTGAAGCCGTATGCAACCAGCTCTTTGAAGACAAACGGGTACTTCTTCTTGTCTGCCGTCAAAGGGCGCAAAGCGTCGGCTGCGGCAGCGTAGGCGTTGTCGGCATCCGCCGGGGCGGCGGCCTCTTCATCCGGTGACGGCATCGTGATGCCTAGCTTAGTTGTCGCGAGCTTTTGATACCGAAGTTTTGTCTGGGTCGCGAGACGTTTATCATGATGCCGCAGCAATATGGTTGTGGGTTGCGCCCCCCACTTTTTGTAGAGGTACTCCTGGGCTCGTTGGCCCCAAGTACGGACGAAACTTGCCAGAAAATAGGGACCCCCACAGGTTGCCAAGATAGACGTTAGGGTGGCCAGAACTGGATTTGAGGCGCCATAGAGAAGCGCGAGGAAAGCAATGGCTGGCAAAAGCACAAGCAAACCCGGGAACAGGCGCGCCTTGACGTCGTATGGATCTAAGAGCTTCTCGAATACAGCTGCCCACTGCATACCCCCTCCTTTTTACGCACTAATCGCGACAGCGTCGGACCCTTTGGTAGGTATCTTCTTTGATTTGAGCCTTTCCAAGGCAGCCTGAATTGCCGTCCCGCCAGCGCCGACTATTTTTGGAATGACCAGTGCCGGAAACACTAAAACCGAACCAGAGCCCTTATCACTCTCATCTTTCGCCAAGGTCAGTTTTCCTGCTCTTCAGGGTACGGAGCCTGAGGGATCGGATCCCAACCGTCACGTTTAATGCCCACCGCGAGAGGGTGTCCGGAATTTTGTGTAAACGGGTTTGGGATTAGTGCTGCATCATCCGGTCTTGAAACTGGATAGTAAAGCGAGTGAGCGCCGCTTTCCAGTCGCGAATCGGCATGGTCCATTTCCTGCTGATATTCCTGAGCGCCAAGTAGAAGAGTTTGAGTAGCGCGTCATCGTTCGGAAACGAACCGCGATTCTTGGTGATCTTGCGCAAGCTCATATTCACCGACTCGATGGCATTGGTCGTGTAGATCACCTTGCGGATCTCCGGCGGATAGTCGAAGAACGGAATGATGCGCGGCCAGTTGCGGCGCCAAGACTGGCTGATCGGCAAATAGGCATCATCCCATTTGTCCTCGAACTCGCCCAGGCGCTGCTCCGCCTCGTCGGCCGTGGCACAGGTATAAATCCGCCTCAGGTCCGCCGCCACCTCGGCGCGCATCTTCCACGACACGTAGTTCAGGCTGTTCCTGACCAGATGGACGATGCACAGTTGAACCGCCGCATGGGGATAGACGGCCTCGATGGCTTCGGGGAATCCTTTCAACCCATCGACGCAGGCGATGAAGATGTCCTGCACGCCACGGTTCTTCAATTCGGTGACGACCTGCAACCAGAACTTGGCGCCTTCGGTCTGGGCGATCCACAGGCCCAGCACTTCCTTCTCGCCGGCCAGGTTGATGCCGATCGCCAGATAGACCGCCTTAACCCGGACACTGCCATCCCTGACTTTGACATGGATGCAGTCGAGATAGACGATGGGGTAAAGCGCATCCAGGGGGCGGGCCTGCCATGCCTTCACTTCGTCCATGACGGCATCGGTCACAGACGAAATCAGCGTCGGCGAGACTTCCGTGCCGTACATTTCTTCCAGATGGCTCTGGATTTCCCGCACGGTCATGCCGCGGGCGTAGAGCGACAGGATCTTGTCGTCAAAGCCGGTCCAACGGGTCTGGTGCTTCGGAATCAGCTGCGGCTCGAAGGTGCCATGCCGATCCCGAGGTATCTCTATGGGCAGTTCGCCGAACTCGCCCTTCAGCGTCTTACGGCTCTTGCCGTTGCGGGTGTTGCCGGCGGCGTTCTCGACGGGTTCGTTCTTGCCGTGGCCGAGGTGATCGGCCATTTCGGCTTCCAGCGCCTTCTCCACCAGCAGCTTGGTGAGTTGCTTGAGCAACCCGTTCTCGCCAATCAGGTCTTCCGGCTTTCGGTAATCAGCCAATAGGCTGTCCAGCAACTCCTTGGGTACATCTTTCTTCACTACGGTCATCATCGCTCCTGGCAATGCGGCAGTTTCCTGCCTGTTGACCGTTTACACAAAAATTCTTACACCCTCCACCGCGAAGCCGATGTTCTTGCTCTCAGTTGCGGACCAGTGCCCGCCGCGATGAAGGACAGCCCGAATTACCGATTTGCGCGGGTGGTCCTCATCGGCTTTCGCCGAACTACAGACGCCATACCATCTGTATTTGTCAGACTTGTCAGCTAAACGCTCTCCGAGAAGCTTGTCTAGTATTTCAGTCGAAACGTTGTGACGACCACCGTGATGTGGCACTTGGAAATAATCGATGCCCGGAAGGGTAAGACCAACATACGGCGCATAGTCGATAGCTTCCTGCAAAGCCTCCCGTCCGGCGTCACCTGTGAGAAGAATGCGCTTACCATTCAGGCGTGCGATCTGTATAACGCTCATTTCGTTCTCGCGGCTCGTAGGTTCAGGCGGGAAATACTCTTCACCCCAAAGCGACTTAATGTAGGAGGTCGCGGCCTTAACAGCTTCCTTGAAGATGCCTGCGAGGGTAGCGCCACGGGCTTCATCCTTCTCGGCCTCTGGCGTTTTCCCAGATTCAACTATCAAATCTAGATAGCGGCTACGTGAGGGAGATAAGACAATGAAGGCACCGATCGCTTCGCCTTGCAATGGTGCGTGAATGGGGATGCCTTTTTCGTTAGCGATATCCTCAAGTATGGCCGTCGCATCATAGATTGAACGCAACTTGCGACGGAGTGCTTCTACGGAATTGTAGTTCGTGAAACGGGGCAGCAACTCTTCGGCGTAAATCCACGGTCTGTTGATCCAAAGATTTCTGACGGTGCAAACCTCGAGGACTTTTCGCAAGCCGTTTGCATGATCTCGATCCGGATGCGTGAGTACGATGTTATCAATCACGGTTGTGCCGTAATATTTCTTCAAATGCTCAATTACTTGATCACCGGTATCGACGTAACCACCGTCCACTACGTGGACGGCCATGCTTCCATCGACCGAATAGCGAAGTGTGATCGCATCGCCACTTTTCGCGGTTTCAACGCCTAATAAGTCGACTTCAAAGTAATCCGCCAAGTCGCTACCCCTATGAACATGAATTGATACGCAAAAACGATAGTCTCGCTACCTCGGTTAAGGAATCAGCATGCAATATCCGTATATCATACAGCACATGAACGTACGGTTGCGTTTCCTTCATTGGGCAACGAGTGGGAGCACAACGCGGGTTTCGCCACCCTGACTTCCTGCTTCAGGGGTGTCGAGTTACGGACATATTCCGGCGACGTCTATCGAAAACTCACACGGCGATTCCGGCTCGCGCCAATGATGCTTGTCCAATTCGGCCGTGCATCCGGCGTCCTCAAGAAGCCGGATCGTGCCATCGGCGCTACAGACCAGCACGACACCGCGGCGATCCCGCCATAACGCACGAAGCGTGAAGCCGGTGAAGGGCTCCAACAAGGAGGGATCGTGCTGGGTCGAGAACTCCAGGAAATCACGTTCCGAAAAGTCTGGAGATGGATCTTTGTAGCGAGCAGCCGATTCTGCCGCCGCGGCGACCTTGGTCAACGCTGATGCCTTGACCAACATCTCCTCCTCGGTCACTGCTTGAGCGGTGGCCAACGACGAGCAGGCGGTCAGGCAGGTCAGGCCGATCAGCGCAAACAAATGTGCTCTCATGGAGTCAGCTCCAAAGTACGACGCGGCCGGTCGGATCCGTGCCGGTATCGAGATTCCACTGGGCAAAGGTGGTTTGGTATAACGCATCGTCCTCGAAGACCCCCTTGGCAACCAAATGCCATCCTTCAATAACGTGTCGAATCGCCTTGTCGAACACTTGGTCATAGCTCAAGCGGCCTCCAGGGACGGCCAGATCGTTGATGTAAGCATCCCGATTGATCTCATTCACTGTGGGGTAGGTCAGTCCTTGGCCGATGGCAACATGTCGCGCCAAGGGGAACAAACGGTTGCCCTCTTCGGCGAGATCGACAGTGTTGCCGAACCCGGCGTGCCACAAGCTGATTTTCGCTTCTCCTGCGGCAAAGGCGTCCGGATGGCATGCGGTGAGCATGTCTTGCCAGACTGCGACAATGGTCGGGTCCAGGTCGTTGCTGCCCGGCAACGTGCATTTGCGTATTCCAGAGTCCAGATGCTCCGACAACCCGATATCCCCAAGCTTCAGCCGTTGGAAAATATAGGCGTCCTGATTCATCTCGCAGATTCGATGGGCTTTCTTGTTTTCGGCATACGGGCCGACTTTCAGCTCGACTACGGGATGGATGGTGACATCCGCGATCACGTGCGCAGTGTAGCCAAGCAGCCAAGCAAATGCCCTTCGTTTCTCCTCGCCCGCGAGCTTACGAACGGCAGGAATCCCGACCTTGATCATGTCTCCCGTGCGCTCGTAATGCATAAGGTCCGCCCAGCGCGCCTGGTTTGTCAGTGGCGGAGCGAGATAGGGATAGTCGGGGCTTACCGCGCCAAGTTCGCAATACTTGAACCAATCCATCAATGCTGAAATGGCGACTCCCGCCATGCCTGGACCTGCTTCGAGACGATGGGGTTCCTTGGCAAGATTGACAAGGGTGATATGAGCGTAGGCACCGGGCATGATTCATTGCTCCAGAATGTGACCAACCAAGTCTAATCTGCAGGTGGCTCACCAGATGAGCCATCAGAAAGTTACTTCGCTTGCGCCATTCGGACTCGATAGGCGAAATTCGCACCCATTGTTTCAGCGCTTCCGCCAGATACTGGTTGAAACCAAGACCGACTTGTGCAGACGTGCTTCAATCGCCGTCGTTATGTATCTCGATCTCACGGCATCGCTAGCCTGCAGGCAACCAGATTGTGGCGGCAGCGAGATCTTACTTGTTATCGAAACATCGCATCCGTGCGTTTCGACGTGCCAAGTTTTGGGACGAACGCTCACGAAAGTGACTCCTGTTCGACCGTGAATCCGGCTTCCTGTATTCGATCCCCCAGTTCCGGCCATCCAGCTCGGCTGGCAAACGTCCGCATGCGTGCCAGCACCGCCAGTGAGGCAGTGCGCCGTACATCTATGGGGATGTCCTCGGGTGCCATACGGAACGGCAAGAGGGTACGTTGCTCCAACCGGGCATCGCTGGCGATTACCGACGCAATTCTGAATCCGCCTTCGTCCACGTCACCCCAGTGGAAAAGCAGTGCGGTTGCGGGCGTACTCGCCAATATCCGGCGGTACATGGCGCGCCAGGCCGGGGAGGGCATCCCGGCAGTGTAGATCAGCAGCGTATCGGTGTCCTGCCCCCGACGAGCCTCGGAATGGAAGGTGGTTAGATTTTCGATGGTCAGGATCCGAGATGGCATATGTCCGCTCACACCTAACACGGCATGAGAAGCGAAGCCACCATAGGGCTGATCGATTAAGGCGGACAGTCGTGAACGAGCAAGCTCAATCCCTCCGGCTAACAGGACCGGCTGTTCCTCCCGGAAGAGGCCCAGCTCCTTCCAAACCTCGGCTGGCAAACGCGCTTCTATCTCGATGCTGCCGGTCAACAGTACATCCAACGGTCCGGTGAGTCTTTCCAGTCGCTTGCTGTCGTTGAACAGACGGGCGCTAGCCTCTCGAATGGGTGTGTCTTCTCCTGTAAAGCGCTCCGTCAGAGCCGCTACGGCCCGAATTGCATCGAGCCACTCGTCGATCTGGGTGGCATCCGTCATCCGAACCTTCTTCAATTTTCCCCAGCGCGCGATCACGTCATTCAATATCGGGAAGCGTGGCAGGAACGGTACCAGGCGTTCTCGGGCCTGGGCCACGATATGGACGGACCGCTCGATGCCCAGGTAATTGGCAAGGCGGTCGGCATCCACAAGGGTAATGCGGCGGATGAAGCCTTTTTCTCCTGGTCGATCCCAGTCCAGGACAATAGCCCCGGCATCGCGCGCCATTCGGAATTCGTGCTCGATACCTTCCTTGATCTGCAGCGAGGGTAGGTTACGGTAGTCATTCAGCCGAAATTCCGTCAGAACGGCATCCTTCTTCCGGACGCCGGCCGACTTTTTGTCAGCAGCCCTGAAAAGTTCTTCGAGGAATGCTCTTGCCGAAACCGTCATTGTTGCAACACGGGCGTAGCGCGAATCCGAGCCGTTTCAGTCGCCAGAAGCTCGGGATGGAACTCGATCAGGTCCTCGCGATGCATTTCATTGATGTCGGTCGCCACGTTGTGCCCTTCTAACGCCACAGCATTGAGCACAGGGTCCTTGAGAATGTCGTAATAGCGATCAATGAACGCCATCAGGATGCCTTCATTTTCGCCCGGACTACCCATGAACACCTGAAAGCCTAGATCGATCAGATACTGCATCGTGCTGACGATGTTGTTCATATCCATCTTGTTGAAGGCTTCGTCGAGCATGATGAACCGCATGCCGTCTTGGTTGCCGGCATCCATCCGGTAGGCGGAGGCCAGGGCGGCCCCTGCAATGACATAGAGCGGTGACCGGTGCTCGCCCCCAGATCCCGGACCGAGGCGCTTGGAGAGCTGGCCGATGCTCTGCAATTGTTTGGTCAGCTTGTCTTCGCGAAGAATTTCGATATCGAACTCAAAGAACTCTCGGTAATCGTCCAGCGGGCTACTGACTCCACCGGCACCCAAGGCCACCTTGTCATCCAGGAGTTCTCGAAACTGCTCGGGTAGTTGGCCGGGTCTTCCGAACAGATCGCCGGACGGCCCGTGGGTGGCTACATCTTTGACAAAGTCGAGAAGAGGCTTCAGATGAGGGCGGATGGTTTTTCTGAACTGGTACCGCTCGCTGTTGGTGAATAGAGGGCAGGACTTGAGAGCCGCGTTCAGACGATGGAGCGTGCTGTCGAGCAGATCGAGTCGCTCGCTCAAGGCAGTGGCTACGTCGTTGCTGAAGGTCTCCTGAGAAGCACGATAGGCGTCGTCCATTTGCTCCCTATGCTCGTGAAGTTCGGTGTCTCGCAATCGGATGTTCATATCCGTAATCCATATCCACGAGGCCTTCCAGTCTTCGTCACCAGGAGGCAGTTCCGCATGTGTGATGGAGTAGGTCGTCAATAGCCGTGTCGCGGCCTGGATGGCCAGATCTCGAAGGCGTATGGCATTGCGCATCTTGTCCTCGCAATGGTTCTTGCGCGCCAAGTAATCGATCTTTAACCGGATCATTCCCTCCCATTGTGCTTGAGCATACTCGGCGTCATACAGTGGGTTCGCCTTGGCCTCAATTAGCTGGGTCTTGATTTCGTTCCATTTCCAGTTGGCCACTTCCGCCGTTTTTTGGCATTCCAATAGGTGATTTTCTGCGGCCCCCACTTTCAAGCGCACTTCATTGCAGAGAGCCTGAATCGTGAGGGCTTTATTGCTGCACTCTTCTTGCTGTTTCCCCAATGACAAGTATTCCTTTGCGGCGTCGCCATGGATGCGCTCGGATAGGTGTTCCGCTTCGTGCGACAAGACACTCATCTCGTCGAATACCCGGAGCAGGAATGGGAGGGAGTCGGTCCGACGCCCGACCCGCATCAAGCCTTCCAAGATCCCGTCGACCAACAGCTTGTGTTTGTTCAAGTCGATCAGGCGGGTGCTTAGCGTCTCCAGCTCCTTGAGAATCTGCGGTCGCCGGCTGCCGGTGTCGATGCCCAGGCGGAGTTCATGTTCACGCCGCAACGGGATCCGCTCGAAATCATCCCCCTTCACAATCATTCCGTCTCTTGTGAGGGTGTGTCGTCCGCTGGCCGCCTCCTTATCGGTTTCGGCGCGCTTCATGTTGCCAAAAATAGACTGCAGGTATTCGACGGCGCGGTCATGCGTGCCCTCGATTAGCTCTGCCACCGAACCATTGGGAGGCGAGATATTCAGCTTGCCAGTGCTTTCGGCTGCCACCTTGACACTGTAGATTGCCTGGCGACCAGACAAGGCACGGTAGATCGAAAAGGCCTTCTGTTTCTGATTGGCCGGAACCAGCAGGGTCTGCAGACGCCTGCCCAGATAGGATTCGATGACGGGCTGCCACTCCGTTTGCATGATCTTCACGACGTCACATACCGGTGTTGGATTGAGTCCGTGATCGGTGAATTCCGTCATCAATCGCTGAACATCGTCATCAAGGGGTGGCTTGCCCGCGCCGATTCGCTGCAATGCGGTGTCGGCATCCTTGATCAGACCTTCTGTCGTTTCGATATCCGATTGCAGTTTGCTGGAGACCAACTTGATCTCATCGATGACCTCGCCCACAGCATCCAGGGGTGCTTCCAAGGTCCGTCCGAGGTCGCCTCTCGACACCTTCCGAACATCCAGTGTGTCGAGCACGGTCATGCCTTCCTGGATCCGGCTGGCCATTTTCTTGAGTTCCGGAACTTTGGTGGCCTGATCCAACAGACGCCGGGTATAGGCCAGACTGTCGCGCAGATCCCCTGACTTTTTTTCCGCTGCTGCGTTCTTTTCATTCATGGCGGACTGCAGGGCGCCGTGCTCGGCGTGTTGCGGATGCTGCTCCCGAAGATTCTGGAAGGAAGTCGCCTGGGTCTCGGCGGACTTCAGTTCGGCTTCCTTCCCTGCAAGGTCGTTCCTCGATGATGTCAACGCCTCTGCGGCCTGAGTGACCGCACCACGGGCACCCGATACTTCATCGCCAGCGATTTCATGATCGACTTCTACGCTTAGCCCCTGCCAAGTCATGGCATGCCGGCCAGCGGTGTCGGCATTGAAATATTCGGTATGGATGGCTTCGCCTTCGGCCAACTTCTTTTCGACCCTGGCCACCAGGTCCGCTAGATGCCGGAACGACTCAACAACCTCCTTGAACTTGTTCACGTTAGTCGGATTGGCTTCCAGGACTTCCGTGCGAATAATCTCGTCGATAGTCTTGTCGAAACGCATGCGCAAGCCGAAGCGAAAGGCTCCTTTGAAGGCACTGGCATCGGGAGCATGACCCGATGATCCTCGCAGCGCCAGCATCACTGCCTGGATATAACGCTCGGAGTCCTGGTAGAGGTATTCATCCCCTGTTATCTTGGACTTCTCTGCAAGTTGCCGGCGAAATGTCGGCCAGGCCAGCGGATGCTCTTCGTTCTCCACGACCTCGATATGCTCACTGAGAGAGAGCTCGACGTCGCGCAAGAGATAACGTCCTTCGACCTCGTGCCCGGGACGGTCGCTGGACGCTCGAAGACACACTCCCGTCGTAGTCGGTCGGCCAGTCTTTGTGTCGCGCCAGACTAGGGTGACATAGGTCAGGGCGTTGTCCCGAGCTCGCTGCTCCGGTCCCTGTCCAAACTGTCCCAAGCAATAGTCCCGAATGGTTCGGGTGGTCTTCTTGCTGTCATCGGCTTGAGCATTGAACACGCACAACCGGCTGTTGCCGCCGAATAATGCGATCTGGATGGCATCGATGAGCGCGCTCTTGCCGCTACCATTGGGTCCAAATACCGCACTGATTCGGCCCAGGTGGATGCTTTCTTTCTCGAACAGGAAGAATTGAACAAGGTGAATCCGTTCCAGCTGAATCATTCGGTGTCCTCCACGATCTCTGTCCCGGTGACCTTGTCGGGAGTCCCTTCCTGTTTCCATTCAATCAACCGTCGTAGGGCAGTTTCCCCCAGCACATCCACAATGGCCGGACGTATAGCGATGAAGTACGCATCCGATCCAGAGTCGACAACATCATCCGCAACGATCTCATCCGCCTTGCGTGCGATCCCCCAGCGCTTCATCTGCTTTATAGCGGCATCGAGGTCGCCCTTGCTAGGCAGCTCGCGCTGTGTTTCGTGCTTGTAGCGCTCCTCAAATTCAACGGCGTCAAGGATCACTTCACCGTCGTCGGTCAGGCGGCCGGCCGGAACCCCCTCATCGTAAATCTTGCGCAACACAAGGGCCATCAGCGTATGGGATTGCGATGCAGGGGTGACCTTGGTGTGGGCAGGAATTGCGCACGCGTATCGAAGCACTCGATTGACTGTTACCCGGACACCAAGTACGGACAAAGCTTCGGAAAAGTGCTTTTCGAATTGCTCGATCAATGCATAGAGGACCTTTGGGCGATCCCCCTGATAGATGACCTGATCCGTTACCAACCGATAGGCCGCAGCCTCGAACTGCGAGGCATCGAATTCCCCGTTGGTATGTGCCGCCAGCGCTTCCCAGTTGTAACTCATCGAGTGCTCTCCTTGGGTTCGCGGCCGGCCCGCCGTTCAATCTCGAATGGAATCCCGGAAATGAGGCTTTCGGTCACCTCTTCATTCCCGTGTCGCTTCAGCACGATCCCGGTGCGCTTCAATAGGTCGGCCAAGGGATCCCTTCCTCGCATGGTCACAGCCATGACAGCGACCTGAAGGGCCTGGTACGCCCGTACCTCGGTAATTGTGTTGAGTGGAATTTGATGGCTGGCCAGTTGCGGATATGCCGCTACCAAGTCATTGATGTAGGCCAGCGCCTTTCGTGGCGTCATGGTCCGGGCATCCCTTGCCCGGCGGGACAGGTTGGAACGTGCAATCTCTTCATCAGAGGGCATCTTTCGGCGGATGGCCGCCGGTGGCTTTCGATCAATGAAATGCTTCGGCTCCGCAATCCTGTCCTCTGACATCAATTCCCCGGCGCCGAAAGGACTGCCGACATGCGGGTTGGCCAGGACGTTGGCGATGGCACCGTCGATCGGAACGCGCGGTACGCATCCGGTAGTTCAGGGCCGCCAGGGCTCGACGGTTAGCAGTGCGTACCTCGGTGTCGAGCCGGTCCAGGTACTCATCGATCTTCGCGAGATCTCGAAGCCGCTGGATGTCCCGCTCGAACAGGCGAAGCGCTCTCTCATCCGTTACGGCACCGGATTTGGCGCGATAGGAATCGAGAAGTTTGTTTCGATATGGCTCAGTGGCATGAATGCGTGTGACCATCTCTAGAATTGCTCCTCGACGGGCCAGCGGGTGATTCTTGGTCCGCAGCTCTCGATAATCGCCAATGAAGACCTGCTCGATATAGTCGTTGAAGAAACGCTGGACGTAGTCTTTTGTTGATGTCTCGGGACCGAGGGAGGCCATCAGGTCGCGTACGTTCGTGCCGGTGTTCCGGATGTGTTCAAGCAATCCTCTGGACTGCGCTGCGGCTTCCATCAGGGTAGGTGCGTCAGCGGCGCCTTCAATGATCAGCTGCAGGTTGGCGTAAATAGACAGGATTTTTCCGGCAACAAAGACGGGTGGCTTTTCGGCAAACTGGACCAGTAGATCCAGAAACTGGCTCACGATCGGGCGCATCAGGACACGCCGTTCGTAGCCTCGCTTTTCCAGATAGATCCACTCCGTGCTAACGATCTGGTTGAAGACGCCGACCGCACGGATTCCCAAGGGGGTATCCGGACTATTGCCCTCGTCATCCTCCCAAGTGTCCTGATATTGGAGCTCTATTTCGATGTCGTGGATGATTTCCCTGGAAAGAAAGCCTGCGCTGGGCGGTAGCGGCGCCTCCGGCCCAAATCGTTTTTCGTAGAGAGTAAACAGTAATCCCCAGTACCGATAACGGTTGGGCGAAGCCAGTACGGAGAACAGTCGGTCAGGCAGCCGTTCGAAGAGCAGGTGAGCCGCCGTCTTCACCGGAGGCGCGCGAAGGAATTCGCTTAGCGTTTGCTGGGCATCCATAGCCAGGGCTTCACCTCGGCAAGGTTTGCGACAATGATCTGGTACTGTGGGGGCTGCTCGCTGTCCAGCAAGGCGGCTCGCACATCTTGAATGAAATAGGGGACCATTGGGCCGCGGCATATTTCGACCCGGCTGGCCGCATCGGTGAAATATTCGAACCGGATCACAGTCTGCTGGTCACGCGTCAGTCCCGGGTGCGGCAGCAGTCGCACCGGTACCGGCGTATTCCATGCATCGTCGTCCTCCACACCAGGAAGGTCACCACGCTCAAGGAGCTGGATGCGGGAGATGCGCCCCAAAGCGTAGTCCCGGAACGCATGATGTGTTTCGCTGAAGGCGCGAACATGCCACCGACGGCCAGATCGGACCAGGGAATGTGGTGCAATGTCGCGGCTATGGGGTTTCGGGTCCTGCATGGAGCGGTATTCGATTCGCACCGCCTGGCATGTTCGGATTCCTTCCATCAACCGGGAGAACACCAAGGGGGAAGGTGTGGAGAGATCGTGGAAACCTGCCTGTAAGGCAACGTGAGAGACTCCTTCAATTTCCTGATTTCGGAGTCCAACGATCGCCAGGTACTTGGCCATCGATTCCGAAAGATCAATACGAGACTTTGATGTCGATACGAAGAATCCCGGCAGTACCTCGTAGCTTCTTGTTTTCGAATTCCACTTCATGGATTCAGGAAAGCGCTCCCCAAATTCTCGAATCCATTCACTGGCACGGGTAGGGCTGAGATCGAAAAGTACAATCAGTCGCCCGCGGTTGAGTCGGCCCTCCCACAGCAGCAGGAGATGCATTTTCTCAAGGCGCCCTTCATTGCTTGATTTGATCATACGAAAAATCGTATCATACGATAAACCGTATGTCAATTAGTCTTTCATGGCGACTTGAATGAGACAGGCTATATGCAAGTTTAGAAACGCCAGAAACGGTGGGATGAGTCGTAACCTGAGTTGGCAGACTTGAATGTCAGTAACGACTACCTGCCTCTATATCGGCAGATAGGGAAGCCGCCACTTCCCGGGCACCGCGTAGGTCGAGTAATGACGAAGCAAACGACTTTCGCAACAACTGTTCGGGCAACGCCCAATCCCATTTTTCGCGAATCAGATTCTTCACTCCGGACAGCAGGGCGTCTGGGTCAGTATCATCCTCGTCAGCGATTTCGCCCAACGCATCGAATACCCGATCGCCATCTGGTATGTATACCCGGACGGCGAGACCTTCATTTGTAGCATTGAGTCCGTGCCGACCCAACAGCAGCGCCAGCGCATCGTTTGTCCAGTCCCCCCGCCATGTCAGGAGAAGCACCGACGTTCCTGCGGGGAGTAGCATTCGAGTCGCAAGGCCAGCCGTCGCATACTGCTGGCGAGCTTGCTTCAGCAAACGGGCACCTTCAGCGTCGACAAATGGAACAACAGTACTCTCGGCCAACACATGGCGCATCTCCTGCCGTACCCGGTCATGCACTTTGCCTGCCGCCCCATCGAACATGGGCGGTGCGCCCCCCTTGTCCGGAGCTACGGTGACCAGCTTTTTTTCCTCGTCAACATCGAGCACGCGCCAACGCCGGCCGGCGAAGATGATGCGCTGATCGATTATCAGGGGCCGACTGACCGGCAGCGAACCCAATGCCCGTCCGTCGCACACTAGCCGAAACTCTTCGTCGGAAAGAAACGCGCTGTAGAACTCGTAGTGATTGACCAGTTTTTCCCCAAGGACACCGTGTAGCAGCAAGCCGGATGACTCCTGAACGAGAAGTTCTCTTTCGCCAAGATAACGTAGCAGCGCGACGAAATCATTGCGCGTGAGACTACCGAACGGTCCATCCTGAACCAAGGTTGTCCATAAATCTGCCGCCGTTGCCCCGCCGCGCTCGGCAATCACCGAAAGGATTTGCTGTACAAGGGTTGACGCATGCAGGCCACTGACCTGCGGCGGCTCGAACCAGCCGGCGATGAGCAGGCGAACCATCGCGATGGTCTGCACCAAGCCCTCGCGGAGCAGATCGGATATGTCCGACGTGTCATCGAGTTCCGACTCTACGGCGTAACAGCGCAGAATCGCCGGCTCGCCTTTCCGGCGTCCGGAGCGCCCCAAGCGTTGTCGAAGGCTTGCCACAGAAGGCGGTGGGCCAATCTGCGCGATGCTCTTCACGGCGCCGATGTCGATGCCCAATTCGAGCGTGGTGGTGCAGATTGCTGTCGCCGGCCGTTCGCCACCCTTTAGCGCCGCCTCCGTTTCCTCTCGGATATCCTTTGCCAGACTGCCGTGATGAGGCCAGAACTCATTCGGCACACCTTCCCGCTCACAGCGCCGGCGCAATAGGTCTGCAAAAACTTCGACACGGCTTCGGCTGTTCGGAAACACGAGGTTGTTGGAACCGCGCAATGCCTTGTAGAGATGCTCACCAATCGCGAGCGTACTCCCGGTAACCAGGTCCTCTAGCTCCGGACTCTCGATGTTTTCTTCCGTCTTGATGCGAGGCGGCTTATCGACGCAGCCCTTGACCAATACTTTCAACTCCTGACCGCTAGCGCCGGAGATGATCTGCCGAACGCTTTCCGGAGCACCCGGCCTCAGGAAGCCAGCGGCGAGGTTCATATCGCCCAAGGTCGCCGACAGCCCGACGCGGGGCATCTTCCTCCCGGCTGCCCTTTCGACGCGCCCCATCAGCGACTGCAGTTGCTTGCCGCGTTCCGTACCAATGAACGCGTGCAGTTCATCGACCACCAGGTACTTCACCGCCGTCATCAATCCCGGAATGCCACTGCCTCGTGTGACGAACAGTGCCTCCAGCGATTCCGGAGTGATTAGCAGGATGCCACGGGGGTTCTTGATGAACTTGTGTTTGCGGCCGGCGGCAATGTCGCCGTGCCAGGGGACGACTGGAATATCAAGCGATTCGCATAGCTGCGAGAGACGTCCCCACTGATCATTTATCAGCGCCTTTAGGGGGCTCACATAGAGAACCGAGCCGATGTCCGGTTCAGATCGCAACAGGTGCGTCAGGATCGGAAAGAACGCCGCCTCGGTTTTTCCGGCGGCCGTTGCAGCGGCGATGATGACGTCTCCGTCCGCTTCGATCAGCGCCGGGACCGCTTTTTCCTGCGCGTCGCGAAGTGTGGTCCAGCCCTCCTGCCAGATCCAGCGCTGGATTCGCTCGTCGAGGAGCGCAAACGAGGAACTAGAGCTTGAAACTGGCGAGTTCATCGTCTTCGGCGACTAGTTTCTCCGCATCACCGCCGGCATCTTTCGCCACCTCGATGCCGTCGAGCAACGACGTCCACTCCACCCCCGGGTTCTGCTCCAGCACTGCCAGCAGATTGATGAAGGCCGTGATCGTCGTGCGCGGCGTGCGGAAGTACGCATCGCCGAGACGGGTTGCACAGTGATTTATGAACGCCGGCAGCGCCACATCGGGCAGCAGATACTTTTCAGTCTGTCCGGACGAATAGACATGACGCAACTTCTGCAACAAGACATAGAAGTCTTCGTGTGACAGGCTTGCCAGTCGCATTACGGGTCCGGAGAAATCGACGAATCCGGTCTTCGCAAAGGTGTTTTCGGCCAGCCGGGACTGGAGCGCGGAGTAGCTGTAGAGCCCTCGGCGGGTATCGAACAGGAACTCCGGCGTGCCACCAAGTACGAAGCCAAGTCCATCGGCCGTACCCTGCAACGAATCGTTCAGGATGCGCAGGATCTGCTCATAATTTCCATTTCGGGCTTGGGTGTTCGCCAATTTGTAGAGGTTCACCATTTCGTCTAGGCAGACCATTAGCCCGTTGAACCCCGCAAGCCGGACGAAGCGGGCAAGCAGCTTGATCTGGTCGTAGACCGAGGCATCGTCGACGATGGTTCGCACGCCCAGCGCAGCACGGGCATCGGTGCGGGTACTGAACTCCCCGCGCAGCCATCGAATGGCGTCAGCCTTCAATTGCTCGTTGCCATCATCGAAACCCTTGCAGTAGGCGGCGATGACATCGGCAAAGTCGTAGCCATTGACCATCTCAGTCAGTTGCTCGAGGCGCGAGCGAATCACTTCCTCCGCAGTCCGGCCCGTCGTCTTGGCGTCAGCCTTCGCTTGGGCCACGAACTTCTCGACCACGCCGGCGAGTGCACCACCGTCTGGCTTGGTGCGCGTCGCCATGTTCTTTGTCAGTTCCGCGTAAAGGGAGCGCGCCTGGCCGCCGCTGGCGTGAAGCCTGCGATCGGGGTTGAGATCAGCGTGGACCGTCACGAGTTTCTTCTCTAGTGCAATGGCCCGGACAAGGTTGAGGAAGAAAGTCTTGCCTGAGCCGTATTCGCCGACCACGACCCGAAAACTCGAGCCCCCGTCGCAGATCCGCTCGATGTCCTTGATCAGGGCTTCCAACTCCTTGACGCGACCGACCTGGATGAGGTGCTGACCGGTACGTGGTACGACTCCGGCGCGGAGCGATTGAATGACCGCATCGCGGTCCTTGGGACGAATAGTGCTCATGCCGGCAGTTTCTCCAGGATTTCTTGATTGATTTCTACGGGGTCATCGCCATCGACCAAGGGGGCGTCGAAATTGTCGAGTGCGGCTTCATTGATGTGCTCCAGGGCACCGTCGAGCATCAGTTCCATGTCGGCAGCAACATCGACAAGCTCTTGCCGGGTCCAGATTGGACGTGAAACCAGCATTCGCAGAAACACGACGTAACTCGGATCCAGCCCCGGTATCCCGGGTTTGAGAGCTGGCTCTTCCTCGTCGACAGGAGCAGTCTGCGACTCTGCCGTTTCCTCGGCGAAGACGTTTGCAAGCAGAGCCGTAACTGCTTCGGTCTCCTTTTGGAGTTGGGCAATCCTCTCTGGATCAAGGACGAATCCGGCCACTGCCGCCGCCTTCGGTACCTCGGACACCACAGCACCTTTGACCGGTACGCTTGCGGAGTGAAGATCAGAGTAGACGAGCTTGGCGTCGACTTGAAGCGTCTTATAGACCCGTTCGAGAAATTTCACCTCGTCGGGACTTACGGTTCCGTCGGCCTCGGCAAGATGCGCCAGGAACTTCGCGATCGTGCGCTTGGCCTCTGCCGCCAATGGCTCGAGCTTTTTCTTCAGGCCGGCAAGTGTCGTTGGCTGCATGATGCGCAGTCGCAGGTGCGCTTTGAGGCGTTTCCGATGGGCGACGCTCAGATGCGACCATGATTCGATATGGCGCGTGAGATGGATGAGTTCCGGACCACTCGCATCGCCGTCGGCTAGCGCCACCGAACACGCCAGGTCCAGCGTTACGGCTGCCGCCTGATAGGCCGGTGTGCTACGCGCAGCCCCTTCGGCGGGATCGGCGACGAAGAGCGCCACACTGTCTTCCGCCTTCGGCAGCTTTTGACCAGCAAGTACATCAGGTTCCATGCCCAGATGCAAAAATTCCAGCGCCCGCGCTAAGCCAAGAACCTTGTCGCGGGACAAGGCTCCGGCGCTTTTCAAGCGACCAGTGAGTTCGCCGAAGCTCATGACCAGCATCCCGTCACGAACCCGGGCCTTGATGTCGTTCAATTCGGTTCTGAGGGGCACTGGCCAATACGCGGGCGGAAGAAGTAGCACGCTCTCCAACGCGTCCTTCTTGTCTGGGTTACGCCCGATGAATCGGCTGTAGGGGTCAAGCAGATCGGTGCAGGCATTCACCAGTTCCTGAAGCTTCTTGACCGGTGCCGAAAGTGCAGAGACATCAGGCAAATCACCCAGGCTGCGTGTGAGTTCCCGCCCGCGCAGGGATGCCGACGCGGGATGGTAGGCGAACTTGAGTTTGGTCCGGTTGACGGGTAGTCGGAGTCCATCGCCATGTACTTCTGCGTATTTCGCCTCGAACAGCGCCTCGAATATTTCCGGACATCGCCCAACAGCCGTGCGGCGGGCGATGTTCGGATCAGCCAGTGCCCAGGCAAGTGCCCATGACGCAGGGACAGGCTGTTGATCGACAGCAGTTTGCCCGAGTCCGATGCGCAGGCCCATCGGCAGTTCGTACGAACCATCAGCGGCCGGTGGCGGCTGCTTGTAGGTCGCCGGTTCGACGGATTCTGCCTCGACGTAGGCCAGAAACTGCGAGGCATAGTGTCGGAAGGAACCATTGTCCGAGTAGATGGCGAGCAGACGCCGCACTTCTTGCTTGATCGCCGGGATATCTGCTTTGGCTGTGGCATTCGCGACGGCATCGACAAGGATGCGGCGCTCCAGTCCGTAAAAGAACAGGAACACGTAGCCGATGTTGGCGTCAGGTGCCTGGCGCCCGCCAGCCTGCCATTGGAGATAGGCGCGACGTGCCTCGGGCGTGCACTCTGAATAGCTTGGCCAGTAGTCCGTCAGGCGCAGGCTTGAGTCGATATTTCTTTGGGCGACCTTGAGCGCCGGATTGATCAGCGCTGGTTCCGCCTGCCCGTAGCTGCCGCGAAGACCCGAGCCGACGTAGAGCATGCCGCCCGGCAGAGATATTCCGGCAACCTCCACGGATTCACCGGGCGGCACCCAGCGGACTTTGCCGCCCGCATCCTGGATAGGTTGAGGAATTCCGTACTCTTGATTGCCGCTGCCGATTACGATCGTGGCGAATTGCTCGTCGTGGCCTGTGGATCGCGCCGCACCTACTGATCGAGGTGATGTCGCTTCGACGGTGATTCGGTAGGCGGCTTGCGGAACATCGGGTTCGGACTTCTTGAAAAACGCCCGTGCGACGAAAACAATAACGACGAGCACACCTATCCCGATCCATAACTCTTTGGGTATCGAAGCCAGAAGGCCAATCACGATTGCCACGCCAACCAGCAATGCTTCCCCAGACGACTTTTTCTTGGCCATCCGTCCCTCCGCAGCAACAATATTCTTTCGTCACCAGTTTATCCATTTTGCAAGGATGTGACACCAATACTGGTTGGCCTTTCAGCCTCTGGTTGTCTTTCGTTGGCAATCTGCAATTGATCGCTTCGGCCGAAACACGGTCGAAGCGATCTGTTCAATCTTCAGGTTCGGGCCATTACCCGAAAAGACAAACTCGCGACCATCCACGCTGATCTCAACCCGGATCGCCGGCTTCACGCCAGCGGCGGCCAAGCGTAGCGTCAGCAGTGCTAACAGCCATGTCACCGTACATACTCATGGCATCTGGCCAAGCAACTTATCGTCCAAGGTAGATTAAATGTGCAGCTGCACATTTGATTTATAAGGCCGATGAGAAGACCGTTGTGTTTGCGACCTTGGCAGTCCAGTCATAGTCGCACCCGTTGTTCCGGGGACAGTGGGCTACATGTGACGCCAGTAGGTTGCGATCCTCGGCTGCCCTCACCAAGGCAGCTTTTCATAGAAATCTTGGACTGTGGCGTACGCAATTTCGAAATCAGGAAGCTCTCCCTCGATTTCTGCAGCGAGGCCATCGTATTCTCTGGCGGCCATCTGCTTTACCTGCGGGTTTCTAATCGAGTCCGGCTTGGCCTCGAGGTCGCGCGCACTGCACGAAATGACCAAGTGCTTGAGCAGTTGTTTCTGCTCGTTGAGCGATGTCGGCGCGCAAGTTGTGATCAGCATGTACAGATCGTATACGTCCTGCCTTCTATTTCGGTTACGTTTGGGTTGCTGCAGTAGTGCTCTGTATTTTTCTGCAAGGAGATTGCTGAAGCCGTAAGCCTGCAACCCAATACCGTCATGCAATGAGAGAAACTCAACGTCGTAGACTGCTTCATCGTAACTGTAATCAATCTGCACAATCGTAGAGGATTGTTTGGCCTGTAGCCGCTTAAATTGAGCAGTGTTAATTCTGGAAGCGTAGCCAATACCGATGGTCAGCGTCGGGAAGCTGGCATCTGGGCGTTTGGGATCCAGTTTGGTTGATTGGCGGAGACACTTTGTGTCGTAGGGTAATTGATCATTGGCCAAGTCGAGCTGAGCATCAAGTTCAGCGAGGAGAGCGTCCTGGTTTCCCTTTTCATATTTCTCGCGGGTAGAGAAATCCGCGTCACGTGTGAATCGCGTGCTGTCGTAGCGGATTGCCATCAACAGGCCGCCCTTCATTACCATTCTCGATCGTAGGTCGGTGGAGGTACTGATGGCGGTCAAGACGATGTGGACCGCTTCCCGAAAGTTCTTCTGGTTTGCGGGAGCACTGGCGACCCAGAGAGGCAGATCAAGCTCCTGGACGCGCTCAGATGTCATCGGATTCTTGGGCGATTGTCATGGATGGAACGTTGATTGATAGTTGCCAACGCTGGGAATAGGTTGCCGAATACTCGCCTTCCGGATCAAGCTTTCGAGAACCGCCGCGTTGGGCATATTGGCTCCAGTTGTCGATAATAGGATCTTCCAGTTTGCAGACCTCGGAGAGTAGAAAGCCTGCACGTACTTTGTCGATTGGCTTGCCGTTGCGATCAACTTCGTCAACGATAGAGCGTAAGTGGCGCTTGGCTTCATTTGAAAAAACATCAACTACGTGCTGGATACCGCCACAGAGATGCGGCTCCCGGATCATGTCCAGGAATACTCTGCCGATAGTGGCAACGCGAATAGGGGTGCCGGTAACATGCCTGAATGCGCCAAGCTGAGACCGTTCATAAAACTGCACCGCGCTTTGGCCAATCTTCGTTAAGTTCAGCTTGGTCAACTTTGGCAAGCCACTGGAGATATAGTTGTCAAAACGATCGCCGAGGTCCTTATGCATTCTGTCGCGTGCTTGCTGGCGCCAATTCGACAGAGGTGGTGTGGACATAAAGATGATTTTTGGAAAGCGATCTGTCAGTCCGTGGTACTCCATTGCACTTAAGTGTGACACGTAGGCGAATGGATCGAGGCTACATGCGATTTCTTGCGCAGAGGCGTTTGAATGGCCAAAAAGAAAATACGCATCAGCGCCATTCTGTAGTGGGAGACGCGTGAGCAGCCGGACTACCAAAAGCTGACTTACAACCCCCTGGAAGATTTCCTTGATCTGCTGGGTGTTGTCCGGAGCCTTCAGAAATAATATCTTGCTGACGTCATAGTTAGATACGACGGGCAGAGATGTAGCGGCAAGCGCTTCTGCAACATCGCCTATTTGTGACTCGGTAATGTAGATAATATTTTTCATCAATCAGTATGCTTCGTCCTAAGGACGAAGCATACTGATTGATGTATTGCTTGTCAAGGGGCTTTTCGGTGCGATGACCGGCGATCATTCAGATCGATGAAGCAAAAATACTTCCGGTGTATTGTCGCCAGTACAGTATAATGCGTCCTGAGGACGCATTATACTGTACTGGCATTTCTGTCGTATTTGCACCTTGGCGAAAAATATGGGGTGGGAGCTTCACGCCAGCGGTAATGGATGAGTGCTGATACGCGCTACGCTTTATCAGCCTTCGCAAGTTCTCCAAGGAGTTGCTTTGCGAGCGCTTCAGGATGCGTCGAGCCGACCTGCTTACTCTTGCCGCCCAAGCCGGTAGCTACGGTGAGTATCTTCCCAGCCACCCAATAGGTTCCTTGGTACGTCTTGCCGTCAATCTCGCAGGTAACGGGATGGCGGGGATGGTTCGTGTTCATGGGGCATGATGGTATCTTGTCCCACTACCGCGTGGCCTAGATTTTCACTTCCAGCTCCGAGCTTGGTGCAGCGGGAGGGCGAAATCCCTACGACTTGGTGCCATCTGGCCGATTGATTCTCACGGACTACGAATGTCCGAATTTCTGGGATGGTCGTTCATGAAATCGTTATGGCCAACTCAATGACGATTCTTGGCGTAAACCGAAAAGCACCCAACCGGTGCGCTTTTCACCGGAGATTTTGTGGTCCTCCCTGATAAAACCGTGGAATGGAAATCCACGATGGCCAGGTGCCTTTTCAGTTCGGCGAAAAGAGCGAGTCGCCCGCGCCCGGATGGCTTGCCAAAGCGGCAGATCGAGCAAAGCAACGTCGGGAGCAGGAGACCATCGCGGCAGGCCTTCCCGAATGGCCGGAAAAGGCCCGTGGCATCCCGAACGGTGCCCTGCGGTCATCCCTATTCGGGGCGATTCGCAAAGGCCCGCGCAAGTTCCTTAAACGCGCACAGCTCCAGTCCGTGAATGGGCTGACCATCGTCTTCAATGGCCCGCGACTGAGTCAATCTGACCTCGACGTCTGGGAGCATTGCCTGCATCTCGCCCGGATCAATGGCACCGGCTGCCATATCCGCTTCACCGCGTATTCCTTTCTCAAGGCCATCGGGCGCAATACCGGGAAGAGTGATCGGGAATGGCTCAAGGGCGTGCTGCTCGATCTTGCCTCGTCCGTGGTTGAAATCAACGACAGCAAGCGAGCCTACTTCGGCCCCCTGATTCATCATGGCATCCGGGATGACGAAACCGGGGAATACGTCATCGAGGTCAACCCCAGAGTGGCGCTCCTATATGGCGCCGACGGCTGGACCCAGATCGAGTGGGCACAACGCCAGGCCTTGCGACGACAGCCGCTGGCGCAATGGCTGCATGGCTTCTATTCAACGCACACCGAACCCTATCCCTACAAGGTTGAAACCCTGCGCCGCCTAGCCGGCAGCGAGAACGAGCATCTCTTCAGTTTTCGGCAGGAACTGCGGGCTGCGATGTCGAAGATGGCTGAGGTCACCGGCTGGGCATGGCGGATTGCCGAGGCCGACCTGGTGCATGTCGCCAAGCAAACAGGCCAGAAGCCGATTGTGGATAACTCGGAAAACGTGAGGGGATAGCACCTATGGGGTAGGGGGACAGCGCCTATGTTTTGCGGTTGCGGTGAGGGGATAGCGCCTAGGAGGTAACGGGATAGCGCCTATGCGACTGAGGGGATAGCGCCTAGGGACATCGGGGGATAGCGCCTATGAAGACGATGACGGAAAAAGCTCTACAAGCCTTGCCAATAGAGGCATTCAAGGGTTATTCACAAATGCCCCTAATCTTCTTTTAATCCTTTCTTAATCAGTAAACCGTCGCGCCCGGATCGGAGAACTCGTGACTGCCAGCGTACTGAAAAAGCTTGTTACCCAAGTGCGGCGCACCGATACCGCGCTTCGGCATCTTGCCGCCCAGCTCGACATGAACGAGGCCGACAAAGCATCGTTACTGAAAGCTGCTTCGGTGCTTTCAACCAGTGGTCGACTGGTTGCAACTCAGGCAGCGCAGACCAGGCGCACTGAGGTAGCCAGAGAAAAGGCAATTGCCAAGGCGACCCAGGAAGCGAAGCAACTGATGACAGGCTGGCCGGTCGTCAGCATCTCGGACAAGGTGGCGCTGTGTGTTGCCAACCTCATGGAAACCCATCTTCGCCAAAACCTGGCGTCAGATACCGACAACCTGGAGTGGAGTCTCAACTACTGGGTCGAGCAGGCCCTGGCAGAGATACCGATGAACGCCGCCTAGAGGGCAGTACGGGACGGCAAGCCGGTGAGCGAACTCATGGCGCTGGCAAGCGAGCGGTTGGACAGGATTCGAATTCAACCCGGAACAATCGCCTTGGCTCGGCGCTGGCAGACACAGATGGAAATAGGGATCGCGAGTCAATGAGATGGACAGAAGTATTTCATGACGGTCGATCAAATTCACCGTTCTGCCGAGACGGGGCGCCTTGACGATTTTGAAATGGAACACTTTCGT
>JALHPU010000046.1 GCA_022842325.1 Sulfuritalea sp. | reverse complement strand
CGCTGGCGGGGGCGCTGGCGGCGGCGGTGGCGCTGGCGCTGGCGCTGGCGGGGGCGGTGGAGGCGGTGGAGGCGGTTCTGGCGGCGCGGCAGCAGCTGGTGGCGGAATTTCAGGCGCAACAGGCTCTGCCGGCGGCGTATCGAACGCGCCGGGCACCGTGAAATCGAGGGACATCAAATCGTCGTCTTCGTCTGCCACGAATATGAAACGATATGCGCTTAGTTGGAGACCGGCCAGTATAACCCGCTGCCATCCCGCCTGATGAGACAAAGCCCGGCGATGGCCGTCAGGCACAGGCAGCAAACTACAGTCGCCCCGGCCGGCAGATCGGCATACAGCGACAGGCCGAGACCGATCGAATAGCCGGCAGCGCCCATCAGGTAGCCGGCGACGATACGCCGCCGGCCATCGAGGGCGCGGGTCGCCACCGCCGGTGCGATCAGGCTGGCAAACACCAGCAGCACGCCGACCAACTGCACCGAGGCCGTCACCGTGACGGCGAACAACAGGTAGAAACCCAGCCGTGGCCAGCGTTGCGCGGGGCCGAACCACAGGGCCAGGACACCGATGTACAGCACGGCCACCGGCAGCAGTTGCTGCCAGTTGACCCAGAGCAGCTGGCCTGCCAGCAGGTCGCGCAGATGCTCGCCGCCATGCGGGTGATGTGCCAGCAGCAGGATGCCGGCAGCGGCGGCGAAGACGAAGACCAGGCCGATCAGCGCTTCCTGGATGTCCGGCCAGCGCCGCTCGCACCAGGTCAAGAGCAGCGCGCCGGCGCCGGCCGCAAGCGCCGCGGCGAGTTGCGCGCCGAGGCCGCGCGGCCCGAAGCCGTGCAGCAGGGCGTCGAGATCGGTCAGGCTGGCGGCGACGGCTCCCAGCGCCGCCACTTGCGCAATCGCCAGGTCGATGAAAATGATGCCCCGCCGCAGTACGTCGATGCCCAGCACGACGTGGGTCGCCAGCACCAGCAGGCCGGCGGCGAAGGGGACAATGAGCAGGGTCCAGTCGAGTGTGTTCATGCTCATTTGACCGCCAGCAGGCGTGTCAGCGTGTCGTCGAACACACTGGCGAGGTCCGTCGCCGCGTCGTTGCCGCCGACGGTGAAAGGCAGCACCACGGCCGGCGTGCCGCTGTTGGCGGCGAACCAGTCGCTGGCACGGCTGCCTTCCCAGACCGCGCGCAGCACCCAGCGCGGCTTCTGGCTGCGCACCTGTTGCAGCACGCGCGACAAGTGCGCAGCCGATGCCTCGACCCCGGGCCTGGGTTCCAGTGTCGCGACTTCCTTCAAGCCGAGCCAGTCGAGCAGATAGGAGAAGGACTTGTGCTGCACTACCACCGGCTGCCCGCGCAGGGTGGCCGCCTGCCGGTCCCAGCGCGCCAGGTTGGCGCGCCAGCGCGCGGCGAAGGCCGTGTAGCCCGCCTGGTAGGCCGCGGCATGGGCCGGGTCGAGCTGCGCCAGGCGCGCCGCCAGCGCCGCGCCGACCTGCAGATAGACGCGCGGATCGGTGTTGATGTGCGGATTGCCGCTGGCATGGACGTCGCCGTCGGCGCGATCGAGCTTCGCCGGAATTTCCAGCATCCTGACCTGTACCGCGGCTTCGAAATAGCCCGGCTGGCCCGTCTGGATGCGGGCATTGCCCGATTCGCGCTGCACCACCGGCAGCCAGCCGCTTTCCAGTTCGGCGCCGGTGGCGATCAGCAGGTCGGCGTTGCGCGCGCGCGCGATCAGCGAGGGCCGCGCTTCGATGCGGTGCGGATCCTGCAGCGCCGTGGTCGCCGCGGTGACCTTGATTTTGTCGCCGGCGATTTCCTGCGCCAGCGCCGCCCACTCGGGCACCGTAGCCAGCACATTCAGCGCCGCCTGCGCCGGCAGGGCCAGCAGGGCAGCAACCACCATCATGAAATTTCGCATCGCGGGCTCCTAAAACCGGTGGGCGCCGTGCGCGCCCATGCTCATCACGTATTGCAGCCAGACCTGGTTGTCCGCCAGGCCCGGCCCGCGCGAGTTGTCGCGGGCGAACTGCAGGCGCAGGCGGGCGAATTCGGAGCTGGCGTAGTCCAGCATCACGGTATTGCGCAGCGGCTTCCAGGACGCGAGTTGCGGCAGGTCGGCGGAGACCAGTGTCGGGCCGAGGCTCGTGGTTCCCGAATCGAGCTTGTCGTAGCGGTAGCCGAGCCGCCAGCGCGGCATGAACTGCCACACGCCCTGCAGGTAGTAGCCGGACTGGCTGGAGCGGTAGCTGTCACTCAAGCCCGCCGCGCCGCCGCAGGCACCGCTGGCGTCGCGTTCGGCACAGCCCAGGCTGCCGGTTTCATTGCGGCGGAAATACTCGGCCTGCAGCTTGAAATTGCGCTCGGCCGGATTGCCGTTGGGCGCCCATTTCCAGACAAAGTCGGCGCCGGCGGTACGGCTCTTGCCGGCGAATGTCACGCGAGTATTCAGGCCGGCGCCATCGACGCCATCGTAGGCGCGCGCGCCGGGGTCGGTGGCGACATAGGAGAGGCCGGCGCGCCAGTTGTGCGCGATGCCGACGTCGCCGCCGGTACGGGCGAAGGCGGCGCCCAGCGCCGAGCCGCCCTTGTTCCTGGCACCACCCGGGAAGCCGTCGTCGCGCCCGGCTTCGAGGCCGAATTCCAGCCAGCTTTCGGTCGGCGCCAGCCACTTCAGTTGCAGGCCTTCGGCCGTCAGCTTGTTGCCGAAAAATGCGGTGTAGGCCAGCGGCGCATCGGCAAAGTCCCAGACATGCGGATGGCGCTCGTTGTTGTAGCCGATGCCGGACAGAAAGCGCCCGCCCTTGAGCGTGAAACCGGCGCCGAGGCCGAGGGTCTGGAAATAGGCTTCCTCCAGTTCGACCGTGTTGTCCGGCGTCAGCGCCAGATTCAGATAGCCGCGGAAGTTCGGATCGACGTTGGCCGCAATTGTCAGCTCGGTTTCCTGCGCCGTGAAGCCGCGCCGGCGCGGCGGCCCGATCTCGTCGGGTTCGCCGGGCGGCACGAAGCCCTGCAGGGTCCAGCTCGCCGGGTCGAGTTTGGTGGAGGTCAGCGCGCCCTGCAGGTTGAGCCCGATTTCGGGATTGAAACCGCCGGCCCGGTTGGTGGACGGGGCGGGGGCGGCGGCCGGGGCCGGCGCCCGCACCGTCTCGGCCTGTGCCAGGCGCTGTTCCAGCGCATCGATGCGCTGTTCGTAGGATTTCTTCATCTGCGCGATTTCCTCGCGCAGGGCCCGCAGGTCGGCATCGGCGGCCGTTGCGGGAAAACTCGCCAGCACGCCGCAGGCGGCCAGCACGGAAATGGATACGCGATTCATGGTTGCTCCAAAACGGAGTTTCAGTGAAGGCTAACGTCGGCTTTATCGACGTTAAGCGCAGCGGCCGAAACCAAAAGCAAATGACAGAAAGCACCGCCCGGCAATGGCCGGCGGCGCAACAGAACGTCAGGGGCTTTAGAGCGGAGGTGGGGCGCGGCTGCGAAACGCCGCAATGAAGGCAAGAGTCGGCGCCGGCGCTACGGCGACGGCGACTGCCGCCGGCTTATTCGCAGCGAACACCACGGGCAGGACCGGCGCCGGCGGCGCCAGGTCGGCACCGGCGAAGGAAATACAGGTGGTGCACACATGCGACAGCACCAGCGCGGCACCATGTTCGGCATCCTGGCCTTGCGCGACTTCAGTGGCGGACTGCGCCGCCGGCGCCACGGCGTGGCCCAGCATGTGGGCGAGCGCGGCCTGCTGGCTGCCGAGCAGCAGCAGCGAGAGCAAAAGGGCCAGGAAAGGATTCAGAACGCGGCGCATGGGGGCGCTATCAGACCACAGGGCGCGGCATCAATCAAGCTGCAGCAGCAGGCCCTTGAGGTATTCGCCCTCGGGAAAGGCCAGATCCACCGGATGGTCGGCGGCGCCCTGCAGGCGCTGCACGATGCGCGCGGTGCGCCCTGCATCGAGTGCCGCGCCGGCGACGATCTTCTGGAACAGCTCGGCCGTGACGCCGCCGGAACAGGAATACGTCATCAGCAGGCCGCCCGGCGCCAGCAGGCGCATGGCCGTCAGGTTGATGTCCTTGTAGGCCCGCCCGGCGCGCTCGGCATGCGCGGCGGTGTGGGCGAACTTGGGCGGATCGAGCACGATCAGGTCGTAGCTGTCGCCGCCGGCACGCAGGCTGCGCAGCTCGGCAAAGACGTCGGCCTCGCGCCAGACGGCGCGCGCCGCATCGAGCTGCGGATTGAGCGCGAGGTTGCGCTGCGCGGTGGCCAGCGCCGGGCCGGAGCTGTCGATCGACAGCACCTCGCGCGCGCCGCCGGCCAGCGCCTGCAGCGAAAAGCCCGCCGTGTAGCAGAAACAGTTGAGCACGCGCCGGTCGCGCGCCAGTTCGGCGAGGCGGCGGCGGTTGTCGCGCTGGTCGAGGTAGAAGCCGGTCTTGTGGCCACCGACATAATCGACTGTCATTCTGACGCCGTTTTCCGCTATCACCAGTTCCTCGTCGGCCGCCGCGCCCCGAATCCAGCCGGTCACCGCTTCGAGCCCTTCGAGGCTGCGCACCTCGACGTCGGAGCGCTCGTAGATGCGCGCACAGCCGGTGGCCTGGTGCAAAGAGTCGGCGATGGCGGCACGCCACTTGTCGGCGCCGGCGGTGGTCAGTTGCACCACCACGGTGTCACCGTAGCGGTCGGCGATGACGCCGGGCAGGCCGTCGGATTCGGCGTGGACCAGGCGCAGGCCCTGCTGCCCGGCGAGTTCCGGCAGTGCGGCGCGGCGCGCCACGGCGGCCGCGATGCGGCGCTTGAAGAAGGCATGGTCGATAGTCTCGGCGGCATCGAAGCTCCAGACCCGGGCGCGGATCTGCGAGGCCGGGCTCCAGGCCGCGCGCGCCAGCGGCCGGCCTTCGTGCGAGACGACATCGACCGTATCGCCCGGCCGGGCGCGGCCGTCGAGTTGCGCGACGGCGCCGGAGAACAGCCAGGGATGGCGGCGCAGGACGGATTTTTCCTTGCCGGGGTGCAGGATCAGGGTAGCCATGGGACGCGATCCTAGCGCGCGCAGCCCTCGCGCGGAGCCTATTTTTTCGCGGCGCCGAGTTCCAGTTTGAGCGGAATGTCGCGGCCGGTCGCCTCGCTCTTTGCCGCCGCGCCCTGGCTCAGGCGTTCTGCCGGCCCGCCGGCGGCCTTGAGCTGCTCCAGCGCGTGCTCGGCGCGGCGCACCGCGAGCGCCTGCAGTGTGGCGTCCTTGACTACCTCCCTGGCGCGCATCCTTTCGAACAGCACGGCATAAAAGTCCGCACCCTTGAGCTGGCCGACTTCGCTGTCGCTGAGGCTGCGCGGCTCGCGCATCAGGCCGGACAGGCGCGACATCATCTTGCCGGTCAGGCTTTCCTCGAGCTGCCCGGGATTGGCCTGGCGGAAACCCTGCTTCAGCGCCGCCAGCTCGGCGCTGCCGAAGCGATCGCCGTAGAGGCTTTCCAGCGCGGCCTGGACTTTCGGCGTGCGCGTGGTCAAGGGCCCCGGATCGCCCTTCTCGCCCGCCGCCTGTCCGCTCTTGTCGGCCACGGTACGGCGCAGTTGCAGGTCCTGCAGCGCCAGGCGGTCCGCTTCGCTCCAGGTGCCGCCCACCGCCAGCGAGAGTCCCGGCCGCTTGTCGAGCACCGTGATCAGGCGCAGCAGCTTTTCGCGCTCTGGCGGGCTCAGGCGCGAAGCGCCGGCCTCGAAGGCGATGCTGTCGAGCTGTGCGCCGCCGCCGCCGAACAGCGCACCCAGGGCGCGGAAGGGCGCGGTGACGATCCTGGTCAGGATGTTGGTGATGGCCTTCCAGACGATCGCGCCATAACTGAACTGCGGATCGTCGAGGCTGCCGGAGATCGGCAGGCCGAGGTCGATGCGGCCATCGGAATCGCTGAGGATGGCGATCGCCAGGTCCAGCGGCAAGTCCTTCGCCGTCGCGCTCTCGACGCGCTCGCCGAGCTCCAGGCGGTCGATGACGATCCGGTTTTCGCCCTGCAGCTGGCGCTGCTTGATCTTGTATTCGAGCTCCAGCGAGAGCTTGCCGGAATTGATCCTGCGCCCGGCGAAGGTGGCCGAATACGGCGTCAGGTGGGTCATCTCGACATTGCGGAAGACCACCTTGATGTCCATGAAGTCGGTCGGATGGAAAAAATCCGCCTGGCCCACGGCGCGCGCCAGGCCGAACTCGTCGACCTCGCCGTCGAGCTCGATCTGTCCCGGCGCGCCGGGCTTCGAGGACAGCCCGACGATCGAGCCGCGCAGACCGTGAATGCGCGTGCCGAAGGGCAGCAGCAGCGAGTTGTCGGCAAAGAACAGCGCGCCGTTGCGAAAGCGCAGGCGGTCGACGTTGACCAGGAAGCCCGGGGCCTCCGGCTTGCCCCGCGCTGCAACGCTCGGCGCTGCCGCCGGGGCTGGCGCAGGAGTCGGCGCCGGCGCTACGGCGGGCGCGGCGGCGTCCTCATTGCGCAGCACGCGCTTGAGGTTGGTCCCCTTGTCCTTGTCGATGATCAGCTTGGTGTCGAGGCCGTCGAGCGACAGCAGGGCAATGCCGAGCGATTTCGGGCCCAGCTCGAGATCGCTGGTGGCGAGCGCCTTCCAGGCCAGAAAAATGTTCTGTGTGCCGGCTTCATTGAGGCGCAGATCACGCACCGCGAGGCCGCCGCGATAGCCGCTGGTTTTGGCATTGCGCGTCACCCGGCCCTCGGCCGAGACCAGGCCGCCGACCAGTTCCAGCGCAGCGAATTTGGCGACAAATGGCTGCACCGGCTTGAGTGAAAAATCGGCGAGCTTCACCTTCAGGTCGGTCGCCGCATCGGCCGGCGTCAGCGTGCCGGCGACTTCCAGCCGGCCGCCGCTCGTCACGTCGAGGCTGGCCTTGAGCGGCAGCGGCGTCTTGAAATTCTCGCTGACACCGTCCACCGTGACGGCGATGTTGCCGAGCCCCAGCGCGATCGCCGGCGCCACGCTTTCGTCGCGCAGCGCGACGGCGAATCCGGTCAGCGTCGTCTGCCCGATGCGGAAGCGCCACGGCGCGGCCTTTTCCGTGGGCGCCGGCGCGGCGGGCTTGGCGCCGGGCTTGGCGCCGGGCTTGGCGCCGAACTTGCCAAACACATCGAGCAGATCGATCCTGCCTTGTGCATCGCGCCGCACGCTGACGCTGCCGCCCTGGATCGCCAGTGCCGCCAGCGTCGCCTGGCGCTGACCAAGGTCGACTTTGGCCTCGCTCAGGGTGATGTCGTCGAAACTCAGCACCGGCGCGAGCCCCTGCTTGTCCTGCATCGCCTCGAGGCGATTGCCCTGCAGCTGGATGGCGCCCAGCACGAGCTGCTGTGTGTCCAGGTCGAAGTGCCCGTCCTTCATGGCAATGCGCTCGACGGCCAGCTGCGGCGATTCGGCGCCGGCCACGGGCTGCAGGCGCAGCGCGGAAATCGACAGCGCAATCTGGTCGAGTTTCAGGCTCGACTTTTCCGCGCCGCGGCTCCAGCGGTAATCGGCGCCGAGCGCTGCGATGCCGGCCGGCGGCGCGATCGGCAACCTGCCCTGCAACAGCGGCGCCAGGCGCGCCAGGTCGACTTCGCCGAGATCGAAACGGCCGCTGCTCGCCAGCGGATTCAGCGTGACATCACCCTGCCACGCCAGCTGCGCGCCGAACGAAGTCTTCGCGCTCAGCCGGAACTTGCCGCTGTCATCGGGCAGGGTCGACACCTCGGTCAGCTCGAGGTCGACCGGCTCGATGCGCGTGGCGAAGGCCGGCGTCACGCGCCGGTCGGCAAATTCCAGCTGCGCGCCACCGACCCGCAGCCGGCGGATGTCGACGCGCGGCAGGCTCTTGGGCTCGGGCGACGCTTCCTTGCTCTGCAGCGCATCGAGCAGCGGGCTCCAGTTGCTGCCGCCTTCCTGGCGCTGGACCAGGCTGGCCAGCAGGCCGTCGAGGCGAATCTCGTCGAACACCCAGGCGCGCCGGCTCAGGCTGGCCGCCGCAAGATCGACGAAGAGTTCGCCGAAACCGAGCAGCGGCGCGCCTGCCGCATCGACCAGGCGCAAGTCGCGCAGGCGCAGGCTCAGGGCCAGCGGATTGATCTCGGGCCGGGCCAGCGTCAGGCGGTGGCCGGTCTTTTCGGCAATGTACTTTTCCGCCTGCCATTGCACGATGCCGGGCAGCGCCAGCCAGGCAAAGCAGAGGATCGCAATGACGATGCCCGCCATGATCAGCGCAGGCTTTCTCAATCGGATGATGAACTGCGTCATGCCTGTTGCCCCGCTCTCGTCTCGTCAGCGGGAATGATATCCCCTGCCGACGGCGTCAACCGCGACCCTGCCGCCAGGGCGCACTGCCGAACTCGGCGACCAGGAAATCGACCATCGCCCGCACCTTGGGCGACAGGTTGCGGCCGCTGGGATAAGTGGCGAACAGCGGTACCGGCTCGACGTGGTGCCACTCGGCGAGGATAGTCACCAGGCTGCCGTTGCGGATGGCCTCGGCCACTACCACATCTACCAGGCGCGTGATGCCGACCCCGGCCAGGGCAAGCTGCAGCAAGGTGTCGGCATTGTTGGTGGCGACATTGCCGCCGACATGCACCACGCGGATGCCGTCGTCGGTATCGAAGGGCCAGCGACGCAGGGCCGGCAGGCTGGTGATCCACAGGCAGTTGTGCTGCTGCAGGTCGTCCGGCGTGCGCGGCGTGCCGTGCCGTGCGACATAGGCCGGCGCGGCGCAGATCACCCGTTCCAGGTTGCAGATGCGCCGCGCCACCAGTGAGGATTCGACCAGCGGACCGATGCGGATCGCCAGGTCCACGCCCTCCTGCGTCGCGCCCAGGGGCTGGTCGCTGATGGTGATGTCGATCTCGACCTCGGGATGCAGCGCCTGAAAGCGCGGAATCGCCGGCGCCAGCTGGTGCGTGCCGAAGGTCGAGCCGCAATACAGGCGCAGCAGACCGCGCGGGCTGGCGCCGGCTTCGGCGACTTCGGCCTCGGCTTCGCCCAGGGCCGCGAGAATCGGCCGCGCCCGGGCGTAGAAGATCTCCCCCTCGGTCGTCAGTTGCAGGCGGCGCGTGGTCCGCTGCAGCAGCCGGGCGCCGAGACGGTCCTCCAGCCGGGTCACCAGCTTGGACAGGGCGGAAGGCGTCAGACCCATTTCCCGCGCGGCAGCGGAAAACCCGCCGGTTTCCACGGCACGGACAAAGGCAGTCATCTGGGCAGCACGATCCATACGCCTATTATGGAAGAATTTTCATCAATGTTGTTCCATTGACTGATATTGTGATTCATACAAATAGTAATTACATTGGAGCCATGCGGTGTTGCGCCGCAATATCAGAAGGAACTGCCATGCCCACCCTCAACTTTGGTGCAATCGAAAAAGAAGCCCGTCAATTGCGTAACGCTGAACTGCAACGCATTCAGGAAGCGTTCTTTGCGAAAGTGGGCACTTACGGTCACAAATTGGTCAGCGCTGCACATTCAGCCCTGACGGCGATCGGCAACAGCCTGCGCCATCCGCAGGCTCACTAAGCCTGGTTAGCTGAGTTTGGGGGCCTGTCGTGCCCCCAGTACGGCGCCCGCCGTGACCGCGGCCAGCCCCGCCAGCGCCAGCAGGGACAGAGGCTCACCCAGTACCGGCACGGCCGCCAGCGCCGACAGGCCGGGCACCACCGCCATCAGCAGCGCCACGGTCTGTGGCCCGAGATGGCGCACCGCCAGCGTGTACAGCAGCATGGCGACGAACACCACCAGTACCCCCTGATACACCGCCTGCATCAGGATTTCCGCCAGCGGCGCCTGATTCAGGGTGCTCGGCAGGAACAGCCACCACAAGGGCAGATACACCAGCGCACTGCCCAGCGTGGTGGTCACCGTCGCCGTCAAAGGTGTCACGGGATAGCGCCGCAGCAGCAGGGTGAATGTCGCCCACGACGACGAGCCGCAGAGAAACAGCAGGTCGCCGACCATCTGCAGGCCGGTGATCTGCGCGCCGTTCGACAGGGTGTCCGCGGCGGTCAGCACGATGCCGGCGAAGACAAATCCCAGCGCGATGCGCTGCGCGCGCGAAGGTGCCTGCTTCAGCCACAGCCAGGCGATCACTGCGGTCGCGAAGGGCAGCGCGCCCGGCATCAGCACCGAGGCGTGGGCCGCCGGCGCCATGCGGAAGGCCGAATACACCGTCACCGCGTAGCCGATGCCACCGAACAGCGAGAACAGCGCGATCACTTTGAGCGGCGGCAGCGTCACGCGATGCAGGAAGAACACCGCGATCAGCGCGCCGACGCCGAAGCGCAGCGCGGTAACGTCCCAGCCGGTCAGCACGCCCTTGCCGCCGGCGCGCGAAACGAGGATGAAGCCGGTCCAGATGCAGATCGTGGCGACGACCGCGATCCAGCCGGCGCGGGAGGAGGACTGCTGCTGCGTCAAGCGAGGCTGCGGTAACGCCCGCCGTGAAAGATCAGCGGCGGCTTTTGCTCGCGGCGGAAGCTCTCGACATAACCGACGAAAATAAGGTGATCGCCGCCGGGATAGCGCAAATCATTGCGGCATTCGAACCAGGCGCTGCAGCCCGGCAGCAGCGGCGTGCCGCCGGCGCCGACTGTCATGGCAATGCCGGCGAACTTGTCGCTCTGCGATTGCGCGAAGCGCTGCGAGAATTCGATCTGGTCGGCGGCGAGCACATTCACCGCATAGTGGCTGCAGGCCTCGAAAATCGCCAGCGAAGGCGAATGCAGGCCCAGATTCCACAGCACCAGCGGCGGCTCGAGCGAAACCGAGGCGAAGGAATTGATGGTGACGCCGACCGGCTGGCCGTCGGCAGCACGTGCGGTGACCACGGCAACGCCCGTGGCATATTCGCCCAGTGCGTCGCGCAGGCTGCGGGTATCGATGAAAGGCGGGGACTGCAGGTTCATTGGGGCTACTCGTCAACAGGCTCTAAAATCGGGGAAACGTCAATTTATCGGGAGCACCTGATGGGCATCGTGAAACGTATCGGCACTCCGCTTTCTCCATCCGCCACGCGCGTCATGCTGCTGGGCTGCGGCGAACTGGGCAAGGAAGTGATTATCGCATTGCAGCGCCTGGGTTGCGAAGTGATCGGCGTCGACCGCTATGCCGACGCGCCGGGCATGCAGGTGGCGCACCGCAGCCACGTGGTGACCATGACCGACGGCGCCGCCCTGCGCGCGCTGATCGCAAAGGAAAGGCCGCACCTGGTGGTGCCCGAGATCGAGGCCATCGCCACCGCCGCGCTGGTCGAGATGGAACGCGACGGCGTCGCCGGGCATTTTCCCGAATTCATCCCGACCGCGCGCGCCGCGCAATTGACCATGAATCGCGAGGGGATACGCCGCCTGGCGGCCGAGGAACTCGGCCTGCCGACCTCGCCCTACCAGTTCGCCGATACCCTGGCCGAATTGCAGGCGGCCATCGACGGGTCCGACAAACCGGGCATCGGTTACCCGTGTGTGGTCAAGCCGGTGATGTCGTCCTCGGGCAAGGGCCAGTCGCTGCTGAAGTCAGCCGCCGACGTGCAACAAGCCTGGGATTACTCGCAGGCCGCGGGGCGTGTCGGCGCCGGGCGCATCATCGTCGAGGGCTTCATCGATTTCGACTACGAGATCACGCAATTGACGGTCCGCGCCGTCGGTGCCTCGGGCGAAGTTGAAACATTTTTCTGCGATCCGATCGGCCACGTTCAGGTCAATGGCGATTACGTCGAGAGCTGGCAGCCGATGGCGATGACGCCCGCGGCGCTGCAGAAGTCGCGCGACATCGCGCGCGCCGTGACTGGCAACCTCGGCGGGCGCGGCATTTTCGGCGTCGAACTGTTCATCAAGGGCGATGCCGTGTGGTTCTCGGAAGTCAGCCCGCGGCCGCACGATACCGGCCTGGTGACGCTGGCGACCCAGCGCCTGTCCGAATTCGAACTGCATGCGCGCGCCATCCTCGGCCTGTCGGTCGACACCAGCCTGCGCCGTCCCGGCGCATCGGCGGTGATCTATGGCGGACTGGAGGAAAAGGGCATCGCCTTCGAAGGCGTCGCCGAGGCGCTGCAGGTGCCCGAATCCGACCTGCGCCTGTTCGGCAAGCCGGAGAGTTTCAAAAAGCGCCGCATGGGCGTCGCGGTGGCCAATGCCGATACCACCGATGAAGCGCGGCAGCGCGCCAAACTGGCGGCGAGCCGCGTCAAGCCGGTAAAGGCGTGAGCCTCCCCGTCAAACCGCTAAAAAGAGATGCACCCAAGGACATGGAGCCGCACAAGCGGCGAACCGTAGTCACCCCCTTCCCCGGGGTGGAGGTGGGAATTCGCGGAGCACAGCTCCGCGCCACTGAAACCGACCGGCTGTGCAAAGCCGGTCGTGGGGCAGGGGCTGGGGGGAAGGCTGATTTGCCTTCCGCAGCGCGCGGCTTCTCCGCGCGTCTGATCCGCTGGCACCAGCGCCACGGCCGCCACGACATGCCGTGGCAGAACACCACCGATCCCTACCGGGTCTGGCTGTCGGAAATCATGCTGCAGCAAACCCAGGTGGCAACGGTAATTCCCTACTACCTGCGCTTCCTCGAACGCTTTCCGCAGCTGGCCGACCTCGCCGCCGCGCCGGTCGGCGAGGTCATGGCGCTATGGAGCGGGCTCGGCTACTACGCCCGCGCGCGCAACCTGCACGCCTGCGCCCAGGCCGTCATGTCTCAGCATGGCGGCCGCTTCCCGCACGATCCCGACGTCATCGCGCAACTGCCGGGCATCGGCCGCTCGACGGCCAACTCGATCGCCACCTTCTGCTTCGGCGCGCATGCGCCCATCCTCGACGGCAACGTCAAGCGCGTGCTGTGCCGCGCCTTCGGCATAGCCGGCTTTCCCGGCAGCGGCACCGTGGAAAAGCGCCTCTGGGCGCTGGCAGCGGAGCTGATGCCGAAGCGCCACGGCGCCATCTACAACCAGGCCCAGATGGATCTCGGCGCATCGGTCTGCGCACGCGCCAAGCCGCGCTGCGACGCCTGCCCGCTGGCCGAGTTGTGCGTCGCCCGCGCCACAGGCCGCACCGCGGAGCTGCCCGAGGCGAAGCCGCGGCGCACGATCCCGCTGCGCCATGCCACGCTGCTGGTGCTGCAGGACGGCCCCCGCGTGCTGCTTGAAACCCGGCCGCCGACGGGCATCTGGGGCGGCCTGCTATCGCTGCCGGAACTGCCCGCAGGCGCCGATACGCAGGAATGGGCCGCGCGCAACTTCAACTGCACGGTACTCACCGTGTCACCGGCGCCGACTCTGGTGCATGCCTTCAGCCACTTCCGCTTGCAGATCGCGCCGCTGCTGCTGCAGGTTCGCCCGCAGGCCGCCGCGATGGAACCGGGCCGGCAATGGCTGCCACTGTCTGCGCTGGAAGGCGCCGCGTTGCCGACGCCGATCCGCAGCATCCTCGGCGCAGTTCAAGCGTCCGGCAACAAGCCCTTGCCTTCGAGGAAACGATAAATGATTTCGAGGCGGTCGATGCTGTCTTCCAGCTCGAGCAGCTTCTGTCTGGCCGCCATCGGGATCGGCAGCACCTCGGCATAACGCATGCCCAGCCAGTCGGCGTCGAAAAAGCGGTAGGGCTGCGCCGGCGCATTCGGCGCACCGCCTGCAATGCCCTCGACGATGGCGCGCAGCAGCGGTACCAGGCGCGCATAGGGGCCGGGCACCGGCAGCACGGCGGGACTGTCGATCACCTCCACCTCGCCCCGCAGCAGGCCAGAATCCTCGACCCAGTGGCGCTGCAGGCGAAAGCGTTCGCCGCCCTGGGCGACGATGTTGAGCACGCCGAGCTGCGGCATGTCCCAGTCGGCGATCTGCGCCAACGTGCCCACCGCGTGCGGTTCGGCCGGCTTGTGTCCGGCACGGGCCACTTCCTCGCCGCGCGCGATCAGGCAAATGCCGAAGGACGCCGACTCCTTGAGGCAGGCGGCAGCCATGTCCATGTAGCGCTGCTCGAAGATGCGCAGCGGCAGGCGCCCGCCGGGGAACAGTACCGACTGCAAAGGAAACAGGGGAACGATCATGAGCCGGCCTTCAGGGTGGGCGTCGCCACGGCTGTGGCCACGGGTATGGCCAACAAGCGCGCCGCGACCAGTCCGTTGATGGTACCGAAGAGCAGCGCCGCGGTGGCGAACAGCGGCAGCAGGTAGAACACGCCGTCATGCGGCACCAGCCAGATTCGGGCCAGCGCGATCTGGCCGCCGATATGGGCGAAGGCCGCCAGCACGCTGGCCGAGACCGGGCCGAAGAAACGCGAAGGCAGATGCTGCGCCAGCGCCAGCACCGCCAGGCTGCACAAGGCGCCCGACAGCGCGAGGAAGAATCCCGGGGCGAGGAACTGGCCGATCACCAGGCTGCCCGCCACCACGCGCAGCAGACTGACCCAGGCCGCGTCGCGCCAGCCGTAGCGCGTCAGCACCACCAGCACGATGATGTTGGCCAGTCCCGGCTTGATCCCCGGCAGCGGACTTGGCAGCGCCGCCTCGGCCACGGTCAGCGCGATCGCCGCCGCCGCGTAGCGCGCGATGCGGCGATCGTCGGCGGTGACCGCCAGCTCAATAGTTGAGCGTGTCATAGGAGCCGTTACTGCCGCTGCGGCCCGCCAGTTGCAACGTGACGTGGTTCGGCGCGCAGATCGCGACGGCATTGGCGCGCGTCAGCCAGCCCTGCTGCACGCAGTACTGGCGCGGCCCGGGATCGGACAGCACGCGGGCGCGGCCCGGCTGCACCTCGATCACGGTGGTGCCGATGGCGCCGTCAACCGAATATTTGCGCGGCGCATTCAGCGCCAGCTCGGTGACCAGCTGGCCGTCGCGCCTGACGATGGCGCGATCCGCCACGCCGCCGCGCCACAACAGCGGAAAGGTGGCAGCCACCAGCGCCGTCGCGCAGAGCAGCAGCAGCCAGTCGCCGGGCTTCAGCAGCGTGCGCCAGGGCAGATGGCCGGCGCCCGTCGCGTGCTTCAGAAGCTCGCGCAAGCCGTCGGGAATTCTTTCATTCATTCAATCAGGCTGCGGTGCCTTACCAGCACCCGCGCCGACTCGCGGAAATGCGCGGCGAGCCGTTCGGCCAGATACACCGAACGGTGCTGGCCGCCGGTGCAGCCGATGCCCACCGTCAGGTAGGAGCGGTTGTCGCGGACATAGGCCGGCAGCCAGTCGCCGATGAAGCGGCGCAGGTCGGCCTCCATGCGCGCCACTTCCGGCTGGCCTTCGAGAAAGCGGATCACGTCGGCATCGCGCCCGTTCTGCGGGCGCAGCACCGGATCGTAGTGCGGATTGGGCAGGCAGCGCACGTCGAACACCAGGTCGGCATCGAGCGGAATGCCATTCTTGAAGCCGAAGGATTCGAACAGCAGGGTCAATCCGCTGCGTTCGTCGAGCGCGGCAAAGTCCTTGATGTAGTTGCGCAGCGCATTGGGCCGCAGGTTGCTGGTGTCGATGTGGTGGCCGAGCGAGGCCAGCATTTCCAGCGCCTCGCGCTCGCGCGCGATGGCTTCTTCCAGGGTCACATCGTCGCCGGCCAGCGGGTGGCGCCGGCGGGTTTCCGAGAAGCGCTGGATCAGCACCTCGGTGCGCGCATCGAGAAACATGAAGCGCAGCGTGACGCCTTCCGATTCCAGCTTGCGCAATTGCGGCGGCAGCGCCGCGATGCTCGACCCGCCGCGCATGTCCACCGCCACGGCGGCCAGCGCATGCCCCTCCAGGCGCAGATGCTCGACCAGCTCCGATAACAAGGGTGCCGGCAGGTTATCCACGCAGTAATAGCCGGCGTCCTCCATGACATTGAGCGCGATGGATTTGCCGGAACCGGAAAGGCCGCTGATGAGCACGACTTGCATGGACGAAAGGATAGCGGATTACGGCGCGCAGGAGCAGTGCCGCGCTGCCTTTCGGCAGCGGAGCTTGCCCATCCTTGCGCGTGACGGCCGGGCCGGACGGCTTCGGCTCAGCGGCCGAAAATCCCCTTCAGCAATTCCATCGGCTGCGGCAGCGCCGGCTGGCCCTGCGCCTCACCGTCGGCGGCCTTGCCCCGCTCGCGCTGACTGTCGCCGCGCTCCTGCGCCGCGCCCGACATCCCCAGCATGCCGCTGGTGACCGCCTTGACGCGCAGCTTGACCGCCCACACCGGATCCCACTTGGCCTTCGGATCCTTGGGCCGCGGCGGATGTACCAGGTTCAGCTCGTCGCCGTAGGCGATCACGCGCAGCATGCCGCCGTGTTCGCCGAAAATCCCCTTGGGCACGCTGCAGCTGGTGGTGGTCGGCGCCAGCAGCACCTTCTCCTTAAGCCAGCGATCGACCGCAGCATTGGTCTGGTAATCCATCAGGCCGAAGCCGGTATCCGCCAGTTCGCTGGAGGTCCACATCACCATGTCTTCCTTGGCGTTGCTGCCCATGGCCGAGACGAAGTAGGCGCGCGCGGTGGCGATCGCATTCCAGCTCAGGTCCGTCACGCCGTCCCTGGCGGCCTGCTCCAGCGCCAGGGGCGGCATCAGGTCCTGGGCCGGCGGTATCCTGAAACGGAAACCGTCGGGTATGCCCTTGCCGGAAAACGCGTGCTCGCCCACCAGCGAGGCCGTGGCCGGCACCAGGCGGCCATCTGCCGAACTCGGCCACACCGGGCGCCCGGCGGCGCTGTGGGCGCCGCGCTGGGTGGCGCTGCGCGCGACGAAGAACTTGGCATAGTCGCCGGCCGATGCGGTCGCCATGTCGACCACCCGCGGCTGGCCCTGACGGATCGTCGAGCCGCAGCCCCAGTACAAGAGCATGCGCCCCCTGGGCTTTTCATGGGGCTCCGGCGTCAGCTCCTCGTCATCGCGCGTCACGGGCGGCGCATTCTTCGGCGTCCGCAATTCCAGGGCCGGGCTCAGGAAGCCTTCCGGCACCGCCTGCCGGGCTTCCTCCAGGCCGGGGTTGGCGCGGGCGCGGACGGTCACGTCCACCCAGCGGCCGGCGCTCATGGTGCGGGTGTTGCCGAAGGTGTTTTCGCCCCCGCCGCCTTTGCCGCCGAACAGGCCGCCAAGCGCGCCGGCGGCACCGCCGCCCATGTTACCCATGGGCATGCCCATCCCGGAAAAGGTCGCAACATCGATCCAGGCCTGCGCTGCCGGCGCCGCCGCCGGGGTGGCCACTTCCGGCGCCGCCGATGCCGCCGGGATGTTGAGGAAAACCGACAAGACCGCTGCGGTCAATACTGCAGGCCTGCTTGGCAATGGCTTCATGGTGTCTCCTCCGTATGCTTGGGGAATGCTGCTGCCGCCACTTGCGGCAAGGCGACGATAATGCAACGGCATATTAAGCCAAAAAAGCCGGCACGGCAGTGACTTTCCGCACGCTGCCAGCGGAATCGCCGTAGCGCCGGCGCCGACTTTGTCTTGCCGGGACCTGCCGCCGCGCCTCCCTCGCTGGCACAATGCGAGCTGCAGGAGTACAGCATGGAACCCCGCATCAGCCTGATCACCCTCGGCGTCGCCGACCTGGAGCGAGCGACGCGCTTCTACGCGGATTGCCTCGGCCTGCCGCGCATCGACACGCCGCCATCGGTGACGTTCTTCGAGCTGGGCAAGACCTGGCTGGCGCTCTGGTCGCGCGAAAGCCTGGCGGACGATGCCGGGCTCGCCGCCGAAGGTTCGGGTTTCCGCGGCTTTGCGCTGGCGCACAACGTGCGTTCGCCCGCAGAGGTGGATGCATTGCTCGAGCGCGTCGCCGCTTTCGGCGCCAAAGTCACCAAGCCGGGACACGCGACGGACTGGGGCGGCTACTCGGGCTACTTCACCGACCTCGACGGCTTCCTGTGGGAAGTCGCCCACAACCCGGCCTTCCCCCACGTCTGAAAGTCGGCGCCGGCGCTACGGCGCCATGGTCGGCAGGATCCAGCCGTCCTTGATCTCGATCGAGCGCGACCTGAGCAGTTCGCCGAGCAGCCACGAGGCGAAATCCTCGTCGGAGAAACCCAGCATGCGCTGGTTCACGCTGTCGAAGAAGGGCACGCTCTTCAGGTAGGCCGGCAGTTCGTCCTCGCGCAGGCGCTGCAGGTCGAGCAGGTTGAAGGTGAAGCAGGCGCGCACGGCGTTGCGGCCGACGCGCGTCGAATCGGCCTCGAAGGATTCGAGGCGGCGGAAGGCGCGCGCCAGGGCGGCGTCGAAATCCTCGAAGGGCGCGCCGTGGCCGGGGATCACGATGTCGACGCCGAGCCGGCCGATCATTTCCAGCGTACTGCGCGTGGCCGGCAGTGCGTCCTTCCTGCCCATCAGTTCGCCGAAGATGATGCCGAAGCCGTCCTCCCACAGCGCATCGCCCGAGATCAGGATGCGCCGTTCGGCGCAGTAGTAGACCAGCGCTTCCATGTCGTGGCCGGGCGCCGGCAGCGCCTGCCAGGTCATGCCGCCCATTTCGAATTCGCTGTCGGGCTCGATCACCGCGTCATGGGCGAAGCGCTCGCCGCGCTGCTTTGCGGCGTCGAGCAGCATGGCGTCGGTATCCCACTCGGCGACCATGCGCTCGATGCCGGCGGGGATCACGATCCTGCAGCCGAAGGCCGCCTGCAGCGCGGCGTTGCCGCCGATGTGGTCGGAATGCGAATGGGTGTTGATCAGGCGGCCAAGGTCGCGGCTCCCGCGCCGTGCGGCCAGCGCCGACTTTACCAGGGCCACGGTCTGCGGCGCATGGCCGACATAGCCGGCGTCGACCAGCGTCGCCGACTCGCCTTCGAAGAACAGGATGTTGTTCGACGACAGCCAGCCGCGCTCGATGACCTGGATGCTCTCAGGCAGCTTCATCGGTCGCAGTCTTGCCGGCAGGGCCGGCGCCGGGCTTGCCGCGGCGTTGCGCGACAAGCGCCAGGATCAGGCGCTTGTCGTCGTCGCCGATGTTTGCCCAGCGCGCGATCTCGTCGAGGGTGCGCAAGCAGCCGATGCAGAGGTCGGCTTCCATTTTGCAGACATTGATGCAGGGAGATTCAACCACGCTGCAAAGCCTTCGCTTGCCGCGCTGCCGCTCAGGCGACGACCGGCGTCTGCTTGGCGCGCCGGGCCAGGATGGCGCTGGAGACGCGCGACGCCGGCTGGCGCTTGAGCTGCTTCGAAATCCAGACGCCGGTGTCGACCAGCGCGTCGAGGTCGATGCCGGTGTCGATGCCCAGCCCTTGCAGCAGCCAGACCACGTCCTCGGTGGCGGCATTGCCCGAGGCGCCGACGGCATAGGGGCAACCGCCGAGGCCGGCCACCGAGCTGTCGAAAATGCCGATGCCCATCTGCAGCGAAGCGTAGATGTTGGCCGTAGCCATGCCGAAGGTGTCGTGATAGTGGCCGGCGATCTTTTTCAGCGGCACGCGCCGGGCGACCGCCTCGATCATGTCCTTGGTGCGCTCCGGCGTGCCGGCGCCGATGGTGTCGCCCAGGCTGATCTCGTAGCAACCCATGTCGATCAGCGCCTGCGCCACGTCGGCCACCGCCAGCGGCATGATCTCGCCCTCGTAGGGGCAGCCCAGCACGCAGGAGACATAGCCGCGCACCCGCACGTCGGCGGCCTTGGCCGCCTCGACGATGGGGCGGAAGCGATCCAGCGATTCGGCGATCGAGCAGTTGATGTTCTTTTGCGAGAAGGATTCGGAGGCGGCGCCGAACACCGCGACTTCCTTCGCCCCGGCCGCCAGCGCGGCCTCGAAGCCCTTCATGTTCGGCGTCAGCACCGGGTAGCTGACGTCGGGCAGCTTTTCGATGGCGGCGAAGACCTCGGCGTTGTCGGCCATCTGCGGCACCCACTTGGGCGAGACGAAGGCGGTGGCCTCGATGCTCTTGAGGCCGGCCGCGCCGAGCCGGCGGATCAGTTCGACCTTGGTCTTGGTCGCGACCGGCGTCTTTTCGTTCTGCAGGCCGTCGCGCGGACCGACTTCGACAATGCGTACTTTGCTGGGGAGGGTCATTCTGTTTTAGCGGCTATTTCTTATCGACCTCGAATTCTACTAGCTCGGCGCCGTCGCTCACTTGTTCGCCGACATTGAAATGGAAGGATTTCACCGTTCCGGAAGTCGGCGCCGCAATGGTGTGTTCCATTTTCATGGCTTCCAGGATCAGCAGCGGCGCGCCCTTCTCCACCCTGGCGCCGACCGCGGCGATCAGCGCGATGACCTTGCCCGGCATCGGCGCCGTCAGCCCGCCCTCGGCGCCACCGCCGCTGCCAGCGTGGAACAGCGGGTCGATGGCGGCGAAAATGAAACACACGCCGTCGATGAAGACATGGCGCTTTTCGTTGGCGGCAACCACCGTGGCATTTATGCGCCGCCCGCCGAGATCGACGCGCAACTCGCTGCCGGCGGCAAAGTGTCCGGCCGCCGTGACCTCGCGGCCTTCGAATTCGAGCGTAAAGATGTCGCCGGCATAGCCGGCATTGACGATTTTTTCGGTTTCGCCGGCACGCAACCTGATCTCGCGCCGCGCATTGCCATTCACGCGCCAGCCGTCGCGCCCATGCCATGGCGAATGCCGGTCGGCGCTGGCCACGGCTTCGGCAGCGGCGTACTCGCGATCGTGGATCAGCTCGGCCAGCGCCGCGACCAGCCAGGCTTCGGCGGGCGGTTCGGCAACTTCAGGGAACAGGAAGGCGCGCTCACGCTCGATCAGTCCGGTGTCGAGATCGGCCTGGGCGAAGGCCGGACAGGCCACCAGCCGCGAGAGGAAGCCGATGTTGTTCGATACCCCGACCACGCGATAGTCGGCCAGGGCCTGCAGCATGCGCGCCAGGGCGCGTTCACGCGTCTCGTCCCAGACGATCAGCTTGGCGATCATCGGGTCATAGTGCGGCGAAATCTCGTCGTCCTGCTCGACGCCGGTGTCGACCCGCACATGCAGCGTCTCGGCCGGCGGCGCGAGGTGAATCAACTTGCCGACGGAGGGCAGGAAGCCCTTGTCCGGATCCTCGGCGTAGATGCGCGCTTCCAGGGCATGGCCGCGGATCACCAGCTGCTCCTGCTGCAGCGGCAGCGTCTCGCCGGCGCCGACTTTCAGCTGCCACTCGACCAGGTCGAGGCCGGTGATCATTTCGGTCACCGGATGCTCGACCTGCAGCCGCGTGTTCATTTCCATGAAGTAGAAAGTGCCGTCCTGGTTCACGATGAACTCGACGGTGCCGGCGCCGACATAGCCGACTGCCTTGGCCGCATCGACCGCGGCCTTGCCCATGGCGGCGCGGCGCGCCGGCGGCATGTTGGGCGCCGGCGCTTCTTCGACGACTTTCTGGTGGCGGCGCTGCACCGAGCAGTCGCGCTCGAACAAATACACGCAGTTGCCGTGGCTGTCCCCGAAGACCTGGATCTCGATATGGCGCGGGCGCTGCAGGTACTTCTCGATCAGCACGTGCTGGTCGCCGAAAGAGGATGCGGCCTCGCGCTTGCAGGAGGCCAGCGCATCGAGGAAATCCTCGCTCCGGTCGACCGCGCGCATGCCCTTGCCGCCGCCGCCGGCAGCGGCCTTGATCAGCACCGGGTAGCCGATCGCATCGGCCTGCTGCCTGAGGAAATCCGGCTCCTGATTGTCGCCGTGATAGCCCGGGGTCAGCGGCACGCCGGCCTTTTCCATGAGCTTCTTGGCTTCCGACTTGGAGCCCATGGCGCGGATCGCCGTGACCGGCGGGCCGATGAAGACCACGCCGTGCTTGGCGCAGGCCTCGGCGAATTCCTCGTTCTCGGAAAGGAAGCCGTAGCCGGGATGGATGGCCTGGGCGCCGGTGGCCAGCGCCGCGCCGATGATCTTGTCCACCACCAGGTAGGACTCGCGCGGCGGCGGCGCGCCGATGCACACCGCCTCGTCGGCCAGGCGCACGTGGCGCGCGCCGGCATCGGCCTCGGAATACACGGCGACGGTGCGGATGCCCATGCGCCGCGCGGTCTTGATCACTCTGCAAGCGATCTCCCCGCGATTGGCGATCAATATTTTCGTGAACATGATGTCAGCCCTGGGCGATCCAGCTGGGTTTGCGTTTTTCGAGGAAGGCGCTCATGCCTTCGCGGCCTTCCTCGCTGGCGCGCAGGCGCGTGATGCGCTGCGCGGTGTCGTCCAGGATGGCGTCGGAAAGCGGCTTCCAGGCCACGGCCTGGATCAGTTGCTTGCACTCGGCGATGGCCCGCGGCCCGTTCTTCAGCAGGGCGTCGATGATTTCGCCCAGCGCCTCGTCGAGCGACTCCTCGTCGGTGACCATTTCATGCAGCAGGCCGATGCGATAGGCCTCGGCAGCCGAAAAGCGCTCCGCAGTCAGCATGTAGCGCCGCGCATAGCGCTCGCCGATGGCGGCGATGACATGCGGGCTGATCACCGCGGGAATCAGGCCGAGTTTGACCTCGGTCAGCGAGAACTCGGCATCGAAGGTGGCGATCGCCACGTCGCAGCAGGCCACCAGGCCGACGCCGCCGCCATAGGCCGGGCCCTGGATGCGCGCCACGGTCGGCTTCGGGCATTGCGCCAGGCGCCGCAGCATGCCGGCCAGCGCGCGCGAATCGCGCAGGTTTTCTTCGCTGCTGTAGCCGGCGGCACGTTTCATCCAGTTGAGGTCGGCGCCGGCGCAGAAGCTCTTGCCGGTACTCGAAATCACCAGCACGCGCACGGCAGGATCGGCCGCCATGCGGTCGATCCCATCCGACAGTTCTGCAATCAGCGCATCGTCGAAGGCATTGTGCCGCTCCGGACGGTTGAGGGTGATGATGCCGACGCCGAGGTCGGTTTCGGTAATGATGTTGTTGTACATGGCGTTCCCTTAATTGATCCTGCTTTTACATTCTGAACACGCCGAACTTGGTCGGCAGGATGGGCGCGTTCAATGAGGCGGAAATGCCGAGGCCGAGGGTGCGCCGGGTCTGCGCCGGATCGACGATGCCGTCGTCCCAGATGCGCGCCGTGGCGTAGTAGGGATGGCCCTGGGTTTCGTACTGGGCGCGGATCGGCGCGCGGAAACTTTCCTCGTCTTCCTTGCTCCATTGCTTGCCTGCAGACTCCATGCCGTCGCGCTTGATGGTGGACAGCACCGAGGCGGCCTGTTCCCCGCCCATCACGCTGATCCGCGCGTTGGGCCACATCCAGAGCATGCGCGGACTGTAGGCGCGGCCGCACATGCCGTAGTTGCCGGCGCCGAAGCTGCCGCCGATGATCATGGTGAATTTGGGCACCTGCGCCGTCGCCACCGCGGTGACCATCTTCGCGCCGTCCTTGGCGATGCCGCTGTTCTCGTATTTGCGGCCGACCATGAAGCCGGTGATGTTCTGCAGGAACAGCAGCGGAATGCCGCGCTGGGCGCAGAGTTCGATGAAGTGCGCGCCCTTCTGCGCCGACTCGCCGAACAGGATACCGTTGTTGGCGACGATGCCCAGCGGATAGCCGTGCAGCCGGGCGAAGCCGGTGACCAGCGTGGTGCCGTAGCGCGACTTGAATTCGTCGAAGCGCGAGCCGTCGACCAGGCGCGCGATGACTTCGCGCACGTCATAGGGCTTCTTGGTGTCGAAGGGAATCACGCCCCAGAGTTCAGCCGGATCGTAGAGCGGTTCCTCGGGCGTGGCGAGGTCGAGCGACAGCGGCTTCTGCCAGTTGAGGTTGCCGACGATGCGGCGCGCGATGGACAGCGCGTGGTGGTCGTTCTCGGCCAGGTGATCGCAGACGCCGGAAATCCGCGTATGCACGTCGCCGCCGCCGAGGTCCTCGGCGCTGACCACTTCGCCGGTGGCGGCCTTGACCAGTGGCGGGCCGCCGAGAAAGATCGTGCCCTGGTTCCTGACGATCACGGACTCGTCCGACATGGCCGGCATGTAGGCGCCGCCCGCGGTGCACGAACCCATGACGATGCCGATCTGCGGAATGCCCTGCGCCGACATGTTGGCCTGGTTGAAGAAGATGCGGCCGAAGTGGTCGCGGTCGGGAAACACTTCGTCCTGCGTCGGCAGGTTGGCGCCGCCCGAATCGACCAGGTAGATGCAGGGCAGGCGGTTCTGCTGGGCGATTTCCTGTGCGCGCAAATGCTTCTTCACCGTCAGCGGAAAGTAGGAGCCCCCCTTTACCGTCGCGTCGTTGGCGACGATCATGCACTCGACGCCCTTGACCCGGCCGATGCCGGTGACCACGCCGGCCGAAGCGACATCGCCGCTGTACATGCCCCAGGCGGCCAGCGCCGAGAATTCGAGGAAGGGTGCGCCCGGATCGATCAGCGCGTTGATGCGCTCGCGCGGCAACAGCTTGCCGCGCGCCTTGTGCTTGGCCGCCGTCTCCGGCGAGCCGCCGCCGGAAACCGCGATGGTCTTCTCGCGCAGGTCGGCGACCAGCGCGCTCATCGCCGCGGCGTTGGCCTTGAACTCCTCGCTGCGCGTGTTGAGTTTGGATTTGATGACGGACACTAGAATCCTCCCGTGGCGAGCCACTTGTCGATTTGCGGCAGGCGGTCGGCACCCCAGAAGGGCTCGCCATCCACCATGAAATAGGGTGCGCCGAACATGCCCTGGGCGATCGCGGCGTCGGTTTCCTGCTTGAGGCGGTCCTTGACTTCCGGCGTGGCGATCGCCACCGCGAAGGCATCGCGGTCGATGCCCAGTTGCCCGGCGATTTCCAGCACCACCGGCAGCTCGCTGATGTCGCGGCTGTCGACCCAGTAGGCGCGGAACACGGCATGGGCGAATTCGCGCGCCCTGGCGCAGTCCTGACCGTGCAGCCAGTAATAACCGCGCGCGGCGGCCAGCGTGGCAATCGGAAACTTGGGCGGAAATTTGTAGGGTATGCCGAGGAAGCGCGCCGAACGGTCGAAGTCGCGCTGGCTGTACTCGCCCTTGAGCGGGATGGTGACCAGCAGCGGCATGTTCGAGGCCTTGAACGCGGCACCGAGCATCATCGGCCGCCATTTCACTTTGCGCCCGTACTTCGCGGCGAGCTCGTCGATGCGTTCGCTCGCCAGGTAGGAATAGGGCGAGGAAAAATCGAACCAGAAGGTGATGGGCTCTTTGGCTTCGCTCATTTTTTCTCTCCCGTGCCCCAGCCCGCCAGCGGATGGCCTGGCATCAGTTGGTAGGGGTGCTGCCAGCCGGGCAGGCCGGCGATGCGTTGCGACCAGTCGCGGATGTTCGGGTAATCGTTCCAGTTCACGCCGATCTCCTCGGGCCAGAAGACGTAGCCTGCCAGGGAAAAGTCGGCGATGGTGGGACGGCGGCCGACAACCCATTCACGCCCGGCGAGATGCGCGTCGAGCACTTTCCAGGCGCCCTCGGCGCGTGTGCGGAAGGCGGCAAGCACCGCCGGATCGGTGGCCGGCACAAAATTGCGCAGGTAGCGCAGGGTCGCCGTGTAGCTGGTGAACTTGTGGTTGTCGAACAGCGTCCAGCGCAGGATTTCGCGGCGTTCCTCGTTATCCTGCGGGCCGAACTTGCCCAGCACTTCGGCGAGATAGTCGAGGATCACGCCCGACTGCGACCACACCCGGCCGCGATGTTCGAGCAAAGGCACCTCGCCCATGACGTTGAGCGCCCTATACTCCGGCGTCTTGGTCGCACCCTTGAAGAAATCGACAAAGCGCGGTTCCCAGTCGGCGCCGGAAACGGCCAGCATCAGCGCCGGCTTGTAGGCATTGCCGGACTGGGCGAAGCAGTGCAGGGTGTATTCGGCCATGAATGCTCCTAGGCGGACAGCGAACGACCGATGACCAGGCGCTGGATGTCCGAGGCGCCTTCGTAGATCTGGCAGACGCGCACGTCGCGGTAAATGCGCTCGACCGGGAAGTCGCTGACGTAGCCGTAGCCGCCGTGGATCTGGATCGCGTCGGAGCAGACCTTCTCGGCCATCTCCGAGGCGAACAGCTTGGCCATCGAGGCTTCCTTGAGGCAGGGCCGGCCGGCGTCGCGCAAGCAGGCGGCGTGATGCACCATCTGCCGCGCGACCTCGATCTGCGTCGCCATGTCGGCGATGCGGAAGTTCACCGCCTGGTGTTCGAACAGCGGCTTGCCGAAGCTCTCGCGTTCATGCGAGTAGTGCAGCGCGGCCTCGAAGGCCGCTCGCGCCATGCCCACGGCCTGTGCCGAGATGCCGATGCGACCACCTTCGAGATTCGACAGCGCGATGCGGTAGCCCTGTCCCTCGGCGCCAAGCAAATTTGCGGCGGGGATGCGGCAGTTCTCGAACAGGATCTGCGCCGTGTCCGAGGCGTGCTGGCCGAGCTTTTCCTCGACCCGCGCGACGATGTAGCCCGGCGCGTAGTTGGGTGCCCCCGTCGGCACGATGAAGGCCGAGATGCCCTTCTTGCCGGCGCCCGGATCGGTGACGGCGAACACCACGGCGACCTGCGCGTTCTTGCCGGTGGTGATGAACTGCTTGACGCCGTTGAGCACCCAGTGGTCGCCATCACGAACTGCCTTGGTGCGGATCGCCGCTGCGTCGGAACCGACATGCGGCTCGGTCAGGCAGAAGCAGCCCAGCCATTCGCCGCTGGCGAGTTTCTTCAGGTATTGCTCTTTCTGCGCATCGGTACCGAAGGCATTGATCGGGCCGCAGACCACCGAGTTCTGCACGCTGATGATGGTCGAAACGGCGCCGTCGCCGGCGGCGATTTCTTCCAGCGCCAGGGCCAGCGATACATAGTCGAGCCCCGCGCCGCCCCACTCTTCGGGCACCACCATGCCGCAGACGCCGAGCTCGCCCAGCGCGCGCAACTCCTCGCGCGGGAAGTGGCAGGTCCTGTCCCACTCGGCGGCCTTGGGCGCCAGCTGCTCGCGCGCGAAGTCGCGCAGCATGTCGCGGATCTGTTCCTGTTCCGGGCTCAGTACCATCTCAGTTGCTCCACCTTGCTTTGCGTGTTTCAGGACGCATGAAACGCCGTATTCGTTGACTGAGGGCGGCGGGCACCGAGGGCGACAGGGGGCCGCCATCGCTCATGTCACCCGAACCGGGCTGCGCCCGGTCCTCCTTCTTTACTTCGCCATGTCGGCCCCCTGCCACCCTCGGCGGGATACGCTCGCGGTTCTTGGCCGCCAAACACCTACGGCCTATCCCGAACGGGATGGTGGGGCGTTCTGCGCAGCGAAGTAAAGGGGGGCGTAGGCAGGGTTTCGTGGAGCACTGCTCCGCGCTGCCGCAGCCGGCTTGCCATGCAGGGCAAGCCGTGGGGACGGAGGACATGAGCGAAGCAGAATGTCCCGCCGTCCCGTTCGCGCAAGAGACTCCAAGTTTCATTTCAATAATCCTTGTACGACTTGCTGCCGGGAATCGGCTCGCCGGAGTCGCGCAAGCGCACGGCCTCCTTGTAACCTTTTTCCTCGGCATAGTGCTTGAACCACTGGCCTTCCGGCGAGTGGCGCGTGATGCCGTCGAACAGCGTGGCGATCATCTGGGTATTGGCCAGGCCCATGTTGTCGTAAGCCTGATTGATCATCAGCTTCTGCATCATGAGCTGGTTCTTCGGCACGCCGGCCATGCGGTTCGCCAGCTTCATCACGGCGTCTTCGAGTTCCGCTTCGGGCACGGCGTCGATGACCAGGCCCCACTCCTTCGCCGTCCTGCCGTCGATGGTGTCGCCGGTCAGCAACATGCGCTTGGCCTTTTCGGCACCGAGGCGATAGACCCACATCGCCGTGGTCGGGCAGCCCCAGACCCTTGCCGGCATGTAGCCGATCTTGGCGTCCTCGGCCATCACCACGAGATCGCAGCACAGCGCGATGTCGCTGCCGCCGGCCACGGCGAAGCCCTGCACCTTGCAGATGGTCGGCTTGTGGCTGCGCCAGAGGCTGAAGAAGTCGTCGGTAAAACCCTTCATGGCGCGGTAATCGACCATCGGGTCCCACGGCATCGACTGGGTGCAGGGCGTGTCGACGTCGGCTTCGGCGAAATCCTTGAGGTCGTAGCCGGAGCAGAAGGCGCGCCCGGCGCCCTGCAGGATGATGACGTGGATGTCGTCGTCGGCATTGGCGCGCTCGACGGCGATCCGGATCTCGCGCGGCATCGCCGGCACGATGGCGTTGAGCCGCTCGGGACGGTTGAGCGTGATGCGCGCGATGCGCCCCTCGGTGCTGTAGCTGAGGGTCTGCAGGGTCATGGCGGTTACGCCAGCTCGATGCCGACCGCGGTGGCTTCGCCGCCGCCGATGCAGAGGCTGGCGACGCCGCGCTTCTTGCCGTGCTTTTTCAGCGCACCGATCAGGGTGACGATCACGCGGGCACCGGAGGCGCCGATCGGATGGCCCAGGGCGCAGGCACCGCCATGCACGTTGACCTTGTCGTGCGGCAGCTTGAGGTCGTGCATCGCGGCCATGGTGACGACGGCGAAGGCTTCGTTGATTTCCCAGAGGTCCACGCTGTCGGCGCTCCACCCATTCTTCGCCAGCAGCTTCTTCATGGCGCCGACCGGCGCGGTGGTGAACAGGCCGGGTTCCTGGGCGAAGGTGGAGTGGCCGACGATGGTGGCGATAGTCTTCAATCCCAGTTTGGCGGCCGTGGAGGCGCGCATCATGACCAGCGCGGCGGCGCCGTCGGAAATCGATGAGGAGTTGGCGGCGGTGACCGTGCCGTCCTTGCGGAAGGCCGGCTTCAGCGTCGGGATCTTTTCCAGCTGGGCCTTGAATGGCTGTTCATCCTTGTCGATGACGACGTCGCCCTTGCGACCGGACACGGTGACCGGCGCGATTTCCCAGGAAAAACTGCCATCGGTGTTGGCCTGCTTGGCGCGCGTGGTCGAGGCCACGGCGAAGGCGTCCTGCGCCTCGCGGGTAAATTTGTATGTACCGGCGCAGTCCTCGGCGAAGGTGCCCATCAGGCGGCCCTTGTCATAGGCGTCTTCGAGGCCGTCGAGGAACATGTGGTCCTTGACCTCGCCGTGGCCGAGGCGATAGCCGCCGCGCGCCTTGGGCAACAGGTAGGGCGCGTTGCTCATGGACTCCATGCCGCCGGCGACCATGACCTCGACGCTGCCGGCGACCAGCATGTCGTGGGCGTACATCGCCGCGCGCATGCCCGAGCCGCACATCTTGTTCACCGTGGTGCAGCCGGCCGCCAGCGGCAGGCCGGCGCCCAGGCTGGCCTGGCGCGCCGGCGCCTGGCCCTGGCCGGCGGGCAGCACGCAACCCATGATGACCTCGTCGACCTGCGCGGGCTTCAGGCCGGCGCGCTCGACGGCAGCCTTGATGGCGACGCTGCCGAGCTGGGCGCAGGTCAGCGAGGCGAAGTCGCCCATAAAACCGCCCATGGGCGTGCGGGCAGCGGAAACGATAACGATGGGGTCGAACATTTGGAACTCCTCAACAATTCAAAAGCGGTTTCGGTGAAGGCTAAC
>JALHPU010000045.1 GCA_022842325.1 Sulfuritalea sp. | reverse complement strand
GTGCGCCTGGGCGGCGCAGCGATATATCACGGCAAGCTGGAACAGCGGCCGGAAGTCGGCGCTGGCGACACGGCGGATGGCGGGCATATCCGCGCCGCACTGGCACTGGTGCAGCGCGGTCTGTGGCTGTGGCTGGCCTGTGCCGGCCTGTTGGCGGCCATCATCCGTCATGCTTGAGCACGGCGGACGCCTGCTCGCCGCCGCGGCGCATTACGGCATTGCACCGGAGCACTGGCTCGACCTGTCCACCGGCATCGCGCCCTACGCCTATCCGGTGCCGCGGATTCCGGCCGCGGCCTGGCAGCGCCTGCCCGAAGACGAGGATGGACTGGCCGCCATCGCCTGCCGCTGCTACGGCGCGCGACAGGCGCTGCCGCTGCCCGGTTCGCAGGCGGCGATCCAGCTGTTGCCGCGCCTGAAGGCGCCGGGCAGCGCCGTGATGCTGGAGCCGAGCTACGCGGAGTACGCCGCGGCCTGGCATGGCGCAGGGCATACCGTGCGCTGCTGCGCCGCCGAGGATCTGCCGCCGGCGGCCGCCACGGCCGATGCCGTGGTCATCGGCAACCCGAACAACCCAACTGGGCATCGGTTCTCGCGCCAGGACCTGCTCGACCTGGCGCGGCAACTCGAAGCGCGCGGCGGCTGGCTGGTCGTCGATGAAGCTTTTGCCGATGCCGAGGAAAAATCCGAGTCGCTCGCCGATGTCGCCGGCAGCGCGGCGGCGGCCAATGTCGTGGTGCTGCGCTCGCTGGGGAAATTTTTCGGCCTGGCCGGCGCCCGCGTCGGGTTTGCGCTTGCCGCCGATGCCATCCTTGCGCCGCTGGCCGATGCGCTCGGGCCCTGGGCGGTCGCGCATCCCTCGCGCCACGCGGCGCGGGCGGCGCTGGCGGATGGCGCGTGGCAGGCGGCGCAGCGAGTACGCTTGCAGCGCGACGGCGCGCGCCTGCATGGCCTGCTCGCCGCCGCGGGGCTCGGCGAGTCGAGCGGCACCGCGCTGTTCCGTTACCTGGCGCGCGACGATGCGCGGCAACTGCATGAATTTTTCGCGCGGCAGGGCATCCTGCTGCGCCATTTCGCACAACCCGCGGCGGTGCGTTGGGGCCTGCCGGCAACTGAAGCCGACTGGCAGCGCCTGGCCGCCGCCCTGGAGCAATGGAGCAAACGATGAAGCGAATCTGCCTGTCCCTGCTGTGCGCACTGGCCTGCCTGCCCGCCGCGGCGGAAATCGTCGTCACCGATGTCAGCGGCAAAACCATCAAGCTCGCCGCGCCGGCGCGGCGCATCATCAGCCTGGCGCCGCACATTACCGAACTGGTCTATGCCGCCGGCGCCGGCGACCGCATGGTGGGCAACGTCGAGTACGGTGACCATCCGCCGGCGGCGAAAGCCCTGCCCAAGGTGGGCGGCTATTCGCGGCTCGATCTCGAAGTCATCGTCGCGCTCAAACCCGATCTGGTGCTCGCCTGGGAAAGCGGCAATGCGCCGGCGTCGGTCGCGCGGCTGCGCGCCCTGGGGCTGACGGTGCATCTCTCGCAATCGAACCGCATTGAGGACATTGCCGGCGAACTGGAACGCATCGGCAAGCTGGCCGGCACCGAGGCCGCGGCCAACGCGGCGGCGGCGGCGTTCCGCGAGCGCTACGCCAGGCTGGGTGCGCGCTACAGCCAGCGACCGCCGGTCGACGTGTTCTACCAGATCTGGAAGCAGCCGCTGATGACGGTCAATGGCAAGCAGATCATCAGCGATGCGATCCGCCTCTGCGGCGGGCGCAACGTCTTCGCCGCGCTGCCGATCCTGGCGCCGACCGTCACCGTGGAAGCCGTCATCGCCGCCAATCCGGAAGTCATCGTCGCCAGCGGCATGGACAATGCGCGGCCCGAGTGGCTGGACGACTGGCGGCGTTGGAACACCATGGCGGCGGTCACCAAGGACAACCTGTATTTCGTGCCGCCGGAACTGATCCAGCGCCACACGCCGCGCATCCTCGACGGCGCCGAGCAACTCTGCCAGCACCTGGAGACCGCGCGCGGCAAGCGTGGCAGGTAGGGGGCAAATAAACGGCACGTTCTCCAGACGCCAAGAGTCGGCGCTGGCGACACGGCGCGGGGTGTCCGCCAGAGGTGCATTGCCGCTCAGCGGATGCTGACGGTGACCGCCTTCCAGGCCGGGCTCTGCCAGCGATAGAAGCTGCTCAGGTTGTTGGGCCGGTCGGCCTGCTTTTCCACGTCCAGCGTCGACATGCGGCGGACCTCGAAGCTCTGTTTGTGGCGGCCTTCCGTGCGGGCTTCGCGCGCCGCCAGCAGCTGCCTGCCGCCCGGCACCCAGCCGGCGAATTCGACATAGCCGAGGCCGGGATGGTCCGCTGCCGGCGGCACCACATCGAGGCTCCAGCCTTGCGGACCCTGGCGGAACACCCACAGCTCGCGCCAGGTATCGAGCGGCTGCACCGCCAGCGCCAGCGCCGTGCCCTGCGGGTTGGGCGCGGCCGAGGCGGTCCACACGATGCCGTAGGTGCAGCGAGTCAGCAGCGGGTGCTTCAGATCGTGTTTGGCATCGACCAGATGCACGCAGGTTTCGCCGGGCTGGCCGGGGCTGACCGCTACTGAAACCTTGGCCGACACTTTGGCTGTCGGTTTCGCCGCCGGCGCGCCGACTTCGGTGGCCCAGCGCGAGGCGCCGACGCGCATCGCGGCATCGTTGTAGGCGTAGGCGTCGCTTTCCATGAGTTCGCTCTTGTCGATGCCGGCGAGTTCGTCCAGCGCACGCTGCCCGGCCTGCTGCACGGCCGGCGCGCCGAGTTCCGGCCGCCGCGCGCGCTGGTAGGCGAGGCTGGCCCAGACGCCGGCCTTGCGCAGGCGCAGGCGGTTCTTCAGCACCCCGGGCAGCTTGTCCGTGTCGACGCGGTCGAGCACCCCGGCGCGCCAGTTGTCGCGCTCGAAGCGCGCCACCGGCGTCAGCTCGGGCGCCACGCAATCGTGGCGGGTCAGCGCCAGCGCGGCGGCGGCCTTTTGCGGCGCGGTGGCCGGCAGCGCCAGCACGCGCCGATGCGCCTCGCCGTCGTAGCAGAGCCGCAGCTGGCCGTCGCGCTCGAAGCTGACCATGTTCACGCCGTAGGCGGCGGCGACTTCAAGCTGGGCGGCGACGGCCGGGCCCGCCTTGCCCTGTTGGGCGCCGGAGGCGCGGCGCGCCAGGCGCTCGGCCATGGCGCCCAGAGCATCGAAGGCCTCGCCGTCGATGGCTTCGGCCGGCGCCGCCTTCAGATACGCCGCGGCATAGGCGATGCCCAGCGCCTCCGAGCCCGGCGTGTCGCGCAGGAAGCGCACTACCGCGAGCAGCTCCGCTGCCGCGGCGGGCTTCAGCGACTGGATGCGCACGCTGGGTGTCCTGATGTAGCCGGCGCGTTCGCGGCGATGGTCGTAGACCTGCAGGTAGTCGCCTTTCTCGCCGCGGATTTCGAGGCTGTCGCCGGCCCACAGCACGGCCTGCTGGGGCGCCGAATCGCGCGGTGCGGCGCGCAGCGCGGTCTGGTCCTGGGTGACGATGGCCAGCGCGGACAGCGCGGCTAGGGTGGTGGCGGTCAGCATGATCACTCTCCCTCTTGTCCGTTGCGCTGCTTGCCGCCGCCGAGCAGGTTGGCGCCGATGAAGCCGTTGGTCGAGGGCGGCGCGATGATCACCGAGATCTTGTCGGAGAGCTTGTCGGCCATGGTCTTCTGGATCAGCAGCGGATGCTTGGTGATCAGTTCGCCGTCGCGCGCCAGCTGTTCGCTGGCGACCTTGCCCAGCCGCTCCTGGCGATAGCCTTCGGCGTCGGCCAGTTTGCGCCGCGACTCGGCCTCGCCGGTGGCCTCGATCAGGCGCGATTGCGAGCTGGCCTCGGCGGCCTTGACGCGGGTGATCTTGGCCGCTTCGGCTTCCAGCTCGCGCTGTTCGATCTGCTTCTGCTTGAACGGCAGCACATGCTTCATGGCCTCGGCCTGCGCCTTGGCGGCGATGATCTGCTCCTGGCCGGCGGCTTCGGCGGCCTTCTCGCGGCGCACCTTGTCGGCCTGGCCTTCGAGCTCGGTCTGCCTGACCTGCTTGTCCTTCAGTTCCAGCGTGTAGCGCATTTTTTCCGAGGCCAGTTCCTCGGCCAGCAGCCGTTCCATGCCGGCCTTGTAGTCGGCCGGCAGGTCGATCTTGCCGATCATCACGCCCTGCAGCTTGATGCCGTCTTTGGCCAGCAGCGGTTTCAGCTCGCCTTCGACGGCCTGCTGGATCGCCACGCGCTTGGTCGAGAAGATCTCGCGCACCGTGTAGCCGGCCAGGGTTTTGTAGAGCACGCTCTGCACCGCCGGCTCGACCACTTCGCGGCCGATGTCGGCGGGCAGCGCACGGGCCATGGCGGCGATGCGGCTGGGGTCGAGCACGTAGCGGACCGAGACGTCGACCCCGATCGAGAGTCCCTCGACGGTCTGGAACGAGGCGGCGCCGCTGGCGCTCTGGCCGGCGGCCGGGCGGTAGATCTGGTCGCGCAAAGGAAAGCGGCGCAGTTCGTGCAGGCCGGGGATGACCAGCACGGCGCCGTCGTCCACCTCGCTGACGACGCCGCTGAAGCGGTTGATGCGCAGGCCGGCTTCGCCGCGACCGACGCTCTGCAGCGGCGGATGGGTGGCGATGGCATAGACGCCGATGCCGGCGACGGCCAGCGCGATGATGCTGCGGCGCGAGCCGTGCATGCCGCGGCCGAGGCGATGGGCGATGGTTTCTGCGTGTTTGCCAAATGAGTCGCGAAGATTGCTGGCGATGTTGCGAAGTTGTTCCGACATGATGAATCCTCCACTGTTTGATCTTCCGGGTGCGGCGGCGGAGGCGGGAAGATCGATCGCGTTCCGTCATGGTTGCCATCGTCGCGGGAAGGCCGTGGAGCGATCCATGCCGTTGCGGGGCGACTTCGGTAAGCCGCCGGACTGTCCGTTCCGCGGCGTGAACAAACACTCACGCGCGGGCGCTGCCAAGGCCGGCAAAAACGGCGATACTTGGCGCAGACAATCGCGCGGAGCATGAAATGAGCATCAAGGTCGCCGTCATCGAGGACGACATCCCCACCAGCAAGCAGCTCAGGGCCTGGATACTTTCCGCGCGGCCGGGCATCACGGTGGACGCCTGGTTCAACCGCGACGACGCCGAGGCGGCGATCGCCCGCGAGAACTACGACGTAGTGGTGCTCGACATCGAGCTGGGGCGCGAGCGCCATGCCGGCGTCGCCATCATCAATGCCATCAACAAGGCTGCGCGCGGCACGCCGGTGCTGGTGGTGTCGGCCATGCCGGCCGCCATCTACCGCAGCATCATGAAGGCGCTCGACGCCTGGGACTATCTGCAGAAGACCACGTTCGAGGAAGCCGATTTCATCGACACCTTCCTCGAAATCCTGCGCGCCTCGCGCGATCGCGAAGACGCCAAGCCGGCCCAGCCGGCCGGCGACGAACTCGCGCTCGACCCGCTGCGGCAGAACACGCCGCTGTGGCGCGGCAAGCGCGTGAACCTGCCGCTGACCGCGCAGCGCATCCTCGCCGCGCTCTACCAGCGGCGCGGCCAGGTGGTGTCCTACGACGAGCTGTTCCAGGTGGTGAAGAGCGGGCGCAACCGCGACAACATCCGCAAGCACATCAGCACCATCCGCGAAGCCTTCCGCGAACTCGACGAGGACTTCGACCGCATCGAGAACGTGCCGATGCGCGGCTTCCGCTGGTCCGATCCGGCGGCCGCCAAATGATGCAGGCGGCGCTGCAATGGCTGGCCTCGTTCCGCCTGCGCATCCTGTTTCGCACCTCCTTCCTGCTGCTGGCGCTGGCCGTGCTGGCGATGGCGGTGGCCGTGCTGCAGGAGGAAAAGCAGCGCAGCTACGACAGCTACCAGACCCACGTGGCGAAGACCAAGGAACAGATCGTCGCGCGTCTGCGCCATCCGGCCGGGCAGCTGGCCCTGCTCAATCCGCCGCGCGGCAACGGTGCTGTGCCAGGGGTGCGACCGGTAGTCTTGCCGTATTCGGCGATCGATTTCGACGACCAGACCAAGGTCAGGAATGCCGTCGAAATGGCCGGCTGCCTGGTGCAGTACAAGCGCCATGGCAGCCTCTGCGTCGCCATCGGCAACAATCCCTGGGCCGGCGGCTACATCTATGCCGCCGGCACTTTCGCCAGCGATGCGTTGGTGCCGCACCTCATCGGCGACGAGCAGCTTGACGGCGCGCATCGCCTGCGCGTCACGGTCAGCTTGCGCGGCGAGACCTATCGCTGGCTGGCGCCTTTCGAGCCGTTGCCCGGCAACGGCACGCGCGCCGAGGGCGTGCGCGGCCGTTTCACCGGCTATGTCGAGCGCGACAGCCCCAACTACAAGGGCGCACGGCCGGTCAGGGAGTTTCGCGGCTGGGTCTGGCAGGGCGGCCGGTGCCTCGATGCCGGAGAGGACGACGGCGAAGGCGATTGCGCGCGCAAGTCCTTCTTCTCGCTGCGCCTGCCGGTGGATGCTCTGCGCGAGGCCTTGTTCCGCGCGAAGAAGCCGCAATGGCCGCCGCCCGACCTCGACCAGTTCCGCGTGCGCATCGAGGTGCTGGCGCCGGGCGAGGGTGCGGCGATTTTCGATAGCGACGAGCCGGGCGCCGTGCCGCCGTTCTCGCTCAAGGACCTCAGCGGCCTGCTGCTGCCCGGCGAGACGCTGGCGATTCGCAAGGCCGGCGCCGCCGCCGACATCGTCCAGCTGAGCGGCACGGAGGATCTCGCGGAGCCGTCCTCGCCGCTGATCACGCGGTTGATTCGCCGGCTGCCGGTGGCCAGCTACGACGCACCGGTGGAATTGGCCGACGACATCGAGACGCCGCTGGGCAGCTACCGGGTACTGCTCAAGGGCGACGCGCGCAGCGTGAACAAGACCCTGGCGGCGGTCGCCACCCGCGTCTCGTGGTTCGTCGGCGCCATGCTGCTGGCCATCGCGCTGGCCTGGCTGGTGATGGAGATCGGCATCGTGCGCCGCATCGCGGTTCTCACGCGGCGCACGCGCGGGCTGTCGCAGACCGTGCATGCCGACGGCGGGCTGGAGCGCTTCGACCTGGCCGACCTGCGCGGCGGCGACGAGCTGGGCATCCTCGCCACCGGCCTCGACGACCTGCTGCGGCGCGTGAAGGAAGACGCCGAGCGCGAGCGCATCCGCGCCGGCCAGGAAAAGGACATGTGGCACGCCGTCGGCCACGAGATCATGTCGCCGCTGCAGTCGCTGCTGGCCCTGCACGGCGCCAGCGACGATCCCAGCCATCGCTACATCCAGCGCATGCAGCAGGCGGTGCGCATCCTCTACGGCAGCGCCAGCCCGAGCGAGGCCTTCGCGTCATCGAGCATCAGCGTGCAGGCGCTCGACCTCGCGCGCTTCCTGCAGAACGTGGCCGACAATGCCGGCATCGCCGACCTGGTGTGCACCGGTGTTACGGCGCCGGCGCCGGTGCGCGCCGACGAATATCCGCTGGAAGACGTGTTCGCCCACATCCTGAAGAATGCCGATCGCTACCGCCGGCCCGGCACGCCGATCACCCTGCGCCTCGACAGTTCGGAGAGTACCGCCACGGTGACCATCCACAATTTCGGTCCGCAGATTGCCGAAGACTTTGTCGAGCGCATCTTCGAATACGGCGTCTCCGACCAGGCCGAGGCCGGCGCCCACGGCAACCGCGGCCAGGGCCTGTTCGTGGCGCGCACCTACATGGCCAAGATGGGCGGCACCGTCACCGCGCACAACGAGGACGACGGGGTGAGCTTTGTGCTGACGCTGCAGCGGGCGCGCGGCTGACTGTAGGGCGGACCGTAAGGCGGACTTCAGTCCGCCATCCACCTTGGCCGGCTGAAGCCGGCCCTACACCGCCATCCACCTGGGCCGGCTGAAGCCGGCCCTACACCGCCATCCACCCTGGCCGGCTGAAGCCGGCCCTACAGGGAGCTATCTTGCGAAGCGGAGCGCCAAGTCACGTGCCGCGCTTGGTGCTGCGTCCGCGAAATGCCATGGCCATTTCAAAGGCGGCGCGGGTGAAGGTCAACACTTCGGCGAACTCCTTGTCGCTGAGCTGGCGCGCTTCGTCGTCGGCGCGGTAGATGTTGGCGAACTCGCGTTCGCGCGCCGACTGGATCAGCAGCTTGCCGACGCCGAGGCTTTCCAGGCTGCGCCACAGGTCCGGGTTGGCGCTGCGGGTGAACTTCATGACGAAGCCGACCGGGTCGTTGCGTCCGAGCACCGCGGCCAGGCGCAGCACGATTTCGAAGGGGACGGCGATGCGGCCTTTCTCCCAGGCCTCGATCAGCGACGGGTCCTTGAGGTTGATCGCGGTGCCGACTTCGCTGATGGTCAGTCCGGCTGATTTGCGCAGGCGGCGCAAGGCCGCTCCGGTGCGGGGCCACGCGTCGGGTTCGGACAGTCCGGAAAGCAGGGCCCTGAGCACGTCGGCGGCGGCTTCCAGCGGCTTGCCGTTGCGCAGCGCCCGGGCAATCCCGCTGGCGGTCTGCAATGTGGCCGCGGCACCGACCGTGGCCGCGCCCATGTCGAGCACCTTGCCGGCCATCGCGCGCATCTGGTTCACCAGGCCGGATTCGGCCTGGTCGGCAGGCGCAGCCTTCGCGGCTGACTTTGCCGGCGCGCGCTTTTTCGCGGGCGCTTTGCGTTTGGGAGTGGTCGCGGCGACCATCGCGTTTGCGGGGCAGCGCGTGCCCGCTTATTTGCCCTGGATCCTCTGCCGCGACTCGTGGCGCTCCTGCGCTTCGATCGAATACACGGTGGTCGGGCGCGCCAGCAGCCGGCGCAGGCCGATCGGTTCGCCGGTTTCCTCGCAATAGCCGAACTGCCCGGTCTCGATACGCTGCAAGGCGGCATCGACGCGCGGCAGCATCTTGCGTTCGCGATCGCGGATGCGCAATTCGATGGAGTGCTCCTCTTCCAGGGTGGCGCGGTCGTTGGGGTCGGCCTCCGCCTCGCCGTCGCGCAGATGATCGATGGTCATCGAGGCGTTGTCGATCAGATCCTGGCGCTGCTTGCGCAGCAGGTCGCGAAAGAAGGCCAGCTGTTCCGCGTTCATGTAGGCGCTGCTCGGCATGGCCAGCAGGGCTTTCTCGGTCAGTGGTTTGGTGGTGGTGAGCATGGCTTTTTCCCGATTCTCGATCCGGCCGTGGGTGGCCGGTAGTCTCTACTCTATCGAAAGACAGGGAACTCGTCAGATCAATCTGTCGATGGGGCCGTCGGGCAGCCACAGCGCATCGCCGTCGGGCTGTGCATCACCGCGTGCTGTCGGTCGAAACAGGCGCCGCCACTGCGTTCGCCGTCTCGCCGGCGCCGACTTTGCCGTGCTTCGCAGCGAGAACCGGCGACCTCCGCCGCCCAACCGGCTTCCTGTCGGCGATAGGGAAAACCATCTAGTCGCCTGCCTTATCTCCCCAATTACGCCAAGGGCATTGGCTGCCTAAGCTGTGATTGTTCCATCTCGGCAGGGCCGCGCGCAGAACGCCGTTGGCAAAACGGCGCGAACGGCGCGGACAACCTGGTCTGACAACAAGCCTCGAATCACGGAGATTGCCATGAAACAAACGCAAATCTGCCCGCAGGAAGCAGCGCAGGAAAGCCCGGCCTCGGCCTCGCGCCGCAACTTCCTGCGCGGCCTTCCGGTCATCACGGCGGGTGCCGTCGGTGCACCGCTGCCGGCGCTGGCCGGCCCGCCGGTCGCGCGCTGGGGAATGCTGGTCGATGTGCGCAAGTGCATCGGCTGCCAGGCCTGCACCATCGCCTGCATCAATGAAAATGAAGTGCCGGAAGGCAGCTTCCGCACCATCGTGTCCACCTACAGCGTCAAGCAGCCTGAAGCCGCGGGACAGCCGGCCGGCACCTACGTCCTGCCGCGCCTGTGCAACCACTGCGACAACCCGCCGTGCATACCCGTGTGCCCGGTCGGCGCCACCTTCAAGCGCGAGGACGGTCTGGTGCTGGTCGACGGCGACCGCTGCGTCGGCTGCGCCTACTGCGTCCAGGCCTGTCCCTACGACGCGCGCTACATCAACCACCAGACCGGCAAGGCCGACAAATGCACCTTCTGCGGCCATCGACTGGAAGCCGGCCTGCTGCCGGCCTGCGTCGAAACCTGCGTCGGCGGCGCACGCATTTTCGGCGACCTGAACGATCCGAAAAGCGAACTCAGCCGGCGCATCGGCGCTGCCGGTGACTCGCTGAAAGTACTCAAGCCCGAACAGGGCACCAAGCCCCGCGTCTTCTACATCGGCCTCGACCAACGCTTCCAGGGCAAGGTCGAAGGCCAGGGCGCCTTATGGAAACCGGAACTGCACGGAGGCAAATCATGAACCCGACCATCGTCGAAACCGTCAATGTCGCGCGCGAAGTCGCCTGGCTGCCCTGGGCGGTACAGTATTTCTTCCTCATCGGCCTGTCCTACGGCGCCTTCCTGCTCTCGCTGCCGGGCATCGTCGGTCGCCGTCGCGGCTGGCTCGGCATTTCGCGCCTGGCCCTGCTCGGTGCCCTGGTCTGCGGCCTCAGCGCTCCTGTGGCGCTGCTGGCCGACCTGCACCAGCCGGGCCGCTTCTATCATTTCTACCAGTTCTTCACGCCTTCCTCCTGGATGTCCTGGGGTTCCTTCTTCATCCCGGTCTATCTCGGCGGCCTGGTGCTCTACGCCTGGCTCGCCTTCCGTCCGCTGCTGGCGCAACAGGCCGCGGATGGCGGACTGTCGCCGCGCCTGGCCGCACTCAGCCGGGCGCTGGCCTACGGCGGACTGGAAAGCCGCGGCGCGCTGCTCGCGGCGGCGGCGGTGGCGTTCGTCGGCGCCGCGCTGATCGCGCTCTATACCGGGATGGAAGTCATGGTGGTGCGGGCGCGTCCGCTGTGGGACACGCCGCTGCTGCCGGTGCAGTTCGTGCTCACCGCGCTGGCCGGTGGCATCGGCCTGACGCTGCTGCTCAAGCGCTTTTCCGGCCTGCCGGACGCGGCGCAGGGCAGCATCCCGCTGTTCCGCGCGCTGGCCGCGACCCAGGCGCTGGCCTTGCTGGTGGGCGCCGTCTGGCTGCTGCTCGGGCTCACGGGAATGTCGCCGCGCCACGCCGAGGCGCTGGCCCAGGTGGCGCCGTCGGCGGCGTGGCAGCTGACGGCGGTGTGGGCCGCCGGCAGCACCGTGCTGACGCTGTGGCTGGCGCTGCGCCGGCCCGGCAGCGGCTTGCTGATCGGCCTGCTGGCGCTGCACAGCGCGTGGATGATGCGCTGGACCATATTCATCGGCGGCCAGGAAATACCCAAGACCAGCGCCGGTTTCTACCAGTACCAGTTGCCGCTCGGCTATGACGGCCTGCTCGGCATCGTCGGCACCTTCGGCCTCTGGGTCGCCCTGTTCATCGCACTGACTACCCTGCTGCCGGTTGCCCGCCTGAACCGCGAAGCCGCGTAATGCTCATGGCTTCGGCAAACCAGCCAACAGTATGAAATCTCGCACCCTTGATGGATCCCAAGCGGGCAAATGGGCCCGCCCCTCCCATCCTCCCCTCGCGGGGAGGCTACTGATCGGCTCGCTGCGCTCGAACCTGACGCAGCACGCTTGGCGATGCATTTCACGTTAAACCCTCGGAGAACATCATGAAAATCGCACGTCGCCAACTCATCGCCGCCGGCGGGCTCGCCGCCTTCGCCGCCGGCTTCTCGCAAACCCTGGGCCGCATCGCCGACAAGGTAATGGGCAAGGATGCGCCACGACACAATGTCTGGGGCAATGCCGCGGCGCCCGAATTCACCGTCGATCCGGTCAGCGGCAGGCTGCAGCCCAACCCGGCGCAGCAGGTCAGCTACACCGCCTGCCTCGGCTGCACCACCCAGTGCGGCGTCCGCGTGCGCGTGGACAAGGCCAGCGGCCGCGTCATCCGCGTCGCCGGCAATCCCTACAGCCCGTTGTCCACCGAGCCGCACCTGCCGATGAAGGCCTCGGTGCGGGAAAGCCTGGTCGCGTTTTCGGGCTTTCAGGACAAGGGTCTCGGCGGCCGCTCGACCGCCTGCGGGCGCGGCAATGCCGTGCTCTCGCAAATGAACTCGCCGTTCCGCGTGCTGGCGCCGATGAAGCGCGTCGGCCCGCGCAACGGCGGCCAGTGGGAAACCATCTCCTTCGAGCAACTGGTCAAGGAAGTGACCGAAGGCGGCAACCTCTTCGGCGAAGGCGAGGTGGCCGGCCTGCGGGCCCTGCGCGACCTCGCCGCGCCGATCGATCCGGCCCAGCCCGAACTCGGCGCCCGGGTCAACCAGGTGGCGCTGCTCTCCAGCGTCAATGACGGCCGCGAAGCCTTCGCCCGGCGTTTCTGGAACAAGTCCTACGGCACGCTCAACTTCGTCGGCCACGGTTCCTACTGCGGCGGCTCCTACCGCTCCGGCAGCGGCGCCCTGTTCGGCGACATGAAGAAAATGCCGCATGCCAAGCCCGATCTGGCCAATGCCGAATTCGTGATTTTCATCGGCACGGCGCCGGGCAACGCCGGCAATCCCTTCAAGCGCACCGGCGCCATGCTCGCCAAGGGACGCAGCGACGGCAGGCTCAACTATGTGGTGGTCGACCCGGTGCTGACCAATGCCGACAACCGCGCCGCCGCCGACCGCGGGCGCTGGATTCCGATCCGTCCCGGCAGCGACAGCGCGCTGGCGCTGGGCATGATGCGCTGGATGCTCGACAACGAGCGCATCAATACCGCCTACCTCGCCAATCCCAATCTTACCGTCGCCGAGCAGAACGGCGAACCGTCCTTCAGCAGCGCCACCTGGCTGGTCGTCACCGAAGCCGGCCATCCGCGCCAGGGGCGCTTCCTGCGCGGCTCCGACATCGGCATCAAGATCGCCGAAGACGAGCGCTACAAGGAGAATGATCCCTACCTGATCCTCGACGCCAAGGGCAAGCCGGTCCCGGCCGATAAGGCCACCGCGCCGGCTTCGCTCGACGCGGAAACCGTGCTCATGCTGGACGGCAAGCCGCTGGCGGCGAAGACCGCCTGGCTGCTGCTCAAGGCCTCGATCCTGCAGCAGACCATCGCCCAGTGCAGCGAGGCCTGCGGCATCCCGGCTGCGACCATCAGCGCGCTGGCCGACGAATTCACGCGCCACGGCCGCAAGTCATCCGTCATCGCCCACGGCGGCATGATGTCGGGCGCCGGCTTCTACAACGCGTTTTCGGTGATGACGCTGAACCTGCTGATCGGCAACCTCAACTGGAAGGGCGGCCTGGTCATGAACGGCGGCGGCTTCAAGGACGACGGCGAGGGGCCGCGCTACAACCTCGACAGCTTCGCCGGCGCAGTCAAGCCCAAGGGCACGCCGCTGGGGCGCAACGTGCCCTACGAGAAGAGCAGCGAATTTGCGCGCAAGAAGGCCGAAGGCAAGCCCTACCCGGCGCAGTCGCCGTGGTTCCCCAATGCCCCGGGCCTGGCCACCCAGTGGTTCACCGGCGCCATGAGCGGTTATCCCTACGGCATCAAGGCGCTGATCCTGTGGAGTTCCAATCCGCTGTACGGCATCACCGGCCTGCGCGCACAGATCGACAAGGATCTGGCCGACCCGAAGAAGATTCCGCTGATCATCTCGGTCGATCCGCTGATCAACGAGAGCAACGCTTATGCCGACTACATCGTTCCGGATTCGCTGATGTACGAGAGCTGGGGCTGGACATCGGCGTGGGCCGGCGTGCCGACCAAGGCTTGCACCGCGCGCTGGCCGGTAGTCGAACCGATCGCGGCGAAAACGCCGGACGGCCAGGCGATCGGCATGGAAACCTTCTTCATCGCGCTGGCCAAGGCCATGGCGCTGCCGGGCTTCGGTCCGGCGGCGATGAGCGACGCGGCCGGCCAGCCGCTGCCGCTGGAGCGCCCGGAGCACTGGTATCTGCGCGGCGGTGCCAACATTGCCTGGCTCGGTAAGGAGCCGGTGCCCGACGCCAGCGACGAGGATCTCGTGCTGTCCGGCGTCGACCGCCTGCGGCCGATGCTCGAAGCGACGCTGACGGCCGAGGAGTGGCGCAAGGTCGCCTTCCTCTACACCCGCGGCGGCCGCTATCAGCCGGCCAAAGACGCGCAGGACGAAGACCATCCCGAATGGCAGACCAACCGCTTCAAGAATCCGCTGTGGGCGTGGAGCGACATGGTCGGCGGCAGCAAGAACAGCATCACCGGCAAGCGCTTCGCCGGTTGCGCCAGCCTGCAGGCGCCGGCCTTCATCGACGGCACGCCGATGCGCAAGGTCTACGCCGAGGCGGAATGGCCGCTGCAGGTGGTCAGCTTCAAGTCGGCGCTGCAGAATTCCTACAGCATCGCCGCGACCCGGCTGACCGGCATCCATGCCGACAATCCGCTCCTCGTGCATCCGGCCGATGCCGCCAGGGCTGGCTTGAAGAGCGGTGACACCGCATTGCTGAGCACGCCGGGCGGCGCCGTCAAGACCACGGTGATCGTGCATGAGGGCGTGATGCAGGGCGTGGTCGCCATCGAGCACGGCTTCGGCCACCGCGAGCTGGGCGCCCGTGCCCACCGCATCGGCAAGCAGCAGCAACCGGACAAACCCGCGCTGCGCGCCGGGGTCAACCTCAACGACCTCGGCCTTGCCGATCCCACGCAGCCGGGCAAATCGGTCTGGGTGGATGCCGTCTCCGGCGCCTCGGTGCGCAACGGCTTGCCGGCAAAGCTGGCTCGCGCCTGAGCATCCCGATCCGCCGCTTCGAGCCCCGCCTGGTGCGGGGCTCTTTGCTTCAGAGCTGGTGAAGAAATCGTAGCGAGCGGGCCGCAGCGGGGTGCGGCCGGAGCGCAGCTACCGGAATGTACGTCGTTGTACATGAGGATAGCGAGCACCGCCCAAGCCCCGATCCGGCACGCGCAGTAGATTTATTCACCAGCTCTCAGTCGAGCGCGCGCGGATCGATACGCAACATCAGCCGCGCCAGCTCGGCGGCGCTGCTGACTTCGGTTTTTTCCATTACATGCTGGCGATGCACATGCACGGTTTTCTCGCTGATCTCCAACTGGCGCGCCACCAGCTTGTTGGGCAGCCCGAGTGCGACCAGGCGCGCCACTTCATGTTCGCGCGGCGACAGGCGATCGAGCAGGGCTTGCGCATGTTCGCGTCTTTGCTCGGTGGCCCGCTGTTCGCCGCCGTGGCGCACTGCGGCGGCGACCGTGTCGAGCAGGACCTGGTCGCGGAACGGCTTTTCCAGGAAATCGAAGGCGCCCTGCTTCATCGCCTGTACCGCGAGTTCGACATCACCGTGGCCGGTCATGAACACCACGGTCGGCGTCCAGCCCCGTGCGCGCAGGGCTTGCTGCAGTTCCAGCCCGTTCATGCCGGGCATGCGGATGTCCAGCACCAGACAGCCAAAGTCGTCCGGCGGCGCCGGGCAGGCGGCGAGGAAGTCGGCCGCCGAGGCGTGCGCCTGCACCGGCCAGCCGAGCGATTCGAGCAGGAAGACCAGGGAACGGCGGAAGGACGCGTCGTCGTCCACTACATGGATTACGGGGTTTTCGGTGATCTGGACCATGGAATCATTCGTCATGCATCGGTAGTGCGAACGTGAATACCAGCCCGGGCCCCTCGGCCGGCGCCTGCGCCGACAGCCGACCGCCGTGCGCCTCGATGATGGTCGCGCAAATCGACAGGCCAAGCCCGAGGCCGTCGGGCTTGGTGGTAAAGAAGGGTTCGAACAGCCGTTCCCGCGCCTCGGGCGTCAGGCCGCGGCCGAAATCGCGGATGCTGACGCGGAGCGCCGCGCCCTCCGACTCGCGTTCGAGGGTGATCAGCAGGTGGCGCTCGGTGGCCGGCAGGTCCTGCATCGCGTCGAGCCCGTTCTTCAGCAGGTTGAGCACGACCTGCTGGATCTGCAGCGGATCGACCTCGACTGTGCAATTCGCCGCCGCGCCTTCGTCGATGCGGATTTCGGGGCGGTTGGAAATCATGCCGGCAAACAGCGCCACGGCTTCGCGAACCAGTTGGGCTAGTACGCGGCGTTCGCGCACGGCGGCACGCTTGCGGGCAAAGCCGCGGATGCGGGCGAGGATACCGGCCGCCCGCTCGGCCTGGCCGGCGATCTCGCTGCCCGCCTCGCGCACGGCCGCATCGGTGAGGCGACCGCTGTCGACGCGCCGCACCAGGCTTTGCGCATAGTTGCTGATGCTGGCCAGCGGCTGGTTGATTTCATGCGCCAGGGTGCCGGACAGTTCGCCGAGTATCGACAGGCGCGACAAGTGCTCGACCTGTTCCTGGTGCACGCGCATCCGCGCCTCGATCGCCTTGCGTTCGTCGAGCGCCTGGCGCAACTCGGCGGTGCGGGCGTGCACCAGATGCTCGACGCGCACCGTGTAGATGATCCAGCCCAGCAGCAGCGTGGCCAGCACCAGCACCACCGGCCAGTAGCGCACAGCCGCGGCGCGCAGCGTGCTTTCCTTCAGGTAGCTGTAGGGTCCGGTCTGCAGTTCGCGGAACAGTTCATGCACGGCCTGATAATCCGCCGGCACCGTCCACGACATGCCTTCCGCCGTCGCCGGCATGGCCAGCAGCGCCCGCGCCACCGCCTTGGCCAGTGCCGGTGGTGTGCTGCGCAGCGTCGCGATGGGCCAGTCGGGATAGAGGCGGGTCGAGGTCTGGCACGGGAAATCCGCTTCCGCGCGCGGCGACAGCACGCGAAAGCCGGCGCGGGCGGACGCCGGCAGATTCTCGATGGTGCAGGCGCGGACGATGCCCGCGTCTGCCCGGCCGCTGGCGACGGCGTCGGTCACCGCGCGCATCGGCAGGCCCACGAAGCTGAGTTCGGCGAAGTCGGCGTAAGGGTCGAGGCCGAGCTGGGCGAACTCGCGCCATGCCACCTGAAAACCGCCGAAGGCATCCTCGCCCACGGCGGCCACGCGCCGGCCGGCGAGATCGGCGAGTTTCGTCAGATCCTTTCGATCGGCACGCACGATCACCGCCGAACCGACCGCGCGCATCGGCGAGGGTGCCAGCGCGGTGTCGAGCGTGGCGATCCGGCTGATGCCGAATTCCATTTCGAGCGCGACGTAGTTGCCGGGATTGGTGATCACGAAATCCACGGACCCGCTGGCAACCGCATCGCGCAGTCCCTTGTGGTCGAACTGCAGGAGAACCGGCCGCTGGCCGGGCAGCGCGGCGCCAAGATGTGCAAGCAAGGGTTTCCACTGGCGGCTCATCGCCTCGGCATCGAGGAAAGCCAGCAGTCCGATGCGTACCGGGCGCTGTTCAGCCGGCTCCGCCAGCAGGGGTCCGGCAAAAACTATCAGCGCAAGAAGAATGCAGCGGCGAAGAAATGACATGGCGGCAAGACTCGCCGGTTCCAATCTCCATGTCAAGTCCGTGGCTCGCGGCTAGAACTCCATGCCCGGCATGGCTTTGACGCCGGCCTTGAAGGCGTGCTTGACCAGGGTCATTTCGGTCACGGTGTCGGCGGCGGCGATCAGCGCGTCCGGCGCGGCGCGGCCGGTGACGATCACATGCTGCCGCGGCGGGCGGGCGGCGAAGGCGGCCAGCACCGGGTCGAGTTCCAGCCACTGGTACTTGAAGGCATAGGTCATTTCGTCGAGCACGACAAGGCCGATGGCCGGGTCTCTCAGGTAGCCGGCGGCAACCGCCCAGGCGGCGCGCGCGGCGGCGGCATCGCGGTCGGGGTCCTGGGTTTCCCAGGTGAAGCCTTCACCCATGACGTGCCAGCGCATCCCCGGCAGCTTGCCGAGCACGGCTTCCTCGCCGGTATCGCTGCGGCTCTTGACGAACTGCACCACGGCGACCTGCAGGCCGTGGCCCAGGGCGCGCGCGGCGACGCCGAAGGCGGCCGAGGACTTGCCCTTGCCGTTGCCGGTATTCACCAGCAGCACGCCGCGTTCGTCGCTGGCGGCGGCGACCTTCTGGTCGACGATGCTCTTCTTGCGCTGCATGCGTGCGACATGGCGCGCATCGCGTTGCTTGTCGCCGCTCATGATTTCAGCTTCGTGGCAAGGAGATTGGGGCAGATCACGGAGGACATTTTCACAAGGGCAGGAAGCAGCGCTGGCCATCGCTTTCGACCATGCGCAGGGGATGCTGGTAGAGGGCCGACAGGCGTTCGGCGGTGAGCATGTCGTCGGCATTACCGGACTCGACGCGGCCGTCGCCATGCACCAGCAGGGCGCGGTCGCAATAGCGTGCGGCGAGTCCCGGATCGTGCATCACCATGACCAGCGCGGTACCGTCTGCCGCGGCGGTGCGCGAGAGCAATTGCAGCGCGGCGATCTGGTGGTTGAGGTCGAGGTGCGACAGCGGCTCGTCGAGCAGGGCCAGGCGTGGCTGCTGGGTCAGCAGGGTGGCGATGGCCAGCCGCTGCCGCTCGCCGCCGGACAGCGTATGCACGTCGCGTGCGGCGAAGCCGGCGAGGTCGACGGCGGCCAGCGCGGCGCGGGCGATGCGGGCATCGGCGGCGCTCTCCCAGGCCCAGCGTTCGAGCCAGGGATGGCGGCCGATCAAGGCGGTTTCCAGCACGCTGGAGGGGAAGGCATCGACCTGCTGTTGCAGCAGCACGCCGCGCAGTTGCGCGACGCGCCGTGGTCCCAGCGCCGACATTGCCTCGCCGCAGAGGCGGACGTCGCCGGCCAGTGGCGCACGCAAACCGGCCAGGGTGTGCAGCAGCGTGGTCTTGCCGGCGCCGTTGCGGCCGAGGATGGCCAGGCGCTCGCCGGCGCCGATCTCGAGGTCGAGATCACGCACCACGGTGCGCCCGCCGACGGCAACGGCGAGGCCGCGCGCGGCAAAAATGCCGTTCATGTCGCGCCGCCTTTCGGTTGCCGCGACAGCAGATAAAGGAATACCGGCACCCCGAGCAGGGCGGTGAGCACTCCGACTGGCAGTTGCTGCGGCGCGACCACCGTACGCGCCAGGGTGTCGGCCAGGACCAGCAGCGAACCGCCGGCCAGCGCCGCGGCCGGCAGCAGCACGCGCTGGTCGTTGCCGATCGCCAGGCGCACCAGATGGGGCACCACCAGGCCGACGAAGCCGACGCTGCCGGCGGTGGTCACGGCGACAGCGGTCAGCAGCGAGGCCAGCACGTACACGGCGCCGCGCAGGCCGCGTACCTTGACGCCCAGGGTGTGCGCAATCAGGTCGCCGCGCGCCAGCAGGTTGAGGTCGCGCGACAGCGGCAGGGCCACCGCCAGCCCGAGCGCCAGTACCAGCAGCGCCGGCCACGGCGTGCCGGCATGCGACAGGTCGCCCATCAGCCAGAACAGCATGGTGCGCAGCTGCTGCTCCGGCGCCACCGACAGGATCAGCGCCACTGCCGCGCTGCAGCCGGCGGCGACGATGACCCCGGTCAGCAGCAGGCGGGTCTGGGTCCAGCTGCCGTCGCCGCGCGCCAGGCCGAATACCAGCAGCATCGCGGCGAAGGCACCGACGAAGGCAAACAGGTTGATCAAGGCCAGCGCCAGGCCGGCCAGCATGGCGAGCAGCGCGCCGACCGCGGCGCCGCCCGAGATGCCGAGCACATAGGGATCGGCCAGCGGATTGCGCAGCAGCACCTGCATCAGCGCGCCGGCCAGGGCCAGCAGGCCGCCGCAGGCGAAGGCCGCCAGCGCCCGCGGCAGCCGCAGCCCGGTGACTACCGTGCCGGCGGTGTCCTCGCCGGCGCCGCTCAGGGCGACCCAGACCTGGCCCGGCGTTACCGCATAGGACCCGGCCAGCAGCGACCCGGCGAGGCTGGCGAGCGCCAGCGCCACGAGTACGGCGAGCAGCAGCAGGGCGCGGCGTCGGGTCGGCATGGCCGGCTAGTGTGCGGCTTCAGCGCGGGGCATAACGCAGGCCGAGGAAAAACTGCCGGCCGGCGACGGCGAAGGACCAGGCATTTTCATAGACGCGATCGAAGAGGTTGTTGATACGGCCTTCCAGCGTCCAGTCCCTGGCAATTTCCCGCGCCGCGAGCAGGTTGACCACGGCATAGCCGCCCATGGCACGGGTTTGCGTGGTCGTGTCATAGCGGCGGCCGATGGCGGTGATCTCGCCGCCGGCCTTCCAGCTTGCCGGCGCATAGGTCAGGGCCAGTTTGGCCATCTCGGCGGGCCGGCGTTGCAGCCGCCGGCCGTTGGCCTCGTCTACCGGACGCATCAGGTCGAGGCCGGCATCGGCGCGCCAGAAACCTTGCGTCAGGCCATAGGACAGGCTGGTGCCGGTGATGCGCGCCTTGCCGATGTTCTCCGCCGTGCCGGCGGGGGAGGTGGCGATCAGGTTGCTGATGCGGTTGTCGAACCAGGTCAGCGCGGCGTTCTGTCCGCCGCGCTCCCAGTTGAGGCCCGCTTCCAGATTGCGTGATTCCTCGGGTTGCAGGTTGGGGTTGCCGAACGCCGGGAATGGCGGGAAGGCGGGGAAATACAGCTGGTTGAAGCTGGGCGCCTTGAACGCCGTGCCGCTGGCGATGCGCGCCTGCCATTCCGTGGCGAAGCGATAGCCATAGGCCAGCGAGCCGGTACTGTGGCCGCCGAACTGGGAGTTGTTGTCCCGCCGCAGCGAAGCCTGCCAGCTGTGGGCGCCGAGATTGCCCTGGTAGCCGGCGATGAAGGAGCGCACCGTGCGATTGCGGACCGTGTAGCTGGTGGTGCTGTCGACTGCCTGGTCGAGGTTTTCGACAGCCAGCAGCAGGCTGCCGACCGGCAGGCGGATGTCGTTCTGCCAGGTCCATTGGCTTTGCCTGGTGGCGAACTGGCTGCGCGCCGGATCGAAACTCGTGCTGTTGTCCTCGGAGTGGCCCCAGCGCAGCGTCGATGTCCAGCGGTCGTTGATGCGGTTGCGCAGGTGCAGGCCATACACCCGGGTCTTGTCCTGGTTGTAGGCGTCCACCGCGATACCGCCCCGGTCGTAGGAACTGCGGCTGATCGCTTCGAGCACGCTGGCGCCGATTTCGTGGCCGTCGGCAAGTTTGTAGGTGATGCGTCCGACATGGGATGTGTTGCGATAGCCGTCGGCGTCGCTGTTGGGCACCGAGAACTGCGAGGTGCGGAAGCGCACCGGATCCGCGGCAACGTCGAAGCCGTCGGTGGTGAACTGCGACGCGGCGAAGCTGTAGGTCCACGGGCCCAGGCTGCCCGAGACTCCGGCCTGCACTTCGCGGGTGCCGTAGCCGCCGATGCCGGCGTAGGCGTGCACCTGCGTGGGACCTTCGCCGCGGCGTGTGAAGATCTGGATCACGCCGCCGATGGCGTCGGAGCCGTAAAGGCTGGACGCCGGACCGCGCAGGATTTCGATGCGTTCGATCTGCGACAGCGGCAGGTTGTGCAGCGTCGGACTGCCGGCGGTGGCCGAACCGAGGGGCATGCCGTCGACCAGCAGCAGCGTGTGGGTGGAGCTGGTGCCGCGCATGAAGATACTGGTCGCCTTGCCTGCGCCGCCGGTATCGACGACATGCAATCCGGGTTGGCGCGACAGCAGTTCGGGCAGGGTCGTCGGTCCGGCCTGTTCGATGGCTTCCCGCTCGATCACGGTGACGTCGGCAATGAGTTCGTTGGCCCGTGTCGCCTGGCGCGTCGCGGTCACTACGACCGCGGCGAGTTGATCGGCAGCGAGGGAAACGCCGGGGGAAAGACAGCTTGCCGCGCAGGCGGCGAGGGTGAAGCGCTTGTACATGGAAAAACTCCCGAAACCCGGCGAGCGTCCCCGCAGCCGGTAGGTCGTGAATGAACGCGCGGGAGGGGAGGTCGTGGGCGGGGTCCGGTACAAACCCCCGGCACGTCGCAACCCCGCAACGCATTCGCTGGTTTGTCCTTGGCCGGTCTCCGGGCTTGGAAGTCTTAGCTCATCGCCTTCCCAGGTCCGGCTTCGACCCAGTGGCTTGCTGATGAACTCGCACTTCCTTACCGTTGCGGGGGCAGCGCCGGAATTGGGCCCTGAAGGCTCTCACCGGCTTCCCGTTTCACCCGGCACGAAATTCATGCGCGGGCACCACGAACAGGGGCGAAGTATAGCAAAACACACCCGGTGGTGAGGAGCGAGTGTCTGTCCCGGAGATTCGGCGCCGCGATTGACTAAACAAAACAAGACCTTCGCATGGCTTGGGTATCGCGGCCAAAGTTGACATGTGTCAAGGAGTGCAGGACGTCCGGCGAGCATTCTGGCGACCATCGCGGCATCAGGGTTATGGCTGCGGGCGATGCTTGCACTTATGCGGGATTCACTCAAAAGGAGAGAAGTATGAAAGGGAAGCTACTCGGATTTTTCGCCGTTTCGGCCATGGCTGGCGCCATGGGCGGCGCGTTTGCGCAGGACGCTGCGCCGACCTTGACGGCTGCCGAAAAGGAAACGGCCAAGAAGATCTACTTCGAGCGCTGCGCTGGGTGCCATGGCGTGCTGCGCAAGGGCGCTACCGGCAAGAACCTTGAGCCGCACTGGACCAAGACCGACAAGGCTGGCGCCAAGACCGAAGGCGGTACGCTCAAGCTCGGCCAGAATCGCCTGGAAAAGATCATCGGTTACGGCACCGACGGCGGCATGGTCAACTTCGACGACATCCTGACCAAGGAAGAAATCGCCGTGATGGCCAAGTACATCCAGATGACGCCGGATGTGCCGCCCGAGTACAGCTTCAAGGACACCATGGATTCGTGGAAAGTCATCGTCCCGGTCAAGGATCGTCCGACCAAGCAGATGAACAAGTACAACCTGAAGAACATGTTCTCGGTCACCCTGCGCGACACCGGCGAAGTGGCCCTGATCGACGGCGATACCAAGGACATCCGCAGCATCGTCAAGACCGGCTACGCGGTGCATATCTCGCGCCTGTCGAAGTCCGGCCGCTATGTATACGTGATCGGCCGCGACGGTCGTCTGTCGCTGATCGACCTCTGGATGGAGAAACCGGCTGTTGTGGCGGAACTCAAGATCGGTTTCGACGCGCGCTCGGTGGATACCTCGAAGTTCAAGGGCTTCGAGGACAAGTACGCGATTGCCGGCTCCTACTGGCCGCCCCAGTATGTGATCATGGACGGCGATACGCTGAAGCCGCTCAAGGTGGTGTCGACCCGCGGCATGACGGTGGACGGCGAGTATCACCCCGAGCCGCGCGTGGCCTCGATCGTCGCTTCGGAAATCAAGCCGGAGTGGGTGGTGAACATCAAGGAAACCGGTCAGATCCTGCTGGTGGACTACTCCGACATCATGAACCTGAAGACGACCACGATCCCTTCGGCCAAGTTCCTGCATGACGGCGGCTTCGATGCATCCAAGCGTTACTTCCTGGTCGCGGCGAATGCGTCGAACAAGATCGCGGCGGTGGATCTGAAGACCGGCAAGCTCGCCGCCCTGGTCGATACGGCGAAGATCCCGCATCCGGGTCGCGGTGCCAACTTCGTGCATCCGAAGTACGGTCCGGTCTGGGCCACGGGTCACCTTGGCGCCGATGTCGTGACGCTGATCAGCACGCCGTCGGAAAACAAGAAGTACGCCAAGTACAAGGAGTTCAACTGGAAGGTGGTCCAGGAAATGAAGCACGTTCCCGGCAACCTGTTCGTCAAGACCCATCCGAAGTCCAAGCATTTCTGGGCCGACGCGCCGCAGAATCCGGACAAGGAACTTGCCGAGTCAGTTGCCGTCTGGGACATGGCCGATCTGTCGAAGCCGAAGGCCGTGCTCAACGTGGCCAAGGATTCCGGCCTGCCGCCGACCAAGGCGACCAAGCGTGCGGTGCATCCGGAGTACAGCGCCGACGGCAAGGAAGTCTGGATCTCGTTGTGGGGCGGCAAGACCGACCAGTCCGCCATCGTCGTTTATGACGATGCGACATTGAAGGTCAAGAAGGTGATCACCGATCCGAAGATGATCACGCCGACCGGAAAGTTCAACGTCTACAACACGCAGCACGACATTTATTGATCTGAACTTGATCCGTCGCAAGGATAAGGGGGCGTAAGCCCCCTTATCATGTAGGTGTTTAGATACTTGTTAGAAAATAGGGGATTGGTTCATGGCAAACAACGACAAAGCGGGGTTCCTGGCGATGCTGCAGCGGCCGAGCGCCAAGTATTCGGTGCTGGTGTTGCTGGTGGTCGGCTTTTTTTCAGGCATCTTCTTTTGGGGTGGTTTCAACACCGGCATGGAAGCCACCAATTCCCTCGAGTTCTGCATCGGCTGTCACGAGATGCGTGACAACGTCTATCAGGAATACAAGAAGACCATCCACTACACCAATCGCACCGGCGTACGTGCCGTTTGCTCCGACTGTCATGTGCCCAAGGACTGGACGCACAAGATGATTCGCAAGATCCAGGCGAGCAAGGAAGTCTGGGGCAAGATCACCGGCGTCATCGATACACCGGAGAAGTTTGCCGCGCAACGGCTGAAGATGGCCGAAAGCGAATGGGCGCGGATGAAGGCCAGTGATTCGCGCGAATGCCGCAACTGCCACAGCTTCGACGCCATGGACGTCGAGAAGCAGAAGCTGCGCGGGTCTAAAATGCACAAGATCGGCATCGCCGAGAAGAAGACCTGCATCGATTGCCACAAAGGTATCGCCCATACCAAACCCAAGGGTATGAAGGAAGACGAGGATGAGTGAGTCATCGTTCGCACCGGGTTCTGCGTTAACCCCATTCGTATTGTTCGAAAGGAGCATCACATGAGTAAGTCGATCGTTTCCACCGCTGTCGCCGGCGTATTGTTCGCACTCGGTTCCCAGGCCGCCATGGCCGCGCCGGATTGGGGCAAGCTCGCCAAGCGCGACATCAACGTCTTCCATGCCGGCGTCACGCCGATCGAGTGGATGACCAAGAAGTCGGACCACAGTGGTTCGGCCGGCATGCGCAAGGGCGAGAGCTGCGCCGGCTGCCATGAAGAAAAGGGCACGCTGAATTTCAACTTCAAGCGTCTGGCCGACAAGGAGCTCGAGCCCAAGGGCGCGCCGAAGACGATGATGTTCCCGGTCAGCGTGCAGGCGGCCTACGATGCGGCCAACCTCTACGTTCGCCTGACGTTCAAGGCTCCCACGGGTGGCGCCGACAAGGGCGACAAGGACAACGAAGTCAAGGCCACGCTGCTGTTCGCCGACGCCAAGGTGCCGCAAGCCGATCAGTACGGCTGCTGGCAGAGCTGCCACACTGACGCGCGCACCATGCCCGGCGCCGACGACAAGAAGACCAAGTACACGGCGGCCGGTGCCTACGAACTGATCCAGTGGGCGAGCAAGGGCAACAAGGTGTCCGACGGCAGCGTCACCACGGAACGCAAGATGACTGGCGGCGGCACCGGCGCCAAAGCCGAAGCCAGCAAGAGCGGCGATACCTACACCGTGACCTTCACCCGCAAGAACCCGGGCGAAGGCAAGTCGGTGCCGTTCGGTGTGGCCATCCACGCCGATCATTCGCACGGCCGCTTCCATCACGTTTCCCTTGGCTACAAACTGGGCATCGGTGCCGATGGCGACGTGAAGGCGACCAAGCAGTAATTCCCGACTGAGTCCGGAGATGTCCGTCGCCGGCGATTTCCTGAAACGAGTGCCGGTCCTTCTGGCACTCGTTTCCTCCTGTGCCATGGCGCAGCAGACGATCGAGGTGACGATCCAGGACTACAAGTTCGTCCCTGCCGAAGTCCGCATCAAGGCGGGCGACACCGTTAAGTGGATCAATCGGGAAAAACGTACCAGCCACTCGGTGCTGTTTCCTGCCGAGAACGGTCTGGAGTCGGAGCGAATGTTTCCACAGGAGCATTGGCAGCGGACCTTCGCCAAACCAGGCAGCTACAGCTACCGCTGCGGTCCGCACGAGGAAATGAAAGGGCTGGTTCTTGTCGAGTAGAGGCGCATTTCTTGCCGTGTCGATGGGTCTTCTGGGGCTGGCGCTGCCGGCTGCCGGCGAGCCGTCTCCGGCGCGGCAGAAGGAACTTATCCACCTGGTGCGCCAGGATTGCGGTTCCTGTCATGGCATGACCCTACAGGGCGGACTCGGTCCGGCGCTGCTGCCGGCGACGCTGGCCGACAAACCGGTGGAAGGCCTGGTCGCTACCATCATCGGCGGCCGTCCCGGCACGCCGATGCCGCCCTGGCACCGCTTCCTCGCCGAAGACGACGCACAGTGGATCGTGGCCAGGCTCATGACGGGATTTCCGCAATGAGGCGCACTGTGCAAACCCTGCTGCTCGGTCTGCTGGCGCTGATGCTCGGCGCCTGCGCCGGCGTACCGTTGCGCGGCACCGGCGATCTCGGCCTGGTCATCGAACGCGCCAGCGGCCATGTCACGCTGGTGAATACCTCCAGTCGGGACGCTTACGCCCGCATCGGCGGCCTCGGCGACCTGTCGCACGCCTCGGTGGTGTACTCGCGCGATGGGCGCTACGCCTTCATCTTCGGTCGCGACGGCGGCCTGACCAAGATCGACCTGCTCGAAGCGCGCATCGTCAAGCGCATCATCCAGTCCGGCAATGCCATCGGCGGCTCGATCTCCCAGGACGGCCGCATCGTCGTCGCGCAGAACTACACCCCGGGGGGAATCAAGGCATTCGACTCGGACACGCTGGAACTGCTCTCCGAAGTGCCGGCCGAATATGCTCCGGGCCAGTACTCCAAAGTGGTCGGTCTGGCCGACGTGCCGGGCAACAAGTTTGCCTACGCGCTGTTGGACGGCGGCGAAATCTGGGTCAGCGATTTCTCCGAGCCGAGGAAGCCGGTCACCAAGCGCTACCCGGCCGGTCAGCAGCCCTATGACGGACTGGTGACGCCTAACGGCCGCCACTACCTGGCCGGGCTGTTCGGCGAGGACGGCATCGCGCTGCTCGACCTCTGGCAGCCGGAAAAGGGCGCGCGCAAGATCCTCGAAAAATACGGCCGCGGCGAAGAGAAACTGCCGGTGTTCAAGATGCCGCATCTGCGCGGCTGGTCGGTCGCCGCAGGTCGCGCCTGGCTGCCGGCGATCGGCCGCCATGAAGTGCTGGTGGCCGACGCGACGACCTGGCAGGAAACCGGACGCGTCGGGGTCAAGGGCCAGCCGGTGTTCGTCATCGCCAGTCCTGACGGGCGCCAGGTCTGGGTGAACTTCGCCTTCCCCGACAACGGCTGGGTGCAGGTGATCGATACCCTGAGCGGAAAAGTGGTGCAGACCCTGCAGCCGGGCAAGGCGGTGCTGCACATGGAATTCACACCGCGCGGCGAAGCCGTCTGGCTCTCGGCGCGCGACGACAATCGTGTGGTGATCTACGACACGCGGAACTTCACCCGACTCGGCGAGATTGCCGCGGATGCCCCCTCGGGCATCTTCTTCACCAGCCGTGCCGCACGCATAGGTTTCTGACATGGACTCGCCCTACAGCCCGCTCGAGTTTTCCCTGCTCAACGACTGGCAGCGCGATTTCCCGATCGTCGCGCAACCCTTCGCGCAATTAGGTACGAAAGTCGGCGCTGACGAGACGGCGGTACTCGCCACCCTGCAGCGCCTGCAGCACCGCGGCGCCATCAGCCGCGTCGGCGCCGTGCTCGCACCGCGCCGCTTCGGCGCCTCGACCCTGGCAGCGCTCGCCGCACCGGCCGGGGAGATCGAACGCATCGCGGCACTGGTCAGCGCGCGGCCGGAAGTCAATCACAACTACCAGCGCGAGCATCGCTACAACCTCTGGTTCGTCGCCACTGCCGCCGACCAGGCGACGCTGGCGCAGACCCTGCGCGCCATCGAGCAGGAGACCGGCTGCCGGGTGATTTCGCTGCCGCTCGAAAACGAGTACCACATCGACCTCGGCTTCGACCTGCATTCGGCGCACAAGGCGCCGGTGCCAGCCGCCGGCACACCGGCACGCGAACCCGACGCCGCCGAAAAGCGCCTGATCGCCTCACTGCAGCCGGGGCTGGAACTGGTGCCGCAGCCCTTTGCCCGCCTCGGCGAACGCGTCGGCATGAACCAGGCCGAGGTGCTGGCGCGCATTTCCGGCTGGCTCGACGAGGGCCTGATCAAGCGTTTCGGCGTCGTGGTGCGCCATCATGAACTGGGCTATCGCGCCAATGCCATGGTGGTGTTCGACCTGCCCGATGCCGAGGTTGATCGCGTCGGCCTGCAGCTGGCCGCCGAGCCCGGCGTCACGCTTTGCTACCGCCGCACGCGCAGCCTGCCGGACTGGCCCTATAACCTGTATTGCATGGTCCATGGCCGTTCGCGTGAGGACGCGCAGCCGGTGATCGAACGCCTCGGCCGCATTGCCGGGCGGCCCGGCAATGCGCTGTTCTCGACGCGCCGCTTCAAGCAGTGCGGCGCGCGCTATTTCGCCGAGACCGCGGCACCCGCTGGCGCCGCGAAAGCCGCCGCCGATGCCTGAGCAGGCATCGCCGACGCCGCTGGACGCGGTCGACCGTAAGCTGATCAACGCGCTGCAGGGCGATTTCCCGCTGGTGTCCGAGCCCTATCGCGAGGTGGCTGAGACATTGGGTCTCACCGAAGCAAAGTTGCTGCGCCGTCTCGATGCGCTGCTTGAGCGTCGCGTGCTGACGCGCTTCGGCCCGATGTTCCAGATCGAGCGCGCCGGCGGCGCCTTCGTGCTGGCGGCGATGAAGGTGCCGGAGCCGGACTTCGACCGTGTCGCGGCGCAGGTAAACGCCTTTACCGAAGTGGCGCACAACTACCGTCGCGAGCATGTCCTCAACATGTGGTTCGTGCTGGCCACCGCCACGCCGCAGGGCATTGGCGAGGCCGTCGCGGCGATCGAGGCAGCGACCGGCTTGCCGGTCTTTCCTTTCCCCAAGGAACGCGAGTACTTCGTCGAGATGAAGCTCCATGCCTGAGGCGGTCACGCCCGAACTCGACGCCCTCGACCGGCGCCTGATCGTCGCCACCCAGGGCGGCCTGCCGCGCGTGGCGCGGCCCTACGATGCGATCGGCGGCCAACTCGGCATCGGCGGCGACGAGGTGATCGCCCGCCTGCGGCGCATGCTCGATACCGGCGTCATTCGCCGCATCGGCGCGGTGCCCAACCACTATGCGATCGGCTACACCGCCAACGGCATGTCGGTGTGGGATGTCGATGACGATAGGATCGACGAGATGGGTGCCAAGGTCGGGGCGCTGGCCTTTGTCACCCACTGTTATCGGCGTCCGCGCCGTCTGCCGGACTGGCCCTACAACCTGTTCGCCATGGTGCATAGCCAGAATCGCGAGGAAGTCGCCGCTCGCGTGGCGGAGATCGCCGCCCTGCTGGGTGACGCCTGCCGCGCCCATGACATCCTCTACAGCACGGCGATCCTGAAGAAGACCGGCCTGCGGATTTCCGGCTGAGGTTAACGTGGAACGCCAGGATGGGTCGGTGGCGATATCGAGCGCAGTGAGCCGGATAGTAGCCTCCCCGCGAGGGGACGAGGCGGGGTTTCGCACCGCATGCGGTGTGCGGCCGCAGCCGGCTGGCTGTGCAAAGTCGGCCGTGGGCCGCGCAGCGGATGGGAGGGGCGGGCCTATATGCCGCTTTTCGATTCTTACTGCTGTTCCTGCAGGGTGGTGATGTAAGCCAGGATGTCCTGCATGTCCTCTTCCTTGAGCTTGTTGAGCACGCCGCCAATCGCTTCTTCGTCGTGCGGCCGTTCGCCCTTGACGTATTTGTCCATCTGCCGTTTCAGGTAGCTGGTGTACTGGCCGACCAGCATCGGGAACATGCCGCGCCCCATGCCGGTCTTGCCGTGGCAGGTATGGCACTGCTTCTGATAGATCGCTTCGCCATTGGCGAGGTTGCCCGGCACGCGCGGAATGATCATGACGCGCTCGGTCATGGTCAGGCGCGTCAGCGCATCGTCGCTGTCCTTGAATACCGGCCATTTGGTCGGCAGTTCGATCGAGGCCAGGTAAGCGGCGACATCCCTGATGTCCTCGTCCGGCAGCTCGCGTTCCTGGGTGTAGGGATACATCGGAATGTTGATGCGGGTGCGGGCGCGGAAGGCCTTGAGCTGCGACTCGAGGTACTTGACGCCGAGGCCGCCGAGGCGCGGGTATTCGCCGCGCGAGCCGCCCTGGCCGAACTCGCCGTGGCAGCCGGCGCAGGTTGCGTTGATCTCCTTGCCTTTTTCGAGATTCTGGGCCGATGCGATGCTGCCGATACACAGCATCAACAGCGCAAGTAAAAAACGTATCCGCATTGCTTCAATCCATGACGTTGGTGATGCGACGCATTGTCGCAGGGGTCGCGTGAGCTTTTCCTTGATCTGTATCGGATAATCCGTGCATGACAGATTTTAGTCCAGCCCAAGAGGCTTCCAACCTGCGGCTCAACCAGCGCCGCGCCGTAATCCTGCGCTGGTGGTTGCTGGCGGCGCTGGCAATCGCCGTGTCGTCGGCGCCGACTTTGCTCGATATCGCCCTGCCGCAACTGCCCATGTTCGCCGTCGTCGCGCTGATGGCGGGCTTCAACGCCCTGGTCGGATGGCGTGCGCGAAGCGACGAGCCGGTGGGCGCCAGTGAGCTGTTCGGCCAGCTGTGCGTCGATCTGGTGGCCCTGGGCATCCTCCTCTATCTGTCGGGAGGCGCCGCCAATCCGCTGATCTCGTTCCTGCTGATACCGGTCGCCGTCGCCGCACTGTCCTTGCCCGGCATCCTGACCGCTGCCATCGCGATCCTCGCCGTCGTGCTGTATTCCGTGCTGATGTGGCAGTTCCTGCCGCTCGCCGTGGCCGACACCGAACGCGCGACGCGCCTGCATCTGGCGGGCATGTGGCTGACCTTCGTGGTTTCCGCGGCGATGATCGCCTGGTTCGTGGCGCGCATGACGGCGTCGATTCGCGAACGCGACAGCCGCCTCGCGGCGGCACGCGAGCAGGCATTGCGCGACGAGCGCGTGGTGGCGCTGGGGGCCATGGCCGCCGGCGCTGCGCACGAGTTGGGTACGCCGCTCGCGACCATCGCCGTGCTGGTTGGCGAACTCGAGCGCGATGCCGGCCTCGATGCCGCGGCGCGTGATGACCTGGCGCTGGCGCAGGAGCAGATCACCCTCTGCAAGGGCATCATCAGCAGCCTGGCGGCCCGTGCCGGAACGCTGCGGCCGGAGCAGTTGCAGGCCCAGGATGCCGCGGCGTGGCTGGAGGGCGTCCGCCTGCGTTGGCACACCATGCGGCCGCACGCGACCAGCTGCCTGACAGTTAAGGGAACTGCGGCGCAGATCGCCACCGAGCCGACGCTGGAGCAGGCCCTGGTGAACCTGCTCAACAACGCGGCGGATGCCGACGGCGCGCAAATCGACATCACCCTGGCACAGGATCCGGCGAAGATTGCGATCGTGATCAGCGACCGCGGCCCCGGGTTTCCCGCCGATGTGCTGCGCCAGGCCGGTCGCGCCCCCCTGGCGGCGCGCAGCGGCGGTGCCGGCATCGGGCTGTTGCTGGCGTTTTCCGCCATCGAGCGCCTCGGCGGCCGCATCCTGCTGGAGAATCCCCCCGGAGGCGGCGGCCGGGCCACCATCGAGCTGCCGGTTGCGCGCCAGCCCGGGACATGAAAATTTCAATGGAAACGCCATGAGCGACAGCATGCTGATTGTCGAAGACGACGAAACCTTTGGCGCTACCCTGCTGCGCGCACTGAAGCGGCGGGGCCATGCCGCCGAAGTGGCAAGGACCGCGCAGGCGGCGCTCGACCAGGCCAGGGCGGCTGCGCCGGCAAGGGTGGTACTGGATCTGAATCTCGCCGGCGAAAGCGGTCTCGGTCTGATCCAGCCTTTGCTGGAAATCAATCCCGCGTGCCGGATAGTCGTCCTTACCGGCTACGCCAGCATCAGCACGGCAGTCGATGCAATCAAGCTGGGGGCAGTGCAATACCTGGCCAAGCCGGTAGACGTCGATACCCTGTTGCGGGCCTTCGGCCACACGCTTGAGGCGGAACACGCTGTGCCGGCCGCGGTGTCGCAGGCGCCGATGTCGGTGGATCGCATGGAGTGGGAACACATCCAGCGCGTGCTGCGCGAGCACCAGGGCAACATTTCGGCGACCGCAAGGGCGCTCAACATGCATCGGCGCACCTTGCAGCGCAAGTTGCTGAAGCGGCCGGCCCGGCAATAGCCGGAGACCGCGCAGCGGCTGCACCGGCCGTGCTCAGTGTCCGACGTCGAACTTGTAGGGCACCGCGATCCGCTGCTTGCCGGTTTCGATCATGACCGTCGCCACCCAGGTCATGCTGCCGGACACGCAGACCGGCAGCGAAGCCTCGCCGGCGTAGCGACCGGTGCCGGCAGCAACCAGTGCAGTGCGGTTGTAGCCCATGTTCATGCTCGCGCCGGAAAAATCCACTGCCACAGTTGCCGCTTCGATGCCGCTGATGGTGACTTCAACGCGCAGGTCTTGCAGAAACGGAATCGGGCGCGGCGTGATCGACAGCTCGAGGCGCGCACCGCCCGGCAGAGTGGCGGTGCAGGGCCGTCGTTGCAGGTCGCAGCCGGGTTCGGCCAGGCCCGTGACATCCGCCTTGGGCAGCAGCAGCGGCGAAAAGCGGTAGCCGATGACCGCCAGGGTGGCCAATGCAAGAATCATCGCCAGGTTGATCAGGTTGGGCTTGCTGAGCTTCATCGCCTGCTGCAGTCGCGGAGCTTATGCGCTCATATGCTGATTTGATCGGCATGCGGAACCGATACACGCCACCGTTTGATTCACATCAAGGCCAAGGCTGCCGGGTGTGGAGTCAAATGTGCGACAAATTGCCGCAGTGGCGAATTGCCGCAGCAGCGGGCGCAAGTTGGAAGCATCGGAAGCAGTCACAGAGCAGTATCAACCGGAATGGGAGCGACAACATGAAACAGTTTAACAAGCAAGCCACCTCGCTGCTGCTGGCAGCTGGGCTGGGGCTGTCGGCGGGGGTGGCGTGGTCGGCGGACACGCTGCAGGACGTGCTGAAGGCGCGGGGCTTGAGCCAGCAGGATCTGCTGGCGGCGGCG
>JALHPU010000044.1 GCA_022842325.1 Sulfuritalea sp. | reverse complement strand
GTTGCGCACGACCCGCGCCATGTAGGCGATGGGCGGACCGCCCGGGTCGGGGACTAGCTGCTGACGCACTTCAAGCCAGTGCATCAGGCATTCCTGTAGGAGGTCGTCGAATTCCTCCCTATACAGACTTCGTGACCGCCGGCGGAATTCTCCGATGAGTTTTTTGGTGACCGCTATTTCCCAGCCCTGTAGACCATTGCCCTGTTTGAGCGCCATGGCGCCCCCCTTTCGTCAGTTGAAAGGGCGGCAATGTGACCAATGACGTTGCTATTTAGCTAAATGGCATCGAAATAAATATATCTATATGCCCTAGGGCATAGTCGCCGACAGTTTTTAAGGCAATTCCGTATTCATGAATCAAGGCCTGATAAGGCCGCTCAAACAGGGAAACTGATGCTCGCTCCACTAAGGGCCAACCGAAGAGAGGCACCGGTAGCCCGTTAAACCGTTGACGTGACGCCCGTACCGGGAGGGTTCGAGAACGCGGTGTGACGTCTCTGCACTGGCTGGAAGGGGTGAGATGCGAGCTATGCCCTAGACATGTACCAAACGATCATCGTCAAGACTATTTGGCAGACAACGAAGTGCACTCCACCTGAGAAGCGATGCGAACGCTGACACTCCAGGAAGCCGCAAGGCTTCTCCACATACATCCGATCACGTTGCTTCGGAAAGCACAGTCCGGAGAAGTCCCGGCGGCGAAGCCTGGGAAATGCTGGGTATTTATTGATATTGACCTTGTCGACTATTTGCGTTCAAACTACAGGCGGCAAGCGTCGAAAGATAGCGTTAGAAAGGAGGCCAATGAATGGCTATCTATCGACCTAAAGAGTCGTCGCTCTGGTGGCTTGACGTCACCATCGGCGGACGACGAATACGCGAAAGCACTGGGACTGAAGACCGGAGAAAAGCTCAGGAATACCACGACAAGCTAAAGGCTCAGATTTGGGAACAGCAACGACTAGGGACCAAGCGCCGATACACATGGCGTGAAGCCGTAGTGCGCTACATCCGCGAAGCTGAGGCTGAACGCAAGGCGTCTATTGAGAACGACCGGCATGCATTACGTTGGCTCGATACCTATCTCGGCGGCAAGTATCTCGACGAGATCGACAAAGCGGTGGTGAGCACGCTTATTGCTGAAAGGCAGAAGCCATACATCCGCATCTACAAGAGCGGGCAAGAACGCGAATGCACTCCGGGGCCCGATACGGTCAATCGATTTCTGACGACATTCCGGGCCGCACTCAACAAGGCTCGGGATGAGTGGGAATGGATCGACAGAGTGCCGAAGATCAAGGCACTCAAGGGAGCCAAGAGCCGCATTCGTTGGATTTCCAGAGAGGACGCCGACAAACTCACAAGCCACCTGCCGAAGCACTTGGCAGCAATGGCGGAGTTCAGTTTGCAGACGGGTCTCAGAAGAGCCAACGTGACGCATCTGGAATGGTCGCAAGTAGATCTAGTGAGAAAGACAGCTTGGGTTCTTGGCGAAAATACCAAGAACGGCAAAGCGCTTGCAGTACCACTGAGCGACAAAGCAATAGAAATTCTGCAGGCCCAAAAAGCCTTGCAGGAAAAAGACGAGACGGAGCGCGACGAACCCTTGCGCTGGGTCTTTGCCAAGGCGGGGCGACCGGTCCATCAGACAAGTACCCGCGCGTGGCGTGAAGCACTGATTAGGGCGGGAATATGCGATTTTTGCTGGCACGACCTCAGGCACACTTGGGCAAGCTGGCACGTGCAGAACGGAACACCTCTGCACGTCCTGCAGGAGCTTGGAGGGTGGTCGTCGCTCAAGATGGTGCAGCGGTATGCCCATCTAAGCGGAGAGCATTTGCGGCACTGGATCGACCGGCCGAAATTGCAGCTTGTGGCAGACAACGAGAACCTACGAACCGGAACGTCTGGCTAGTTACGTCACGTTTTAGCCATAGGAAGCAAAAAAACCGCCCGAAGGCGGTTTGATTGGTGTTGCAACTTATTGATTTTCTACCGTATTTTGGTAGGCGCGATTGGACTCGAACCAACGACCCCCACCATGTCAAGGTGGTGCTCTAACCAGCTGAGCTACGCGCCTACTGAAGAGCGCGCAGTATAAGCACGCCGGGAGCAAAGTCAAGACACCCCCCCGGCAACCCTCGCCGGTTCTGGCGCTTCAGGCAGTGGCGCTACGTGCGGCAGCGCACATACGCGAGCCGTGCATCGTCATAAGGTCAGGGTGTGCAGTTTCAGCGCAGCCACGGCCACGCAGCCTATGCGGGGATCGCCCTGCCCAACACGAGATTCCCGCAGCCATGAGCCCCGAACCTCCGCAACGGCCCACCCGCATCCTCGTCGTCGACGACGAGGCGCGCAATGTCAAGTTGATCGAGACGCTGCTCCAGGTTCAGGGCTATGCCACGATCAGTGCCGGCAATGGCACCGAAGCCCTGGCCATGGCCTTGTCGGAGCAACCCGACCTGATCCTGCTCGACGTCATGATGCCGGACATGGACGGATTCGAGACCGTGGCACGACTGAAGGCCGATCCGCGCACCAGGCCGGTACCGGTGATCATGGTCACGGCGCTCGACGACCGCGATTCGAAGCTGCGCGCGCTGGACGCCGGTGCCGAGGAGTTCCTGTCGAAGCCGATCGACCGCGCCGACCTGACCGTACGCGTGCGCAACCTGCTGCGGCTCAAGGAATACGGTGACTTTCTGGCTGACCACAGCCGGATTCTCGAAGTACAGGTCAAGGAACGCACCGCACAGCTCGAGGAAGCCTATCGCGACACCGTGTTCACCCTGGTGCGCGCGGCCGAGCAAAAGGATGAGGAGACCGGCCACCACATCCGCCGCATCAGCCACTACTGCAAGTTGCTGGCCGAAGGCATGAACCTGCCAGCCGACTTCAGCGACCTCATCTTCCACGCCAGCCCGATGCACGACATCGGCAAGATCGGCATTGCCGATCACGTTCTCCTGAAGCCGGGCAGCTTCACTGCCGAGGAGTGGACTGTCATGCGGACCCACTGCACTTTGGGTGCGAAGATCCTGGCCAGCGGCACCTCGCCCTACACCCGCATGGGCGCGGAAATTGCGCTGAACCACCACGAACGCTGGGATGGCAGCGGCTACCCCAGCGGGCTGACGGGTGAAGCGATTCCTTTGGCGGCGCGGATCATGCAGATTTGCGACGTCTACGATGCGCTGCGCAGCAAGCGTCCCTACAAACAGCCCATCGATCACGCACGCTGCGTCGAAATAATTACCCGGGGCGATGGCCGGGTTGAGCCGGAACATTTCGACCCGGCGGTGCTGGGCGCCTTTGCGTTGCAAGCGGACGCTTTTGCGGCCATTTACGCACAACTTACCGATGCGTAATCGCACCGGCCTGGGCTGGTGCCGCACAGGCAGCCTCAGCCGCATCAAGCGCGAGTCAGGCGCCTTGTGTTCGATAGCGCACGGAGAGTGGCAGCCACAGGCGCTATAAGAAGTCATTGCGGCATGGGGGCACGGCAGCCAAGGCCGTTGCACTGGATCACGCCATTGCCGTCGCAAATTCGCGCCCTACCTCAGTCACTCCCGCCATGCCAGAAACAGCCGCCAATCGATCCACTGAAGTAGCCAAAGTCGGGGCTCCTCCCGACATTGCCGAGCTCTTGCGGCAGGAAGCGTCGCCGATTGCCGACACCCTGCAGCAGGCCATTTTCAACAGCGCCAACTTCTCCAGCATCGCCACCGATGCCAGGGGCGTGATCCAGATTTTCAACGTCGGCGCCGAGCGCATGCTGGGCTATGCCGCCGCCGACGTGATGAACAAGATCACGCCGGCCGACATCTCCGACCCGCAGGAAGTCATCGCGCGGGCTGAAGCGCTCAGCATCGAACTCGGCACGCCGATCACGCCCGGCTTCGAGGCGCTGGTGTTCAAGGCCGCACGCGGCATCGAGGACATCTACGAATTGACCTACATCCGCAAGGACGGCAGCCGCTTCCCCGCCATCGTCTCGGTCACCGCGCTGCGAGATGCGCAGAACGCCATCATCGGCTACCTGCTGATCGGCACCGACAATACCGCGCGCAAGCAGGCCGAAGAGGCGCTGCTCAAGGCCGGCGCCCTGCAAAGCGCGATTTTCAACAGTGCCAACTTCTCCAGCATCGCCACCGACGCCAGGGGCGTGATCCAGATCTTCAACGTCGGCGCCGAGCGCATGCTGGGCTACGCCGCCGCCGACGTGATGAACAAGATCACTCCGGCCGACATTTCCGATCCGCAGGAAGTCATCGCGCGAGCCGAAGCGCTCAGCATCGAACTCGGCACGCCGATCACGCCCGGCTTCGAGGCACTGGTGTTCAAGGCCTCGCGCGGCATCGAGGACATCTACGAGCTGACCTACATCCGCAAGGACGGCAGCCGCTTCCCTGCCGTCGTCTCGGTCACCGCGCTGCGCGATGCGCAGGACGCGATCATCGGCTACCTGCTGATCGGCACCGACAACACGGCACGCAAGCAGATCGAGGAAGAGCAGAAGAAGCTCGATCAGCGACTGCGCGATCAGCAGTTCTATACCCGCTCGCTGATCGAATCCAACATCGACGCGATCATGACCACCGACCCGGCCGGCATCATCACCGACGTCAACAAGCAGATGGAGGCGCTGACCGACTGCACGCGCGACGAACTGATCGGCGCACCGTTCAAGAACTACTTCACCGACCCGGCACGCGCCGAGGCCGGCATCCGGCGGGTGCTGGGCGAGAAAAAGCTCAACAACTACGAACTGACGGCGCGTGCCCGGGACGGCAGGGAAACCGTGGTCTCCTACAATGCGACGACCTTCTACGATCGCGACCGGCGCCTGCAGGGCGTATTCGCCGCGGCACGCGACATCACCGAGCGCAAGGGCCTCGACCGGGTTCTGGAGGAAAAAGGCATCGAGCTGGAAGGTGCCCTGCTGGCAGCGGAAAAGGCCAACCTGGCCAAGTCGGACTTCCTTGCCAACATGAGCCATGAGATACGCACGCCGATGAACGCCATCATCGGCATGTCCCATCTGGCACTGAAGACGGAACTGACGACGCGCCAGCGCGACTACCTCAAGAAAATCCACGGCTCCGGCCGCCATCTGCTCAACATCATCAACGACATCCTCGACTTCTCGAAGATCGAGGCGGGCCAGCTGAGCATCGAACACACCGAATTCGAGCTGGAGCAGGTACTCGACAACGTCGCCAACCTGATCGGCGAAAAGACCACCGCGAAAGGACTGGAACTGATCTTCCAGGTCGATCAGGACGTACCTGCGCGGCTGATCGGCGACTCGCTGCGACTCGGACAGATTCTCGTCAATTACAGCAACAACGCGGTCAAGTTCACCGCCCATGGCGAAGTCGACATTGTCATCCGCGTCAAGGCCCAGACCGACCACGACGTGATGCTCTACTGCGCCGTGCGCGATACCGGCATCGGCTTGACGCCTGAGCAGACCGGGCGGCTGTTCCAGAGGTTTTCCCAGGCCGACACCTCGACCACCCGGCAGTTCGGCGGTACCGGACTCGGCCTGGCAATTTCCAAGAAGCTGGCCGAACTGATGGGCGGCGAGGTCGGCGTCATCAGCGAACCCGGCAAGGGCAGCACCTTCTGGTTCACGGCACTGTTGGGCAAGGGCGTCGAAATTCCGCGCGAGCGCAAGCTGTCAGGCAATCTGCGGGGCAAACGCGTGCTGGTGGTGGATGACAACCATCACGCGCGGCTGGTGCTGGGTGAACTGCTGACCGGCATGCGGCTCCAGGTCGACCAGGCCGAGTCGGGCCGCGATGCGATCGCCGCCGTGGCACGCGCCGATGCCGAAGACCACCCCTACGAAATCGTCTTCATCGACTGGCAGATGCCCGCCATGGATGGCATCGAAACTGCGCGACGGCTGGGCGAGCTCGGGCTGCGGCGTCCCCCGCACATGATGATGGTGACCGCTTACGGCCGCGAGGAGGCGATCAAGGGCGCGGAAGGCGCAGGCCTCGAGGATGTGCTGATCAAGCCGCTCAATCCCTCCACCCTGTTCGACAGCGTGGTGCGCATTCTGGGCGGTGCAACCGATGCCTCGCGCCGCACCGGGGAAGCGCCGACGGGCGCCTTCGAGCGGCTCGGGCCGATCAGGGGTGCCCGCATCCTGCTGGTTGAAGACAACGACCTCAACCAGCAAGTCGCCACGGAACTCCTGACCGACGCCGGCTTCGTCGTCGACCTGGCAGAAAACGGCCAGATCGCCTTGGCAAAAGTCAAGACCGGCGCTTACGACGTGGTCCTGATGGACATGCAGATGCCGGTGATGGACGGCGTCACGGCCACCCGCGAGATTCGTCGCGACCCGCGCTTCGCCGCTCTGCCGGTGGTGGCGATGACCGCCAACGCCAGGCAGGACGATCGTGAGCGCTGCATGGCGGCGGGCATGAACGACCATGTCGCCAAACCGATCGAGCCCGATGAACTGTGGAACACCCTGCTGAAGTGGATCAGGCCGCGTGTATCGACCGCTGCGGCAGCGGCAACCCCGGCGCCGACATCGGCAGCGCTCGAACTGCCCGCCGCCTTGAGCGGCGTAGACATGGTCGCCGGCCAGCGCCGCGCACTCGGCAAGCCGGCGCTCTATCTGTCGCTGTTGCGCAAGTTCGAAGCCGGACAGCGGTCGGCCGTGGCGGACATGCGCCAGGCGCTGGAGAAGGACGACAGCGATAGTACGGAACGCCTGGCCCACACGCTGAAAGCCGTGGCCGGCAACATCGGCGCCGGCGAGGTGCAATTGCTGGCCGCGGCAGTCGAAACCGCCATCCGCGACCGCCATCCGCACGACGAACTCCATGCCCGGCTCGGCGAACTGGAGGCCCCGCTGGGCATCCTCATCGCCGAACTGCAGGACAAGCTGCCCGCGCCGCCGTGCCGCAGCACGGTCACGGTCGACCCGAAAGCACTCGCGGCCGTCTGCCGCCAGCTTGAAACTCTGCTCGCCGACAACGACTCGACAGTCGCCGAGATCCTGGAGGCGAATGCCGACCTGCTGCACACGGCCTTTCCCGACCACTATCCCACGCTCGAAGCCGGCATCCGGTCCTTCGATTTCGAAACAGCACTCGCCGCGCTGCGCTCCGCCGGCACCGCATCAGCCTGAGGGCATCCCCATGGACGGACTCAATTTCACCGAAAAGGCCACCATTCTCGTGGTCGACGACACCGCGGACAATCTGAGCCTGATGAGCAATCTGCTCAAGGACAAGTACAAGGTGAAGATTGCCAACAGCGGCGGGAAAGCCCTGCAGATAGCAGCGTCGGACTCGCCGCCGGACCTGATCCTGCTCGACATCATGATGCCCGGCATGGACGGCTACGAGGTCTGCGAGCGACTCAAGCACAACCCGGGGACCAGCCACATACCGGTCATCTTCCTCACCGCCAAGGGCGAAATGATGGACGAAAGGGACGGTCTGGAACTCGGTGCGGTCGATTACATCACCAAACCGGTCAGCCCGCCGATCCTCATGGCTCGTGTCAAGAATCACCTGGCGCTGAAAGCCACGGCGGACTTCCTGCGCGACCAGAACCACTTCCTCGAACTCGAGGTGGCAAAGCGTGCCAACGACGCCATCGCCAGCCAGGAGATGGCACTCAGAAACCTGCAACTCGAGGAAGCCGGCCGCATGAAATCCGAGTTCCTCGCCAACATGTCGCACGAGCTGCGCACACCGCTCAACGCCATCATCGGCTTCTCCGAAATGCTCGGCGACGGGCTGCTGGGCGACCTGTCGGCGCAGCAGAAGGAAGCCGTCAACGACATATTCACCAGCGGCAGCCATCTGCTGTCGCTGATCAACGACATCCTCGACCTGTCCAAGGTCGAGGCCGGCAAGATGACCCTGGAACTCGACGCCCTGCAACCGGCGCTGCTGGTCCAGGCCAGCCTTCAGGTCGTGCGCGAACAGGCCATGGCACAGCACCTGCGCCTGATCACCGACATCCCCCCCAATTTAGGCAGCGTCTGGCTGGATGAACGCAAGTTCAAGCAGATTCTTTACAACCTGCTGTCCAACGCAGTCAAATTCACTCCCGAGGGCGGTGAGGTCCGTGTCACGGCAAGGCGCAGCACGCGCCAGCCGCTGCCCGACGCTCCCTTCGAGGACTTCCTCGAACTGATGGTAGCCGATACCGGCATCGGCATTTCGACGGTGGATCAGGCGCGGCTGTTCGAGCCCTTCACCCAGATCGACAGCACGCTGGCGCGTCGATACGAAGGCACCGGCCTCGGCTTGGCGATGGTGAGGCGGCTGGCCGAACTGCACGGCGGCAGTGTAAGCCTTGACAGTACGCCAAACCGTGGCTCGACCTTTACGGTATGGCTGCCCTGGCGCCCGGTCGAAGCTATTGCTGTTGCGGCCGACCCGGTATCGACAGCGACGTCCGCGCAGGACAGCGCGCTCCCGGTCGCCGCCGACACGCCGCAGCCCGACGCCAGGCAACCGCTGGCCCTGGTGGTCGAGGATGACGCCAAGGCTGCCGAATTGCTGCGCCTGCAATTGCAGCGCAACGGCTTCCGCGTGCTGCGCGCCGTCTCGGCCGAAGCCGCGCTGGAACTGGCGGCCCAGGAATGCCCCGACCTGGTCACCGTCGACGTCCAGCTGCCCGGAATGGACGGCTGGACCTTCATCGAGCGCTTCAAGCAGCATCCGCAATTTTCCAGGGTGCCGGTGCTCGTGGTCTCGATAGTCGCCGACAAGATACTCGGCCTGACGCTGGGCGCCAGTTACGTACTGCAAAAGCCGGTGGGCCGCGACGAGCTGGCGCGCGCATTGACGGCCTCCGGCTTTCCCCCCACGGTCGACGGCGAGCGCCGCAGCGTGCTGGTGATCGACGACGATCCGAAGGAGATCAAGCTGCTCGGCACCTATCTCCAGTCCACCGGCTACCGCGTGCTCACGGCCTGCAGCTGGCAGGACGGCATCGACCTGGCGCGCAGCAAGCGCCCGGACCTGATCGTGCTCGACTTGATGATGCCCGAGGTCAGCGGTTTCGAGGTGATCGAGGTGCTCAAGCGCGACCCAGCGACCGCCGGTATTCCAATCGTCGTCGTCACCGCGAAGGACGTGACGGATGCCGATCGAACCCGACTCGACGGCGACGTGCTGAAGGTACTCGACAAGTCGGGGCTGAACCAGAGCCGCTTCATCGGCGAGGTCCGCCAGGCGATGAACGGAAAGGGAGCCTGACATGGCGCGCATACTGGTGATCGAAGACAACGCGGTCAACATGCGGCTGACCGTGACGCTGCTGGAGCGCGAGGGGCACGAAGTCCTGGAAGCGGTCGATGCCGAGGAAGGCATCCGCCTTGCCCACGAGCGACTGCCCGAACTGATCCTGATGGACGTGCAACTGCCCGGCATGGATGGCCTGGCGGCCTCGCGCCTGCTGAAGGCCGACGCCGTGACCCGCAGCATCAAGATCGTGGCGCTGACGGCGCTGGCGATGAATGGCGACCGCGAACGGGTGGCCGCTGCCGGCTGCGACGGCTACATATCCAAGCCGATCCGCTATCAGGAATTCCTCAGGGTAGTGGGTGAAATGGTGGCTGCATAGCTGCGGCCGCGATCCGGCATGTCCGACCCTGCGGAGCCCGATATGAATCAGCCGGACAACAATCGGCAATCGGCTCCGAGCCATCCCGGCACGGCGCCCTCGACCAGGAATTTTCCGGTCGTTTGCGTCGGCGGCTCGGCGGGCGGACTCGATGCCTATATCCGGTTACTGCAGAATCTTCCCGCCGACATGGGGGTGGCGATCGTCATCGTCAATCACATCACGGTCATGCCGACCCACTTGCATGAGGTGCTGCCGCGCTTCACGACCATGCCGGTCGAACTGATCACGGAGCGTTTGCTGATCGAACCGAACCGTGTGTACATCATTCCCGAAAATCGGGATTTGCATGTCGACAACGGGGAGTTTCGCCTCAAGCCGATCTCGAAGCCGCGCGGCTGGCCCGACGTAATCACGGTCTTTCTGCGTTCCCTGACCGACTACTGGGACGGCAAGCTGATTGCGGTCATCGTCTCCGGCTACGACGGCGACGGCGCCGCGGCGCTGTGCGGAATTCGCGAGGCAGGCGGTACCACGATTGCGCAGAAGCTCAGCACGGCCAAGCAGCCCGACATGCCGGAAAGCGCAATCGCCAGCGGCTGCATCGATTTTGTCCTGGCACCGGAAGACATCGCCCACAAGATCGTGAGCATCGCCCAGGCTGAAGCCTGATCAGGTTCCCACGCTCACGCCGACCCGGTGTTCGTTCCGGTCGTCGACCAGGGCAATCGCGGTATCGCCGCACTCGACGCCATCGAGCGTGACGCTGGTCACGCCACGCCTGCCATTGCCAGAAGTCGGCGCTGACGACACGGCGATGTGGTATGTCGTCTGGCGGAAACGATAGCGTAGCGTGCAGCCCGGCCAATCCGCCGGCAGGCAGGGCGCGAGGTGCAGGGTCTCGCCTTCGATGCGCAGGCCCAGCAGCGACTCCAGGATCAGGCGGTACATCCAGCCGGCCGAGCCGGTGTACCAGCTCCAGCCGCCGCGCCCGGTATGCGGCGTCACGGCATAGACGTCGGCCGCGACGACATAGGGCTCCAGCTTGTAGGTCTCGATCGCGGCAGCGGACAAACCGTGATTCACCGGGTTGATCATGGTCAGCAGTTCCCAGGCCCGCTCGCGCTCGCCCAGCGCGGCAAAGGCCATCGAAGCCCAGATCGCGGCATGGGTGTATTGCCCGCCGTTTTCCCGGACGCCCGGTACGTAGCCGCGGATGTAGCCCGGGTCCATCTCCGACTTGTTGTCGAAGGGCGGATCGAGCAGTTGCACCAGCGCGTCCTCGCGTCGCACCAGCTGGGCATCGACCGCCGCCATGGCCTCGCGCGAACGCGCCGCATCGCCCATTCCGGACAGTACCGACCAGCTTTGCGAAATCGAATCGATCCGGCACTCGACATTGGCGGCCGAACCGAGTGGCGTGCCGTCGTCGAAATAGGCGCGTCGGTACCAGCCGCCGTCCCAGCCGTGCTGCTCGATATCCCCGCCCAGGCGCAGCCGCTCGGCCGCGCACAGTCCGGCGAAATCCGCATCGCCGTGCGCCCCGGCGACCACGGCGAACTGGCGCAGCACTTCGCCCAGGAAGAAGCCGAGCCAGACGCTCTCGCCCCTGCCCTGCAGGCCGACCAGGTTCATGCCGTCGTTCCAGTCGCCCGAACCGATCAGCGGCAGCCCGTGGGCACCGACGCGCAAGCCGTGGCGGATGGCGCGTACGCAATGCTCATAGAGGCTGGCTGCCTCGCCGGAGGGCACGGGCAGGTCGTAGTAGGAATCGTCCTCGGCGCCGACCGGACGGCCGTCGAGGAAGGGCACCGATACATCCAGCACGCCGGTATCGCCGGTGGCGCTGACATAGCGCGCCACGGCCAGCGGCAGCCAGAGATAGTCGTCCGAACAGTGCGTGCGCACGCCGCGGCCGGCAGGCGGATGCCACCAGTGCTGGACGTCGCCCTGCAGGAACTGGCGACTGGCACACAGCAGCAGATGCTCGCGGACCAGCGTCGGCCGCGCGTGGATCAGCGCCATCATGTCCTGCAACTGGTCGCGAAAGCCGAAGGCGCCGCCCGACTGGTAATAGCCGCTGCGAGCCCAGACGCGACAGGCCAGGGTCTGGTACACCAGCCAGCCGTTGGCCAGCACGTTGATCGACTGATCCGGAGTTTCCACCTGCACCGCACCGAGCACCTCGTTCCAGTGCAGCCAGACCGCCTCCAGCGCGGCGCGTGCCGCCGGCACGCCACGGAAGCGCTGCACCAGGCGCGCAGCCTCGTCACCGGTGCGGCCGACGCCGAGACGGAACACCAGTTCACGCTCCTGGCCGTCGCCGAGTTCGACGCTGAGCTGCACGGCGCCGCAGGGATCCAGCCCGGCGCCGACCTTGTCGGACAGGCGTAGCTGCTTCATGGCGGCCGGATTGCGCAGGCTGCCGTTGCGCCCGAGGAACTCGCCACGGTCGCCGGTCAGGTGGTGCGCCGTTTCATCGACGTCGAGGAAGGCCACCCGCTCGGCGAATTCCGTGTTGTAGCAGTTCCGCGCGAACAGCGCGCCGCTGCGCGGATCGATCTCGGTGCTGACATGCATCGCCGACTTGGCGCGCAGGTCGCCCAACACCCATTCGACATAGGCGGTGGCCGAGATCTTGCGCGGCCGGCCGGATTCGTTGCGCAGCTTCAGCACCGAAAACTTGACCGAGGCGTCGATCGCGACATAGACCCAGAGTTCGGAACAGATGCCGTCCCAGCGCGTCTCGAACACGCTGTAGCCGAAGCCATGGCGGGTGACGTTGGTCGTCGCCGCCGGCATCGGCAGCGGCGTCGGCGACCAGACCTGGCCGGTCTCTTCATCGCGCAGGTAGATCGCCTCGCCGCTGGCATCGCTGACCGGATCGTTGTGCCAGGGCGTCAGGCGGAATTCGTGGGCGTTCTCGCTCCAGGTATAGGCGCCGCCGCTCTCGGAAACCACCGTGCCGAAATCCGGATTCGCCAGCACGTTCGACCAGGGCGCCGGCGTCGCCTGCCCCGGCGCCAGGACGATCACGTACTCGCGGCCGTCGGAGGTAAACCCGCCCAGACCGTTGCCGAGGATCAGCTCGCGTGGCGCCGCGTCGTCGCCGGTAGCCTTGTCCGGCGAGCTGTCGGGGCGCTGGATCCGGCTCGGCCGCAAGCGCGGCATGCGCGCTTCGGGCGGGTCGCGCTGCTCGAGCTGTTCCGCCAGGGTGCCGCGGCTGTCGCTGATCACCACGCGCGCCACCGACTGCAGCAGGATGCGATCCTCGCTCGATATCTGAGATGCATAGCGGACGAAGATGCCCCCCGGGCGATCGACCACATTGGCTTCCACGCCGGACGCGATCAGGCCGAGCACCTGTTCCTGGAGCAGTTGCCGGTAGCCGTTGTGATCCTCGTTCCAGATCACCAGGTCCACCGCGACGCCCTTCAGCCGCCAGTAGGCATGGGCCTGTACCAGCTGCTGCACCAGGTCGATGTTCGCCGCATCGCGGATCTGCAGCAGCACGATCGGCAGGTCGCCGGAAATGGCGTAACCCCAGAGGCCGGACTGGCCGCGGCGATTGCGGATCAGCAGCGCCGGATCGGCACGCAGCGCGGCATTGGCGTAGATCACCGAGCGCGCCAGGCCGGCATGCAACTGTGAATCGGCCTCGCTGGCATTCAGCTGGCGCAGCGCCACCTGGCTGTGGGTCCAGGCCAGGTCGAAGACGCGGTGGGCAAGGTGGCGGTCCTGGTATTTGTCGATCAGGGCCAGGGCCAGTTCCCGCGTCTCGCTGATTCCGGTGACGATGTCGATGGTCACGGTCTGCTCGGGAGCGATCTCGAAGGCGCAGCGGATGGCGACCACCGGGTCCAGCACCGAGCCGTCGCTGCCAGAGAGCCCTGCCTGCTCGATCATCGCCCGCGGGGCCGCGGTGCTGCGGGTGCGGCCGATGAAACGCAGGCGATCGGTCTCGTAGGACGCCGCGTCGGCCTCGGCACCGTGCACCGTCATCAGGTGCAGCATCCACGGCGCAACCTCGCCGGCCGAGCGCGGCCGCCGGGTGCACAGGATCGCGCGCCGTTCCGGCAGGATCTCGGTCTGCACGAAGAGGTTGCTGAACGCAGGATGCAGCGCATCGGCGGCCGGCGGGGCGATCACCACTTCGGCATAGCTGGTGACATCGATCCGCCGCGCTTGGCGCGAACGATTGGTGATGCGCACGCGGCGCAGCTCGATATCGTCCTCGGGCGAAACGACGATCTCGGTGTAGGTCTCGAACCGGCCCTCGTCGGCATCCCGGCCGGCTCCGGCGCCGATCACGTCGGCGCGGCGAAACTCGGCCCGGCCCTCGGAGAATATCGCTTCGTAACGCTCCGCACGCTTGGGCGTCGGCTGCTGGGCGGCCGACCAGAACTCGCCGCTGGCGCCATCGCGGATGTAGCAGAAGGAGCCCCAGTTATCGCAGGTGCCGTCCTCCTGCCAGCGCGTGACGGCGAGATCCTTCCAGCGGCTGTAGCCGCCGCCGGCATTGGTCAGCATCACGTGGTAGCGGCCGTTCGACAGCAGCTGGACCTCGGGTACCGGGGTGTCCGGACTGTCGAAGCGACGCACCGGCATTTCCGCGGCCACCGGCGTGGCGCGCAATTCGACCAGTTCGGCGGTATGCGAAAACAGCGCCGTGGCCTTGGGAATCCGTTCCTGCAGCAGCAGCATGCTGGCCTGAAACAGCCGATCCGCCTCGAAACGCCGCTGCATCGGACGCTGCAGCAGCAGGTAGGCCAGCGCCAGCAGGCTCATGCCCTGGTGATGGGCCATGAAAGAGCGCACCACGGCACTGGACTTGCCGCGGCGCTGGCGCGCCGGCGTGTAGTCGATCGCCTCGAACATGCCGTACTTGCCGACCATGCCCTCGCCCGCCAGTCGCTGCAGGTTCTGGCAGGCCGCCTCGGGCGCCACCATCAGCGCCAGCGCGGAGGCATAGGGCGCGATCACCAGGTCGTCGGCAAGGCCGCGCTTGAGGCCCAGGCCCGGCACGCCGAAAGCGTGGTACTGGTAGTTGAGATGGATATCGACCGTGTTGTAGCCGGATTCCGAGATGCCCCAGGGTACGCCGCGCTGATTGCCGTATTCGATCTGCCGCGCCACGGCCGCCTTGCAGGTCTGGTCGAGCAGCGTGTTGTCGTAGGTCGGCATGACCAAGAGCGGCATCAGGTACTCGAACATCGAGCCGCTCCACGACAGCAGGACCGGCTCGCCGCCGCTGCTGGTCAGCAGGCGACCGAGGCTGAACCAGCTTTCCTGCGGCAATTGTCCCTGGGCGATGGCGACGAAGCAGCACAGGCGCGCTTCGGAAGCCAGCAGGTCATAGTGGCCCGAGTCCGCGCGGCGCTCGGTGACGTTGTAGCCGATGGTCAGCAGGTGGCGGTTCCTGTCGTAGAGGAAGTCGTATTCCATGTCGGCCAGTGCGCCGACCTGCAGGGCCAGCGCCTCGATCTCCAGCAGCCGCGCGGCTGCCGCGGTGCTGCCCGCCGTTGACAGTTCGCGCAACGTCGGCAGCGGCGCGGATTCCAGCGGACTGCCCGACGTGATCGACGCTGCGGGCGACACCGGCGACGGCGCGAACAGGAGCAGCTCGTCCAGCGCCGCGCGGCATTGCAGGTCGAGCGCGCCGGCCCAGTCCTTGGCCTCGTTTTCCAGTGCTGCCACATCGTTGTGGTCGAGATCACCGGCAAGCTGCGGCAACAGCTCGGCGGCGAGCTTGGCCAGCCGTTCGAGGCTGCTGCGGATTTCCGCAACCGTAGCGGCAGCGGGATCCGGCGCCAGCTCCAGTTCGCGCCGGAAGGCGGCCAGCGACTCCGCAACCAAGCGGCCGGAGTCGCCCGTCGCTTCGACCAGAAGCCTCAGCGCATCGCCGATGCCCTGGAACAGCCGGGCCGGCAGCAGGGGCTGGTCCGCCAGCGCCAGCAAACCCATGCGCAGGGTCAGCAGATGCCCGGCGAGATTGCCGCTGTCCACGGTCGACACATAGAGCGGATGCAGCGGCTGCAGCGACTGCGTGTCGTACCAGTTGTAGAAATGTCCGCGATGGCGCGGCAATCCCTGCATGGTGTGCAGGCTCCGCCCGGTACGCTGCAACAGCTGGCCGGTCGGGATGTAGCCGAAATCATGGGCGGCCAGGTTGGCCAGCAGCGCCATGCCCATGTTGGTCGGCGAAGTGCGATGGGCCGTCGCGACGACGCGATATTCCTGGATGTTATCGGGCGGCAGCCAGTGATCCTCTTCACCGACGGCATGCTCGAAAAAGGCCCAGGTGCGCCGCGACAGTCCGCGCAGGAAATCCAGCTGCTCGACACTCAGCGCCGCCTGCCGACGCAGCAGCGGCCGGCTGATCCACCAGGCGACGACGGGCGCGACCAACCAGAGCAGCAGGATCGGCCCGGCCACCACCAGCACGCCGGGGGTAATGGCGGCCAGGCAGACGGCAACGGCGACGGCGAGCACGGGCGCTACCCACATCGAACGCAGGCACTCGCCCAGTCCGTTGCCGCCGCATCCGGCCAGGGCCCGATCCGCCTCGCTCGACGGATTCCACTCGAGCAAATGCTTGCGCGTGACCAGCAGCCGCCACAATGTTTTCACGATGGCGGTAGCGCTGAACCAGGCTGCATGCGGCAGGCAGGCGAGTTCGAAGCCGACCTGCGTGAAGTGGCGTGCGAGCGAACGCGCCACGGCCAGCGCATGTTGCCGCGGCAGCACCTCGTCGGGCTTGCGCAACAGGTCGAATACGCCGGCACACAAGGCGGGCACCAGCAGGATGCCGAGTATCGACAGGGTCCACCAGCCGGCCTGCGGCAGCAGCAGCCAGCCCAGCAGCAGCAACAACAGCAGTGCCGCGGGGAGCAGGCTGCGCCGCAGGTTGTCGATCAGCTTCCACTGCGACAGCCACGTCAGCGGATTCGGCTCGCGCTGCAGGCCGGCGCCGGGAACGCGGCGGCGTAGCCAGCCCGCCAGTTGCCAGTCGCCGCGAATCCAGCGGTAGCGGCGATTGACGTCGGCGCCATAGCGGGACGGGTAGTCCTCGTAGAGCTGGACGTCGCTCAACAAACCGGCGCGGGCATAGCAACCCTCGAGCAGATCGTGGCTGAGGATCCGGTTCTCGGGAAAGCGCGCGCCCAGCGCCCGCTCGAAGGCGTCGACATCGTAGATGCCCTTGCCGATGAACGAGCCCTCGCCGAACACATCCTGATAGACGTCGGAAACTGCCCGGGTGTAGGGGTCGATGCCCGGCTCGCCGCCGTAAAGGCGCGCGAAGTGCGAACGGTTGGTCCCCGGCAGGCTGACCGCCACGCGCGGCTGCAGGATGGCATAGCCGGCAGTGACACGGCGCAGGGCCATATCGAATTGCGGACGATTCAGGGGGTGCGCCATGGCGCCGATGAACTGCCCCGCCACATCGCGTGGCAACTGCGTATCCGTATCCAGCGTGATCACGTATTTCACCTGGGACAAGGCGTTGGTGTCACCGGCGATGAAGACAAAGCCATCCGTGGCGCCGCTGCGCAGCAGCCCGTTGAGATCGGCCAGCTTGCCGCGCTTGCGCTCGTAGCCCATCCAGGCCGACTCATGCCCGCTCCATTGCCGGGAGCGATGGAACAGAAAGAAGATGTCCTTGCCGCCATGTCCCCCGGCACTGGAGTATTTGGCGTTCAGCTCGTCGATGCGCCTGCCCGCCAGTTGCATTAGCTGTTGCTCGTCGTCCTGCGATTCATGGGCGGCGTCGAGGAAGTCGGTCAGCAGGCCGAAGAACAGCCGATCGTCGCGGTTGGCCAGGAACCGCACTTCCAGCGCCTCGACCAGGTCTTCCACGTTCGCCGCGCTGCTCAGCATGGTCGGGATCACCACCAGGGTGCAGCACTCCGCCGGTATTCCCGCCGTGAAGTCCATTTTCGGCAAGGGATGCGGTTTCACCAGCAGCGTCGCAAGCCAGTTGACCAGTGCCACGGCCAGCTGGCTGCTGCCCAGCAGGGAAAGCAGGCCGATCGGCAGCAATGCCCAGTAGGCCGTTTGCGGCGACCACGCCGCGGCGATACCCGAGCTGCCTGCCTGCAGCAGCAGGCACGCGGTGAGGAAGGCTGTGATCGCGGCGATGCTGCCCAGGTAGAGCAACAGCGAATGCCGGCCGGCGCCGCGGCGCAGGACTTCCATCGCCGCAATGCGCACCCCCGCCGTCCGCTCCAGTTCGGGCAGACCCTTGTCGATCAGGTAGAAGCCGACGTGTCCGGCACGCTCCGGCGCCTCGCCGCCAGCCATTTGCGCCGCCACGCCGCGCGCCAGATTGACGGCCTGGCGCGCAATTGCGGATTCCGTCAGGAGGCTCCTGCGTGCGATTTCCTCGACGGCATGGCGGTAACGGTCGCGCGTGGCGAAGTCCATGCCGCCATAGATGGCGCCCGGATCACCGAGCAGGATCTGCTCGACGACGCTCAGGCGCTCGACGAACTCACGCCAATCCATGGCGCCAAGCACCCTCAGGCTGCCGATGCTGTTGCTGATCGACACCTGGTTGCCGGCCTGCTGCTGGTTTTCGGTCTGCACCATCTGCTCGATGGTCTGTCCCGACTCGCCCAGGCGCTGTTCGACCCAGGTCAGCGGCAGGGCCAGGGCCGGCCCGCGCCCCTGCAGGCGACGCACCAGTTCGGCGACAAAGGCACTGACCATGGGCGGATTCGAGCGCGCCATGTCGGCGATGACCAGGATCAGGCTTTTCGGATCGGCCTCGGCGGTCTCGGTCATCCGGTCCGCCCAGATCACCGCCAGGTTTCTCTCTTTCCAGCCGACGGCAATATGCACGGCGACGCGGCGCAGATTCTCGATCACCGCCAGGCGCAGCATGATCGGGATCGCCCACAGTTCACCGAGCTGAAGTTCCGTCACGCTCTGGTAGGCCGCAACGAAGCGGCCGAGACTTTCCGGGTCGACCCGACCGTCGCCATGGGCAACGGTTTCCAGCGCCAGGTCATAGACGCGCGGATGCCCGGCCGACGGCCCTTGCGCCAGGCGCGGCAGTTCGCGGCTGTAACCCTGTGGCAGGTGCCGCTTGGCAGTGCGGATCTGCTCTTCGATGAGGTAGAAATTGTCGAGCAGCCATTCCCCGGCCGGCGTGACGCGGCGCTTTTGCTCGACGGCGACGGTCAGCATCCTGCACACGCGAACCAGCACTCCCTCGTTGGCGGCCAGTCGCGCCAGCAGTTTGTCCGGCGACCGCCCCGGGGCCAGCGTGTGCCCGGCGGCGAGGAACCTGCCGTGCTGTTCCATCTGGTCGGCGCTGAACAGTTCCGAACGCAGCGGCGCTTCATCTCCCAACGACGCCAGGGACCAGCCGCGGTCGCCACCGCCCATCCCCAGGCGGCGGAAGTTGCCGGCGGGATGCTGGCCGGAGTTCAGCTCGGCGAGCCGCTTGGCGAGTGATGGCCAGTCCATGATGCGCCGTGTGACTAGTCGCCGAGCAACTCCGCCACAGGGTGCAGTTGCTCCAGATGCTGGGCCACCACCTTCAGGATCACCGTGATCGGCACGCTCAGCAGCATGCCCCAGATGCCCCACAGCCAACCCCAGAACAGCAGCGATATGAATACCGCGGCGGTGTTCATCCGCGCAATCCGGCCCGTCATCCAGGTGACGCCGAAAAACCCGACCACGATGGCGATCGCCGCCGATGCGCCGACGACCAGCAGCGTCGCCGACAGTTCGTCGAACTGCATGTAGGCCGCCATCCCCATCACCGCGGCGGTGGCCACCGGACCCAGATAGGGAATCACGTGCAGCAGCCCGGCCGCCACCGCCCAGGCGCCGGCGTTTTCCAGGCCGATCCAGCGCAATGCCACCCAGGTCAGCAAGCCCACCAGCACGTTGGTCGCCAGCAGCATCAGCATGTAGCGCTGTATCGAATCATTGATCTCGTCGAGGATGCGCACGGTGATTTTTCTTTTCGACAGGGACGGTCCCGTCACCCGTACCAGCTTTCGCTTGAAGATGTCGCCGGACAGCAGCAGGAAGAAGGTCAGGAACAGCACCATGGTGGCCTGACCGAGCATGGCGGCGGCGTTCACCGAGCCGACCCAGAGAAAGTTGCCGAATCTGGAGCCGGGAGCATCGATCACGACATGTGTCGCCGGCCGCTTCCACTTGCCGGACGCAGGGGCTTCCGGGCTGGTCGCCTTTTCGATTTCTTTCGCCGCGGTTTCCACTTTCTGCATGGTGCTGGCCTGTCCCTTGTTCAGACTGGCAAGACCGGTCGACAACTTGGTCGCCGCCTCCGGCAACTGATCCAGGATCGTATCTACCTCGTCGCGCAAGGAGTAGCTGCCGAAGGCAAGCGCCGACACCACGCCGGCCATCACGATGCTGGTGCTCAGCACGCGCGGCAGGCGGATCCGGTCCAGCATGGCCACCAGCGGGCTCAGCGTGTAGGCGAAGAGGATCCCCAGCAGCAGGGAAATGAAAAAACCCTGCGCCCATTTCAGGGCAAACACCACCGCCACGGTGGCGAGAATGGCCAGGGCCAGGTCGCGCCCGGTTTCCGGAATGCTGATGATGGGCGGCAATGTCGTCGATTCGGAACCCGGATCGGTTGGATCTTCCGCCCCGGCTTCCGCTGCGGCAGTGGTGCTGAGGGGCGTGGGAACGAACATCGGTATGTGTGGTCGGGTTGGGTGAAGAACTCGGTGCAGGAGGCCGATCCGCCACGACCTGGGGAAGGCGACAGACACCGACAGAAAGATACTCGAGCTGCCGCGCCGACTCTGTGCGCTACAGTACATACGCCGCAGCGCCGCTACTCGGGTAGCTCGGCTGCGGCCCGCCTGTTGAGCTCGTCACTGTCTTCGCTGCGCAACCTTTCTTCCTGCAGGCTGCCGAACCACAGGGCGTAATGCCGGGTGAACTCCGCGCCGAGAAAAAAGATCTGTGCCGAGTAATACACCCACAACAGCAGGGCAATCAGTGATCCGGCGGCGCCAAAGCTCGAGGCGACGCCGCTGTTGCCCAGATACAGCCCGATCGCATACTTTCCCAGGCTGAACAGTCCCGCGGTAAAAGCAGCGCCGATCCAGACATCGCGCCAGGACAGCGGCGCATCCGGCAAGGTCTTGTAGATGATCGAAAACATGCAGGCGATCACCGCGAAAGACACAAACGAAGAGGCCGTCGCGAGGAGCACGGTGGAACTGCCCAGCAGCATCCCGTGCGCATAGCGCTCCGCCATGGACAGCCCGGCGCTGATGACCAGCGAAACGAGCAACAGAAAGGCCAGCACCAGCACCAGGCCGAACGATAGGAGGCGTGTCCGCAACAGTACGCCGAAGGCCGACCTGCCTGTTCGGCCGATGCCCCACAGTTCATCCAGGCTGCCCTTCAACTCGGCAAATACGCTGGTAGCACCGAGCAGCAGCAGTACGCTGGCAACCAGCGTGGCGAGCAAGCCGGAGGCCGGGTTCTGCGCACCGGCCAGCAATGCCTGCATCGCCTGTGCGCCATTCGGCCCGACCAGTCCCTCCAACTGGGCGACGATCTCGCCCTGGGCCGCTTCGGCGCCGAAAATGTAGCCGGCGACCGCGATCGCCAGCACCAGGATGGGCGTCATCGAAAACAGGGTATAGAAGGCCAGTGCCGCGCCTTTGCTGGCTGCGCGGTGGTCGACCCACGACACCAGCGAAGCGATCAGGACGATTTTCAGGCGTCGCGCCCAGTGGATCGGGACATGGACGATCAGATCGACGATTGCGCTGGACATGATGGCTTTCGCCCCTTGAAATTGAGGCGGCTAATGAAACCTGCTCCGCCGAACCGACGACCATCTAGCGCTCGGGTGCCGGGAAGTACGCCGCAAATGCCGCCATCCGGCTGCAGTACGAACAGGCACCCATGGGCACAGCCCATGGATGCCTGCCCTTGCATCAACGTCAGGAAGCTCTTACTTGACCCGCATGTCGTTCTTGACGGACCTGACACCGGCAACGCCGCGCGCCAGTTCGGTGGCCTTGTAGATCGCCGTCTGCGAGCTGACGAAACCGCTCAGCTGAACCACGTTCTTGAAGGTCTCGACATTGATTTCGGCAGACTTCAGGGTGGGTTCGTTGAAAATTGCCGCTTTCACCTTGGTGGTGATGACGCTGTCGTCGATGTACTCGCCGGTGCCTTCCTGCTTCGAAGTGGAGGCGCAGCCCACTACGGAAACCAGCGTAGCGGCGAGGAAAAGTGCGGTTGCGTACTGTCTAAGTTGTTTCATGGTTGAGACTCCAAGTATGAGAAAAGGGGAAAACCGGTTCAGGGTGCAGGCGACGCGAAAGGCGCCACCTGCGGAACAGGGAACCGAGCTTGGCAATGCACACGCTGCAACCATGCCAAACGCTCAAGACCAGCATAGACAGGAAGCCGAAGGCCGTCGGTACGCTGCCGCACATAGCAATCAGCACCGCAGCGAAAGCTGCCGGCGTCCCGCCTGCGGGATCATCGGCGACTGAGCAGGAAAGCCACGATGAGGCCTGCCACCACCGGCAGGCCGATGGCCTTCCAGGGGTTTTCATGGACGTATTCCTGCGTCGCATCGGCGGCGGCGCCGAGCTTGCGAGACGCGGTGACGCGTGCATCCTCGAGGGCAGCTCGCGCCTTGCCCAGGCGATCTTCGATCCTGGTGCGGGTTGCGGCGAACTCCTCCGCAGTCGAATTGGCAAGCTCATTCAGCAATTCGTCAGCATCGACCACGACGTGCTTGAGATCCCTGACCAATTGATCCTTCCTGCCTTCGATGGTGTGACGGTTTCGGTACAGTGCGATATGCATGATTCCTCCAGATGGAAAGTGGACTGCGTGAATGATCCTGGCCAGAACTGCCTGGCGCCGGGAAGCAGGCGGCACCCGACAAGGCACCGTATGGGCGCATCCTGATCGGTCGCGCGGCATCGGTCTGTGCGCGAGCGTACCCAGCGTTGGCGCCTCTGCCGTTGGGTGCCCGCATGCCAGGCGGCGCCGATGGCGGAGCGGATGTGCGGCGCGGGCGATGGAAAAAGTTTCGCCGCCAAATTTCCATTCTGTGTTCCAGCGCACAGATCGGCGGGAATGGAACTGGGATAACGACAGCAATGCATGCAGCGGCGTGTGACGTTCTGCGATTGATTTGCCAGTCAGTCACGGTTTAGTTCTTCGGCGATTTGAACAAGTCTGGAAAGGAAAACAAAATGAAAGCCCTAACGAATCTGAAATCCGTCGGCATCGCATTGCTGGTGGTTGCCGGACTCACTGCCTGCGACAAGCCCGGACCGGCCGAATCCGCAGGAAAAAAGATCGACCAGACGGCCAATGACGCCAGCAAGGCAATTACCAACGTGACCGAAAAAGTCGGTGACAAGATGATCGAGCAGAGCGCGAAGACCGGCGTCGCGATCGACGATGCCGAGATCACGGCCAAGGTCAAGGCCTCGATCTTTGCCGAGCCCGGCCTGAAAACGCTGCAAATCAGCGTCGATACCGTGAAGGGCGTGGTTACCTTGACTGGCTCGGCCGATTCGCAGGCCAGCAGCGATCGCGTCAGGTCGCTGGCGGCGGCAGTTGCCGGCGTCAGTCAGGTCGACAACCGCCTGGTGGTCAAGTAGATCGATTCCCGAGAAGCCGAGCCAGGAGCGGCAAGCCCTGCCATCCGCACTCCAGCGAAAGACTGAGCCATGACAATGAAACTGGTGCTGATGCTGATTGTTTCGAGCCTGGCGGTGCTGTTCATCGCGCAGAACGTTGCCGTGGTCGAGATCGCCTTTCTGTTCTGGCGTGCCTCGATGTCGAGCGCACTGCTGATTTTCTTTTCCCTGATGACGGGCTTTGTCCTCGGCTGGTTCATGCACGGCTATCTGTTGCATCGACGAGCCGTCGGCAACAAGGGCGAATTGCGCTACCTGCCATGAGCCTGATCCGAAATGCGCTGCACCAGGAAGGCCGCAGCAAGCAATTCCGCACGGGGTGCGACAACACACAGACGGCAGCGGTCGGGGCCGGCATTCTGCACTGAGGCTTTCGTTGTTCTCCTCCTCAACGAACCCCTTCAGTACTTGGCCCGGACCAGCAACCCTGCTCCGGGCCTTTTTCATTTACGGAAAGCAAGCGACCATGAACAAGACTGCAGAACGTTCAAGCCCCAATCCGCGCCAAAACCAGATCCTTGCCGCACTTCCCGCGCTCGACTACAAGCGCCTGCTGCCCGATCTCGAATTCGTCGAAATGCCTCTCGGCTGGACCATGTCGGAGTCGGGGGACCATGTGAATTTCCTCCATTTCCCGACCTGCGGCATCGTCTCGCTGATCTATGAGTTGGAAGACGGCTCCTCCAGCGAAGTCGCGCTGGTCGGCAACGAAGGCCTGGTCGGCATATCCATTTTCATGGGCGGCGAAAGCCTGCCAAGCAGCACCATGGTGCAAAGCGCCGGGAGCGCCTTCCGCCTCAGCCGCAAGGCGATGAAATCGGAATTTGCGCTGGGCGGCAAGCTGCAACACCTGGCACTGCTTTATACCCAGGCCCTGATTGTCCAGACATCGCAGACGGCGGTCTGCAACCGGCACCATTCCGTCGACCAGCAGCTTTGTCGCTGGCTGCTGATGAGCGCCGATCGACTCCATGACAAGGAACTGGTGGTCACCCAGGAGTTGATAGCGAGCCTGCTCGGCGTGCGCCGCGAGAGCGTGACGCAAACTCTCGGCCTGCTGGAAAAGGACGGCCTGGTTGCACGCCGGCGCGGCCACGTCACGATACTGGATCGCTCCGGCCTGGAGCAGCGCTCGTGCGAATGCTATGCCGCGGTAAAGGACGAGTACGCGCGTTTGCTGCCCGGCGGCCGCCACTGAAAATCCGAGGCGCGCCGCGGCATGGCCGGCGTTCTTATGGGCGCTGGCGCACAGATTGTTCGATGCGAAAAGCCTAGGCTTGCACATGGCGGGAGTCGGACAGCATCGTCGATGGCACCGCAATCCGCCATATCAACTTCAAGGAGAAGCACATGAACAAGGATCAGACACAAGGCCGCGTCAAGGAAGTCAAAGGCAAGGTCAAGGAAGTGGTCGGCAAGATTACCGGCGACAAGACCCTGGAAAAAAAGGGAACCGTCGAGCATGCCAAGGGCGTGATCCAGGCAGGGTATGGCGACCTGAAGGAAGACCTCAAGAAGTCCACCAAGCCCTGACGCACGCCTGTTGCCCGGACTGCAAGCGCAGCCTTCCCGCGCAAGCAACCGGCAGCGGGCATGCCTGACAGCAGATCCGGCTGCGCGCCTGGAATTGCCGACCCACCCATCTGAAAGGGAAACATCATGAAACGACTCACCATCGGCACCATGGCGACGGCAATCGCCCTCGCCTTCGGCACCGCCGCCACTGCGGCGGAAACCGCGCCGGCACCCGCCGCCAGCGCCAACAAGAAAGAATCCGCCGGCGAGTATGTCGACGACGCCGTCATCACCAGCAAAATCAAGGCGGCCATATTCAAGGACTCGACGCTCAAGGCCACTGAAATCAACGTCGAAACCTACAAGGGCATCGTCCAGCTGAGCGGCTTTCTGAAGTCGCGTGCCGATATCAACCAGGCCGTCAAGCTCGCCAAGGGCGTCAAAGGCGTCAAATCCGTGAAGAACGATATGATGGTCAAAGGCAAGCAGTAAGTCCGACCGATGCCGGCGGGTACGGGGGGCATCCGGGCCCGCCGCCCGGGCGGCATCTGGCTGCGCTGCACCGGTTGCTGCAAGCTATTCGGCCACATGCCAATCATGAATTCGACCGTCCGCAAACGATATGAAATGGCCAAAGCGCTTCCTGATCGCACTCGCCGTGCTGATTGCACTGGCCGCCCTGTTGCCGCTCTTCGTCTCGCTCGACGACTACATCCCGCGCATTGAAAATGAGATTTCTGCCCGCGTCGGGCAGCCTGTCACCATCAAGAGCATGAAGTTGGCGGCCCTGCCCTGGCCACATGTGATCGTCGAAGGCGTACGCCTGGGCCGGACCGACGAGCTGACGCTGGAGCAGGTCAAGCTGACCCCCGAACTGCTCTCGCTGCTGCAAGCAACCCGCGTCATCAGCAGTGTCGAAATCGACTCGCTGATGGTGACGCGCAAGGCGATCGACATGATCCTGGCAATGGCCGCGTCCGCGGGCGCCGAGCCATCGAAACCACGGGCCGTTCGCGTCGAGCGCATCCGCCTCGAAAACGTCGTGCTCAGACTCGAAAAGACGGACTTCGGCCCCTTCGATGCGCGCCTGAACCTGGACGCCACGGGCAAACCCGGGGACATTTCGGTCACCACCCGCGACGGCAAGCTCAAGGCCACGATCAAGCCCGACAAATCCAACTACCTGATCGATGTCAGCGCCAAGGCCTGGACCCTGCCGGCCGGACCCGCGCTGCTGTTCGACGAATTGCAGATCCGCGGCGTGGCGACGCAGAAGGATGCCCGCCTCGACACGGTGAGCGCCCGCCTGTATGGCGGCACGGTGCTCGGCGCGATGAATCTGGCCTGGGAAAAAGGCCTGCGCATCGACGGCAAGCTCGACATCGGCGAACTCGAATTGCGCCAGGTCGCGTCCCTGTTGTCGCCGGGCAGCCGGGTCAGCGGCAGGCTCAGCGCCAAGCCGGTGTTCTCCGCCGCGGCGCCCGCCGCCGACAAGCTGGCGCAGGCATTGCGACTGGAAACCGATTTCAGGGTGAAGGACGGCGTGCTGCACGGCGTCGACATCCAGCAGGCCGCCACCCAGCTGGTCAAGAAGGCAGCAACCGGCGGCGAAACGCGGTTCGATCATCTGTCCGGCCACCTGCTGGTGGCGCAGGGCAGCCGCCACTTGTCGCAACTCCAGATCGCCTCGGGGATGCTGGCCGCCGACGGCGCGGTCAGCATCTCGCCGCAGAAGGCGCTGTCGGGCCGCATCAACGCCCAGGTCAAGCTGGCCGGCGTCGGTACCAAGGTGCCGCTCAACGTCAGCGGCACGCTGGACTCGCCCATGCTCTATCCCACCGGCGCCACCATCGCCGGCGCCGCCGTCGGCACCGCCATCATGGGTCCGGGCTTTGGCACCTCGGTCGGCGCCAAGATCGGCGGCTGGGCCGAAGGCCTGTTCGACTCGAAGCCACAGCCGGCGCCGAAGCGCTAAGGCAGGAAGTTCAGGAGTCGGCGCCGGCGCCACGGCGGCAGCGCAGAGCGGGTCATCCCGCCCCGCGTTTGCTGCGGCCCTGGCCGACTACATGCGCCACTCGACGTAGGAATAGATGTAGTTCGAGCCGCCGTTCACATTGCCGAGCAGGCGCGAGGTGCCGAAGATTCCCGAGCGGTGGGTGACGCCGACGCCGACGTAGGTTTCGCCCATCGACTTGACGCCGATCAGGTCGCCGAGGCTGATGTCGATGCTCGGATCCAGGTACTGGAGCAGCCGCGAGCTACTGCGTCCGCGCGCCAGCTGGTCGCGCAGCTCGACGTAGGGCACGCGCTCGGCATAGGAGATGCCGACGCCGAGGCCAAGCCGGGTGCGCACGCGGTGGCTCCACGGAAATCCGTAGTAGTAGGCCTTCATGTAGGCATTGGCCTGCCAGGAATCCTCCTGCAGCCCTTGCTCGTGGTGGCGCAACAGGCCGACGTAACCGACGAAATCCAGCGGCCAGCCGTTCAGGCGCTCGACGAAGGGGCGGCCCAGTTCGATGCCCGTGACGCGCGTCTGGTCCACCGTATTGGTCGAGAAACATTTGAGCAGCATCACCTGCGCCACGTCGCAATCGGTGGCTTTGCCGTGCAGCACCTTGACGATCAGCGGCCGGCCGTCGGGCCAGGCGTCGTGCCCGGGCGAGAAATCGTAGGCCACGCCGAGATGCCCGGCGAGCTGGGTGCGGTTCTCGACGATCGGGCTGGCGCGCACGCCGGATGCCCAGCGCGTGGCCGATACGCCGCCGATCAGACGCCAACGCTCGGACAGGCGATAGACGCCGGACAGGGCCAGTTCGGCATTGACGCCGCCGCCCGGTTCGTAGGCCGGGCGATTGATGGTCGCTTCGGATGGACGCACGCCGTAGTAGTAGTTGTTGAGCCGGGCGTCGCGGGCCGCAAACGTCAGTTGCGGTTGCAACTGCAGCCTGCCGAGCTGCCAGTCGTAGCGGTAACCGAGGCGGATTTCGCTGCCGTCCGATCCGCTGCCGGCATCGGTCAGCACTTCGCCGAACAGCGTGCCCCACTCCTTGCGCTGCCGATAGCCGATGCCGATATCGACGCCCGGCCCGCGATTGGCCATGCCGGCCAGGCTGGCCGGAATGCGGTCGTAGGGAAAGCCCTCGAAGCGATAGCCGACGAAGGCATCGAAACGCGAGTCGGGCGTCGCATCGAGTTTGAGGCCGACCCGATAGGCTTCGAGGAAGACGCGCTTGCCTTCGTAGATGTAGATCGGAACGAAGTCGTGGCGCGTACCCGCGTCGCGATAGATCGAGCTCTCGAAGCGCATGGCCATGCCAAGGCCGGCGCCGCCTGTCGCCACGGGAACTGCCGCCGCGACGATCGGGACCGCGGCCTCCGCCGCCAGCCCGTGGGCGGAGAACAGCGACAGGCACAAGGCCACCGTTGCCCGCAGTGAATACCCGGAACCAGAAATCATTGCTTCACACTCCCCCATGACTACGGCCACTACTGCCATACGCTGCTGAATCCGGCGTACGGCAATCAAAACTTACATACTGCCGAGATCCGAAATCGCATCCACTACCATGCCGGTACCGATCGCGAGCATCAATATGTCGCCGGCAACCCGTACGTAGCGATGACCCGACGGCGGTGGGCCGATCTGGATCACCAGTGCCGACGGAACCTCGTAATAGACCACTTCACGCGGCAGCTGATAGCCGACCCGCCATTTCTTCGCCTGTCCCGGCGGCATGCAGCCATTGTTCTTCTTCGCCAGCCCCGGCGGGCAGCGGCGCGCACCCCGGTAATGCTCGGCATAGTAGTCACGCACCATCACATGCTGCTGCTGCTGGAAGTGGCGCCTGTCGCCGTCGGAGTGACGATCCTTGTCGTTCTTCGCCTTGCGGTCGTCATCTTTCCGGTCTTTCTTGTGATCCTTCTTGCGATCATCTTTTCTGTCGTCGCGCTGATCGCCTTTGCCGCCCTTGTCGTTGCCGGCCCAGGAGGGCTTGTCGGCCATGGCCGGGCCTACCGCAAAAATGCCGCCGATAAGCAGCGCCATCGCACATTTTGTTTTCAGGGCATGCAGTTTCATGTTGGATCACCGGGCTAGAAACTCATTGAGCAGCGAACTATCAGGTTAAAAGCATAATCCGCACCGCAAAATACCTCTGTGCGATAGCGCACACTGACGATTTGGCAACTATTTGTCGCGGCCCAGGCGTTGCAGAATCAATCTCCGGGTCTCGCCTACCGCCGCCGCGAAAGGGCTGCCGTCGGGCACTGCGGCCTGTGTGATCAGCGCCAGCGCCTCCTCGTTGCGCCCCAGATCCGAGAGCGTGTGCGCCAGATTGTTGGTCACGGCCACCGACTCCGGGTGACCGGCATGGGCCCGCCGCAGAATGGCTTCCGCCTGCTTGAGTTCTCCCAGCGCGTAATGCCGGTTGGCCAGGCCGATGCTGGCCGCGACATTGTCGGGCCAGCGCTGCAGCGCTGCGGAATACGCGGCAAAGCTGGCCGCCGGCGCGGCCACGCGTTCCATGGCCGCGACCGCCGCCAGATAGGCAGGCTCGCTGGCGGTCACCGGAATGCGCTCGGGCGCCATGGTCACCATCGCCCAATAATTGCTCTTCTTCCAGGTGTATTCGAAGACCGTGAACGGCACGGCCAGGCGCCGGGTTTCGCCCGAGCGCAGGTACAACTCGCCGGCGGGGTAGTCGAAGCCGACCACCACGGCATAGTGCCAGTTGGTGATCGGGCCGGCCCCGGTATCCTGCAGCACCAGCACCGGATTGCCTGCGGCGACCTCGCGCAGCAGGTCGTCGAAGCGCGGCGCGATCTGGTAGGAAAGCTTGCCGTAGCGGCGCGGCGCCGCCAGCATTTCCGCCTGCAGGCTGCCTTCGCGCCCGGGCAGATAGACGCGCTTGACCAGTTCGTCCGGACTCACCGGCGTGCCGGCATGGACCAGCGTCGTGGCCAGCGCGGCAGGGCCGCACTGGTACTCCTGCTGGGCAAAGAAAGGTACGTCGCGCAGTTCGCTGCGCTCGGCCACGCCCTGTGGCCAGGCATCGCGCAAGCCCATGGTTTGCGGCACCAGCGACGCGCAGCCGCTCAAGCCGGTCAGCAGCAAAAGCAAAAAAGCGCCCGCGGTAAGGCGGGCGCCTCCGAACCAAACCGGGAAGTCCGGCATCAGTGACTTTCGCGATCGGTGCGGCGTTCGACGGATTACTTGCGGAAGGCGAAGTACCAGAGGATGAATACGACCAGGATCAGCACCACCAGGCCATCACCACCGGCCGGCACGGCGTTGATCTGACCGGCGAGCGAGCTGACTTCCTCATCGGTCATCGATGCGACGCGATCCCGGGCATCCTGTGCATCCAGACCCAGCGCCTGAAACTCGCTGACGGTCTGCGAGCGGCTGAGATAACTCGACACCAGATTGCGATCAGCCTGAACGGTGGCGGCGGCGGTGACCTGATCCGTACCGATCATGCTGGCCTGGCCGGTCTGGAAGGGCAGCGTAATGAGTGCGACGGCGAGAAAGCGGCAAAGCAGTTTCTTGAATGTGGAATTCATGTCTATCTCCTGTGGTGGGTCGGATCGGTATCGCCCCCACGCAAGGATGTGTGAGAACTTGTTACCGACTCTGAGCCGACGTCCGCCCGGAGTCTGTGCGCTGTCGCACATAACATGCGACGCTGGGACTTTATCAGCCTTCGGCACTGCGGGTCGGCGTCTCGCCGGCGCCGACTTTCGGTCGCTAGAAGCCCAGATAGACCGAGACATGGCCGCGGAGATCGCCCGCCAGCTTGCTGCCGCCCGCGTCAACTACCCGCGCCAGGTCGAAACGCACATTGAAGTTGCGCTCGATGTTCCAGCGCAAGCCGGCACCGATGCTGGCGATCGAGACCTTCTGCCGCAGTTCCCCGGGCAGGGGGTTGTTCGCCGCCATGGCTACGTCATAGAACAGCAGGCCGCGAAGGTTGCCTTCACCCGGAATCATGGTGCCGACCAGGTTCGGCGAGTAGAGTTCGAGGTTGGCGAAATAGCCCGAATCGCGGGCGACTTCCCGCTCCAGAAAACCGCGTACTGCCGTCGCGCCCGCCACACCGAACTGTTCGCCGGACACCAGTGCATCGGGGCTGTATTGCATATTCAGCGCGGCGCGAAGCTGCCAGTTGTTCTCGAAAGCGTTAACCATGCTCGCGCCAAAACGAAGGATCCTGTAGCGGGAAGGCGCACCTGTCCCGGCAATCAATCCGGGACGGGCCGCATTGAAATCAGCCTCGCGTCCTTTGGCTGTGCCGGGAAGGTTTTGCGATAGCGCCACATAGAAGTCGGAGACGCGACCCGGCTGCATCCAATTGCCGCTGTATGCCACGCTGACGGGCCTTACCGTGACATCCACCGCGGCGGGCCCGCAACCGGCCGCACCGAAAGCCCCGAGCGAGCAGGAATTCTTGTAGGCACGGTAATCAAGACCATAGACGGCCCGATGCGAATACACCCCACGCCGCTCCAGCAACTGGTTGTAGCGAACGCCATATACCGTGCCCTGGCCGGAAAACGCCAGCGGCCCGGCAACGGTCTGCGTGGTGCCGGCACTGACATCCGAATAGGCAGCGATGAAATCCATCGAATCACCCAGGGAATAGAGCGGCAGGCGATAGCTCGCGCTGTACAGCTTGACCTGGTTCGCCTTCTCCGGCGAGGTGACGTAACTAAAAGTACCGACGTGGTCGCGCTCGAACAGATTGGCGTGCTGCACGCCGACGCCGAGCCTGAAGTCACCGGTCTGCCGGTTGCCGGTATTGTCGAAGGTCAAGAAGGCCTTGAGCGGTGCCACATCAATGACATCGACCGTGGCATCCACTACGCCCGCTTGCTCGCCGGGGCGCAGGACAACATCCACCTGCTTGGATGGATTCTCGTTGCCAAGCTGCGAGTTGGCCGAGATATCCCCTGTCCTGGGCGATGTGTTCTCTCTCAGCGCCGGCAGGCTGGCGCGAATGTTCGCATCGTCAAAAAAACGGTTGCCTTCGATGCTGACCTTCCCGATCCGGCCTTCGATGACCTGCAAAGTGACGAAGCCCCTGTCGAGATCCTGTTCTGGCGCCACCACCCACACCACGCTGTATCCACTGGCGGTATAGCGTTGTCGCAGTGCTTCGATCGCGCGTTTGACGTCGCCATACACACGGCCCTTTCCGGTAAAGGGCTGCACCACGGCATCCAGTTCGTCGCTTCCGAGCAGCGTATTGCCTTCGATCTGAAAGCGATCGATATCGAAGCGTTCGCTCGCCGCCTGTGCCAGGGGCAGCAACGAGATCAGCAGTCCGGCCGCAAGCGCCATGCGGCGAATCATCGGCAACATGCCGCCCTCCTCTCCTGCCGTCGTTTCGGCACCGGATGAATGTTCATCAATTATCGCCCCGCGTGCGTTGCTGGGGGAAGGACCATGTTTCACAGAATCCGCCGCCGAACACGGAATCGCAGCTGTTCATGCGTCGGCTCGCGCGCGAATTTGTATCACTGGTGCCCCGCATCACGTCGAAGCCCGGGTCCGCGTTGCTACTGTTCAGCGAGATGTGCCAGAAATTGCCCGGGCGGTAATACGTCTGATTATTCACTACTCCAGCGAAAATCAACTGGCCCACGCTGAGGCCGAAAACGGGCTCGGTAGCAGCACCGACGATGACAAAGCTGCTGCCCGTAAAACCAAGCGCATAGTTGCGGTTGGTCGCCAGACTGCCTTGCGTAATGGCGTATGGGCCACCAACGGCAGTCTCGCCGGGGACGCGGGCAAGCGCGCCTGTAATCACACCCGCTTCGGTGTCCGCAATGCCGAGCAAGGGATTATTGACCAGCCCCGCAACGGTGAAGCTCAGGGCCGGATCGTTGGTGCCGAAGGCCTTGATCTGCGGATTCGCGACGACATTGAGTACGGCTGGCGCGATGCTCAGGTTAGCGCCTGTATAGACAACGGTGTAGTTCGCATTCGAGACAAGAGTGTTTTGCCCGATCGCATAAGCACCAGCGGATTCTCCGGCAGCACGCGACAGCGCGCCGCTAAGCACGCTTGCCGCACTGTCACCGAATTGGAATGCGCCGGTGGTGTAGGCCAGAGCGGGGTCGAATGCGCCATACACCTTGCTCATGGCATCCGCATTGACCGTCACGGTGGCAGGCGTGATGTTGGCCAGAGCGATCGGTGCCGTATAGCTGTAGTTGGTCTGGTCCCCCGTGCCGGTCAGCGTCCCGCCGTTCAGGGTCACCGTCTTGCCAGCGCCGGCATTCTTCGTGTCGAAAGTGGCGCCGGTGTTGCTGAAGCCGACCGTGTCGCCAGCCTCGACGCCGAAGAGGGTGCCGGCAGCGCTGATCGCGGCCGTGGTCAAGCCGTCATAGACCTTGTCGGCGGACGCGAAGCCGGTGATGGTCAAGGGCTTGGCCGTGATGCTGGCCGTGGCGCCGCTGGCATCGATCACCGTGTAGTTGCCAGCGGCGTTGTTGCCCAGGGCCAGACCGCTGATGGCGACCGCCTTGTTGGCGCCGACATTCTTGTCGCCGAAGGCGCCGCTGGTGCCCGCGCTGTTGAGCGTGATCGCGTCGGCGCTGTAGAACCTGTTGTCGCCATCGCTTGTGGCCCCGCCGCTGACCATGGCGCCAGTGGTATTGAGCCCGGCGACCAGGCTGGCGTTGTACACCTTGTCGAGCGCCAGGATGCCGGTGGCGGTGATCGCCTTCGGCGTGATGTCGGCCGTTGTCGTGGCGCTGCTGTTGACCGTGTAGTTGCCGGCGTCGCCGCCGGCGAGGACGAAGCCGGTACCGGTCACCGTCTTGCCGATGCCGACATTCTTGCTATCGAAACTTGCCGCGCCGCCGCTGTAGCTCACCACATCCGTGCCGAGCACACCGCTCAGCGTCCGGCTGCTGATGGTCGCGACGGAGTTGGCGTTATAGACCTTGCTCGCCGCCGTGATGCTGCCGGCGATCCCCAGCGCCGTGATGTCGGCCGTGGTCGTGGTCGTGCTGCTGACCGTGTAGTTGCCCGCATCGCCGCCGGCGAGAACCAGGCCGCTGCCGGTCACCGTCTTGCCGGTGCCGACGTTCTTGTCGCTGAACAGCGCCGTGCCGCCACTGTAGCTGACCACGTCCGTACCCAGCACACCGGTCAGCGTACGGGTCAGGATCGTAGCCGTATTGGTCGCGTCATAGATCTTGTTGTCGGCTGTGATCCGGCCGGTGATCGCCCTGGCCGTGATGTCGGCCGTAGTGGTAGCGCTGCTGTTGACCGTGTAGTTGCCGGCGTCGCCGCCGGCGAGGACGAAGCCGGTACCGGTCACCGTCTTGCCGATGCCGACATTCTTGCTATCGAAACTTGCCGCCCCGCCGCTGTAGCTCACCACATCCGTGCCGAGCACACCGCTCAGCGTCCGGCTGCCGATGGTCGCGACGGAGTTGGCGTTATAGACCTTGCTCGCCGCCGTGATGCTGCCGGCGATCCCCAGCGCCGTGATGTCGGCCGTGGTCGTGGTCGTGCTGCTGACCGTGTAGTT
>JALHPU010000043.1 GCA_022842325.1 Sulfuritalea sp. | reverse complement strand
GGACTGCGTGCCGCCTGGGCGCCGCTGCGCAGCTCGGCGCTGGGGGTGATCCGCCAGGCGGATGCCGCACTGCTCGACGCCCGCGCCGAGGATGTGCTGATGGCGGCGGAGCGCCTGACGCGCACGCTGCAGGACCAGTCGACCTTGCCGGTGAGCCGCTGGGTCAACCTGGCCGGGCGCCAGCGCATGCTCTCGCAGCGCCTGGTCAAGGTCTACATGCTGCGCCAGTGGGGCGTGGACAACGCGCGCCTGCGCGACGAACTGGAATCGGTGCAGAACGAGTTTTCCGGGGCGCTGGCCAGCATGCAGCAGCGCGCCGGCAACAGCGCGGCCGTGCGCGAGGAAGTCGACAAGCTGGCCCTGCAGTGGGAATGGCTGCGCACTGCGCTGGCCACCGAAGGCGCCGAATCCTTCCGCCTGATCCTGGCCGAAGGCGGCGACGCAGTGCTGGAACTGGCCGACCAGGTCACGCTGCTTTACCAGCAGTCCACGCCCTGAACCCCGGAGAACCCGCGATGCCTTCCCGCCGTCATTTCCTGCAGACCGCCGCCGCGTTCGGCGCTTCGCTCGCGCTGCCGGCCGGTGCCGCGCCGGCCGCACGCAAGGAGCATCGCATCGAGCTGATCCCCTCCGCGTTCCAGGTGCCGCTCGATCCCGCCAGCCCGGCACGCACCGGCGTCTGGAGCTTCAACCGGGCTTTCCCCGGCCCCTTGCTGCGCTTCCGCCGCGGCGACACCGCGCACATCGCGGTGAGCAACCAGCTGCCGCGCGACACCACGGTGCACTGGCACGGCCTGCGCGTGCCCAACGGCATGGACGGCGTGCCCGGCGTCACCCAGGTGGCGATCGCGCCCGGCGGGCGTTTCGACTATCGCTTCGAACTGCGCGACTCGGGCACCTACTGGTACCACCCGCACCAGGCCAGCTTCGAGCAGGTGCCGCGCGGCCTCTACGGCGCGCTGATCGTCGAGGAGGATAAGCCGCCGCAGGTGGATCAGGACGTGGTCTGGGTACTGTCCGACATCAAGCTCGACGAGCAGATGCAGCAGGTCGAGGACTTCGGTCGCATCCTCGACGTCGCCAACGAGGGGCGCCGCGGCAGCCACCTGCTGGTCAACGGCCAGCTCGCCGGACCCGAGCGCAGGATCGAGGTGCGCTCCGGCGAACGGCTGCGCCTGCGCCTGATCAACGCCGCCTCGGCGCGCATCTTCCAGCTTTCCGTCGCGGGCCACGCCGCGCACATCGTCGCCTGGGACGGCCAGGGCGTGACGCCGCAGCCGCAGCCGGCGCAAGGTCTGGTGCTGGGGCCGGGCATGCGCGTCGACCTGATCATCGACTGCATGGGCAAGCCCGGCCAGAATTTCGAGCTGCGCGATGCCGGCCGGCCCAAGGTGACCAGCGCGGTGCTCGGCAGCCTGGCCTATTCCGCCGGGCCGGCGCTGCGCAGCCGTCCGCTGACGACGTCGATCGCGGTGCCGCCCAACGCGCTGCCCGAGCCGAAGCTGGGCCAGGCCACTGACCACTACATCATCTTCCAGGGCGGCATGCGCGGCGCGCCGGTGATCGGCACCATCGACGGCAAGGCCTCGCGCATCCAGGAAATCATGGCGCGCGAGGGCCTGGCCTGGACCATGAACTACAACGCCCAGCACGAACACGCGCTGATGCACGAACCGCTGCTGCATCTGCGCAAGGGCGAGCACGTGATCCTGCACATGATGAACGAGACCGACTTCGTCCATCCGATGCACCTGCACGGCCATTTCTTCCGCGTGCTGGCGGTGAACGGCGTCGCCAACCCGCAGCGCGAATGGCGCGATACCGTGATGATGGCGCCGCGCCAGAGTGTCGATGTCGCCTTCGTCGCCGACAGCCCCGGCGAGTGGATGTACCACTGCCACATCCTCGACCATGCCGCCGGCGGCATGATGGGCACCATCCTGGTCGAATAGGCGGGCAGGGCGAAAGTCGGCGCCGGCACCACGGCGCGGGACGGGCAGTGTTAGGCTTGGGCCCACAACATCCAACAAGAGGAAACAAAATGAAAATTCGCACATTGTTCGTCGGCCTGGCCGCGGCCGCATTCTCGGCGCTCGCGCTGGCGCAGGCGCCGATCGTGATCAAGTTCAGCCACGTCGTCGCGGCCGACACGCCGAAGGGCAAAGGCTCGGAATTCTTCGCCAAGCGGGTAGCGGAACTGACCAAGGGCAAGGCCAAGGTCGAGGTTTACGCCAATTCCTCGCTCTACAAGGACAAGGAAGAGATGGAAGCCCTGCAGCTCGGCGCGGTGCACATGCTGGCGCCCTCGCTGTCGAAGTTCGGTCCGCTCGGCGTCAAGGAATTCGAGGTGTTCGACTTCCCCTACATCTTCGACGACTACACCGAGCTGCACAAGATCACCCAGGGTCCGATCGGCGCCTCGCTGCTGGCCAAGCTCGAGCCCAAGGGCATCAAGGGCCTGGCCTTCTGGGACAACGGCTTCAAGTCCTTCTCGGCCAACACGCCAATCAAAACGCCGGCCGACCTCAAGGGCAAGAGGATGCGCATCCAGTCGTCCAAGGTGCTCGAGGAGGAATACCGGACCCTGGGCGCGCTGCCGCAGGTGATGGCCTTCTCCGAGGTCTACCAGGCGCTGCAGACCGGCGTGGTCGATGGCACCGACAACCCGCACTCCAACCTGTACACCCAGAAAATGCACGAAGTGCAGAAGCACATGACCATCACCGACCATAACTACCTCGGCTACGCGGTGATCGTGAACAAGAAGTTCTGGGACGGCCTGCCGCCCGAGCTGCGCGCCCAGCTCGAGCTGGCGATGAAGGAAGCCACGGTGTATGCCAACAAGATCGCCCTGGAAGAGAACGAGCAAGCGCTGGAAGGCGTGAGGAAGAGCGGCAAGACGGCGATCTACGTGCCGACCAAGGAAGAAAAGCAGGCCTTCAAGAAGGCCATGGCGCCGGTGCACCTCAAGATGGCCGACCGCGTCGGCAAGGACCTGCTGCAGTCGATCTACAAGGAAACCGGTTTCGATCCGACCAAGCAGTAAATCGGCAATCGCAATGGCGCCGCGGACGCGGCGCCATTGCCGTGCCGCAGCTGCCGACGCTCGAGACGTCGATCAGTGTTAGTCATGCTTCGATAAAGGAAGCAAAGGCCATTCCGCGATTCCGGCCTGTACTCTCCTGCTGGTTTATAAAAACATTCAGGAGGAGACATCATGGCCCACATCGTAATTCTCGGCGCCGGCATCGGCGGCCTGCCCGCAGCGTATGAAATGTCCGGGATGCTTCGTCCAGGCGACAAGCTGACGGTGATTTCCAACAATCCCAAGCACCACTTCACCCCGTCCAACCCCTGGGTCGCCGTCGACTGGCGCAAGCGCGGCGAGATCGAAGTGGACATCGCGCCGCTGCTGGCGAAGAAGAAGATCGACTTCATTGCGGTCGGCGCCAAGCGGGTGCACCCGGACAAGAACCAGATCGAACTCGACGACGGCCGCAGCGTCGATTACGACTTTCTGGTGATCGCCACCGGCCCCAAGCTGGCGTTCGACGAAGTCGAAGGCCTGGGGCCCAAGGGCCATACCCATTCGGTCTGCCACGTCGACCATGCGGTCGAGGCCGAGCGCGCCTGGCAGGTATTCGTCAAGGACCCCGGCCACATCGTGGTGGGGGCGGTGCAGATGGCCTCCTGCTACGGTCCGGCCTACGAGTTCGCGATGATCATGGATACCGACCTGCGCCGGCGCAAGATCCGCGACAAGGTGCCGATGACTTTCGTCACCGCCGAACCCTACATCGGCCACCTGGGACTGGGCGGCGTCGGCGATTCCAAGGGCCTCATGGAATCGGTCATGCGCGAGCGCCACATCAAGTGGATCTGCAACGCCAAGACCACCAAGGTCGAGGCCGGCAAGATGTACGTCACCGAGCACAACGACGACGGCACGCCGAAGAAGGAACATGTGCTCGAGTTCAAGTACTCGATGATGTTGCCGGCCTTCAAGGGCATCGACGCCGTGATCGGCATCGAGGGCCTGGTCAATCCGCGCGGCTTCATCCTGATCGATGCCTTCCAGCGCAATCCGAAATTCCAGAATGTTTACTCGGTCGGCGTCTGCGTCGCCATTCCGCCGGTGGAGGTCACTCCGGTGCCGACCGGCGCGCCGAAGACCGGCTACATGATCGAGTCGATGGTCAGCGCCACGGTGCACAACATCCGTGAAGCCCTGGACGGCAAGCAGCCGACGCACAAGGCGACCTGGAACGCGGTCTGCCTGGCCGACTTCGGCGACAACGGCGCGGCCTTCGTCGCCCTGCCGCAGATTCCGCCGCGCAACGTGAGCTGGTTCTCCCAGGGCAAGTGGGTGCACCTGGCCAAGATCGCCTTCGAGAAGTACTACATGCGCAAGATCAGGAAGGGCACCAGCGAGCACGTGTTCGAGAAAATGGTGCTCAATTCAATGGGCATCATGAAGCTGAAGGACAAGTAGCCGGAATTCCTGCGCCGGAAGCCTGAAAGTCGGCGCTGGCGAGACGGCGCTCCGCTACTGTTGCGCCTGCCCCTGCTCGGTGGCTATCGAAGGCGCACCTTCCATCCAGGCTTCCGGCGCGCGGCGCAGGTCCAGCGTCAGCGGGTAATCCGGGTTGCGGCCTTCGCGCCGCACGTGCATGGCGCCCGGCGTGTGGCCGTGGTTCCAGAAGCGCGCGACGCGGCGCGATTCGGCCGCATTGGCATTGACCGGGAAGCTGTCTTCGCTGCGCCCGCCGGGATGGGCGACGTGGTAGGTACAGCCGCCGATCGAACGCCCGCTCCAGCTGTCGACCAGGTCGAACACCAGCGGCGCCTGCACGCCTATGGTCGGGTGCAGGCCGGAGGGCGGACACCAGGCCCGGTAGCGCACGCCGGCGACGTATTCGCCGCGCGTGCCGGTGCCGGTCAGCGGCAGCGGCCGGCCGTTGCAGGTCAGGATGTGGCGGTTGTCGTGCATGTGGCGCACCTTGACCTGCATGCGCTCGACCGAGGAATCGACGTAGCGTGCCGTGCCGCCGGCGGCGACTTCTTCGCCCAGCACGTGCCAGGGTTCGATGGCCTGGCGCAGTTCGATTTCGATGCCGTGATAGACCACGGTGCCAAAGCGCGGGAAGCGGAATTCGAGGAAGGGCGCGAACCAGTCGAACTCGAAGGCATAGCCGGCGCGCTGCAGGTCCTGCACCACGTCCTTCATGTCCTGGGCGACGAAGTGCGGCAGCATGAAGCGATCATGCAGGCCGGTTCCCCAGCGCATCAGGCCCTGACTGCTGCCGGCGTAGGGCGTCTGCCAGAAGCGGGCGACCAGGGCGCGCAGGAGCAGCATCTGCAAAAGCGACATCTGCGCGTGCGGCGGCATTTCGAAGCCGCGGAATTCGACCAGGCCGAGGCGCCCGGTGGCGCTGTCGGGCGAGTAGAGCTTGTCGATGCAGAATTCGGCGCGATGGGTGTTGCCGGAGAGATCGACCAGCAGGTTGCGCAACAAACGGTCGACCAGCCAGGGTTGCAGGGTCTCCTCGCCGGGCTTAAGTCTTGCGGCCATCTGTTGGAAGGCGATTTCGAGTTCGTAGAGGCTCTCATGGCGCGCTTCATCGACGCGCGGCGCCTGGCTGGTGGGGCCGATGAACATGCCCGAGAACAGGTAGGACAGCGCCGGATGATGCTGCCAGTAGGTGATCAGGCTCATCAGCAGATCGGGCCGGCGCAGGCAGGGCGAGTCGGCCGGGCTGGCGGCGCCGAGCGTGATGTGGTTGCCCCCGCCGGTGCCGGTGTGGCGCCCGTCGAGCATGAACTTCTCGGTGCCCAGGCGAGTCAGGCGCGCCTCTTCGTAAAGCGTTTGCGTGTTCGCCACCAGTTGGGCCCAACTGCTCGCCGGATGGATGTTGACCTCGATGACGCCGGGATCGGGCGTGATGCGGAATTCCTTGAGCCGCGGGTCGGCGGGCGGCGTGTAGCCTTCGAGGCGCACCGGCAGCTTGAGGTCGGCTGCCGTGGCTTCGATCGCGGCCAGCAGCGTGACGAAATCCTCGAGCAGCGGCACCGGCGGCAGGAAGATGCACAGCACGCCCTCGCGCACTTCGGCGCACAGGGCGGTATGCACGATTTCGCGCGGATCGTAGCCGGATTTCGGCGAGGCGGGCGGCGGCTCGATCTTGCGTTGCGCGGCTTCTGCTGCTGCTGCGACTTCCGCGGCAGAGGGGTCGGCCAGCGGCTCCTGTGCGGCAAACGGGTCGCGGGCGAATTCCTCTTCCTTGTCGCCGGGCGCCACCCAGGGCAGGGAGGCCAGCGGCAGGCGGAGGCCCAGCGGCGAATCGCCGGGGATCAGGTAAAGGTGCTCGCGGCGCAGCGGCCAGAGGCTGGAGCGAAAGCGCGTCGACCCTGAAGAGTCGGCGCTGGCGGTACGGCGTTTGTTGGTTGCGGCAGCGGGCGGCAGGGCTTTGAGCGGCAACACATACCCCGCCGCTTCGCCGAGGCCGCGTTCCAGCAGCTTCGCCACGCGCAGCCTTTCGTCGGGCTTCTTCAGGTCGGCCTTGAGCGGGTCGAAATTCTCCGGCCAGCGCTGCTCCTCGTCGATGATGCGCGTCACGTCTTCGTAGGCGGGGATCACCCAGCCTGGATCGAGGCCCAGTTCGCGCGTCAGGCGGCGGATGAAATGCAGCGCATCCTGGGCCTTGCGGGTGCCGGCCCCGTCGGCGGTGACCAGCAGCTTCGGCTCTTTCCACAGCGGCTTGCCGTCGGTGCGCCAGTAGCAGCCCAGCGCCCAGCGCGGCAGCGGCTCGCCGGGATACCACTTGCCCTGGCCGAAATGCAGCATGGCGCCCGGGGCGAAATGGCCTTGCAGGCGGCCGAGCAGGGCGCCGGCGAGTTCGCGTTTCTTCTCCGACAGTGCGGTGAAATTCCACTCCGGTCCGTCCATGTCGTCGATCGAGACGAAGGTCGGCTCGCCGCCCATGGTCAGGCGTACGTCGTGCTTTTCCAGTTCGGCATCAACCTGGTGGCCCAGGTCGAGTACGGCCTGCCACTGCGCCTCGGAGTAGGGCTGCGTCACGCGCGGGTCTTCGTGGATGCGCGTGACATGCATGGCGAAATCGAAATGCGCTTCGCATTGGTCGGTGCCGCCGATGACCGGCGCCGCCGAAGACGGCATCGCGGTGCATGCCAGCGGGATGTGGCCTTCACCGGCCAGCAGGCCCGAGGTGGGGTCGAGCCCGATCCAGCCGGCGCCGGGGATGTATACCTCCGTCCAGGCATGCAGGTCGGTGAAATCGACGGCGGTGCCGGAAGGGCCGTCGAGGGCCTTGACGTCGGCTTTCAACTGGATCAGGTAGCCCGAGGCGAAGCGCGCGGCCAGCCCCAGGTGGCGCATGGCCTGCACCAGCAACCAGGCCGAATCGCGGCAGGAACCGCGTTTGAGTTCCAGGGTTTCCTCCGGCGTCTGCACGCCGGCTTCGAGGCGCACGATGTAGCCGACATCACCCTGCACGCGCTGGTTGATGCCGACCAGCATGTCGATGGTGCGCATTTTCTTCGCCAGCAGTTCCGTGCGCGTGCGCTTGAGCCATTCGGCCAGCAGCGGTCCGGCCGGATCGGCTTCGAGATAGGGACCGAGTTCGCGCTTGAGACCCTCCGGATAGTCGAAGGGAAAATTCTCTGCGGACTCGTCCATGAAGAAATCGAAGGGGTTGATCACCGTCATGTCGGCCACCAGGTCGACGGTGATCGACAGTGACTCTGCCCTCTCCGGGAAGACCAGGCGCGCCACCCAGTTGCCGAAGGGGTCCTGCTGCCAGTTGAGGAAGTGCCCGGCGGGCTCGATCTTCAGCGAATAACTGAGGATGGGTGTGCGCGCATGCGCGGCCGGGCGCAGGCGCACCTCGTGCGGATACAGCGTGACGGCACGGTCGAAGCTGTAGCGGGTCTGGTGGTTGAGCGCAACGCGGATGGTCATCGGGAGCCGTTCAGTTTTGTAAAGCGGTGAGGCAGCCGCGCAGCGCGCCGGCTACCACTCGGGGTTCGGCAACTGGGCAAAGGCGCGGCGCACGCCCTCGCCCCAGCTCTGGCGCAGGCGCTGCATGTAGGGATCGTGTTCGTCGTAGCGATGCATGTTGCCCAGATGCAGGGATTCGCGGGTGTAGCAGGCGAGGTCGATCGGCATGCCGACCGACAGGTTGGAGCGCATGGTCGAGTCGAAGGACACCAGCACACATTTGATGGCATCGTCCATCGAGGTTTCGGCCGAGATCACGCGGTCGATGATGGGCTTGCCGTACTTGACTTCGCCGATCTGGAAGTAGGGCGTCTCCGGCGTGGCCTCGATGAAATTGCCCTCGGCATAGACCAGGAACAGGCGCTGGTGCTCGCCGGCAATCTGGCCGCCGATGATGAAATTGGCGCCGCAGTCGACGTTGTTTTCCATGAGGAAGGGGCCGTCGCGGTGGCGCACCTCGCGCAGCGCGCTGCCGACCAGTTCGGCGACGTCGTACATCGAATACACGCTCATCAGGTTCGGCTCGGTGGCGCGCCGGATCGCCTGCTCGAGGTGATTGATGGTGGCCTGGGTGATCGCCAGGTTGCCCGAATTGACGATGACCAGCGCGCGGTCGCCGGGCCGCTCGAAGGTCTTCATCTTGCGGAAGGTGGAAATATTGTCCACCCCGGCATTGGTGCGCGAATCCGATGCGAAAACGATGCCGGCATCGATCATGGTGGCGACGCAATAAGTCATGGTTGCATTCCCTCGGGATTCATCAGGCCATCAGTTGGCTGGAGGAGGGCATCTTGAGGGATTGTGCCACCGCCGGCAAGGTCGCTGGCCACTCGTCGGTGGACCAGAAATAGGTGGTGTTGATCAGGTCGCCGAGGTCGTAGGTGCGTTCGAGGAATTCGGAGAGGTATTCGTGCAGGCCGCGAGCGAAGATGTCGTCGATGGTGCCGAAGCGCAGCTCGCCGTGCAGCTGGCCGCAGCGGCGCAGCAGTTCGCTGGCGCGCGGGCCGTTGATCTCCTGCAGCAGGCGATTGACCTCGTTCATGGCGGCCATCAGCGAGCGCGGCATGTCGGGGCGCAGGATCAGCAGTTCGGCGACGCGTTTGGGCGTGATCAGGTCGCGATACACCTTGCGATAGGACTCGAAGGCCGAGACCGAGCGCAGCAGCGCGCCCCAGTGGTAGTAGTCGGCGGCGCCGCCGATGTCGGCGACGCTGGGCAGCAGGATGTGGTACTTGACGTCGAGGATGCGTGCGGTGTTGTCGGCGCGCTCGAAGAAGGTGCCGAGGCGCAGAAAGCGGAAGATGTCGTCGCGCAGCAGCGTGCCGTGGGCGATGCCGCGCGAAAGGTGGGAGCGCTCCTTGACCCATTCGAAGAAGGACGAGATGCCGTCTTCGGCGATGCCGGCGGCCCGGATACGGCGCATTTCCAGCCAGGTGGAGTTGAGCGCTTCCCACATCTCGGAAGTTATCGCGCCGCGAATCGCCCGCGCGTTTTCACGCGCCGTGTAGATGCTGTTGTAGATGCTGCCGGGATTGTTCTCGTCCAGCGCCATGAAGTGCATCACGCTGGCGGCACTGGGTTCGTCGTAGCGCGCGTCGAAATCCTCGTGCAGGCCGCTGATCGACAGCATCGCGCGCCATTCGTGGTGCGGTTCGGCGACGGACTGCTTGAGCAGCGACATGCGGTAGGTGACGTCGAGCATGCGCGCCGTGTTCTCGGCCCGCTCGGTGCCACGGCCCAGCCAGTAGAGGTGATCTGCAGTGGATGAGAGCATGATTGTTCGCCTTAGTTTTCGAGGATCCAGGTGTCCTTGGTGCCGCCGCCTTGCGACGAATTCACCACCAGCGAGCCTTGCTTGAGCGCGACGCGGGTGAGCCCGCCCGGCACCATGCTGATGTCGCGGCCGGACAGCACATAAGGCCGCAAGTCGAGGTGGCGCGGCGCGACGCCGCTGTCGACATAGGTCGGGCAGGTCGACAGCGCCAGCGTCGGCTGCGCGATATAGCCTTCGGGCGCGGCGAGGATCTTCTGGCGGAAGGCTTCGATCTCGGCCTTGCTCGAGGTGGGCCCGACCAGCATGCCGTAGCCGCCCGAGCCGTGCACCTCCTTGACCACCAGTTCCGCCAGGTGCTCAAGGACATACTTCCGGTCGTCAGGCTTGGCCAGCTCCCAGGTCGGCACGTTGGACAGGATGGGCTCCTCGCCGCAATAGAAGCGGATCATTTCGGGGACGTGGATGTACATTGCCTTGTCGTCGGCGATGCCGGTGCCGATGGCGTTGGCCAGGGTCACGCGGCCGGCGCGATAGGCGTTGAACAGGCCCGGCACGCCGAGCACCGAATCCTTGCGGAAGGCCAGCGGATCGAGGAAGTCGTCGTCGATGCGGCGGTAGATCACGTCGACGCGCTGCGGGCCCTGCGTGGTGCGCATGAACACCGTGTCGTCGCGCACGAAGAGGTCGTTGCCCTCGACCAGCTCGATGCCCATCTGCTGGGCGAGGAAGGCGTGCTCGAAATAGGCGCTGTTGAACTGGCCCGGCGTCAGCAGCACGACGTTGGGATTGTGCACGCCCTCGGGTGCCACCGAACGCAGGTTTTCCAGCAGCAGGTCGGGATAGTGCTCGACCGGGGCGATCGCCATGCGCGCGAAGAGTTCGGGAAACAGCCGCATCATCATCTTGCGGTCTTCGAGCATGTAGGACACGCCCGAGGGCGTGCGCAGGTTGTCTTCCAGCACGAAGTACTCGCCGCATTGGTCGCCATGGTCGGCGCGCACCAGGTCCACCCCGGCGATGTGCGCGTAGGTGCCGCCCGGCACCGCGACGCCGGCCATTTCGGCGCGGTACTGCGAGTTGCCCAGCACTTGCTGCGCCGGGATGCGTCCGGCCTTGAGGATTTCCTGGTCGTGGTAGATGTCGTTGAGGAAGGCGTTGAGCGCCTTGACGCGCTGGCGCAGGCCGGCTTCGATACGCTGCCATTCGGCCGCGGGAATGATGCGCGGAATGATGTCGAAGGGGATCAGGCGTTCCTTGCCGGCTTCCTCGCCATACACGGCGAAGGTGATGCCGACGCGGTGGAAGGTCAGGTCGGCTTCCTCACGCTTGCGCGCGATGACCTCGTGTGGCGTCGAATCGAGCCAGGCGGCGAAATTGCCATAGCTTGGCCGCACCCCGCCCGAGGCGTCGAACATTTCATCGTAGGCAGGCTTCATGGCGGTGCAGATGCCGGAAAGTGATTGCACTATCTCCAGCAGAAACCATGCCCGCAAAAATTACGTGTTAAATCATTGGCATGAGGGCAGGCGCCGAAGCGGTACGCACCATCAAGGGGCGCGATGCTGCAGCGTGGTGCGCGTGACCAGCTGCGCGCTCCTTTGCTTCAGGCGGACGCGGTAGCGAACACGAAGGCGTCGAGCGCCAGCGCGCCGAGCTGGGAATCGCGGAAGGCGATTTTCGCCGCGGCATTCTCGCCAGCGGCGCCCAGCGCCACGAATAGAGGCAACAGGTGCTCCGGCGAGGGATGCGCGCGCGCCGCATGCGGCGCCTGGCGATGCCAGTCGAGCAGCGCCGGCAGGTCGCGCCGCGCCAGCGCCGCGGCGAACCAATCGCGGAATTCCGCGACATGGGGCAGGGCTTCGCCGTCGGCTGCGTCGAACACGATGTCGCCAAGGTTGTGCGTGAGCCCACCCGAGGCGAGGATCAATACACCGTCGCGAGCCAGCGGCTGCAGGCTTTGGCCGAGCAGGTAGTGGGCTTCCGCGCTGGCGTACGGCATCACGGCGAGCTGGATCACCGGGATGTCGGCCGCCGGGTACATGAAGCGCAGCGGCGACCAGGCGCCGTGGTCGAGGCCGCGGCTGCGGTCTATCGTGATCCCCGACACCAGTTCGGCGACTTCGGCCGCGAGATCGGGGGCGCCGGGTGCGGCGTAGGCGAGTTCGTAGAGCGGCGGCGGAAAGCCGTGGAAGTCGTGAATCGTCTCCGGTTTCGCGGTGGCGCTGACGGCCGGCGTGCGCGTGTTCCAGTGCGCCGAGACGGCGAGGATCGCGCGCGGTCGCGGCAATTCGCGGGCCAGCGTCTGCCAGGCCGGACCGGCACGACCGGGCTCCAGCATCAGCATCGGCGAGCCGTGGGAAATGAAAATGGGCGGGATCGAATTCATGGCCTGAGTCTAGCCGCGACAGGCGTTGCGGTCAGCAGGGGGCGCAGAACAGAATGTTCCGCTAGGAGCAACAGGGGCCGGCTACGGCGCGTTTGGCTATACTCGTCACGCATCGGAGCGTTCAGCGGAGAGCCAGCATGACCAGCATTTTTTCACGCATCATCGCCGGGGAACTGCCCTGCGCCAAGGTCTACGAGGACGACCTGGTGTTCGCCTTCATGGACGCCGGCCAGGTCAATCCGGGCCATGTCATCGTCGCCAGCAAGGCGCCGGTCGAAACCCTGATGGATGCCGACGAAGCCACGGCGCGGGCCATGATGGCCGCGGCCTGGCGCATTGCGCGCGCGGTGCAGGAGGCCTTCGCCCCGGCCGGCATGACCATCCTCCAGGCCAACCGCGCCGCCGGCTGGCAGACCGTGCCGCATCTGCACCTGCATGTACTGCCGCGCCACGCCGACGACGGCGTCGATCTGACCTGGCCGCGCAAGGAACCGGGGCTGGAAAAACTCAAGGAACTGGCGGCGAGAATCCGCCTTTAGCCGGCCTGGCGGTGGATGGTTTTGTAGGGCCGACTTCAGTCGGCCAAGGGTGGATGGCGGACTGAAGTCCGCCCTACTAACGCTTCTTCTCGATCAGCTCGATCTTGTAGCCGTCGGGATCCTCGACGAAGGCGATCACGCTGCTGCCGCCCTTCATCGGGCCGGGCTCGCGCGTGATCCTGCCGCCGCGCTGGCGGATCGCGTCGCAGGCGGCGTAGATGTCTTCGACCGCGAGCGCGATGTGGCCGTAGCCGGTGCCGATTTCGTAGCGGGATACGCCCCAGTTGTGGGTCAGTTCGATCACGGCGCCGTCCTTCTCGTCCTGGTAGCCGACGAAGGCCAGGGTGAATTTGCCTTCCGGATAGTCGTTGCGGCGCAGCAGGCGCATGCCGAGCACCTCGGTATAGAAGGCCAGGGATTTGTCGAGATCGCCGACTCGCAGCATGGTGTGCAGGATTCGCATGGGGATTTCCTTCAAAGAATTGGCAGCGAAGCCGCGCGCTGCTTGAGTTCGCTGCGTGCGGTCTTCCAGCCTGGGTAGATCGAGTCGACCACGGCCCAGAAGCGCGGGCTGTGGTTCATTTCCAGCAGGTGGGCAGCTTCATGCGCCACGACGTAGTCGCCGAGATGCGCCGGCATGTGGATCAGCCGCCAATTGATGCGGATGCCGCCGTGTTTGCTGCAACTGCCCCAGCGCGTATGCGCCGACGACAGGCCGAGCTTGGGCACGGCGAGATCGAGCCGGCCCGTGTAGTCGGCCAGGCGTTCGGCGAAATGGGTGAGTGCCCGCTTCTGCAGGGCACGTACCGCCAGCTGCGCCAGATCAGCCTCCGGGCGCGCTTCGAGCACCAGCAGGTCGCCGACCCAGCGCACCCGGTTGGCGCCGGGCAGGACGCGGACTTCGGCCTCGCCGTCGAACAGCGGCAGGCGCGTGCCGTCCTTGACCGTGACATGGCGCGGCTGGGTGGCATGGGCGAGTTCGCCGAGTTTCTTCAGCACCCAGTCGCCATGGCCCTGGACGAAAGCCTCGATCTCGCTCATGGCGATGCGATGGGGTGCGCCGACGCGCAGGCCGCGTTCGTCGATGGTCATCGTCAGCCGCTTGGCGCCGCTCTTGAACCGGTAGTCGATGATGCGGCCGCCGATCAGCAGGTGGCGGGTCTTCGCCGCGGGCGGCGGCGAGGGCAGGCGGAACAGCTTGAGTTGCTCGAGAAACATCGGCGCTCAGCCGGTCGCGAACGGCGTGCCGAACAGATCGAAGCCGCCGTCTGGCGGCGGCAGCGAGGCGAGGCCGCGGGCGATCGCCTGCTCGATGACCGGCAGCGGCTGTTCGATCAGGCGCCAGTTGCAGCGCAGCGCATCGCTGCCCTGTACCTCGACCCAGTGTCCGCGTGCGGCGAAGGACAGCGCCAGACGCGGCGCGCGGCGTCCCGCCAGCGCCGACTTCTCCTCGATCAGCTGTTGCAGTATCCGCTTGGCTTCCGCGCGCAGCCAGGCTTCGGCGCGATCCTGGATCTGGCGCGGCGTGGCCTGCGGCGGCAGCGGCAGATCGAGCAACTGGCCTTCGCGCAGCGCCTCCTTGTGCCGGGTGCCGAGCACCAGGCGCAGGTGGCCGCCCAGATAGGCCAGTGCGGCGCCGTCGTGCCAGCGGCTGGCAGCCTCGGGTTCGTTGCCGTCGAGCCGCAGCTTGAGCTGAGGGCTGCGTGCCGTGTTCATCGGGAATCTCCGTAAAGCCGGGCCATTTCGGTTTCGATCCAGGTTTCGGCGCGCGCCAGGACTTCGCTGGCGCTGAGTCCGGTGGGATCGATGGTCGGGCCGATGCTGACCGTGACGGTACCGCATTTTTTGAACAGGGCATTGCGGCCCCAGAATTCGCCGGAATTCAGCGCTACGGGAACCACCGGTGCGCCGGTTTCCACGGCAAGCAGTGCGCCGCCGCCCTTGTAGCGATTTTTCGATCCGGGCTGCGAGCGTGTGCCTTCGGGAAAAATGATCACCGTGTAGCCGTTGTCGAGGCGATCGCGGCCCTGATCGACCAGGCGTTTCAGGCTGGACTTGGTAGCGCCCCGATCGGTCTCGATCATCGGGATCGAGGCCAGCGCCCAGCCGAAGAAGGGCAGGTACTTGAGCTCCTTGCGCCAGACGAACACGGTGTCCTTGAATACCTCCTGCAGCATGAAAGTCTCCCAGGCCGACTGGTGCTTGGCCAGCACGACCACCGGGCGCCCGGGGAGGTTCTCGGCGCCGACCAGGCGGTAGGGAATGCCCAGCACGTGCTTGATCAGCCAGATGGTGAAATTCACCCAGGGCACCACGGTCTGGCGCCGCATGTGATGCGGCAGCGGCCGGCAGAGGATGACGCCCAGCGTATAGGGCGGCGTCACCACCAGCAGGATCAGCAGGAACAGCAGGGAACGGAATACGGCCATCTAACTTGGCGGGCGCTCAGCGGGCGATATGCGCGGCAGCCGCGGCAAGATCGGGAAACACCAGGGTGTCCGGCGGCAATGCCGGGTCGTCCACTGTCTTGCGGCCCTTGCCGGTCAGCACCAGCATCGGCTGCGCACCCACCGCGATGGCCGCCTGCAGATCGCGCAGGGAATCGCCGATGGCCGGCACGCCGGCCAGGTCGGCATTGAAGCGGGCGGCGATTTCGCGAAACATGCCGGGCTTGGGCTTGCGGCAATCGCAGTTGTCGGAATTGGTGTGCGGGCAGAAGAATATCGCGTCGACGCGGCCGCCGACCTGCGCCAGCGCCTTGAGCATTTTTTCGTGGATGGCGATCATGGTATCGGTCTCGAACAGGCCGCGGCCGATGCCCGACTGGTTGGTCGCCACCACCACGCGATAGCCGGCCTGGTTGAGGCGGGCGATCGCGGCGAGGCTGCCCGGAATCGGCTTCCACTCTTCCGGCGACTTGATGTACTGGTCGGAATCGTGATTGATTACGCCGTCGCGATCGAGGATGACTAGCTTCATGGCCCGATTTTCGCCGTGTCGCCGGCGCCGACTTTGCCGAACATCGCCGCAAAAGTCCTGTTTATCGCCATCGTTCAGGCCGACAGGCGCGACAAGTCGGCGACGCGGTTCATCGCCTGGTGCAGCGTGGCGAGCAGGCCGAGGCGGTTGTTGCGCAACGCCGCCTCTTCGGCGTTCACCATCACGGCGTCGAAAAAGGCATCGACCGGCACCCGCAGGGCGGCCAGCGATTGCAGCGAGGCCGTGTAGTCGCCGCGCTCGAAAGCGGCGTCGGCCTGTGCCTTGACCGTGTCGAGCGCCTGGTTCAGCGCGATTTCGGCAGGTTCCTTGAGCAGCGCGACATCGACACTGGCGGACACGGCGCCTTCCGCCTTCTTGAGGATGTTGCCGACGCGCTTGTTGGCGGCAGCGAGGCTGGCGGCTTCCGGTAGCGCGGCGAAGGCGCGCACGGCGGCCAGCCGCTTGGGGATGTCGCCGAGGCGTTGCGGGCGCAGGCCGACCACGGCCTCGACTTCGAGGGCCGAATAGCCCTGTTCGCGCAGGCTGCCGGCGAGGCGCTCGTAAATGAACTCGGACAGTTGTTCCACGACCTTGGCGTCGACGAGTTTTGCCGCACCGAACAGCCAGGCCAAATCCAGCGGCAGGCCGCGCTCGATCAGCATCCGCAGCATGCCCAGGGCGTGGCGACGCAGGGCGAAGGGGTCCTTGTCGCCGGTCGGCATCTGGCCGATGCCGAACATGTCGGCCAGCGTCTGCAGCTTGTCGGCCAGCGCCACGCAGAGGCCGACATTGCCGCGCGGCAGCTCGTCGCCGGCGAAGCGCGGCTTGTAGTGGTCCTCGATGGCGTCGGCGACTTCAATCGGCTCGCCATCGTGCAGCGCGTAGTAGCGGCCCATGATGCCCTGCAGCTCTGGGAACTCGCCGACCATGTCGGTCAGCAGGTCCGCCTTGGCCAGCACGGCGGCGCGGTCGGCCTGGTTGGCCAATGCTTCGCCGGCAAGCTTGTTGCCGATGGCGCGGGCCAGTGCGGCGACGCGCTCGACGCGCTCGCCCTGGGTGCCGAGCTTGTTGTGATAGACCACCTTGGCCAGGCCGGGGATGCGGTCCATCAGCGACTTTTTGCGGTCCTGGTCGAAGAAAAACTTGGCATCGGCCAGGCGCGGGCGCACCACGCGCTCGTTGCCGCCGATCACCGCCGAGGCATCGGCGGGCCGGATGTTGCTGACGACGAGGAACTTGTTGGTCAGCCTGCCGTCCTTGAACAGCGGGAAATACTTCTGGTTGGCCTTCATGGTGAGGATCAGGCATTCCTGCGGCACGTCGAGGAATTCCTGCTCGAACTGGCAGGTCAGCACGTTCGGCCGTTCCACCAGCCCGGTGACCTCGTCGAGCAGCGCATCGTCCTCGATGGGCTGCAGGCCTTCCTTCGCGGCCGCGGCCGTCAGCTGCTTTTCGATCTCGGCGCGGCGCGCGGCGAAGCCGGCGATCACGGCGCCGTCGCTTTCCAGCTGCTGCGCGTAGCTGTCGGCATCCCTGATCGCGACGATCGGATTCGCAGCCTCGAAGCGGTGCCCCTGGGTCTCGCGGCCGGCGGCGAGGCCCAATATTGTTATCGGCACTACCTCCGTACCATGCAGGGCGACTAACCGGTGCGCCGGGCGCACGAAATTGACGCTGGTCCATCCGTCGGCGAGCTGGTAGCTCATCACCTTTGGGATGGGCAACGCAGAAAGTGCTTCCTCAATAGCAGCCTCAAGTCCAACTTGCAGCGATGTGCCCCTGGCCATGGAACGGGAGTAAACCGCATCCACTTTTCCGTCGCTCTGAATAAATAAACTATCCGAGCCTTCGACGGCATTCGGCCACAGGTCGGCCAGGGTTTCGCGCCCGATCTTTGCTAGGCGCTTACGCAGGGCATCTGTCGGCTTGTTGTTCGTGCCAATCGCTACGCTGACGGGCATCAGCTTTTCAAGGACTTCCCTATTTGGAGCCACTGCTGCGACATTTGAAATGTGCGCGGCGAGCCTCCGAGGTGAAGCATAGCCGGTTACCAAACTCACGCCGGCAGCAAGTTCTCTGCTTTGCAGGGACTTCAGAAGCGTAGTTGCAAATACATCACCGAGTTTCTTCAGCGCCTTGGGTGGCAGTTCCTCGACAAAAAGTTCGACCAGAAGATTCTTCGTGCTCATGTTCAGGCCGCCTTCTTCGCCGCTTGTTCGTTCAGTTTTGCCATCACTTCGTCGGCCCAGGCTTGCGGCGCCATCGGGAAGCCCAGCCGCGCGCGGCTTTCGAGGTAGCTCTGCGCCACGCTGCGCGCGAGGTTGCGGATGCGGCCGATGTAGGCGGCGCGCTCGGTGACCGAGATGGCGCCGCGCGCATCGAGCAGGTTAAAGGTGTGCGCGGCCTTCAGCACCTGTTCGTAGGCCGGCAACGCCAGTTGCTGCTCCATCAGGTGCTTCGCATTGCCTTCATGCGCGCCGAAGGCAGTGAGCAGGAACTCGACGTTGCTGTGTTCGAAGTTGTAGGCGCTCTGCTCGACCTCGTTCTGGTGGAAGACGTCGCCATATTTCAGTCCCGGCGCATAGACCAGGTCGAAGACGTTCTCAACGCCCTGCAGGTACATCGCCAGGCGCTCGAGGCCGTAGGTGATCTCGCCGGTGATCGGCTTGCAGTCGATGCCGCCGACCTGCTGGAAATAGGTGAACTGGGTGACTTCCATGCCGTTGAGCCAGACTTCCCAGCCCAGGCCCCAGGCGCCCAAGGTCGGGTTTTCCCAGTCGTCCTCGACGAAGCGCACGTCGTTCTGCTTCAGGTCGAAGCCGAGCGCCTCGAGCGAATCGAGATAGAGTTCAAGGATGTTCGCCGGCGCGGGTTTGAGCACCACCTGGTATTGGTAGTAGTGCTGCATGCGGTTGGGGTTCTCGCCGTAGCGGCCGTCCTTGGGGCGGCGCGAGGGTTGCACGTAGCCCGCCTTCCACGGCTCGGGGCCGAGGGCGCGGAGAAAGGTGGCGGTATGGCTGGTGCCGGCGCCAACTTCCATGTCATAGGGCTGCAGCAACGCGCACCCCTGCTGGTTCCAGAATGCTTGCAGGCGCAGGATGATTTCCTGAAAACTTGGCTTGCCAAGTTTCAGTGAAGACTCATGCCCGCTTGTGGGCGTGACGTCGGAACTAAAAGTCGGCTTCTCGACTTTCAGTGAAGACTGATGCGTGCGCGTGACGTCGGAACTAAACGCCGGTTTTTGGTTCATCGGGAAACCCCGCAAATTCGCAAGAGCGGCGATTTTACAGGGTTTCCATGGCGGGCTCGAAGCCGCCGGCTCAGTCGCAGCCGCTTCCGGTATCATCCCGACCAGTTCAACCAAAGCTTAAGGAGCGGTACCGTGGATCATCAAGTCAGTGTGGTGTTGAAGAACGGCGAGCGTTACGATTTCGCTCTGGGCGCAGACGAGCTTGCTGCCTTCGATCCCGCCAGCGCACGGCACTGGATTGCCGAAGCATTTCTCGAAGCCGGGCTGGAAACGCCGAACCCGATGGGGAAAATGCTGCTGATCGACCAGATCCTGCTGCTGGCCGTGAACTTCAAGCCGGCAGACTACAACCCGCTGACGCCGCAGGCGCGCCGCTTCCTGTGTGCCGCGCTGCAAGCCATGGGGCGGCCGTCGCTGACCATCGATATGGCGGCTTACAAGCTCTAATCCCTTTTCCGTCGCAGCGCCTGCAGGCAGGCGCCGACGGCGATCAGCAGCGCCAGCAGGTTGCCCCAGCGCGCATAGGGCGTCAGGCCCGAGCGCCCCTGGGCCTGCACCACCAGCGCCGCAGTGGTGAATGGCGGCAGGGCGGCGGCGATGACGCCGTCGGCGCCGACCATCGCGGTCATTCCGGTATTGGTGGCGCGCAGCATCACGCGGCCGGTTTCGATCGCGCGCAATTGGGCGATCTGCAAGTGCTGCGGCTGCGCCAGCGAATCGCCGAACCATGCGGTATTGGATAGGTTCACCAGCAGGGTCGCGGCCGGCAGGGCGCCGAGCAGTTCCTCGCCGAACAGATCCTCGTAGCAGATATTCGGCGCGATGCGCTGTCCGGCCACGTCAAGCGGCGGCTGGCGCGGCTGGCCCGCGGTGAAATTCGACATGGGAATCTGCGCAAAGCGGAAGAACCAGGCGAAGCCCGGCGGCGGATATTCGCCGAAGGGAACCAGGTGGCGCTTGGCATAGGCCTTCGCCATTAGCTCCGGGCTCAGCGTCACGGCACCGTTGGTATAGCCGCCATCGGTGGTGCCGATCGCCACGCCGAACAGGGCATCGCCATGGCTGGTCAGGCCGCGCAACACGTCGCGCGGGACTTCGCTGAAGTACAGGGGCAAGGCGGTTTCGGGCAGCACCGTGAGCGTCGCCGGGTGTGACTTCGCCAAGCGCAGATAGGTATCGACCGACAGCGGCAGCCGCTTCGGATCCCACTTCAGGCTTTGCGGCACGTTGCCCTGCAGCAGGCTGACGGTAATCGGGCTGCCGGCCGGCTGGGTCCAGTCCATGGCCCGTAGCAGGCCGCCGGCGCCGAGCAGCAGCAGGATCGCGGCCCACGTCGCCGGCTTGCGCCAGCCGGCAGCCAGCAGTGCGCCGGCCAGCGCCACGATGAAACCGACGCCATACACGCCGAGCACCGAGGCCCAGCCGGCCAGCGGGCTGGGCGGGCTTTGCGAATAGCCGACTGCCAGCCAGGGGAAGCCGGTGAGCAACGTGCCGCGCAGCCATTCGGTGAGGGTCCACAGACCGGCGAAAAGCAGCGCATCGCGTATCGTGTTGTGTTGCCAGCGGCGGAACAGGCCCCCGGCCAGCGCAGGAAACAGCGCGAGGTAAAGGCAGAACAGCAGCGTCGCGGCGGCAGCGGCGGGCGGCGCCATGCCACCGAACTGCGACAGGCTGACATAGACCCAGGACACGCCGCACAGGAAAAAGCCGGCGCCCCAGGCCAGGCCCAGCAGCGCCGCCGCGCGCGCGCTGGCGGCCCGCCGCCAGAGCAGGAACAGGCCGCCCAGTGCAAGAGTCGGCGCTGGCCAGACGGTGAAATAACGGTCGAAAGGCGCGAAACCGAGGACGCAGAACGCGCCCAGCGCAAACGCGGCGAGCAGGAGGACTGCCGGCCGCCGCTGGGTCATTCGTCGGCAGCGAGTGGCGTCGACAGCGGCAGATCCTTCTGCCGATCGACCAGCAGGGTATGCACGCGGCGGCTGTCGGCGCGCAGGATCTGCATGCGCAGGCCGTCCAGGCTGACCACTTCGTTGCGCTTGGGCAGGCGGCCCAGGTGGTGGATGACCAGGCCGCCGACGGTATCGAAATGCTCGTCCGAAAACTCGGTGCCGAAGGCGGCGTTGAAGTCGGCGATTTCGGTCACGGCCTTGACCCGGTAGCGGCCGGTGTTGTCGGTGACGATGTTGTCGGCGGTTTCGTCGAAATCATATTCGTCCTCGATGTCGCCGACGATCTGCTCCAGCACGTCTTCGATGGTGACCAGGCCGGCGACGCCGCCGTATTCGTCGACCACGATGGCCATGTGATTGCGCGAAGCGCGGAATTCGCGCAGCAGCACGTTGAGCCGCTTCGATTCGGGAATGAATATCGCCGGGCGCAGGGTGTCGCGCAGGTCGAATTCCTTGCCGGCGAAATAGCGCAGCAAGTCCTTCGCCAGCAGGATGCCGAGCACGTCGTCCTTGCTTTCGCCGATCGCCGGGAAGCGCGAGTGGGCCGTCGTCAGCACGGTTTCGACGATCTGTTCGGGCGACTCGTTGATATCGACCACGTCCATCTGCGCGCGCGGCACCATGATGTCGCGCACCGCCATGTCGGCCACCGAGAGCGCGCCTTCAATGATCGACAGCGCGTCGGCGTCCATCAGATGGCGCTCGAAGGCGCCATGGAGCAGTTCAAGGAGTTGTTCGCGGTCTTCGGGTTCGCGCAACAGCAGCGCGGTAAGCCGTTCGATCAGACTGGGTCTACTGGACGGGTCCATGCTCAACCATAAGGATCGGGGTAACCGAGACCGGCCAGTATTTCACGCTCGATCGCTTCCATGCGTTCGGCATCGGCTTGGCTGGTCTCGTGGTCATAGCCCTGCAAATGCAGCATACCATGCACCACCATGTGCGCGTAGTGGGCTTCCGCCGGCTTGCCCTGTTCCGCCGCTTCGCGCGCCACCACCGGCAGGCAGAGCACCAGATCGCCGCAAACCCGGGTGCCGGATTCGTAGGGAAAGGACAGCACGTTGGTGGCGTAGTCCTTGCCGCGGTAATCGCGGTTGAGATTTCGCCCTTCTTCGTCGCCGACGAAGCGCAGCGTCACTTCGGCGGGTATCGCACAGGCGGCGCGTACCCAGCGCCGCAGCTGCGGACGAGTCGGCGCGCCCTCGTTGCCACCCGGATACTGCACCGCGAGGCGCAGTTCAGGCAGCCGGCGTCTGGCGGACGGCGCCATGCTTCTCGTAGGCATCGACGATGCGCGCCACCAGCGGGTGGCGCACCACATCGGAGGCGTCGAAATCGGTGAAGGCCAGGCCGCGCACATCGGCGAGGATGCGCCGCGCTTCGACCAGGCCCGACTTCTGCCCGCGCGGCAGGTCGATCTGCGTCACGTCGCCGGTGACCACAGCCTTGGCGCCGATGCCGATGCGGGTGAGGAACATTTTCATCTGCTCCGGCGTGGTGTTCTGCGCCTCATCGAGGATGATAAAGGCATGATTCAGCGTGCGCCCGCGCATGTAGGCCAGCGGCGCAATCTCGATGCTTTGCTTCTCGAACAGCTTGGACACCTTTTCGAAGCCCATCAGGTCGTAGAGCGCATCGTAGAGCGGGCGCAGGTAGGGATCGATCTTCTGCGCCAGGTCGCCGGGCAGGAAGCCGAGCCGCTCGCCGGCCTCGACTGCCGGCCGGGTCAGCACGATGCGGCTGACCTGGTCGCGCTCGAAGGCATCGATGGCGGAGGCGACCGCGAGGTAGGTCTTGCCGGTGCCGGCCGGGCCGATGCCGAAAGTGATGTCGTGTTCCTGGATGTTGCGCAAATACGCCGACTGGTTCCGCGTACGGCCGTGCAGGTCGGTCTTGCGCGTCAGCAGGCCGGCATTGGGCTGCGCCGGGGCATGGGCGTCGCGGTTGCGGGTGATTTCGATCAGGCCGAGCTGCAGTTCGTCGATCGACAGCGGTGCGCTCGCCTCCTGGTAGAAATGCTGCAGCGCCCGCGCGGCCAGGCGCGCCTGCGCCTGTTCGCCGCTGATCCGGCAATGCTGGCCGCGACGCGCAATCGTGACGTCGAATGCGGCCTCGATCTGGCGCAGGTTCTCGTCGAGTGCGCCGCAGAGATTTTGCAGTCGCGCGTTGTCCAGCGGCTGCAGGGAAAGCGTCAGCGGACGCGGCGAGGGAGTCGGCGATTTGCTCAGGGCGTCTGATCCGGTGGCTTGCTGTCTTAGATGGTAATGGCCGCGTCGGCCGTTTCGGCACGGCGGGCGACTTCGCCGCGCAGGCTGTGCGGCAGCGCGGCGGTGATGACGACATCGACGAAATGGCCGATCAGGCGCTCGTGGCCGGCGAAGTTCACGACACGATTGTTGTCGGTGCGTCCGGCCAGCTCGCTGGCATCCTTGCGCGCATGGCCTTCGACCAGGACGCGCTGGATCGTGCCGACCATCGCCTGGCTGATTTTCAGGGCCTGCGCTTCGATGGTCTTCTGCAGGCGCATCAGCCGCTTTATCTTGAGTTCCGCCGGTGTGTGGTCGGCCATCTCGGCGGCCGGCGTGCCGGGACGCGGGCTATACACAAAGGAGAAGCTGTTGTCGAAGTTCAGTTCCTCGACCAGGCGCATGGTTTTTTCGAAGTCCTCTTCGCTTTCGCCGGGGAAACCGATGATGAAGTCGGACGACAGCGACAGGTCGGGCCGCGCCGCCTTGAGCTTTTTCACCAGCGACTTGAACTCGAGCACCGAGTAGCCGCGCTTCATCGCTGCCAGGATGCGGTCGGAACCCGACTGCACCGGCAGGTGCAGATGCGAGACCAGCTTCGGCGTCGTGCGGTATACGTCAATCAGCCTTTGCGTCATTTCGCGCGGGTGCGAGGTCGTGTAGCGGATGCGCTCGATGCCTTCCATGCCGGCCAGGGCTTCGATCAGGAAGGCCAGGTCGGCTGGATCGTCTTCGCCCATGTCGCCGCCGAATTTTCCCCGGTAGGCATTGACGTTCTGGCCCAGCAGCGTGACTTCGCGCACGCCGCGCGCGACCAGTCCGGTGATTTCTGCGACCACGTCGTCCAGCGGGCGCGAGACTTCCTCGCCGCGCGTGTAGGGCACGACGCAGAAGCTGCAGTATTTGGAGCAGCCCTCCATGATCGAGACGAAGGCCGACGTTCCGGTGACGGTGGCGGCGGGCAAAGCGTCGAACTTTTCGATTTCCGGGAAGGAAATGTCGACCTGCGCGCGCCCGCTCTCCCGGCGCGCGGCGATCATCTGCGGCAGACGGTGCAGGGTCTGCGGGCCGAAGACGAGATCGACGTAGGGCGCGCGGGCGACGATCGCCGCACCTTCCTGGCTGGCGACGCAGCCGCCGACGCCGATCACCAGGTTCGGGTTGATCTGCTTCAGGTGGCGGATCCGGCCGAGGTCGTGGAACACCTTCTCCTGCGCCTTTTCGCGCACCGAGCAGGTGTTGAACAGGATGATGTCGGCTTCCTCGGGCTTGTCCGTCTTGACCACGCCTTCGCTGCCGGCCAGCACGTCGGCCATCTTGTCCGAGTCGTATTCGTTCATCTGGCAGCCGAAGGTGCGGATGAACACTTTCTTTGCCATCGTTGATTGGCGGGATAGATGAAGAAGGCCGGCAATTATAGAACAGCCGCTGTCGCCGCCTGTTTGCTACCATCGCCCGGATCGAAACCCGCAGTCGTTCATTCAAATGAAACCCGCAGTCGTTCTTCTCTCCGGCGGCCTCGATTCCGCCACGGTGCTGGCCTTGGCGCGCGAGCGCGGTTTTGCCTGCCACTGCCTGTCGCTCGATTATGGGCAGCGCCACGGCGCTGAACTCCAGGCGGCCGCGCGCGTCGCGGCGGTGCTGGGGGCGGCGGCGCATCGCGTGCTGAAACTCGATCTCGGCCAGCTGGGCGGCTCGGCGCTGACCGACAGCACCATCGCGGTGCCCATCGCCGGGGTGCAGCCCGGTATTCCGGTGACCTACGTCCCTGCGCGCAATACCATCATGCTGTCTCTCGCCCTGGCCTGGGCCGAGGTGCTCGGCGCCCAGGACATTTTCGTCGGCGTCAATGCCGTGGATTACTCGGGCTATCCCGACTGCCGCCCGGAGTTCATCCAGTCCTTCGAGACCCTGGCCAACCTGGCGACCAAGGCGGCGGTCGAAGGCAGTCCGCTAAAGGTGCACGCGCCATTGATAGAGTTGAGCAAGGCGCAGATCATCGCCGAGGGCGGGAGACTGGGCGTCGATTACGGACTGACAGTGTCTTGTTACCAGGCGGATGCGGCGGGCCGGGCCTGTGGGCTGTGCGATTCCTGCCGCCTGCGCAGCCAGGGCTTTGCCGCGGCGGGCCTCGCCGACCCGACCCGTTATGCGGGCGGCAATTGATTGCCATTATTCGGGCGCAAAGAACACTGATTCCACGTTCCGGCCATTATTCTAGAATCGCCGGCTCAACAAAGGGTTAGCCACGGCGAGGGCATCGGAGGGGTTCATGGAATTCACGATTCATCTGCAGATTCTGGGCATAGTCTTCATCACCGGAATCATCATGGGGGCGGTCGCCAACAAGACCAACTTTTGCACCATGGGAGCCGTTTCCGACTGGGTGAACATGGGCGACACCGGGCGACTGCGGGCCTGGATGCTGGCCATCGCCGTGGCGACGCTGGGCGTCGTGGTGCTCGAAGCCTCGGGCAAGGCAACGATCGGTACCGGCACCTTTCCGCCCTACCGGACCCCCAATCTGGCCTGGCTGCGCTATGTACTGGGCGGGCTGATGTTCGGCATCGGCATGACCCTGGCGTCGGGTTGCGGCAACAAGACCCTGGTGCGCATTGGCGGCGGCAACCTGAAATCCGTAGTGGTTCTGGCGATCGCCTCGGTCTGCGCCTATGCGATGTTGTGGACCAACTTCTACGACACGGTATTCGGCAGCGTGATGTCGGCCACCACGATCAACCTGGCGGCGGCCGGCAAGGCCAGTCAGGCTTTGGGCGACCTGACCGGACTGGGCAATACGGCTTTCGGCGCGGTGCTGGCCATGGCGCTGCTGGGTTTCGCCTTCTCCTCGCGCGACTTTCGCGGTAGTTCCGACCACATCCTGGGTGGTGTCGTGATCGGCCTGGCCGTGATCGTCGGCTGGTATGTCACCGGCGGTTCGATGGGTGTGGCCTGGAAGGAGTTCGCCGACTTTGCCGACGTCAAGCCGCTGCGGGTCGAGACCCAGTCCTTCACCTTCATGAGCCCGATGGGCGATCTGGCCCGTTATGTCATGAACCCCGCCGATACCTCGCTGATCAACTTCGGCATCATGGCGCTGGCCGGAGTGATTGTCGGGTCCCTGCTTTATTCCCTGATTACCCGCAGTTTTCGCGTCGAGTGGTTCGTCAATGGCGGCGACTTCGTCAATCACGCCGTCGGTGCCGTGCTGATGGGCATTGGCGGCGTCCTGTCCATGGGCTGTACCATCGGCCAGGGGATTACCGGGGTCTCGACGCTGGCCTTGGGATCGGTGCTGACGCTGGTCTCGATCGTGGCCGGTGCGGCCGCCATGATGAAGTATCAGTACTGGCGCATGATGCAGGAAGCCTGATTTCAACGTGGGCTGCCCCGGGCATTTGTACCGCCGTCCCGAAATCCCTGACAATTCCCGATTGACAGGCACTTCGACGATTGGTTAGAATGCTCGGCTTTCCGAGAAGCGCATGGGCTGAATGCATCCCTTGCTGCGCCGTCCGGGTTATCGAAGCACGCAAGGAACACGAGAATGAAAACATTTTCCGCCAAGCCGCATGAGGTCCAGCACGACTGGGTTGTCGTCGATGCCACGGACAAGGTGCTGGGCCGTCTGGCTGCCGTGATCGCGCACCGTCTGCGCGGCAAGCACAAGGCCATTTATACGCCGCACGTCGATACCGGCGACTACATCGTCGTGGTCAACGTCGAAAAGCTGCGTGTCACCGGCAACAAGGCCGAGGACAAGAAATACTATCGCCACACCGGCTATCCGGGCGGCATCAACGAAACCAACTTCACCAAGCTGCAGCAGCGTTTTCCGGGTCGCATTCTGGAAAAGGCGGTCAAGGGCATGCTGCCCAAGGGCCCGCTGGGCTATGCGATGTTGAAGAAGATGAAGTGCTACGCCGGCGCAGCCCATCCGCACGCCGCCCAGCAGCCCAAGTCACTCGACATCTGAGCGCTGGAAATCTAAGGAGTTTTCATGGCAGTCACCCAATATTATGGTACCGGTCGCCGCAAGACGGCCATTGCCCGCGTGTTCCTGCGTACCGGCAGCGGCAAGTTCGTGGTTAACGACAAGCCGGTGGACGAGTTCTTCTCGCGCGAAACCGGCCGCATGGTCGTGCGTCAGCCGCTTGAACTGACCCAGCACACCAGCACCTTTGATATTCTGGTGAATGTCGAAGGCGGCGGTGAATCCGGCCAGGCTGGTGCCGTTCGTCATGGAATCACCCGTGCCCTGATCGAATACGATGCGACCCTGAAACCCGCGCTGTCGAATGCCGGTTTCGTCACGCGCGATGCACGCGAAGTCGAGCGCAAGAAGGTCGGCTTCCGCAAGGCGCGCCGTCGCAAGCAGTTCTCGAAGCGGTAAGCTGCAGCGATCACATCGCTGTTGCGCAAAAAGCCGCCTTCGGGCGGCTTTTTAGTTATGTCCTCAGCATCTGGCTGGGGCCGGTATCCACCGGATGCGGCCACCACGCTTAGCCGATACAGCTGCCGCTGGCCTTCACTGAGGCTTCGTTTTAGTTCGTATCGGACTTACGGGTTACCATCAGTCATTCGCAGCAAGGAGTTCGGCATGATCAAGGCAGGTATTGTTGGCGGTACCGGATACACCGGCGTGGAACTGCTGCGCTTGCTGGCGCAGCACCCCGATGTCGATCTGACTGCAATCACGTCTCGCGGCGAGGCTGGAACGGCCGTTGCCGACATGTTTCCCAGCCTGCGCGGTTCCGTCGCCCTGAAGTTTTGCGATCCCAAGGATGCGCCGCTGCACAATTGTGACGTGGTGTTTTTCGCCACACCCAACGGCATTGCGATGCAGCAGGCAGCAAGCCTGCTTGATGCGGGAGTCAGGGTCATCGACCTGGCCGCCGATTTTCGCATCAAGGACGTCGCCCTGTGGGAGCAGTGGTATGGCATGAGTCACGCCAGCCCGGGACTGGTCGCCGAGGCGGTGTATGGCTTGCCGGAAGTGAACCGCGAGCAGATTCGCAGTGCCAGGCTGGTGGCGAATCCAGGGTGCTACCCGACGGCGACGCAACTGGGCTTCCTGCCATTGGTCGAGTCCGGCTGCATCGACCTGACGCACCTGATTGCTGATGCGAAATCGGGAGTGTCCGGCGCCGGTCGCAAGGCCGAAATCGGCACGCTGTTTTCCGAGGCATCGGACAATTTCAAGGCCTACGGCGTACCGGGTCATCGTCACCTGCCCGAGATTCGGCAGGGTCTGGCCAGTGCGGCCGGCCTGGCTATGGATAAGGTCGGCCTGACTTTCGTGCCGCACCTGACGCCGATGATTCGCGGCATCCATGCCACGCTCTACGCTCGCATCACTCGCGAAGAGGATTTCCAGGCCCTGTTCGAGCGGCGTTATGCGGCCGAGCCCTTTGTCGATGTACTGCCGCCGAAATCCCATCCAGAGACGCGTTCGGTGCGTGCCGCGAATACCTGCCGGATCGCCGTGCATCGGCCTCGGGGCGGCGATACGCTGGTGGTCCTCTCGGTGATCGACAATCTGGTCAAAGGGGCGGCAGGGCAGGCGGTGCAGAACATGAACCTGATGTTTGGTTTGGACGAATGTTCGGGTCTTTCGCAAGTTCCCGTCTTGCCCTGACACTGAGGCGGCTGCGCAGCCGCTTCGGCATTTCGGCCCCCCGCGTCGCGGTGCGGACGCATTTGCCGTGGCACTGGCGCGCCTTGTCGGTGGCCGTGCTCGCCGGTGTCGGACTGGCAATGCTGGCCTGGATCTATGATGCCGGCCAGCGTTTAGGGGGCTTCCATCAAGGCGCCAGCGAACACGAAATCGCCGGAATGCGCGAGCGAATTGTGCAACTGGAGGCCGATCTGGAGAGCGCGCGCAAGGTGGCAAATGCCAGCGAGAGCCGTCTGCAGATCGAGAGCACCTCGCAGGAGAGGCTAACTGCCCAGATCCGGACTCTGGAGGAGGAAAACACCCTGCTCAAGGCAGATCTGGCTACTTTTGAGAGCCTGGCAGGTGGCCAAGTCGGCAGTTCCGGGCTGGCGATCAGCCGGCTGCAGATTCTCCCGGTTGGCGACGGGCAATATCGCTATCGCCTCCTGCTGGCGCAGACGGGCGAAAAAAAGGATAAGGAATTCAATGGGATGATCCAGCTGATTGCCACCGTGCAACGGGGCACGGAGACTGCTATGATGCAGTTTCCTGCGGCCGGGGAACCTGTAGCCAGCCAGTACAAAGTCAGCTTTCGCCATTTTCGGCGTCTGGAAGGCATATTCTTGGTTCCTGGCGAGGTGAAAATTCAGCGCGTCGAGGCGCGCTTGATTCAGGATGGCGTAGTCAAGGCAAGCCAAAGCACCATGCTTTGAAGGCAATGGCGACGGCATAGATAGCGGGCGAGGAGATTTTCAACATGTTTGGCAAGAAAACCAACAAACCGCAAGGTCGGATCGACAGTCTGATCGGAGCCGGCACTTCACTGGAAGGCGATGTCACCTTCAGCGGCGGCTTGCGCGTCGACGGCGAAATCAAGGGCAACGTGCGCAGCGCCGACGGGCAACCGGCTACCCTGGTGATCAGCGAGCATGCTCGGATCGAAGGCGAGATTTCCGTATCGCATCTGGTGATCAACGGAACGGTGATCGGGCCGGTGCACTCGAGCGATTTCGTGGAACTTCAGACGCGTGCCAGGATCACCGGCGATGTCGAATACAGCACTATCGAAATGCATCTGGGTGCCGTGGTGCAGGGGCGCCTAGTGCATCAGGGTCTGCCGGCCAAAGCGGTCGAATTGAAGCTGGCGGCCAGCAATTGACCTTTTGTCCCATTGAAATCATAATTAGTGGACTTATTTGGTATACTATTACCGAACCCCCTAGGAGAACACCATCATGAACGCACCCACCGAAATGCCGGCACCGTTGAATTTCACTGATAACGCGGCAAGCAAGGTCAAGGAACTTATCGCCGAAGAGGGCAACCCGGAGCTCAAACTGCGTGTGTTCGTTACCGGCGGTGGTTGTTCGGGTTTCCAGTATGGCTTCACTTTTGATGAAGTGACCAACGAAGACGACACCGTGATGGAAAAGAACGGCGTGTCCTTGCTTATCGATCCGATGAGCTACCAGTATCTGGTGGGCGCTGAAATCGATTACTCCGAGGGGCTCGAAGGCTCGCAATTCGTGATCAAGAATCCGAATGCGCAATCGACCTGCGGTTGCGGGTCGTCTTTCTCCGCCTGAGTCGGGTTTCGTAAACAAGAAAGGGCGTGGGGCCATGGGCTCCGCGCCTTTGGTTTTTCAGGCGGAGTCAGCGCGGGTAGATCGCGCCCAGGACCCTTGGTCCACGGGCGCCGGTGACTTCCGGAAGGTTGCCCGTCTCGCCGCGGAGGGTGCGCCATGCCAGCCAGGCAAAGGCCACGGCCTCAACCCAGTCGGCCGGTTGTCCCAAAGAGTCGGTGCTGGCGACACGGCAGTTTGTCGCGTGGTATTGCAGTCGTGCCATCAGCGCCTGATTGCGTGCGCCACCGCCGCAAACAAAAAGCTCCGCGGGATCGCCGCACCAGCGGGCGATAGCTGCGGACGCGGATACCGCGGTCAATTCGAGCAAGGTCGCCTGGACGTCTTCAGGGCGTTCGCCGCCGACAAGATGACGCTTCAGCCAGTCGAGGTTGAACTCGTCACGTCCGCAGCTCTTCGGCGGACCTGCAGTGAAAAAGCCGTCGGCGAGCAGGCCCTGCAGTAGTTCCGGAAGGACCCGGCCCTGGCTCGCCCAGTCTCCCGCAGCGTCGTAACGCAGTTGCTTGTGGCGTTCTATCCAGGCGTCCATCAGCAGATTGCCGGGGCCGCAGTCGAAGCCCCTAACCGGGCGTCCGGGCTTCAGATCGGTCAGGTTGGCGATACCACCTATATTGAGGATGACCCGGTGTAGCCCTGAACCACCGAATACCGCGGCATGAAATGCGGGCACCAGGGGTGCGCCCTGCCCACCAGCGGCGATGTCTCTGCTGCGGAAATCGGCGACTACGGTAATTCCGGTGAGTTCGGCAAGCAGCGCAGGATTGTTCAACTGCACGCTGTAGCCGGTTGCAGGCTGATGCCGGACGGTCTGTCCGTGACAGCCTATGGCCGCAACTTGCGCCGCGCCTACGCCGACGCTGGCGAGAAGTTGCCCGACGGCCTCGCTGTAGCAGTGAGCCAGTTCGTTGGCAAACAGTGCAGCGGAATGGATTTCATCGTCTCGTGCCGTCTGCAGTTGCAGGGCCCGCTGGCGGATGGCGTTTGGATAAGGCTGCCAGAACGTGGCAAGCGTCCGCGGCTGGCTTTGCGAGAAGTCCACCAGCACGGCATCGATTCCATCCAGACTGGTCCCCGACATGAGCCCGACAACCAGCGGCACGGCCGACGACATATCAGTCGGCTTGGGCGAGGTCGAATCCGCGGATCAGGTCAATGCGGGCGAGGTGGGCCTCGGTTTGCGCCCGGAACTGGCCAAGCTGCTGTGGCATCAGGGGCGGCGCGCTGGGCAACGCCATTGCGAGCGGGTTCTGATGGACCTCGTTGACGCGGAACTCGTAATGCAGATGAGGGCCGCTTGCCAGGCCCGTGGCGCCAACGAAGCCGATCACATCGCCCTGACTGACTCGATTCCCATTGCGCAGGCCGGAAGCGAAGCCCGAGAGATGCCCATAGAGGGTGGTGTAGCGATTCTGATGGCGAAGGATGACGACCTTGCCATAACCCCCCTTTACGCCAACATACTCGACCACGCCGTCGCCGGTGGCTTTGACCCGGGTGCCGGTCGGCGCGCCGTAGTCGACGCCCTTGTGTGCGCGCCATTTCTGCAGGACGGGATGGAAGCGGGCCGAGGTGAAGCCAGAGGTAATGCGGGAGAATTCCAACGGTGAGCGCAGGAAGGCCTTGCGGATGTTCTTGCCATCGGCGGTGTAGTAGCCGCCGCTGCTCTGATTGCCGGCGGGATCGGCGAACCATGCGGCACGGAAGGCCTTGCCGTTATTGACGAACTCGGCGGCAAGTATGCGTCCGCTGCGAACGGCGCGACCCAGATGGTTCACGGACTCGTAGATGACGGCAAAGCGGTCGCCCTTGCGCAGGTCCCGATGAAAATCGATATCGCCACCGAAAATATCCGCCAGCTGCGTCGCCACCGAATCCGGAATTCCTGCTGCATCCGACGCGCCGAAAAGCGAGTAGCGGATCTCGGCAGTTTTCATGACGACTTGAGTTTCCAGGGGCAGGACTTGCTGAGTAGCGGAAAACTGGTCGCCATCTGGTCCGACCTGGCGTTCGACCACCAAGGCCTGATCCTTGCCGCCATTGAGCGGGAAAATCAGGGCTTGCAGTTGGCCCTGCGGTCCCGTCCGTGCCGTCAGATTCTTGCCCGGGCTAAGCTGGCGGAACAGCGTTTGGGTGTTGGAATTGCCTTTCAGATAGGCGACAGCCGTTGGATCGTCTACACCAAGGCGCTGCAGCAGTGCCATGACCGTGTCGCCGCGCTGCACGCGTTCTTCGCGCAGGAAGCTCTGGTCCTTGTCTTCGGTGGCACTAAGGGAAGGCAGCGCAAGCTGCTCGACTACCTGCTGCCGCGGTATGTCTGTCGAAGGGGAGTCATTCACCGTGCCAAAGGCGGCGACCATACTGAAAAGCGAAACGCCGACGACGCCGAAGCCGGCCCAGAAATGCCCGGGCCGTTCGATTCGGTAGTCAAGGAGTTGCGCTAAAATCCCGCTCTTGTTTTTGTGCAATTGGATGGGTGGACCGCCGAAAAAGTCGGGTGAGTGTAGCAAAAAACCCCCCTCCGTCAAACCGGGTTAATCATCATGGTCGATATCGACTCCCAACTGGCACTGATCAAGCGTGGCGCCGACGAACTTCTGATCGAAGCCGAACTCGTCGAAAAGCTGAAATCCGGCCGCCCCCTGCGCGTCAAGGCGGGCTTCGATCCCACGGCGCCCGATCTGCATCTCGGACATACCGTGCTGATCAACAAATTGCGACATTTTCAGGATCTCGGCCACCACGTCATGTTCCTGATCGGCGACTTCACCGGAATGATCGGTGATCCCAGCGGCAAGAATGCGACTCGCCCGCCGTTGTCCCGCGAGCAGATACTGGAAAATGCCGATACTTATCGCGAGCAAGTGTTCAAGATCCTCGACCCGCAAAAGACCGAGGTCTGTTTCAACTCGACCTGGTTCGAACCGCTCGGCGCCGCGGGCATGATCAAGCTAGCCGCGCGGCATACGGTGGCGCGTATGCTGGAACGCGACGATTTCTCCAAGCGATATACCGGTGGCCAGCCGATCGCGATTCATGAATTCCTCTATCCCCTCTGCCAGGGCTACGACTCGGTGGCGATGAAGGCGGACGTCGAACTCGGTGGCACCGACCAGAAATTCAACCTGCTGGTCGGCCGCGAGTTGCAAAAGCACTATGGACAGGTGCCGCAGTGCGTGGTGATGATGCCGCTGCTGGAAGGTTTGGACGGCGTCAACAAGATGTCGAAGTCACTCGGCAACTACATTGGAATTGCGGAGTCGCCCACCGAGATCTTCGGCAAGTTGATGTCCGTGTCAGACGAACTGATGTGGCGCTACTTCGAACTGCTGTCCTTTCGCCCCAATGACGAGATCGCCGGTTTGAAGCGCGAAGTGGCCGCGGGGCGCAACCCGCGCGACGTCAAGGTGATGCTGGCCAAGGAGATCGTTGCCCGCTTTCATTCTTCCAAGGATGCGGATGCGGCTTTGGCCGAATTCGAGGCCCGCTTTCAGCGCGGCGTATTGCCAGAGGACATGCCCGAAATCAGCGTTGCGGCGGGTTCGATAGCGCAGGTGCTGAAGGCCGCGGGACTTACGCCCAGCACATCCGATGCGCTGCGCATGCTCGATGGTGGCGGGGTTCGAATCAATGGCGAGAAAGTTGGCGACCGCAATACGGCGCTGATTGCCGGTGACTGTGTCGTACTGCAGATTGGCAAGCGAAAATTTGCGCGAGTGACCCTTGTTTGAGATTCATCGAATTTTTTTTGCCTAAGCTGTTGACCAAAGAAAAACGGTCCGTATAATGCGCCCCTCTCTGCTGATTGCGGAGAAGCCTGAGAGGGCGAGTTCTTTAAAAACCAAACAACCGATAGGTGTAGGTGCTTGCTGTGCTGGAGGTGGTGGCGGGCTGACGTTCCGAAATCGAAGGGA
>JALHPU010000042.1 GCA_022842325.1 Sulfuritalea sp. | reverse complement strand
CCACGTGGTGGATCCGCCAGGCCATCACGCGTTCGATCGCCGACCAGGCGCGCACCATCCGCATCCCGGTGCACATGATCGAGACCATCAACAAGATGAACCGCATCAGCCGCCAGATCCTGCAGGAAACCGGCCTCGAGCCCGATCCGGCGACGCTGGCGGTGAAAATGGAAATGCCCGAGGAGAAGATCCGCAAGATCCTCAAGATCTCCAAGGAGCCGATTTCCATGGAGACGCCGATCGGCGACGACGACGACTCCCACCTCGGCGACTTCATCGAAGACCAGTCGACGCTGTCGCCGGGCGATGCGGCGCTGTTCGCCAGCCTGCGCGAGGTGACCAAGGAAGTTCTGGACAGTCTCACGCCGCGCGAAGCCAAGGTGCTGCGCATGCGCTTCGGCATCGAGATGAACACCGATCACACGCTGGAAGAAGTCGGCAAGCAGTTCGACGTCACTCGCGAACGCATCAGGCAGATCGAAGCCAAGGCCCTGCGCAAGCTGCGTCACCCGACCCGCTCCGAAAAGCTGCGCAGCTTCCTCGATTCCGAAACCTGATGGTGCACCATCAGCGGCTCAAGCACCGCGAGCCGCTGCGCTTCAACGCAGGGCCTGTAGCTCAATGGTTAGAGCAGAGGACTCATAATCCTTTGGTTGCGAGTTCGAGTCTCGCTGGGCCCACCAGCTTCAACTTTACGCGGAGCACTTGATATGCAAGAAATCATGCAATACCTGAAAGCCAACGGTCAGCGTTTCGATTCCGAAATCGCTGCTGCGACGGGGCTCTCCCTGGCCAAGGTGCGCCGCTCGATTTCCGATCTGTCGGCGCGTGGCGAGATTTCCAAATGCAGCGTGACGCGCTTCAGCAACGATGGCGAAAAGGTCGAAGCCGTGCTCTGTCGGGTGGCGGGATACATTCCGCCCAAGAGCCCCGGCAGAAAACCCGGCGCGTCGAGCTAAGCCGTCAACCGGACATGGCGGGCGCCGGGGCGGCGCCTGCGAACCCGGTGCCATTGCTGCCCGTAGTGCCATCAATCTCCCGGCCGACGCCTGCCGCGTCGCGGCCTTGCTGAAGTCATGCACGCCTCGCTTCGTCTCCTGTTCGCAGTCCTTGCCGCCACATTGCTGTCGGGTTGCGCCCTGCTGGGCGAAAGGCCGGCCCCGCCACCGGCTCCGGCGCCGATCAAGATCGGCCTGGCATTGGGTGGCGGCGCCGCACGCGGCTTCGCCCACATCGGCGTCATCAAGGCGCTCGAAGCGCAAGGCATCGTGCCCGACATCGTGGTCGGCACCAGCGCCGGCGCCGTAGTCGGTGCGCTGTATGCCTCCGGGCTTTCCGGCTTCGAATTGCAGAAGATCGCGCTGGACATGGACGCGGCCCAGATCGGCGACTGGTCGCTGCCGGATCGCGGCGTGTTCAAGGGCGAAGCCCTGCAGAATTTCGTCAATCGCGCGGTGGCCAACCGGCCCCTGGAAAAGCTGCCGCGCAGCTTTGCCGTGGTCGCCACGGATTTGAAGAGCGGCGAATCCGTACTCTTTCGCAGCGGCAACACCGGCATGGCGGTGCGCGCCTCGTCCGCCGTGCCCGGCGTATTCCAGCCGGTCAGCATCAACGGCCACGAATATGTCGATGGCGGCCTGGTCAGTCCGATACCGGTACGTGCCGCGCGCAGCCTCGGCGCCGACTTCGTGATTGCGGTGGACATCTCCGTCAATCCGCGTGATGCCCGCACCGCGAGCACTTTCGAGGTCCTGCTGCAGACCTTCGCCATCATGGGCCAGTCGATCGGCCGCTTTGAAAAAACCGAGGCCGACATCGTGATCAGGCCGATCACTACCGAACTGCCAGCCACCGATTTCGCCGGCCGCCATCGCGCCGTGCTCGAAGGCGAAAAGGCCGCAGCGGCGGCAATGGCGGGAATCAAGGATCGGCTGGCGCTGATGCGCAGCAAACCCGCAGCACGCTGACGCGAACCGGTGCGTCAGCCGCCCAGCGGCGCCACCAGAGGCACCATGCGTGCCACCGCCTTGAGCAGGATGCGATAGGCATCGCGGTCGAAGTCCGGCACCGGCGCATCCAGCAGATCATGCAGATCCGCTTCGCTGCGCGCCGTACCGAGATGCCGCCAGTGATCGATCAGGTGCAACTCGTCACCTTCGCGGACCAAGGCCGGCCCAACAAAGGGCCATGGTTCGAGGCGATGACGGCCCAGCGCCGCCATCAGGCGTGCGCTGTGGAAGGACACCGGCTCCTTGCCGACGCAGGCACCCTTGCATTGCTGCAGCTGATGGGCAAAACAGGGTTTGCCGGGTTTGACTTTCTCCAGCCCGAGCAGCGCATGGCAGAGGCGGTGTTCCTTCGCCAGTTCGGTCAACGTGCGCTTGGCCTCCCTGGCGCTCTTGAACGGCCCGAACAACTGTTCCTGCTGTCGACAGCCGAGATCGCTCGCCGACAACAACAGCGGCCGCCATTCACCCGCGCGCTCTTCCACGAGTTGCCAGAAACACAGCTCATCGTTGCGGCGCAGGGTCCGGTTGTGCAGCGGCTGCAATTGCTTGATCAGCGCCGCTTCCTTGAGCAGGGCGCCGAGCTCGCCGCCGGTCTCGATGCACTCGATGCGCCGTACCTGCTGCGCCAGATGCATTTCTTTCGCTGCCGCATGATCGGCGGCGAAGTGGGCCAGCACGCGCTTCTTCAGTTCCTTGCTCTTGCCGACATACAGCGGCAGATCGTTTTCGCCATAGAACAGATAAACGCCGGCGCCCTGCGGCAGATCGTCGATTGCCGCCGGATCGAGATTGGCCGGCAGGCTCGGCCGTGCCGTCAGCTTCCTGACGGTTTCGTCCAGCAGATCCGGCGCTATCTCGGCCTGTACCCGGGTCCAGAACTGCTGGATCAGCCTCGCGTCGCCCAGCGCGCGATGCCGGCTGCTGACGGTCAGGCCGTGGCGCTCGATCAGGCTGTCAAGATTGTGCTTGGCATGTTGCGGAAACAGCTTGCGCGAAAGTTTCACGGTACATAGCACCGTGGCGCGGAAATCCAGGCCAGCACGCTTGAACTCGTTCTTCAGGAAGCCGTAGTCGAAGCGCGCGTTGTGCGCGATGAACAAACGTCCCTCGAGACGCTCCCTGACCTCCGCCGCGAGATCCTCGAACGGCGGAGCATCGGCCACCATGGCATTCGAAATGCCGGTCAGGCGCTCGATGAAACCCGATATCGGTGTGCCCGGATTGACCAGGGAAGACCATTCGCGCACGCCGTGTTCATCGACCTCGACAATGCCGATCTCGGTGATGCGGTCGGCGGTCGCCGTGGCACCGGTGGTTTCGAGGTCGACAAAGGCCAGAATGGGGAAGGACATGGGGTACGGAAAGTGGGGCGACAAGGCGCAGCATCATACCGTGCCGCGCCCTGCGAAACCCCGAAAGGGGTTACCGTTACGGGCCAAACGCCCGTAACATAATCCGGGCTATGGATACCGCCTTCCCGATCCGCTATGTCGACCCGGTTTTCCGCCCGCCCAGCGAGGCGGAATCCCTGATCCTGCCCGTGACCGATGGCTGCTCGTGGAACCAATGCACCTTCTGCGAGATGTACACCGCGCCGCAGAAGAAATTCCGCGCCCGCGACGCTGCGGAAACCCTGGAAACCCTGCGTCGCTGCGGCGATCGTTTCGGCAACGACATGCGCCGGGTATTTCTCGCCGACGGCGATGCCCTCGTGCTGCCGACCCGCCGCCTGCTGGAAATCCTCGACGCGATCCGTGAGCATTTACCGGCGGTGCGACGCATTTCCAGTTACTGCCTGCCGCGCAACCTGCGCAAGAAATCGGTTGCCGAACTCGCCGAACTGGCCGCGGCCGGACTCACCATGGCCTATGTCGGCGCCGAATCGGGCGATGACGAAGTGCTGGCAAAGGTGCACAAGGGCGAAACCTTCGCCAGCACCTGTGAAGCACTCGACAAGCTGCAACAGGCCGGAATCCGGCGCTCGGTGATGATACTCAATGGGCTGGGCGGCACCCAGCTATCGCGGCAGCATGCGGAAAACTCGGCGCGACTTGCCAACGCGACACAGCCGGAATATCTGGCGACGCTGGTGGTCAGTTTTCCGCAAGGCGAAGAACGCTTTCGCAACGGGTTCCCGGAATGGCAGGCTTGCGACCAGCGCGAACTGTTCGTCGAAATGGAAGCCTTCATTTCGGCACTCGAGCTAAAACGCACGGTGTTCCGCAGCGACCACATCTCCAATCGCCTGGTGCTGAAAGGCACCCTGCCTGCCGAAAAACCGCGATTGCTCGACGAAATCCGCACTGCCATCGCAGATCCGCGCAACGCCAAGCTACGACCGGCAACCTTACGCGGACTCTAGAGGCACACGGCAATCCGCCGCACGTGCCCTACCACTCAGGAACGAACTCTATCCTGCGATTCACCGCGCTGCCCGGATCGGCCGAATCTTTCAACTGATCGCTGGCCCGACCCACGGTTTCGATATTCTTCAGCGCGAAGTTCCGCACCAGATAGTCCTTCACTACATCTGCCCGCTCCTGAGACAGGCGCTCGTTCAGGGCACGGCTTCCAGTGATGTCGGTATGGCCTTCGATGCGCATCGAGATCCACGTCGACTCACGGCTCTGTAAGGCCTTGCCGACCGCGTTCAGAAACTCTTTACCTTCACCTGTCAGCACTGCCGACCCTCGCGGGAAGGTAATCAACACCGAATCAAGAGACGACTTCGGAATCCGGCTCTGGCAACGCATGCCGGCTTTTTCCGCTTGCGCGCATTCAGCCTTCAGATCCTGAATCTGCTTGGGAAACAATGCCTCGGCAACCTGTTCCGGTGTCGGCACACGGTCATTGATCGAAACTGTCTTGCGTTCCGGCTCGGCCGAAAAAGCCTGTCCACCTGCAAACAACGCACCCAACACAGCCGACAATGCCAAAATCTTCATGGTTTTCACGATAACCTCCTGAAATGACAGCGGGCAATTCTTTGATACAAGTATAGCCCTCGCCTGAAATTTCACCAGATTGTGGCAGACCAAGGAGCCCGACATGAGCCGCAGCATTCTCGATGAAGCCCATATTCATCCCGCCATTCGCCAGGTCATAACGGACAAGCATGCCGACATCGTGCAGGAAGTTCAGGCCGCCGTCGCCGGCAACAAGGTGGTTGTGGTCGGGATGGCGCAAAACCCCTTCCCGCGACAGGCATGCAAGTCACTGGATGCGCTCGGCACGCCCTACAAATATCTTGAGTACGGAAGCTATCTGAGCCAATGGCGACGGCGCAACGCCCTCAAGATGTGGACCGGCTGGCCAACCTTCCCGATGGTCTTCGTCAACGGCATCCTGATCGGTGGCGCCAGCGAACTCAAGCGCCTGATCGGCAACGGTGAATTCGCCCGGATGATCGCGGACTAACTATTGACCAGAGCATGAAATGAAAAAGCCAATCACCGTTGAGTGATTGGCTTAATTCAATTTGTTGGTTGCGGGGGCAGGACTTCGGGTTATGAGCCCACTCATTAGGTTCGTTTCCAATCGAAACCTAATGGCGTAACTCGGTAACAATTGGCATATTTAGAAGTAACGTATTGCTTTTACGTTACCTTACAAAACCACTCAGTATTACATTCAAACTTAATGGCCTCGCTCCCCGGCCCAGCGAGTGCAACAGCCAAGGATATTGAAAATCCATCTACCCGGAATATGCCGGCTTTCAATTTACCTTTGGGGAAATTTTTGCGGTCCAAAGAACTGCTGATCGGGCACCAGTCAGGCTGTCCTGCCGACCTCGGATCACTGGCCACAATGGAGCTATATCTATCTGGCTTGCAAACCATGGATCTGCAGAAATGGAAATTGAAAACGATGCAATCGCATCGAGTATATATCTCTCAATACTCCGGCTCTCAATAATCGATGCTATCGCACCTTTTATTTGCGTCCGAGGGCCTAAAGTACTACAATCGACGCGATAGCATCGATTTGGAGTTCGCCATGCAACTTATGATTCAATCCCCGAAAGCCCTTGGACTGCTCATTCGAGCCACCCGCAAGACCCAGCGTATCCGCATGGATGATCTGGCCGGCAGCGCGGGAGTTGGTCCGGTGTTCGTGCGCGAAGTGGAGCGTGGCAAGGAAACGGTGCAACTCGGGCGAGTCCTGAAATTGCTGGCCGAGTTGGGTATCGAACTTCGCGCAGACATCCCCGACAAGGTGCTCCCTGCATTTGAACGCTTGCGCCAAGCCGGCGTAAAACCGCTAAAACCTCGCCGCCCAAAGGAAGCCCCGCCCGAATGTGGTGAAGCATGAACTTGCGGCGGCTGGACGTCCTTGTGAACGATCGCCCGGTCGGCCGCCTCGCCGAGGCCGACGATCTCTGGACGTTCGAATACGACCCGGTCTGGCGCGACGCCGCGGATACCTTCGACGTGTCGCCCGCCCTGCCTCGAAACGGTGGACTCCACCGAGACGGCGCCACGTCCAGACCAGTGCAGTGGTATTTCGACAACCTGCTGCCCGAAGAAGCCCTGCGCGGAATCCTGGCCAAAGAGGCCGCGCTGCAAGCCGAGGATGCGTTTGGGCTCCTGGCCTATTACGGCGCCGAGTCTGCCGGTGCGCTGGTCCTGCAAACACCGGACCAGCCGTCTGCTGCCGACATGGGCCTACGCCCCTTGTCCCGTCACGAATTGAGCGCCCGCATCAGGAGTCTACCCACGGTGTCGCTCACGCACGGCGCACCCAAGCACATGTCGCTCGCCGGGGCACAGCACAAGCTGCTTGTCGTCCAGCAGGACAACGAACTGTATGAACCTTTGGCAGGAACGCCATCGACCCATATCCTCAAGCCGGATCATCCGGACGCCAGCTACCCGGCCACCGTGATGAACGAATACTTTACGATGCGCCTTGCGGCCGCCGCCGGACTATCCCCACCCCGCGTACAGAGGCTCTACGTTCCCCAGCCGGTCTACCTCGTCGAGCGGTTCGACCGGATACACGGCGCCGAGCCAGCCGCAATCGGCCGACGCCACGTGATCGATACGTGTCAGCTTCTCAACAAGGCCCGCAGCTTCAAATACACCGCGGCGAATCTGGACAGCCTGAGCGCAGCGGTGTCGAAATGCCGGTCGCGGGCCGCCGCTCGGCTGCAACTCTATCGCTGGCTGGTGTTCAACCTGCTGGTCGGCAATGGCGACAACCATCTGAAGAACATCTCCTTTCTGGTCGATGCCACGGGTATCGAGATCGCCCCCCCGTACGACCTGCTCTGCACGGCAGCGTATGAGACGCGTTCTCTGGCCAACGAAGCGGCGCGTTGGCCGCACACTTCTCTGGCGCTAACGCTGGGCGATGCCACGACATTCCACAGCATCACACGTCGCCATGTCATCGAGGCTGCGCAACTGCTTGGCCTTAACGCTGCAACCGCCACTCGCGAACTCGACAGACTGGTGAAATCCGTGCCCGCTGCAGCGGATCGTTTGCTGATGGAAATCGAGGCGAACGTGGACCACGAAGTTGCGGCGAGTCCTGAGCCGGAGGTGACGCGCGGCGTTATCGCCGGCGAACTGCGCCTTTTGCGGGCTGTGCGCCATATCGTGATCGCCGATATGCTGAACGTCCTCGGTTGACTGCAAACCGGGACCGACTGGAATGCGGGTCAGCGACTTCCGGCCTGCCAAAGCAATAAGGCCAACCACCGCTAAGTGATTGGCCTTATTAACTTTTTATTGGTTGCGGGGGCTCGCTTTGGTCGTTGCTTGCAATCGGGATTAAGATTCTCAGGCCTACGGTAGGAGCACTTCCGAAGATTACGTATGACAAGGAACTATGATGATATAGTTGCTTATAGTGTTGCTATTTATACTTGAATAACTCATGACGAGAAACTATATTAGAGGTGAAGGTTCTGCGGGTTGGTGGGCGCCGATTATCTTATTCTTGGGGCATACGATCGCCGGAACATTGATTTTCATAATCATTGGACTGCCTGCGATAGGGATTTTCTTCCTCGTGAAGCGATTTAAGGAAATCGGCGTTGGTGAATACACCATTACTGTGCTTACCGCTCTCGAAAACGCCATACTTACAATTGATGCTCTACTTCTTTTCGTATACGTTGTTGTCACGGGTATCATTGCAGCTCGTGGAATAGTGAGGGCACTGCGCGAATGAAAGTTAACGCCATGTTCAATGTACTCACCTTTGCGGCCAAAGAAGCGCCGCGAATTTACTTTGCGCCATTGATTGGTGCGACCAAAGCCATCAGGGCTGAATTAGCGAAAATTCAAGCTGGATTCGGGCAGTCCGACAGGTTGATAGAGGGAGTGGCATCTCCTTCTTTCCCGGCAAGGCCAATCAAGCACCAAGGCCGTGGGAAAAAAGGCCACTTACGTTCTGTCCCGCAGAGAAAGCATAAATAGCCTCTCCACAGCTACTTTGCTGATTGGAAAATACACAGAGGTACGCGGTACGCCGCCGCTTTGAGATCCGGCGGCGTAATGCTTTATTGTCCCTCGATCGTTTCAGCTCGACTCATGTTAGTTCGCGTGGTCTGTTGACGCGAAGCAAACGGAGACGACAGGTTATATCTTGCCCCCAGAATTCCATTGCTTCGCAGGCCATCAATCAAAGCAAGAACCTCAGACAACATCAAACTATCAACTTGCGGGTTAGCTCGAAGTAAGTTGTCCGTATTCTTCTTGCGATCAAGTTTGGCCTTGGCCATTTTTACATTCCTCCATATTGCTCGATGGTGTGGATAGCAGAAGTATGCCCACGGCGCATCATGTAATCATTCATTAGACGATGATAAGACCTAATGCAACGGCTTAGTTCCTTATCTACTCCAAAGTCGTCTATTTTTAGCTTTAACTCTCGCTGCAGCACCATCATGCTAATTCCCCTACCATGAGAGTGCCATTTTTTTGTATCGTTTAACTTCATTGCTATATCTTCTGCACGCTCACGTTTCATATCCAAAGTGACAGGCGTATTCTGCGTCTCGGTAAATTTCCAATCCTTAAATTTGTATTTAACTAACCATTCTTTAAGTAGAGTTATTGACAAATTTCGCGCTTGCTCATAGCTGTAAAGCTCAGCTGGATCAAACTTTTCGATCAAGAAGGCCATTTCGGCAGTTGTGAGTTGGCCTTTTTTTGACTTTTCAATTAGACGTTCGTACTGTGCCAAGTACCCTAACGCCGGAACGTAGCTATCGGAGCCAGGGCGTGTTACTTGAGGATCAATCGGCCCGAGCACAGAAAAATAGTCCATCCGGATGACATCACCCGACATCACAAGAATCGTCCCAGCAGACATTGCGTAGTCTGGAACAATAAACTCTATGTGCTTGTAATGTCGCCGGAGCGTGTCAGCAATACGCTGCGTCACCTCAATATAGCCGCCCGGAGTCTCAAGCATTACGGCAGCCCTGTTTAGCTTCTTCTTGGTGGAAGCCAACCGTTCCTCAATTGAGTCGCGAATAATGACATCAGCACCTGACAGAATCGGTCCGTCAAATGCGTAGACATCGGCATTGAGTCTTTGCTGTAGAACACGGCAGCATTGGTCTAGCTGCTGTTCAACAATTTGATTCGAGCTATTAGGTGGAGCTCGCATTAGAAGAAACCATTCGCCATATATCGCCCCGAAGCCTTACGCTGCTCTCTTGCACGAATGCTCGCCACATAACCAGAGATATCTAAAATATTTCAGACGGCGTCGCGTCGTAGTGAATCTACTGTGGCCGCGAGTATGCATATTCGCATACTACAAGTCAAACACACCCTAAGAAACAAGGGGGGAAACCCTACTCATACTCCATTAGCAAAAATCCACAGGCCGCCGGCGATGGCCCTACGTAGCCAAGGCGGCGGCGGCCTGTGGGGTTTTGCGTGCTAGTGGTGGATGAGTCCCCCTCAGTAGGCTATAGTTACCCCTTCCACAGGAGGTACCCATGCCACTTACCGAAAAAGAAATCCGTAAGAACCGCCTCGCATTGGCACCGTTCGCTCCCGATCGGTTGGAACAGCTTAGCAAGATCGAGCGCGAGGCATTCGCCCGCTTTACTGGGCAGTTCGACGAGCTGGAAGCGGCAATAGGAATGCTTCGCCTAGGGGATCACCTGGGATGGAAGCCGCTCGTCCTCATTCACAATAAGCGCACCATCCGTAAATACGAAGAGATTCTCGCTATCGAGGTTAGGGAGTTCTTTGCAGAGGAAGGGCCAAGCGCCCATCGGTCCCGTGGTTATGTGATCGCGAAGCAGTTAGGCAACTTCTGGAAGGCCGTCAGCGGAGCTATCAAGGACGACGACCTAAAGGCTGAGCGCCGCTCGCTTGCGTAGAAGCGGTATTTAAGACCCCTTGACAGGACTTAAGTACCGCTTATACACTGAGCGGTATGGAATCCCGCTCACCTAGTAATTTCGAGATTACACAAGAGGCCGCCACCGGATCGCCCGTCCGCGCGCACGCGCCAGCGGCGCACGGACGGGCGAACGGGGGCGAGCTTTGCGAGATTGCGGAGTTAGGGACGACGGAATCCCCCCGTCTAGTAATACGGGGGGAAATTCATGATGACACCCCCCATGCTTATGCAGCTTTTATCGATTGGCTGAACTTTACGTTTCATTGGCACCAGTCCAGTGCGGATGCTCTTTTGATTCTGGATCAGGAATTGCGCCAGAGTTTTGGCTTCGGTCTGACGGAGTGCCGCCATCGTGGTCATCTCAATTACGAACAGTCTTGGGTATTCGGCGATAACTATGGATTCTTTGCCACTGGCGGGAAAAGCGTAGGCGGCACAAGCTTTGTATCAATCAGCGGGAAGGGCTGTCACGCTATTCAGCATTGGGGCAAAGTGCATGACTTCATCGCCCGCTATAAAGGCCGCATTACCCGGATCGACCTGGCCTATGATGATCTGGAAGGTCTCTGCGATTTGGAGTTCGCCCTTCGTCTTTATACAAGCGGCCAGTTCGCCACCAATGCTGGGCGTCCGCCTTCGGGCCAGCTGATTGACGACTTCGATTCCGGCCATGGCAAGACGCTCTATATCGGCAATCGGAAGAACGGCAAGCTGTTGCGCGTCTATGAAAAGGGCAAGCAGCTCGGCGATCCCGCGAGCCCCTGGACACGCTGGGAGGTCGAGCTTCACAACAAGGACCGGGAGATACCGCTTCGGATCATTTTCGAGCCGGGTCGTTTCCTCGCCGGTTCCTACCCTTGCATGGACTGGGTATCGTCCAATCAATCCCGCATCAAGACGGTTCAGGCGACGGCGCGCATCGGCCTCGACGTATTGCTCAAACACTGCAGCCGAAGTTACGGCAAGCTGATTTGGGTCATGCAGCATGTCCTGGACTACACACCGGAGCAAATCGTCCAGGCGTTGGCCGTGGAAGGCTACCCGGAGCGGCTTTACTTGCCGCCGGTGGCGGAGTCACATCCGTGACGATGCTTGCTCTCAACCCTGCATTTCTTGCAATCGTTCGCCTACTCGCTCGCCAAGCGGTTCGCAGTCATTTGACACCGCAACCCCAGCAACTACGGGCAATTGAGGCCAAGCGTTCAAATCGTGTTGTTCAAAGCGTACCTGCAAAGCGCTAACCTACAGCCATGCGCACTGCTGCCTATTGTCGGTTTTCATCCGATGCCCAACGCGAAACCTCGATACGCGACCAGTTGCGAAACGTAGAGAATTATTGCGAGCGGGTTGGTTGGCCCATGCCGGCGCTCTACCAGGACCAGGCCATATCCGGCTCACGAAATGACCGGCCCGGCTACCAGGCCATGCTCGCTGCCGCAGACCTTGGGGCGTTCGACGTGCTGCTGCTCGATGACCTTTCGCGCTTATCCCGTGATCATATCGAAAGCGCACAAACGATCCGCCGCTTGAAGTTTTCCGGTATCCGTGTGGTAGGTGCGAGCGATGGCACCGACACTGCACGCGATGGCTACAAGCTGGAAACCGGTCTGCGCGGCCTTATGAGCGAGTTCTATCTCGATGACCTGGCCAAGAAAACTCACCGGGGGCTTATGGGGCAAGCGCTCGATGGTTACAGCGCGGGGGGCCTGCCTTATGGCTATAGCAGCAGCTTTGACGGGCAAGGGCATCGGCGCGAAATCAACGAAGACGAGGCGCGATGGGTACGGTACATTTTCGAGCGATACGCCACCGGAGCAAGCCCTCGCCAGATCGCCGACGAGTTGAACAGCCAGAACGTACCTAGCCCGAGGGGTGGCACCTGGGCGCACTCTGCGCTCTACCCTGATGCAAAAGGCGTCGGAATGCTGGGTAATCCGATCTACAACGGCCGGCAGGTATGGAATCGTACCGCATGGGTCAAAGACCCCACCACCGGGCGGCGGCGGCGCACCATGCGCCCGGTATCCGAGTGGGTTATCGTTGCATCGCCCGAATTGACCGTCATCGACGACGCGACCTGGAAAGCCTGCGAAAGTCGGGCACGCTCGGCCAAGCGCGACACGGCATCTAAGCGGTCGGCTGGCAAAGGACCGGGCGGGCGTGGGCCGAAGTATCTGTTTTCCGGTCTGCTCAAGTGCGGCGTGTGTGGCGGTGCTTACGTTATCCAGGGGCGCAAGGACTACGGCTGTGCCACGCATCAGAACCGGGGCGCCAGCGTGTGCAGCAATGGCCTCAAGGTCAAGCGCAGCACCATCGAGCAGGTATTGCTGGCGGGCGTAAAGGATTCCTTGCTATCGGATGAGGCCTACCAAGCATTTGAGTCCGAAGCCCGCGCCATGCTCAAGCAGGCTAAACCCGATCCCGCCGCTGCTCGCCGCCGACTTAACGAAGCCCACAAGGAACTGGATAACCTGATGGCCGCAATTCGGGCCGGAATAGTCACGCCGACCACAAAAGCTGCACTGCAACATGCGGAACGGCAAGCGGCCGATGCCCAGGAGGAGCTACTCGCAATCGAGCGCTTCGAGCCGACCCAAATTCTGCCGCGAGCCCGCGAGATTTATCGCGACATGGTGGCCCGCCTTGAAGCTGTCGAGGATGTAACGGCCGCTCGGGAAGCCCTGCGCAGCTTGATTGGCGACGTTCGCCTGGTGCCTGAAAACGGCACTTTGACCGCAGAAATGCAAAACGCCGGACTAGCCGGCGTTCTGCAAATAACGTTGGTTGCGGGGGCAGGATGGTTATGAGTATCAGCCATCTATAATAGTACTATATGTTTTGCCGTGGCTTCTTTTTACATTAATCTGTATAGTTAAGGGGTTACCCAAAATTCCCTCTCTCTGCGCAGCTCTACGACTAACCCCCCGTGAGCCCCTTCCCGCCCGACTTGCCGATCCAGGAGGCAACTGCCTCCCAGGCAGATAAGGATCGATTTTCGACCTTTGGTCCTAAATGGGATCTATTCTTCACTTGGGCCGACCGACACAGGATCCGTGACGACGCGCTCATCTTAATTGACGTCACGCTCACCCGAAATCGCCCCGAAATTGTAGGTAGCCTGCTCAAGGCAATTTCCTCACCAACCGCCAAATTCCTTTTCTCGTCGTGGACGGACAGGTCGGAACACGCTGAATCGCTCTCGCGAATCGCCGAAGCAGTTTCCTGGGACCCGTCGATTCTTGACCAGATTCGGCCCCTCGGCTACGCGTCTCCTGCAAAGACCTATTTCAAAGGGGCTATCAAGCCGAACTACCTGGCAGCCCTTTGCGTCGCTCGACCCCCCGTTTCAAGTTCGCGGGTGCAGCCAACGACGGTTGTCTGGTTTGAGACCCTGAGGGCATGGGCGCTTGTGCATGCCTTGAGTTGCTACCTGGAGAAGGGCATTCGCCTTGAAGAGAACCTTCATCTGGTTTGTACCCGGCTCCGGATCGGATCGGACCACGACGAAATCCGCTGGCTAGATGCGCTCGTCCATCTTTCACGCTCCCCTGGTGCCTGCCGAAACTTGCCCCAGTTTGACGCTGACCTGGTCCATTGCGTCGAGACGGTCACCCGCAGGCAACAAGAGTTGGCGCTGGACAAGGGCCAAGTTGAGCTGCTCGATGCGCTCAAGGCAGTTGCCTCGCATCTGCGCTATGAACTCAAGTTGGATGCCGGCGGGACCCCCCTCCCGGAAAACCTACGCGTTCACGCGCCGCTGCCAGTCCGGTCGGCGACCGAACCCTTTGTACTTCCAGGAATCGACGAAGAAGGGAGTACTCCTTCTGCTGTTCTGATCCAAGGCTTATCAGAAGACGAGAACGTCGCGCGACTCCCCGTCAAGCATGTTTCCCTTACTCACCAGGGGCTGGCCGATCGATTCACCTTGGTCGCATCGGCGGAGCAGATCAATTTTTTACCATGGTCATGGAACGTTCCGCTGGAGCACGAGCGACCCGCATTGACCGCCCTCTCGACAAGGCTTCTGCGATCTGCTGTTCGGCACGAACGCCTCCTGGGGGTTGCGCTGGACATGGCCATGCGTACCGGACGATCCTTGCGGCGCGCACTGGATATCGGAATTGCCGAAAGCGCGGGGCCGGAGTGGACCTGGATAAGTAAAAGAGGATCACTTGAGCGTCTTTCGTCACGCCGTTTGTCGCGATGGTCGCCAAAAACCGATAAAGAACGTCGTTGGATAAGACCCGAGCAACCAACACAGTCGATGTCCGTGGACCCGGAGGTGCAGGCCGTTCTCGTTGAGCTTTCCGGGGATGCCCCTTCCGCTCACTGTCTTGGCGACCTCTGGGCGGTTTTCGGCAAATCGTCCCCCGCGGCAGCTTTTTTTCAGGCCGGCAAGGAAAGCTGCCCCCGGGTCACGCCCGGAATGCTTGGACAGATGCTTTCGGTGTCTCTGTTGAGAATCACAAAAGATGCGACATTTGCGCGCCTGGGATCTGCGCACCCACGATCGGCACTCCCTGGTGCTTGTGCCTATGCCACCTGGAGTAGCTCGCAGATTGCCGAAGCGATTTCGAAGGTTCTTCCATCGGTCGGGGCTGTTTCATCAGCGTTCCCGATAGAGGATTCCGCGATGGGCAGCCTGCTGGCTGTCGTGGAAGATCGACTACCAGTGCAGTTCCAGGACGCCGCCAGCCGGACCAACGCCCGCCGCGCCATGCTGACCGAAGACAAAGAACAGGGCGCCTCCGCACTGGCACGCTTCCACAACGCGTACGCCGGCTATCTGGTCACCTTGTTGTTGGCTGCCACCGGCGCGCGACCGGTCAAGGATCCCTTCGAATCCTTCTTCGATTTTGATTTCCAGAACGCCTTTGTCTTCGTGGATGACAAGTCACATGGCATCGAGTCTAATGGCCGGCTGATTCCCATCCCGCACTCTCTCGCCTGTCAAATTGCGGGGGACTATGTCGCTCACCTCAAGCGGCTCGCAGCGATGCTGGCAACGGTCGCACCCCACCTGTCGTCAACAATCTCCGGGCTGGCAAATGGTCAGGTGGCTTCGTCAATCCCGTTCTTCTTTTTCTTGAACGTGAGTGAATACGGCATCGAATGGACGACGATATCCGAAGCGAAACTCACGACGCTCGAGCTGTTTGACTGGCCGCTTCCGATGAACTTGTTCCGCCATCGACTCGCAACGCGGCTGCGCGAATCTGGATTGGATGCCGAAATCATCGACGGGTTGCTGGGGCACAGTGAATCGGGCGCCGAAAGCTATGGCGACGGCTCCTGGCGCACATGGTCTTCCGACATGAAAGTAGCGAGTCCGATGCTTGAACGCCTCTTTGCGACATTGGACGCACCCTATCCCCAAGGGCTGCCCGACGGCCTCGTCCCGCTCTCCGGTCCAATTATGAAGGAGACAGCCGAGACGCCGAACACCACCGCCTATGGGAGAGCAGGCAGGCTGGCACGCCGGAGGGAATGGCTGCGCGACGCGAAATCGGACGCCCGAAAGCAACTGAAGCTGCTCCTGGCGGGCCAATCGCTGTCTCAACTCAGCACGGAGTCGCTGGATGAGATCGGCAAGAAGCTGCTGTTCACCAATAAGGGAATGCCGCATCGGCGCGGCTGGATCTTGTACGGTCATTTCCTCCGAGTACTTGAGCGTCACGGACAGTTAACCGGAAAACGTGCCCGCCCGACCCATTACTACGCGCGCCTGAACACGCTCAGCCCATTCAACGATCTCGCGCCACGCGCGCTGGCAGGACTTGCCACAATCCAGTCACGGCTTGAAACGGCCCAGGCGGGGAGTCCTCCGCGCTCATTCATTCAGTCGGCGCTATACGGAACCTTGCTGCTGGCGACCGAAAGCCGCGTCGCCGACCCGGCCTTGCTCAATGACGTCCTGCGCGGCGACCACTATCGCGTGATTCGCCTGGAGGGCCGCTATCACCTCGACCATGCAACGGACTTGCGTGCCGATGATCCGGATGCAGCGGTGCGCCGCATCCGGATTTCGCCTCGCGCCGCGGCATGCCTGGCCAACGCGCTGGCACGAAAAACGGCGCCCCGCTCCGGCCCGCAACCCATTCCGGCGCACCTGAGAGACCTGGCCGATGCAGCAGCGCCATTCGCCACCGCGGCGATCACCGACTGCACCGCCCTGCTGACGGCAATCACAGCGGTCGTGGACCAGGCCAACGTCATGGCATTCCCCGGCGTGATTGCGGGCCTGTTGGCCGGACGAAATGACTCATGGGCGCTTTCCTTGCGCGATCAGACTCGACTACTCAAGGGATATCCAAGTGAATTCCCGGATCCCGAGCAGACCACCGAAAGTGAGTCGCAAGGACAAGCCATCACGATTGCGCGGATGACGGCAGGCGAAGAAGCCGCCATAGCGGCGGCGCGCAGCTTCCTGCGCGAGTACCGGTCGACCCTTCGTGCCCACGGGACCGACGACGAACCGGATGAGCCGGATGAGCCGGAGTCCACTGGCGACACCTCGGCCAAACGTCCAAGTCGCCGTGACCTGCGGCGCACACTCGTCCGCCTGATCGCGGAACACTCCGGTCGTGTTTCACCCACCATCCTGCTGGTCGCAATGTGGGCAACGACTCACGTCACACGTAAGAGGAAAGGGCGTTTTGTGGCGCTGTCGTCGATTCGACGATACTTGGGTGCCCTGGTGCCAGCGTTGGTCGAATTAGCGTCGACCGTAGATCTGCGCAGCCTCGACGAAGAAGCACTGACTCGGCTCTACGGCCAGCTGCTCGCCACGGGATCCCACGAGCGGCCTGATTACCGTTACGAACGCTTGAGAACCTTCCAGCGCTGGTGCGAAACCCATCATGATGTCGTAGTCCCCGACTGGAGCGAGCTTCCATGCTTCTCTGGGGCGCACCCGGCCAATGCCGGTATCATTCTGGAAGAAGAATATCAGCGTGCGCTCTCGCGGCTGATTGACGCTTCCTCTCCAGAGCGCAGGGAATCGCTCGCGCCAGCTCTCCTGCTTCTGTTTTGTTATCGATTTGCGCTGCGCAGCAAAGAAGCGACGGGATTGCGGCGGGATGAATGGCTGGACATCGGCAAACTCAAATTGGTGATTGTCCAGAGCAACAACATTCGTCGCAACAAGACTCCTGACGGCTCACGAAGAGTCGTACCGTTGCTGTTCGAGTTGAGTGCCCAGGAAAAAGACTTGCTGCACCGGTGGTTCGGGGGTCTTGAGGCCATCGCCGGCAACAAGCGTGGCGTCCCCATCTTCTGTGATGACTCGGGCCATGTCCTGGATCACGACCGGATTTGTGAGCCGGCCCGACAGGCGCTCAAATGGAGTACCGGCAACCCCAACACCGTGTTGCATCATGCGCGCCACACCGCCGGGTCCGTGGTCGCCATGGCCCTGGCGGATCTGGAACTGCCGGGCGCTGAGCGGCTGTCCGTGAAAATCACCGTTGCCGCCCGGCGGACAATTCAATCACTGTTGCTGGGATTCCCAGGCGTGTCACGACGGTCGCCGTGGGCTGTTGCACGCTATCTTGGACACACAGGCATTGATCGGGCGCGGATCACCTACTTGCATTTTTTATGGGACTGGGCCGAAAGTCTGATCTGGCCGGCTGACGAGGCAGGTGTAACTGATCAGGCAATTCGAGAAATCTGGAACCTCGACGAGTTGCCGAGACAAACGGTTGCTGACATCGAATCTGCGCCAACGCGCTCGTGCCGCTACGCGCCGTCGTGTGTTGATGCATTGAAATTTCTTCGACTGCTTGCCCGCGGCTATCAGTGGCATGAGGCGGCCGATCGGCTGTCGATCCCATTGTTTCTGGCCGGCGAGTGGATCGATATCGTCGACTCGGCAGACCGCCGGCTGCATCTCCAAGGAGAACCCTTACCTCCAGATGACAAGTGCTCCGCGCGGTTCCTCAAGCACATTGGTGAAAATGCATGGGACCGACTGATCGCATTCGCGCACCAGCAATCGGTCCACGCCATATCCACCGATCAAAACCAGCTTGGCGTCGGCAAGACCATGATTCGGCGGGAGGACATCTTGAAAATGATCGGGGCGTCTCGTCAGTGGCTGATGTGGGCGGATGACCAATTCTGGCTGACACGGGGCATGCTTGACTATTGGAGAGTGGGGAAAGAACAACGGCTATTTGTCGGCACGGATAAGGCAATTGGCGAAAACACGTTCAAGCCCATCGCTGAGGTAGTGGGCATCACGATCTCATCGCCCGTCATGGAGCACCGCAAGAAGAAATTTCAGATCGACGTCGCTGTCGACTGCAGGGATGACTATCAGGGTAACGCCGTCATTCAAAAACGATGCGCATTCATCATTCTGGAGGGCACGAAAGGGATCGTGCGAAACAGCTTCGAGTGGCTGACGGCGGCACTAGCCTGGTCATTGGTTACGGACTTTCCTGGAGACAAGCCTACGCAACTCACCAAGACCAAAACGATCGATCAGCTCGAGCAGCAACTGGCCGAGCTAAAGAAGGAACTTAAGCAGGCGCGCCTGAATCGACTTTAAGCAGTAATCGACTCAGTCTATGTGCCGGGCAAACGCGGCTGCAGTTCTTGCGTGGAGATCAAAGTCACGGTCTCTTTGCCGCCTTGGTCAACGTGAGATTCCAACTCGGTCTTACACATCGATTGATCCTGCAATTGCTGGCAGAGCTGCTTGAGGTGCTCATCAATATCAAACTTTGCCTTGACGACTTTGTTGTCCGGCAGTTTTATTTTCAATTTACGTGACGACCTGCCCAGTTCATCCACGAGGCCGACTGTACTTAACGGTATCGTTTTCTCCTCCGTCGGCGGGCGCGAGGCAATTCGTGCTGGTGCAGACACCTCGTTCTCGCCGCCGCCGACTGTTATCCCCGCGGGATATCTTGAGTCCGGGTGATCTGTTCTGAAGTTCAGAATTGCCTCGTCAACTATTGAATGCGTACTTTCTTTGATTGCTGGCATGTCAAGATCTGACTGATTGCTGCTTTTCTTTCCGGATATGCCGTGGAGAAAGTGCGTGATCGCTCTTTGCAGTTCGTCAACCAGCGAAGGATCGACGGTGGTCCAATCCGGTACTGTTACCTGAAAACAGTACCGTTGGGCCGGCGCCGGCTTACAGCCGGTCATGCCGAACTCTACGCCAAGCCGTTCACTTTCAAGATTGAGAAGGCCTGCAGTGAGATTCCTTAAGCCGTGGGCCAGCTCCGCAGAACGTTTTATCTCAACTGGGTCGGGGGGTGGAAACATCGCGATGCCCTCGATCTTGCGGATCATAAAGGTTGGTCCGAAGCTTACTCGCGGTGGGTGCGTCGGGGCCTTAGGTGAATGAGGGCCAGCGTCCTGCCCCTCATTGTTACCGTCTGTCACAGATGACTCTTCTGCTTGCTTCAGATTCTTCATTTCTGCCTCGCGCCGTTGTGAGTACGCGTTAGGTTTACGTAAACCCGATTTTTTTGGGAGGGGGGAAAAGCACGCAAAAAGGGGGTCAATACGTCGAGGCCCCGATCGTAGAAGTACTCGATTGGTCAGACTCCAAGTGTGCTTACCGAATTTCATTTTCAGATTAGCGCCTTTGATTTGCTTCCGAATGCATCAATGATCCTGCTCCCACGAATGAATTTCCACCGATGAAAACCCCAAGTACGGTGGGATTGGCTGGGGAAGAATGTTCATCTGCGCATTGAGCGACACCAATACAAGCAAAATCGTCGTTTTCGACGGTGGACTTCCGGATCGCTTTCTGTCTTGCCAACAATTCATGCGTCGCAATCGTCAGCTGAGGTGACAGATTTTCCAAGGAGCCTCCATGTATTCGAATAGGTATCAATGGCAGCGCATCCGTAAGCGCGTCCTTGTGCTCGGTGAATCCCGGCGAAGTGTTGCCAAGGCAGAAAGCATCAGCCGAACCACTCTGCGCAAAATGTTGGCCTACGAGTCCCCACCTGGCTATCGCGGTCGGAAACGCGCGGCGGAGAAGGAGGACAGGAACGCTCCTGAACGAATTCCGCCGTGCCGCTCTCGCTCGGCGTCGGTAAGGCTTTGCTGGATGGAATGGCTCTACCAGATAGAACGGGGCACAGCGACGCTAGAGACTTTATCGCCAGCCATCGGCGCCCTGGTCAGTCATTTGTCCGTGCGGCCGAATGACCCGCGCAAGAAGATTCTGACTGTCCTTGCCCACCAAAACGGTTTTTCGGCGAGTGCCATCGCAGAGCACCTCGGTATTTCACGAACAACCGTGCGCGCATATCTCGCCGCGTTCAAGCGGGGCGGCGAGAGCCTTCTCCTCGGGCGCCGACAAAAAGTGAGAAAGGCCGACGACGAATCTTTCAAGAGATGCCTGTTCGAGTTGCTCCACGAACCGCCGTCCCTGTCAGGACTGAACCGGACCACATGGCGTATGGTGGATTTGAAGAAGGTCCTGAAGGATCGGGGGCACCCCGTAAGCGACGATGTCATACGACAAGCCATCAAGAACGCCGGCTTTAGGTGGAAGTCAGCCAAGGTGGTGCTTACGAGCAGCGATCCGGACTACAGGAAGAAACTTGAACATGTTCAGGACGTTCTTTCCAAGCTTGGGGAGAACGAGCGGTTCTTTTCCATAGACGAATATGGGCCGTTTACGATCAAGGCCAAGGCGGGGCGCGTCCTGGCGGAACCAGGATTCCAGCCCACGGTTCCTCAGTGGCAGAAATCCAAAGGTTGGCTCATCGCCACGGCAGCCCTGGAACTCTCAGGCAACCAGGTCACCCACTTCTACTCAAAGGCCAAGAACACTAGCGAGATGATCCGAATGGCGAAGGCCCTTATCGACAAATATAGCGACGCCAAAACGCTTTATCTCTCGTGGGATGCTGCTTCGTGGCACATGTCCAAAGAGCTTCTGGCGTTCGTCGAGGACCACAACCAGCTACGGGGCACTCTCCCCAGACTGGAGCTTGTCCCTCTGCCGGCCTCGGCCCAATTTCTCAACGTGATCGAGTCGGTATTCAGTGGAATGTCCCGGGCGATCATTCATAAAAGTGACTATCCCTCTGTGAAGGCCGCTACCGAAGCCATCGACCGCTACTTCAACGAGCGAAACCGCCACTACCAGGACAACCCGAAACGGGCCGGGCGGAAGATTTGGGGATTGGAAAGAACAGAGGCCGTGTTCGAAGCCGGAAACAACTGTAAGGATCCGGCGTACAGATAGCATCTGCTTTGCTGCCAGTTTTGAGCGGGCCTCTCGGAGGACACCTCGATCCAGTTCAAGGAAACTCGCTGCCGCGTTTTACCGCTCGGCTACCGCGGTTTCCAGCCATTTACGGGCGCCACCCTCGGCAGCAAACTGCGCGGGCTTGCGATAGTTATTGCACTGACAACTGAACGTGCTTGCCTGTCCGGGCCAGCATGTCCACCAAGGCATCAATCGTGAATTTGACGGATTTCTTGTTGATTACGTCAGAGACACGCAGCCTCGTGACGCCGAGAATCTGTGCAGCGTCCGCTTGTTTCAGCTTCTTCTCATCAATCCACTGGGCCAGTTCGGTCATCAAGGACTCCTTGATGGCCAACTTTTCAGAAATGACTTTATCCGTTTCCGCGAGAAGCTTCGCAGCCTCTTCCGGAGGGAAGCCCAGATCAAGGAAGATGTTCCCATCAGCCGGGGTGATGTGCCTGATTTTGGTATCGATGTTAATTTCTTGCCCCTTTCCAGGATGACGGCCTTGTAACGGACCTTTGCGATTTCCTTATCGTGATTGCTGGTGGCGTTCGCCTTCTTCTTAAACCAATGCAGCACATAAACCGCTTCATGAAATTTCGCCACATACATCACCCGAAACCAGCCATCGTTCATCCTTATCGCCCCCAAGTTCGAGATCATATCGGGGCGACAACTATTCTGACGCGGGGGGGTTTCCATCGGGCTGATTCCAGTCCAGCTTGAACCTGCCCAAGTTGGTAGCCAGCTTCCTTTCGGGCACTCGGAGTGAAGAGTTATTGATCTGTAATATTTCGATAGGACGATCCGCACCATTCAAGTGGCTTCTTGTCCATAAGCTCCTTTTCAAGGCGTATCAGAACTTATACACCACGCAATGCAAAAAGTCTGCCCTATCCGTGAATGGCTTCTGAAACGCGGAGCTGCACTGATCCCTTGGGTATTCCCCGATATTGTGCAAGCACAGCCATGGGCGGCATAGGCGACGAACGTCACATCTAGAACGGCGCCTTCCCGAAAACTTTGACGAAAGTAGTGTGCTTGGCTTTATTCCAGCTTGCTGTCATATCTCCGTTGCGCTCCAGGGCTTCGTAGATCTCGCGCACCAAATCGTTGGTGACTACCTTGTGCGTCCTCATCTTCGCGAGTAGTTCATATCCATGCCATATCGGAATATCAAAGTCTTTCGCAAGCAGGTGCATGCCGATATCGTCGGTAACAACTATCGCAGGGCGAATTTGACCAAAGGCCAAAACGAAGCAGTCAACGGCGGAAGGAGGTGAGCCGTCTTGGCAGTAGCGGGTGACATCCGACAATACCGTCCCACGAAGAATGCTCTGTGCCGTCGAGATGGTGAGCTTCTCGCTTGGGCTGAGACGAACCTGTGCTGAAAGACGCTCAGCGGAAAGTTCCGGCTCATCAAACCACGGAAATTTGAAGCGAAGAGCGCTGCTGCGGCGAACTTCGTCTTCAACATCCCTAAGGATCGTTAATACGTATCCCTTGTCTCCAAATTGCTTCCCGAGCATCGGGCGAACTCGCTTCGCCAGACGAAGGTAAGCATTGGTGTCAAGGAGAACAAGGGTCAACTCATTAACTCAGTACAGAGCGCGGTAGCGTCCTTCATTGACACGTCCAAGACCTGCTGGACGTACCCTGCACCGGTGTTGCGTTCCCGTAACATTTTCTGGAGAGCGGTGAAAAATGAGGACTTGAATATCGAATGGGCGGCAGCAATGTAGCGACCGGCCTCAGGTGGGACCGGCTTGAACAGCGACTCGCTGACCATCGGACCGCGCAGATGATTTCGTACGGCATGGATATCTCGATCTTCCACCTGCAGCTGCGGCAGTCCCGATTCCTTGGCGTAATGTCGCACCTCGCAAAAAACGCTAAACAACGAGATTCGGTGTTCCGTCGCAAATCGCTGAAGGGCAGAAATTTTGGTGGAGACAGTTTTCGCGTGGTTTGCGGCGACGTAGGCTTTCTCGGCTAATTCTCGCGGGAATAGCAAGGCCCCCGCAAGCGCGTCCGCAAAGTTTTCGCCTTCCTCTTTTCCTGCCAAATCCTGCGTGTACACATGCGCAAGCTCATGGGCCATCCAAAACTTGAAGTCTTCGAGGTAAGTATCGAGATTCAAGTAAATGAAGGTTACGTTTTCTTCGGGCAGGAAAATATGAAGCGCATTCCCATGCTGTTGCTTGCTCCCCCACATAACGGGAACAATTACAGCATCGTTCATTTGAAATTCGTCAATTAAATGCTCGTACAGCAGTATGGCCTCAGCGCCCACTCCAATCTTCTCTCGGATTGCGGCAGCTGCGTTTTGTACAAACTCGTAACTGACGGAGGGGGCTGAAATCTGGGTGCGCAGAGCACGCAGTGGCGGCAGGTAGTGCACGAGTGGCTTGAGTAGCGCCCCCATGGCCATTGCCTTGAGCAAATGTTGCTCGGTGGTCTTGGTCCCGCCCCGCTTCCGATAGGCCACGACTGGCTGCTTCGCCGTAGTACTGACAAGCTGCTCGAAACCGAGGCTGAGCGTCGTCGCCAACTTGAGCAGCTTATTCGGACGTGGAAAATCGACGCCCTTGATCCAGTTGGTGACGGCTTGTGAGGAAACCTCTAATTCCGCCGCCAAACGTTTCTGTGACCATCCGATTTTCGTAAGCGACTGCTTGACGGCTTCGCCGTTGATGATCTTTTCCATGAGCGGAGCTATTCTAAACCTCACCTCCAGAGAAATCAAGTTTCATCAAGTTCTGACACCCATGTCGCGTAATTTCGCGTTCGTACTGGATATTCCTCTTAGAGACTGCTGACTGTTGGCCCGTCCGTCAGTTGCCACCGTAAGCATCGGCTTTCGATTCGGCTACGCGGTAGCCAAGCCGCCGGCTTGACCAATACTTGCGTCCCCGTCAGGTCAGGATGCTGCGTCATCGCTGAGCGCCTTGAGCAATTTTCGCATTTTGTGGCTTGGCAACCGGCCTGCAATGCGAAGCAAGGCCGCGAGGTTGTCATCCGGTTCGTAGAGATAGGACACGGGAACCTTCAGTTCAGCCGCCAGCCGCTGCGAAGTGAGCAGATCCGGGACGTGTTTGCCACGCTCATACTGATTGATCCGGGCGCTGGCAACGAACTGGTCGATCCCGGCAAGAACACCCAGTTGTTTCTGAGAAATACCGACCGCTTCGCGAGCCTCCCGTAATCGCCTGGCGAACGTCGCCTTCCCCTCCATGTTTAGTCCCCTTTGATAAGGACTAAGAGAGTCTTAGGAAACTGATTGACGGCATACTAAGGATTACTTAGTATGCCGACCTGATAACCATTCAAATAGTGCGGTTACCGGGAGGAGCAGACATGAATTGTGCAGAACACATCGAGTTGGGCGCGGTAGGCACGTGCAACAGTTGTGGGAGAGGGCTTTGTCCCGAGTGCGTGTCGGTGTTTACGCCGCCGCTATGCGGGAACTGCGCCCTGGCAATTAATCAGAACGTTTCCACGTCGCTGTGGAAACAACTGGCGCTGATGGCTGCCCTTGGGATCGTAACCCCTGTCCTTCTGTGGGGTCACGTGCCGCTGGCGGATCTCGTCCTGTATTCCTTGATGGCGGCATTCTTCCCGCCGGGATGGAGTTTCCTGCGGCGTTACTTCGCGCCCAGCGGCGGCTACATCTTCATGTCCATGCGCTGGCTGAACCTGGCAGTGCAGGCGGGCGCCGCAGCGGTGATCGGCATTGTGGTCGGTCCGATCTACCTCTACAAGGCCTGGAAGGAATTGAAGACCGTACGCGATACGCAGCGATCAATGGGCGGGCAGTAGATCCAGATCTCAGTTCGCTCCTTAGGGATGGAAAACTCAAGATCCGCGTAACCAAGGACTCACACGAGTCACTCTTGCTGAGGTGTGCCGACCTGTCTCGCATTCTCTTCGACGTGGATGTCAATCTGGGTGAAGACCTGAGCCCGAAGAAGATTGACCCGGTTGTCACGATGGTGCATGAGCCGCTGCGGATTCTGGAGAAAGCACGTATTCGGATTGAGGCGGCTAACTAATGGCGATCCGACCTCTGCCTAGTCGATCCACTTCCGAGTTTGCAGAAGGTTCCTCCCCATTTCATTGTCCTTTTCATTTGCATAACCTGCGGACAAGAGCCGCCGAGAAACGACCGGACAATCGAATCGACGACTTCCCGGCGGATATCACTTTCGTGCAATTGACATATACAACATGCAATGGGATGATTAAAGCTTAAGACCGGTGCCAAATAGGTCTGCTGCGACGGGCGGAGGGACTGCCGTGAATTTGTCGCGTTATGTTCTTTGCGTGGCCATTGCGGGGATTCTCGGTGGCTGTGCAACACCGCTCCAACGATATAGTGCTTCTGTGCCCGCTGTGGCGCGATTGCCGTTGTTCGCGACGTCAATCGTCGACGGGCGCGCGAGTTTCCGTTCGATCTTCTGTGCAGCCGTCAAACGCGATAGTGTTCCAGCCGACGATGGTTGCGCTGTGTGGCTGCATCGTTTGTCCGATGAGGCGGCATCTGAGACGCTCCCCGTTCTGGAGTCACCGCGGGTCGCGTACGATCTTCTCGTCGTGCCGGGAATATTTGGCGAGTGCGTATCGAATCAGGTGGCCATCTTCGGGGACGCGACCGCACATTTGGCTCGCTTCGGGTACCGCTCCAGTGTAGTTCCCGTGCGCGGACGCGCAAGTTCAGAGCACAACGCCACCATCATCCGGGACTATGTGTTGAAGGTGGCAGCTGAGCGACCCGGCCGGCGATTCATTCTGGTCGCGTACTCGAAAGGCACGCCAGACAGTATGGTTGCACTGGTCACATATCCCGAAATGCGGCCGCACGTGGCGGCGCTGATAAGTTTTGCCGGCGTCGTAAACGGCACACCAATTGCAGAGGGGATTGAAGATCTGTACGAACGCTCGGCGGGCATTCTTCCGTACGCCAGTTGTGATGTCGTCGACCACGGAGAGATCAGGAGTCTAACGCCTGCCGTACGGATGGGCTGGCTTGCATCGCACGCGATGCCTGCCGATATCGCTTCGTTCTCGGTAGTCGCAATGCCTGCCCCGGATCGGGTGTCGGCAATCTTGCGGCCGCTGCACACGCTACTGAGCACTGTGGATCCGCGCAACGACAGCCAAGTGATCTATTTCGATGCCATTGTTCCGGGCAGCACATTGCTCGGTTTCGTCAACGCGGATCACTGGGCAGTTGCGCTGCCATTTGAGACGCAGGTACCAGCGCTCGCCGGGGCGCTCGTCGATCAGAACCGCTTTCCCCGACAGCAGTTACTGGAGGCGGCAGTGAGGGTAGCAGAGGAACGGATGCAGCGAGAAGCTGCATCCCGAAACGCACCGGCCAAATAGCAAACACAGCGCGGTGCCGACAGGCATTGGACCGGTGTTGGGGATGGCAGAGGAGGAGGTTCCATGAAAATGCTCCGGCTGTGGTGGTTCTTCGTTTTGGGGATCTTGTGTGCGATGGTGACGTCTCTCCAGTGCGCCGCCCAGCCATATCCTGGTAGGCCCCTCCACATGGTCGTACCTGCGGTTGCGGGAAGCCCCACCGACATGATGGCGCGTACCATCGGGACGAAACTCACCGCGAGCCTTGGCCAGCCGGTGGTCGTGGAAAATCATCCAGGCCCCGGTGGCATGATCGCCTTCAACACGGTGGCCAAGGCACCGGCCGACGGCTACACGATGGTGCTAGGAGATATCAATGCGCTCCAGCAGAGGGCCTCTGATTCACTGGGACCATTGAATCTAGCGAAGAGCTACACGCCCGTATCGCTCGTTGCGCAGATGCCGATCGTGCTTCTCATCGATAACTCACTCCGGATCAAGTCTGTGCCCGAGCTGGTCGATTTTCTAAAGGCCAAGCCAAACCAGCTCGCCTACAGCTCGTCTGGACCGGGTAGTCAGGGACACCTTGCCGGCGAGCAATTCAAGGCGCTGACCAAGACCTCCATTAAGGAAGTGCCGTACGTGACGGACAGTGCGGCACGCACCGCGTTGTCGCGCGGCAACGTGCAGTTGACCTTCGCCCCGCTGACAGCAGCGAAAGCGCTCGCGCGAGACGGCAAGGCGCGAATGCTGGCAGTTACGGGAGACAAGCGCTCCAAGCTCGAACCCGAATTGCCAACATTTTCCGAGGCAGGGCTACCAGGTTTCGACGTTGCGTTCAAATTCGGCGTGCTTCTTCCGCCTGATGCTCCGCGCGAGATCGTGACGCGGCTGAACGCCGAGATCGTGAAGATCGTCAATACGTCGGACGCCAGAGAGCAGTTCGCCAAAGTCGGCGCGGTACCCGTTGCCACGACTCCAGAGCAATTCGTAGCGCTTTCGCATATCGGCGCGGGTCAATGGACCATGGTCCAGAAGGCGGCTGGCGAATTCGGCAGCCCATCACCTACGGCACCGAAAGCGACTTCGTCTGTCGAAAAAAAAGACGAGAAGAAGGAAGAAGTTAAGAAAGGCATCTCCTCGAAATCAACTGCACCCCAATCGGTACCACCGGTTGCTTCAGGATACCCTGCCGGTTGCTGCCGCATCGCCGGCCACCGCCGCTACACCTCAACCAGTCACTGTTTTTCCGCAACCAGTCGCTTCTGCACCGCCACTGCCTACGCCGCCCCCAGCACCGACTATGGCTGCCTCGAAGTCGCCACCGCCAGCTGTCGCGGACTGTGACAGCATGGCCGTGGTCACTGACCAGACGGGCCGGATCGAAGACGCCTATTGGAACAGCCGGTTCGAGGACGACGGTAAGCCCGTCGGCGCGTTGGAGAGGGGCAAAGTATTCACCTTCATTCTCGACCTGTCGCAGTACCAGTACAAGGTCGGTCAAAGCGCTGGAGTAGGTCGGGAGACACTATGCAAACTGAAGAAGGCCATCGATCAAAACCGGAAGCAGATTTCCTTCATCATCCATCCTATTCTCGTGGGTGGCGTCCTTGAGTTTGCTGGCGAATCACCCTCCCGCAAACCCATGACAGTCCAGCTCGACCGGCTGCTTGTGAAGCAAGCCGAAGCGGCTGAGAACCCACTCCTGGCCCAGTATCGAAAAGGAGCGCTACCGCTTGCCGACTTCGCAAAAGCGACACGCGCCGGCGCTATCGAATTCAACGTCGTGGGTAAGCGTGACGGATGCGCCTCGATCGCGCTTTCGATCTGGGACGAATCGGGACAGTTCCCGTTAGACAACCTCATTCATACAGTTACGGTCGGCGCTGGGCCCGGAAATGGGAAGACCTGCGGCAAAGACGGGGAAGCGCTTCACGGAGGGTTTGCAACGCTCCTTTCACCGTCGCTTGACCGCGGTCCTGGGGCGAGCGACAGCATCGACGCTGCCCTGCATATTTTTGAATTTCAGCAGAGCATGACGAAGAGACGCACGGTGGCGGTTCTGGTAGACAAGTTGCGCTATCAAGCCGCCCAAGGAAAGGCGACAATCAAAGACCGCGGAGTCTACGCATGGGAGCTCGAATCCACGTTAAGCGACTATCTGGCCAAGCCCGGCGAGATGTTGTCCGTAATACAGACGGCCCGCGAAAAGGCCGACAACACTGTCGATATGGCCGGCAACGCAGTCGATAACCCCTACAGCGCAGTGGCCGAGAGCTTGCGGTGGAAACTTTTCTCCGGATCGAGCGACGAACAGGACGAGGAGGCGAAACTTGCACTCGCCGCGTTGCAGGACACCGTGCGCAAGGTCACGCATACGCCGATGATTGTGGTGCGCATGTACTCGGTGGACAACGACCCGATCTATTTACCGCTGGGACTGCTTGCTGCGCGGGCGAAGAACCCCGTGCTTTCGCGACCGGTGACACTCATTCAGCCGCTGCCACGGGAACGCTATGTGAGCGACGGAAAAACTTGCATCGAGCCCTGGACATTCGGTATCCCGGAAACTTTGGACGGGGTCGGAGCTGTCGACATGACCGGCGTTGCGCTCGCCAATCAGGCGGACGGAAAAGAGCATTGGCTCCGGAGCCTGGCGGATCTCTCGACTTGGCTGGCGCCTGGCGGGACCGTAGAAACGGCGAAGCCTGAAGGCCTTCTGCTCCTGGCGCATCAGGCTGACGGGAACCTGTGGTTCGAATCGCAGAAGAATCGAATTATTCGCGAACAGGTGGGCCGGAAATTCTCGGCGGGCAGCGTGGCAGTGCTGTCCGCCTGTTCCATGGGAAGTCCACAGGGCGACAACCGCGTCATCCTGGAGAAACTGAACCGGAACGGCATGGATGCGATGATTGTGTCGCCATTTCCGGTGCGCGCGGACTATGGCATCCGGCTCGCGAGAAACATGGTCTCCGTCATTCATGCCGAACGCTTGGCAGGGCACACACCGACTGTGGCTGAACTCTTCAAGGCGGCGACGAAGCGCACCGCGGAAGATTTCGCGAAACTCAAGATCAAGCTCAACGAGATGAGCCTCGAGTTCCTGATTCTCGGGGACTACAACATGCGGCTGTGCAAGCAATAGGGATGAGAGGAGGCATGATGATTCGGACGATGACGCGGGTTGCTATTTCGGTCGCGCTGCTGCTGCTCTGGGCAACACCATCCTTCGCTCAGCAGATGGGCTCTGCGGAAACTGCGCTCACGAGCACCAAGTTCGATCCCCCGCCATCAGGTGAGCGGCTGCTTGTCTTCATCAGCGACATACATCTCGGTCTCGGAAAGCAGGACGACGGCACTTGGAGCGCAACGGAGGATTTCCGCTGGGATAGCGCACTGCAGGGCTTTCTTGAACACATCTCGGAGAAGGGCAACCACGAGGTCGACTTGGTGGTGCTTGGGGACTTTCTCGAGTTGTGGCAGCCGCCGGCGAATGTGGTTTGCACAGGCCCGGATGCGGGACTGGGTTGTACGGTCTCAGAAATGCAGGAGATCTCGACCACTGTTGTTCGAGCCCATTCAAAGGCCCTTCAGGCACTGCGCAGTTTCTCCCAGCGTGGCACGAACCGGCTGCATATCATTCCAGGCAACCACGATTCGGCACTGCTGCTGGAACCCGTATGGCGCCCACTCGGGGAGGCATTGCACGCGGACAGCGGACGGATCAACTTCGTCGCAAGTGGCATCTGGACCTCGCAAGACGACCGTGTCCTCGCCGAGCATGGTCATCAGATTGGAACCGATGTGAACCGCTACGATGCATGGCCCACGATCTTGGGAACCGACAAGAACAACGCGTTCATTGTTAGGCCTTGGGGCGAGCGTTTCGTGCAGAAGCTGTTCAATGACGAGGAGCGAGAGTATCCGATTATCGACAACTTGAGCCCGGAGTCCGCTGGCGCCCGCTATCGTATGGCTGACCGCGGACTGTGGAATTCCATTGCGGATGTGGGACGGTTTATTCTGTTTAATCTGTTCGAGACATCTTGGAATCAAAAGGGGTACTTCCTCGGCCCGGAGCCAGAGGCCAAAAAGCGCCCAACGTGGAACGTCGCCATCGCCAGGAAGATGGGCCACAAGTTGGTCGCGAATTCTCTTGAGCCGAACGACCCATTCAGACAGGCGATGCTCGAGGAAACCGATCAAGCTCGGTCGTTGCGGAACAAATTGGACGAGCTGGTGCAGGCCCCGGGCTCTCTTTCAGACAGTGAGGTACGCCTCCTGTGCGATCAGGTTGCCATCCGAGCGGGAAAGGATGACCCAAAGTGCGAAACACCACACCTCGGCTATCTGTTGGAGTCGAATCTGATTCCCCGCGAGTGGGTGCTTCGCGATCATTTGAGTGGTCGGCTCGGCAAGTATCCTGCGGCACGCGTGTTCGTTTACGGACACACGCACCAGCTCGAACAGAAGTGGGGCGTCGACCTCATCAATCCGATCAATGTCCGGATCTCCGTTTTGAACACAGGAGCCTTCCAGCGCGTCATCGACGAGAGTGGCTACTTGCATCGCATTGAGAAGAACGGCCTTAGCGCCGCCGAAGGCCTTCGTAAACTTCCTTTGGATGCCCTGCCACCGTGCTACACGGCGGTCATCGTGTCCCGTGAAAACGGCTTGCCGAATCCTGTGGTAAAGCGCTGGTTCATGGAGGAGCAAGGAAGCGGCACTCTTGTTGATCCAGGGGACGCGCGGTGCAACTGATCGACCGGACCCGATGAAAATGAAGGCGATCCCGCGCGGGAGCGGTTGAATTGCCGGGGGGTTTCTTGGCCCCTTGGGATCCTTGGCGGCGCTCGTGGGCGTGAAAGCGGCGGTCGCGCATACGATGTACGACACGCCCATGGCGCGAATTAACGAACTGAAGAATCGCGTGTTTCTGAATGCCCGGGGGGACTCGATTGTGTTGCTCCCCGGCGAATCGGCCACGGGAAGCAGCTGGATTCGGCAATCCGGGGAAGAAACCGCAACCCTGGTCCAGTTTTTCATCAAGGCAGGTGAGGGGTCGCGGCGGTTGGTTCAGCTGGGCTTGGCGGATATACCCAAACCAATCACCGTAAAGCCGGAGTCAGCGCCGATATCCACAGCGGCGAAAGTGGAGACGGCGCCCAGACAATAGGCGTGCCGGATTTGCAGGTTGGCGCGATCCCCAGTGACGTCCAGTTCGTATTTCGGGACAACTGTAGCCGCTACACAATCTCACCCGTGCCCACACGCCCTTGCGTGAATGACGCTCGATGCTATCTTGTTCGCATCATGACTCAACGCACGCTCGCCTTCCGGGCACCCGACTCTGCCGACGCCGAAAGAACGAGTCGCGCTTCGCATTCGCGACGACGGCGAAAGCAGAGCTTGTCGCGAGACGCGCAAGTTCCAGGACAACATGGCCCTGGTCAATCACAGGAAGCGAATCGCCTTCCAAGTCGCTCCGCTAATCCCCGCTGGACACTGATCCCATGAAATCCATCCCCTGCTCGTTTGACCGCCTGGCCGCGATGGTGGTCCTGCTGACTACAGGAGAAAGCGTCGGTCGTCATGCCCTGAACAGGTTGATATGGTTTGCCGACCTGGTCCACCTCCTTCAGAACGGACGCACCATTTCCGGCGCGGCCTATTCGCGCTGGCCCTTCGGCCCCGAGGCCTCCGAGATGGACACGGTGCGTCGGGTGCTGATCAGGGATGGCCTGATCGACGAACATATCCAGGAATCCAGGCGCTACCGTGTCTATGCGTATCAGGCGAGGAAAAAGAATATTGATTCTGTCCTGCTGAGGCAGGAGTTCGCGGAATCCGAGCTGCGAACTCTCAGGGCGGTGACGCGGGTACTGCGCGGACGGCCGGGGGGCTATCTGTCGTCCATGGCGCGCCGCTTCGAACCCTGGATCGGTGCCAGACCCGGCGACGATCTGGATTGGCGGCGTGCTCATGCCGATATGAAGTTGCGGCAGTGGATGGCATCCCAGGGTCTGATTCGGGATCGGGGGAGTTGCCACTGCTGACCACGCAGCGACACTGTCGTTGCGTGTATCTGTCGGCCGTACATCAACATTTGACTGCCACGAATTCTGCGCCTAGGATCATTGTCGTGAGAACGCATCTTGCCGATCTTCCACTCGAAATAGTTCTGCGTGCTGCCCAAACGGCTACGCAGAAAGCTGCCCTTGACGCCGTCGATGCGGGCCGCGTTGTGGCTGGATGGAAGAATGGGAAGCTTGTTGAATACGGACCTGGTGGGGAGTGTCTGAATTTCTGTGTGTGAAGCGGGAAGAGACTTTTCCACGGTGCCGCCTGCCGAAGGTCCCTCTAGACCGTAGGCGGGCGGCGCGGTGGGAAAGTCGGCGGTCATTTTAGCCACAGGCCGCCTCAAAGCGATCGGCATAGAGGATGGCGAACTGGTTCATCGCCTCCTTCCAATCCTTGACGGCGCGACCCCAGTCGGCGGTAATGTTGCGCAAGGCCAGCCAGATCAGCTTGGTGGCCGCGTCATCGCTCGGGAAGTGCCCCCGCGTCTTGATGATCTTGCGCAAGCGGGCATTGACACTCTCGATCGCATTGGTGGTGTAGATCACCCGCCGGATCGGAGCGGGAAACGCAAAGAACGGGATCACCTTGTCCCAGGCCCGGCGCCAAGCCGCGACGACAGTTGGGAACTTGATACCCCAAGAGCCCTTGGCAAACGCGTCCAGTTCCGCCTGGGCGGCCTCGGCGCTGGGCGCCGTGTAGATGGGCTTGATCGCCGCCGCCAGCGCCTTGCGGTCCTTCCAGCTCGCGTAGTCCAGACTGTTGCGGATCAGATGCACGATACAGGTCTGCAGCGTGGTGGCCGGGAACACGGCTTCCAGCGCTTCGGCCATGCCCTTCAGGCCGTCGGTGACGGCAATCAGGATGTCGGCCACGCCGCGGGTCTTGAGGTCATTGAAGACCTTCATCCAGAACTTGGCGCCCTCGGTGTTCTCGATCCACAGGCCCAGGATGTCGCGCGTGCCGTCAGGCAGGACGCCCAGAGCCAGATAGATGGCCTTGTTGCGGACCACCGCGTCTTCGCGAATCTTGACCCGCAGGGCATCGAAGAAGACCACCGGATACATCGGTTCCAGGGGGCGCGACTGCCAGGCGGTCACCTCGGTCATCACGGCATCGGTGACCGAACTGATGAAGTCGGGCGACACCTCGGTGCCGTACTGCTCGACCAGGAAGCCCTGGATCTCGCGTACCGTCATTCCGCGCGCGTACATGGCGACGATCTTGTCGTCGAAACCGGTGAAACGCCGCTCATGCTTGGGGATCAGCACGGGCTCGAAACTGCCCGCTCGGTCGCGCGGGACCTCGATCCGCAGCGGCCCGTCGTCGGTCAGGACGGTCTTGCCGCTCACGCCGTTGCGGTGATTGGCGGTGTTTCCGGGTTTGTCCGCGCCGGGCGGGTAGCCCAGGTGGTGGCTGAGCTCGGCGCCCAGTGCGCGTTCGATCAGCGCCTTCTTGAAGGCCATCGAGGCCGTATTGACCGCTTCCGCCGTCATCGGGCCACTGACAAACTGATCAATGATTTCTTTCGGGATACTCGGCAGCGCCGCTGCCGGTTTCTTCTTGCGGGTCTTGCTTGGCATACATGCTCCTTTTGCAACATGTTATGCCTCACACACAAAAGTAATGACAGGCTCAGCATCCTCTGATGCTCAACCTCATCTATCGGCACCTTGCCAAAAACGCACCCGGTTATCTTTGGCTGCTGGCCATAGGTGTCTTGGCTGGACGGTACCTCGCCGTATCGATCAACGTC
>JALHPU010000041.1 GCA_022842325.1 Sulfuritalea sp. | reverse complement strand
ATGCTCATGGACTTCCCCTTTCGTGGTTTTGATGTGATCGCGAAATCCCATCATGGCACTCGTTGCCGTTTGCGGCTTCCGCCGCAGCCTCGGGACGGGGAAGTCCCTTTCATTCGTTGAACGTCCGCTTTCCAAAAGCTCGAATGACAGCAAAGGCACTGAGCACTCATAGAACTGACCCCTTTGCGACAGAGGCCGCCGTCCCGCCAGCGCCGACTCCTGAGCAGGGTTGCGGCACAATTCCGTCATCGTGAGGAGGGGGATCCGCCATGTTTTTCGGGAAGAGTTGCAGCTGCAAGCGCGCCCTACTTTCGCTCGCCGTACTGATTCTGGCTGCCGGTTGGAACCCGCCACTGCTTGCCGAGCCGGCGCAAGGCGTCACGCCGGTATTTACGATAAGCCCGGTCGGCTGGGTGCGCAAGGCGGGCGGCAAGACTTTCATCGAAATCGACAAACGCTTTCAACCGGCATTGATGGGGGTTGAGGAGTTGAAGTCGATCTGGGTGTTGTACTGGTTCGATCGCAACGATACGCCGGAGAAGCGCGCGGTCCTGCAGGTTCATCCCCATGGCAATCCTGACAATCCGCTACGAGGTGTCTTTGCCACGCGCTCGCCGCTGCGGCCTAACCTGATTGCGCTGAGCCAGGTGGGAATCGTCAGCGTGAAAGGCAACGTGATTGAGATCGACGGCATCGATGCCTTTGCTGATACGCCGGTTCTGGATTTGAAACCCTGAAAGATGGTTCCGACTACCCGCTCTTTACCGCCACTGCCATCGCGACGGGGTCTTGGACCAGGCCTCGGTTCAGCCCACGGCCGTCGGTCTAGGTCTTCGGTTTCTTGACCAACTGCCTGGCAAATTCCGCCTCGTTTTTTGTGATGCGGACGAGTTTTTGCGGGCCCATGGCATCGACAAAACGCACAAATTCGTCGAGCGTCAGTGGGTCGCAAAGCTCGCTGACGCCGTCCACGGTCCGCTCGCGCAGTTTGAACAGGCCGGTGTTGGTGAGCACCAGCGCATAGTCACGTCCCTCGCTGCGCCGGTTTAGGCGGGCTACCGCGGCTGACGCCCTGGTTGAACGCATGCCAGTCTCCTCGAATCGTAGTAACTACATGTTGCGCTCGTCGCGCGCGGTAGCGACTTCGCTGTGCAGTTGCCCTGTGGCGCGGGACGCGGGCACCAGCTCGGTCAGCGCGCGGCGCCGAGCCTGCTTGTCGAGCGCCGCGAGCGTCGCGACACGGCGGTAGAAGCGCGGCAGGTCGTGGTTCTCGATTTCCAGCAGGCGGTCGAATGCCGGCACCAGCTCGCTGTAGAGCGCCAGCGACGCCAGTTTCGCGTTGTTCAGTCCCTCGCCGAAAAACCTGTCGTAGCCGGAATAGCCACCCCAGCCAGCCTTCAGCCGGGTGTAGTCCTGTCGCAATGCGCCGAACAAACCGGCCTTGGCGTCGCGCTTGCGCTCGGCAGAGTCGTTGTTCGCATACAGCGCGACAGCCTGCTTGCGGCCATTGCGAATCAGGCCGGTAAAGGCCGCCTTGCGTTCCTGTTGCAGTTCGAATGCAGCGCGCTGTTCGGCCGTACCGTGGCGGGCCAGCCAGCGCCGCATGCCGGCTTTTTCCACGGTCGTGGCGAAGGACTCGTTGAAGGTCGAATCGTCTTGCACATAGATCAGCTGGTGCGCCAGTTCATGGAATACGGTGCGCGCCACTTCCAGCGTGCCCAAACGCAGGAAGGTGTTGAGCACCGGGTCGTCGAAGTAGCCCAGGGTGGAGTAGGCCGCCACGCCACCGACATACGTGTCGTAGCCTTCCTCGCGCAATTCGGCGGCGAGCCGCTCGGCGTCTTCTCGATCGTAGTAGCCCCGGTAATTCACGCAGCCGGCGACGGGCACGCACCAGCGCTTGGGCTCCAGTGAAAACTCGGGCGCGGCGAACACGTTCCACACCACGTAGGGGCGTCCGACGTCCGCATAGCTGCGATAGCTGTTGTTGTCCGGCAGGCCCAGCTCGCGGCTGGCAAACTCGCGCATGGCCTCGACCTCCGCCAGTTTCTTCGCCAGCGCCGGATCGCCGGCCGGATCCTGCATGACATCCCTGATTGGCCGGGTGGCACGCATCAGCTCGAGGTGCCCGCCGACGGCCTGGGCGTAATAGCCAACGCTGCTGCACCCGGCCAGCGAGTTGGCCAGAAGGGCGGCCAGAAGGACGGCCAGCATGGGGCGCAGGGCCCTGTGCCTAAGTCTGTGCATGGTGCAGAAAGCTGCCAGTACCCAGGAACGCCGCTATCTGTGCGGCACAGCGCCGCGAGGCGAGCATTTCCGAGTGCGCCACCGGCAGGACGATGAAGTCGGCGGCGCCGGGCAGTCGTGCCTCGGCCACCGTCACGACGCCATCGTTGGGGCGCGGCAAGCCGGGAACGATGCGGCCCAGGCCCGCGCTGCGCGTGCCGGCCAGCACGCCCACGGCGACGGCGGTCTGCGGCGCGGCCATGTCCTGCGGTGCGCGCGACAGCCACTCGATGATGGAACGCCCCAGCAGCGCGGGCATTCCTGTCACGCCTGCCAGTCGTTGCGCGCAGTGGCTGCCGACGCAGGGAGTGCCGAGCAGCACCGCCCGGCGCAGGCGCGGATCGGGTGCCTGCCGCAGCATGTCGAGGATGATCAGTCCGCCCAGGCTGTGGCCGACCAGATGGATTTCATCGGCTTCGACAGACGCAATGAAGCGCTTCAGGCGCTGCGCGTTCTGCGCCAGGCCGGCCCGCACGCTCGGGTAGCCGAAGCGCAGCGTGCGGTAGCCGTCGCGCCGCAGCCAGTGGCTGTGCAGCATGAATATCGCGGCCGGGGTCCACAGGCCGTGCACCAGGATCACCGTGGCCGCGGCAGTTCGATGCGGAACCTGCGCGCTACGATTCATGTGTCCTTCCTGCGTGGCGTTCGAGCGTGGCAAATGAAAAGCGGCCCGGAGCCGATGCTGCGCTCCGGGCCGGGCATTGCACCACGGTCACCGTCAGGGGGATGGCAGTGAACCGTGGCCAATACCTGTGTCCATGTTGCCGCACCGCGCCCGGTTTCTCTGTTCGTCAGCGCACGGAGAGTGCTGACGGCGGGCATGGGCTCAAGGTGCAATGTAGGCGTATCCCCTGGTCTGGTATGCCATCAGCGAAATGAAGCCGTTGCCGACGACGCGGACCTCAGGCAGGACCAGTTCGGTTTTGGTTTCCTGGGTCCGCGATGCGATGGCACACTGCTCGAAGCCTTCGACACCCGGCGCCTTGCTCATTTCCTTGATCTTGGCGGCGACTTTCGCCGCTCCTTCACGGTCTTCCGGCTTGATCTTTTCCTGGTCGGTCTGCACCAGCTTGGTCGCAGGCCCGCGGAACGCCAGGATGAAATGCGGCTTGACACCCTGCTGGATCAGCGATTGCCGGGTTTCGTCGATGACATTGAGTCGGGCCAGCAGCAGTTTTGGATTGCCTTCATGGATGTCGAATGCAATCTTGCCCTCCTTGAGCCCCGCCAGCGCAGCGCTGTCGTCGGCGGCGCGGGCGCCGTTCGAATGCACAAGGAACGTTGCCAGTGCCAGCGCACCGAGCAACTGCGGCAAACGCGTGAACTTGATAGTCATGTCGTGCTCTCCTTTGGGTAGTGGTTTTTATGGTGCCGATCCTGGGCGGACCGGTTTCGGCAGGGTACTACATCCAGCTTTGCCGGATAATCACCCATCGCCATTCGGGATCGGGATTCATCAGTGAAAATTGCCGCCGCCCATCTCGACAGCCATTCCGCCCGACCCGACGATCCGGTCGGGCGCCTGCTGGAGCGGGGCCCGGTCGTGGTGCTTACCGGCGCCGGGCTCAGCACTGCCAGCGGGATTCCCGACTATCGCGACCGCGAGGGCCACTGGAAGCGCGCGCAGCCGATCGATCACCGCGACTTCCTGCGTTCGGCGAGCGCCCGGCGGCGTTACTGGGCGCGCAGCTTTCTCGGCTGGCCGACGGTGGCGCAGGCCGCCCCGGGCCGCGGCCATGAGGCGCTGGCGCAGATGGAACGCCTGGGCCGCGTCGAGCTGATCGTGACCCAGAACGTGGATGGCCTGCATCACAAGGCCGGGAGCAGCCGGGTGCTGGAACTCCATGGCGCGCTGGCGGCGGTGGTCTGCCTGTCCTGCGCGCGCAGTCATCCGCGCGCGCAGGTTCAGGAATGGCTGACTGCAGTCAATCCCGGCATGGCGCTCGAAACTGCGGTGGCCGCCCCCGATGGCGATGCCGACGCGGCCGAGGAGCACTACGCCGGATTTTCGGTGCCGGACTGTCCTGCCTGCGGCGGCCTGCTCAAGCCCGACGTGGTGTTCTTCGGCGACAGCGTGCCGAAGCAGCGGGTGACGGCGGCCATGGACGCGATCGCCGCCGCCGCCGGCCTGCTGGTGATCGGTTCGTCGCTGATGGTGTATTCCGGATTCCGCTTCGTCGAGTTCGCGCGCCGCGCGGGCAAGCCGGTGATGGCCGTCAACCTCGGTATCACGCGCGCCGATCACCTGCTCGACGCCAAGGTCGAGCAGGACTGCAATGCATTTCTCGATGGCTTGCAGACGCGTCTGATGCGACACTGCTGGCCTGCGCGCAAGGGGGAGAACTCGTCATGACCAACAAGATTACCGTGGTGGCGTCGGAGGTGAGGGTGAACGACCACATCTACAACGGCACCGGCAGCAACGCCCATCCCACCTTCGCCTGGGAAACCGTCACCGAAGTGCGCCAGGAGGACGGCCTGATCCTGCTGATCACCGGCAATGCCAAGGGACCGCACGGCGAGTTCTGGCTCGAACCCGACGAGTCGTTGGTAGTGATCCGCTATCCCGAAGCGGCGGCGCCAACGCCGGCGGCGAAACCGAAGGCGGGCCACGGCCACTGACCTGCTCCATTGTGGTTTGTTATAAGGTTGCTATTCAAGTTATAGTTGTTACATCAATGTAACGATGTAAGCAACCGATGGACTTCCTTGCCCTGTTTGTCAGCCTGCCGACGCGGCAATCGGCCGGGCGCATGCGCATCTGGCGTGCGCTGCGCGCGCTGGGTTGCGCTACCTTGCGTGACGGCGTCTACCTGCTGCCCGAGTCGGCCGAACATGCAGCAGCCCTGGGGCAGATCGCCAATGAGGTGCTTGCGGTGCAGGGCACGGCCGAGGTTTACCGTCTGGGCGGAACCGATGACGGGCAGCAGGCGCAGATGGTCGCGCTATTCGATCGTGGCGCGGAGTACGCCCGCCTGCTGGCCGCGATGGCCGCGGCAGATGCGACCGAGGTCAAGGTCTTGCGCAGCCTGCGTCGCGACCTGGCGGCGCTGGTCGCCATCGACTATTTTCCCGGCGAGGCGCAGCGTCAGACCCTGGCAGCGATGGCGGCGCTCGAAGCGGCGGCCAGCGGCGAACCTTCGACCATCGCCGGCGAAATTCGCCGTCTCGCCAGCGCCGACTTTCAGGGCCGGACCTGGGCCACGCGCAGGCATCTGTGGGTCGATCGCATGGCCTCGGCCTGGCTGATCCGCCGCTTCATCGACCGCAGGGCGAAATTCCTCTGGCTCGACAATCCGAAGAAATGCCCGAAGTCGGCACTCGGCTTCGATTTCGACCATGCGGCCTTCACCCATGTCGGCGGCCGCGTCACCTTCGAAGTACTGGCGGCGAGCTTCGGGCTGGACAGCGATCCGGCGCTGACGCGCATTGCGGCCATCGTGCATTGCCTCGACGTCGGCGGCGTGCCGGTGGCGGAGGCGGCCGGGATCGAGGCGGTGCTGGCCGGCGCCCGTGCCGCGGCGCCAGACGACGACAAACTGCTGATCGATGCGAGCCGGCTTTTCGATAACCTCTACAAGAACTACCAACCGGAAAATTCCGATGCCTGACGCAAACGTTCCCGCCACCGCACCGTCCCCTCCGACGCTCGGCGAAACCTTCAAATACTGGCTCAAGCTCGGCTTCATCAGTTTCGGCGGTCCCGCCGGGCAGATTTCGATGATGCACCAGGATCTGGTGGAGCGCCGGCGCTGGATTTCCGAACACCGTTATCTTCACGCGCTCAACTACTGCATGCTGCTGCCGGGGCCGGAAGCGACCCAACTGGCGATCTACATCAGTTGGCTGATGCACGGCGTGCGCGGTGGGGTGATGGCCGGCGTGCTGTTCTTCCTGCCGGCCTTTGCGCTGCTCTCGCTGCTGGCCGCGATCTATCTGTCTTTCGGCGACGTGCCGCTGGTGCAGGGGATCTTCTACGGCATCAAGCCGGCGGTGGTCGCCGTGGTGCTGTTCGCCGCCTGGCGCATCGGCTCGCGCGCGATCAGGAACCTGCTGTTGCTGGCCATCGCCGCACTGGCCTTTGTCGGCATCTTCGTCTTCAGGATCGATTTCCCCTGGATCGTGCTGGCCGCTGCGATTCTCGGCGCCATCGGCGGCAAGCTGGCGCCGGCAAAGTTCCGCGGTGGCGGCGGCCACGGCGCAGCCGCCAAAACCTACGGCCCGGCGATCATCGACGACGATACGCCGCCGCCGCCGCACGCGCGGTTTTCCTGGGCACGGCTCGGCTTCACGGTAGCGGCTTTCGTGCTCATCTGGACGGCCTCGATGCTGGCGATCAGCGGCAGCGCCGAGCTCTATCGCATGGGCGAGTTCTTCACCAAGGCAGCCTTCCTGACCATAGGCGGCGCCTACGCCGTACTGCCCTATGTCTATCAGGGCGCCGTGGAGCACGCCGGCTGGCTCACCGGTCCGCAGATGATGGACGGCCTGGCGCTGGGCGAAACCACGCCGGGGCCGCTGATCATGGTGGTGACCTGGGTCGGCTATCTGGGCGGCGTCACCAAGGCGGTGATGGGCAACCCGATTGCCGCGGGTTTGGCCGGGGCGGCGGTGGCGACCTTCTATACCTTCCTGCCGAGCTTCTTCTTCATCCTCGCCGGCGCGCCGCTGGTGGAAGCGACGCGCGGCGAATTGAAATTCACGGCGCCGCTGACGGCGATCACCGCGGCCGTGGTCGGCGTCATCCTCAATCTGGCCGTCTTCTTCGCCTGGCACACCTTCTGGCCCCAGGCCACCGATGCCGCCCCTTTCGCCGGAAGCTTCGACTGGTTTGCGGTGGTGGTCGCCGCGGCGGCCTTCGTTGCGCTGTGGAAATACAAAGCCGACATCATGAAGGTGATCGGCGTCTGCGCGCTGCTGGGCCTGGCGCTGTCCCTGGTGCGGTGATCGATACGAACATCAAAATGCAATGAGCCTCGCTGCCAACGCGGCCGCGGAAGTGCGCCTGCTCCTGATCGGTCGTGGCCTGCGCGCGTTCGTCGACGGCTATGTCGCGGTGCTGCTGCCGGCTTATCTGCTGGCGCTGGGTTACGACACCTGGCATGTCGGCCTGCTGAGTACCGCCACCCTGCTCGGATCGGCGCTGGCGACGCTGGCGCTGGGTGCCTGGGGGCATCGCGCCGCGCCGCGTTTTCTGTTGCTGGCAGCGGCGCTGCTGATGACCGCCACCGGGCTGGGCTTCGCCGCGCTGTCGGACTTTTGGCCCTTGCTGCTGGTGGCCTTTTTTGGCACCTTGAACCCCAGTGCGGGCGACGTCAGCGTGTTCCTGCCGCTCGAGCATTCACGGCTGGCGCTTGCCGCCGAGGGCAATCTGCGCACCAGCCTGTTCGCGCGCTACAGCCTGATCGGGGCGTTCTGTGCGGCCCTCGGCGCACTGGCGGTCGCCGTGCCCGACGCGCTTGCCGGACATGGTGTCGACCGGATGCTGGCCTTGCGCTGCATGTTCGTGGCCTATGCCGGCGTCGGTGCACTGATCTGGCTGCTGTATGCGCGGCTGCCCGCGCGTCTGCCCGGGATTCCGACGCCGGCGGCGTCGCCGCTCGGTCCGTCGCGCGCCGTGGTGGTCAGGCTCGCGGCATTGTTCTCGGTGGATGCCTTTGCCGGCGGCCTGGTGGTGAACTCCCTGCTGGCCCTCTGGCTGTTCGAACGCTTCGGCCTTTCGCTGACGGCGGCAGGCGCCTTCTTTTTCTGGGCGGGACTGCTGGGTGCGCTTTCGCAACTGGCGGCACCCCGGCTGGCGCGGCGCATCGGACTGCTGAATACCATGGTGTTCACCCACATTCCGTCCAGCCTGTTCCTGATCCTCGCCGCCTTCGCGCCCGATCTCGGGCTGGCATTGAGCTTCCTGCTGTTGCGCGCCGCCCTGTCGCAAATGGATGTGCCGGCGCGCTCGGCCTATGTGATGTCGGTGGTGACGCCGCCCGAGCGTGCCGCGGCGGCGAGCTTCACGGCGGTGCCGCGCAGCCTCGCCGCGGCCTTGAGCCCGACCCTCGCCGGGCTATTGTTCGGCGGCGGCTGGCTTGCCGCTCCGCTGGTGGCATGCGGCGTGCTCAAGATCGCCTACGACCTGGCCTTGTGGCGCTCGTTTCGGCGGCACGCCGTGGATTAAGTGGTTAGTCAAGTGGAAATAAACTAACCGATCCAATTGCTTTAGATAAAAACCAATTATTTACAAGGCCTTGAATCCCTGAATCTGTTGTAAACCTTCAGCAGCTGGCCCAGGATTTGCACTACCCGATCTTGATCAGGTCCGGACGCGGCCTGGCTCTCGGAGGGGGACAGCAGACATGGGCAACATCAACGAAATTTTCGACACCAGCCGCAAGACGCTGGAGCAAGTCGAACAGCGCCTGGAAATGCCGCGGCGCGAATTCCTGCAGTTCTGCGCCACGCTGGCGGCGACCCTGGGCTTGCCGGCTGGCGCCGAGGCCGCGGTGGCCAAGGCGATCGAGGCGGCCAAGCGGCCGTCGGTGATCTGGCTGCATTTCCAGGAGTGCACGGGCTGCTCCGAGTCGCTGTTGCGCGCCGAGCATCCGACGCTGGAAAAGCTGATCCTCGACGTGATCTCGCTGGATTACCACGAGACGCTGATGGCGGCGGCGGGCCACCAGGCCGAGGCCGCGCGCAAGTCGGCCATGCAGGCCAACAAGGGCAAGTACGTGCTGGTGGTCGAGGGCGCGATCCCGACCAAGGCCAACGGCATCTACTGCAAGATCGGCGGCCAGACCGCGATCGACATGGTCAAGGAATGCGCGGCCGATGCCGCGGCGGTGATCGCCATCGGCTCCTGTGCGTCGTGGGGTGGCATGCCCTCGACCATCTCGCCGTTGTCCGATTCCAGCCCGACCGGCTCGGCCGGTGTCGCCGAGATCCTCGGCAAGCCGGTGGTGACGATTCCCGGCTGCCCGCCCAATCCCTACAACTTCCTCGCCGCGGTGGTGCATTTCCTGACTTTCGGCAAGCTGCCCGATGTCGACAAGCTGGGCCGTCCCAAGTTTGCCTACTCGCGCCTGATCCACGAAAACTGCGAGCGCCGCGCCCACTTCGACGCCGGGCGCTTCGCCATGGAGTTCGGCGACGCCGGCCACCGCCAGGGCTACTGCCTCTATAAGCTCGGCTGCAAGGGGCCGGAAACCTATGCCAACTGCTCGACGCTGGGCTTTGGCGACGCCGGCGAGAACAACTGGCCGGTCGGTTGCGGCCATCCCTGCATCGGCTGCTCGGAGAAGGGCGTCGGTTTCCAGAAGCCGATCCACCAGGTGGCCAAAATGCTCAACGTGACGCCGCCGCTGCAGTATCCGCGCATCGTCGAAGAGCAGGGCAAGGCCGCGTCCTTCGCCTCGGCAGCGGCCGTCGCCGCAGTGGCCGGCGCCGCCGCCGGTGCCGCGATCATGCTGACGCGCAACCTCGGCCTGTCGCATGCGGCGGAGGAGGCGGAACGCGCGAAAGCGGCATCCAAACCCGAAGACAAGGCCGGAGCCTGATCATGGGCACCCGGCGAGACTTTCTCAAGGGTGTCCTTGCGGGAAGCGCGGCAGCCACGGCCGGTGCCGTGGCGGTGCCGGCGCTGGCGCGCGAAACCCGGCCGCGGCCGCCCGAAGCACTGGGCCTGCTCTACGACGGCACGCTGTGCGTGGGCTGCAAGGCCTGCGTCGCGGCCTGCAAGACGGCCAACGAAAATCCGGCGGAGTTTTCCACGGTCGATCATCTGTGGGACACGCCGCTCGACACCTCCGGCTACACCTTCAACATCATCAAGATGTACCGCAACGGCACCATGGATGCGAAGGACCAGGAGGTGAATGGCTACGCCTTCATGAAGACTTCCTGCATGCATTGCGCCGATCCGTCCTGCGTTTCGGCCTGTCCGGTCTCGGCCATGACCAAGGACCCGGTAACCGGCGTGGTCGGCTACAACCCGGACAAGTGCATCGGCTGCCGCTACTGCGTCGCCGCTTGCCCCTTCGGCATTCCGAAGTACCAGTACGACTCGCCCACCGGGCGCATCGGCAAGTGCGAGCTGTGCCGTCATCGCCACAAGGACGGCCATTACTCGGCCTGCGCCGAAGTCTGCCCGACCGGCGCCACGCTGTTCGGCCGCACCGAGGACTTGCTGGCCGAGGCCAAACGACGCATCGCGATGAAGCCGGGCGAATTGAACCGCTTCCCGCGCGGCCACCTGCGTCCGGCCCAGGAAAGGATGTTGCAGGGCCAGGAGGACGGCAAGGGAGAACGCAAGCGCAAAGGCTGGCGCCATGAACCCGACCAGAGTTACGAGACGCCCGCCGGCAAATACCTGCCGCACGTCTATGGCGAGAAGGAGTACGGCGGCACCCAGGTGCTCAAGCTCTCCGGCGTGAACTTCCAGAAGATGGGCATGCCCGACCTGCCGCCGGATGCCGCGGCGGCCCTGTCCGAAACCATCCAGCACAACCTCTACGGCAACCTGATCATGCCCTTCGCGGTGCTGGGGGCGATGACCTGGGTGGCCAAGCGCAACGTCAAACCCGAAGATGAATCGTCCGACAAGGAGGGGAGCTGATCATGGCCAACCATCAACATGCGGCACCCGCGCCGGTCGGCGGTGGCCTGGTCAACATCGTTACCCTGAGTTGCGCCGTGCTGATCGCGCTGATGGCGGCGATCCTGATGGTTCGCTTCCTGTTCGGGCTTGGCGCGGTGACCGCACTCAACGACGGTTATCCCTGGGGCATCTGGATCGCGGTCGATGTGGTGATCGGCTCGGCTTTCGCCTGCGGCGGCTTTTCGGTGGCGATGCTGGTCTACATTTTCAACAGGGGCGAGTACCACCCGCTGGTGCGACCGGCCCTGCTGGCCAGCCTGTTCGGCTACACGCTGGCCGGCGCCGGGGTCATGTTCGACCTCGGGCGCTGGTGGAATGTGTGGAACATGTTCTGGCCGACATCGATCAATCCGAACTCGGTGATGTTCGAGGTGGCGGTCTGCATCTCGCTCTACATCGTGGTGATGTGGATCGAGTTTTCACCCGTGGTTTTTGAACAGCTCGGCAAGGACGAGGCGCGGCGCAAGGTCGGCCGCGCGATGTTCTTCGTCATCGCGCTGGGTACCGTGCTGCCGATGATGCACCAGTCCTCGCTCGGCACGCTGCTGGTGGTGCTGGGCGGCCAGGTGCATCCGCTGTGGCAGACGCCGGTGTTGCCGCTGCTCTATCTGCTGTCGGCGATCTTCATGGGCTACGCGGTGGTGCTGTTCGAGTCCTGCCTGACCTCGACCGCCTACCGGCGCAAGATCGAGATGCAGATGCTGACGCCGATGGCGAAGATCATGCTCGGCGTGCTCGCGGTGTTCATCGTGGTCCGCATCGGCGACGTGATTGTGCGCGGCGCGCTGCCCAGGGCGTTTCAGCCCTCGGTGCAGGCCCTGATGTTCTGGCTGGAAATGGCCTGCTTCATCGCCCCGCTGATCCTGATCGGCGCCGAGGCCAACCGGCGCAATCCGGCGAAGCTGTTCCTCGCCGGCGTCCTGCTGATGCTGGGCGGCGCGCTGATGCGCCTGTCCGGCTTCCTGATCGGCTACGAGACCGGCGGCGACTTCCGTTATTTCCCGACGTTGGCCGAAGTACTGGTCACGGCCGGCATGTTCGCCATCGAGGTTCTCGGTTACATCATCATCACCCGTCGCTTCCCGGTGCTGCCGCGCGAAGAGGCAGGGGTGGTCCACTAAAAAAACAGGATGGAGACAGAAAAATGTCCAAGCGCGTAACGATAGATCCGATCACCCGTATCGAGGGCCACCTGCGTATCGACGTCGATGTGGATGGCGGCCGCGTCAAGAAGGCCTGGTCCTCGGGCCAGATGTGGCGCGGCGTCGAACTGATCCTGCTCGGCCGCGATCCGCGCGACGCCTGGGCCATCACCCAGCGCATCTGCGGCGTGTGCACCACGGTGCATGCCATCACTTCGGTGCGCGCGGTGGAAAATGCCCTGCAGATGGAAGTGCCGCTGAATGCCCAGTACATCCGCAACCTGATCATCCTGGCGCACTCGGTGCATGACCAGATCGTGCACTTCTACCACCTCTCGGCGCTCGATTGGGTCGATGTCACCTCGGCGCTCAAGGCCGATCCGGACAAGGCGGCAGCGCTGGGCGAGAGCCTGTCGTCGTGGAGCCTCAATAACAAGCACGAAATGCGCAAGACCCACGAACGCCTCAAGCATTTCGTCAATGGCGGCCAGCTCGGCATTTTCACCAACGGCTACTGGGGCCACCCGGCGATGAAGCTCTCGCCCGAGGTAAACCTGATGGCCGTGGCGCACTACCTGCAGGCGCTGGAAGTGCAGCGCAAGGCCAACAAGATCGTTTCCATCCTCGGCGCCAAGACCCCGCACATCCAGAACGTGGCCGTGGGCGGCGTCGCCAATCCGATCGCCACCGATTCGCAGGCGGTCCTGACGGTCGAGCGCCTGATGGCGATCAAGGGTTTCATCGACGAACTGGCCGACTTCGTCAAGAACGTGTACCTGATCGATGTCGCCGCGGTCGGCGCCTTCTACGCGGATTGGACCCAGATCGGCAAGGGCGTCACCAACTATCTGGCGGTGCCGGACATTCCGCTCGATACCAAGGGCACCCAATTCGCCATGCCCGGCGGTTTCATCGAGAACGGCAACCTGGCCAGCTTCAAGCCGATCACCAAGTTCGGCGACGAATACTTCACCAAGGGCGTCGAAGAGTCGGTCAAGCATTCCTGGTACGACTACTCCAAGGGCGGCGCGCTGCATCCCTACCAGGGCGAGACCAAACCCAACTACACCGACTTCAAGGACGACGCCAAGTACTCCTGGCTCAAGTCGCCGACCTTCTACGGCAAGGTGGCGCAGGTGGGACCGCTGGCGCGCGTGCTGACCATGCTCGCCGCCGGGCACGAGCCGACCAAGAAGTACGCCACGGCGACGCTGGATACCGTGTCGGCGCTGGCCAAGACCAAGGTCGGCCTCGATGCGATGCACTCGACCATCGGCCGCCACGCGGCGCGCGCCGTCTCCTGCGCGGTGCAGGTGGACATGCTGGCCGGGCAGTGGCAGGCGCTGGTGGACAACATCGGCAAGGGCGACACCAAGACCTTCAACCCGCCGACCTTCCCCAAGGACGAGATCATGGGAGTCGGCTTCCACGAGGCGCCGCGCGGCGCGCTGTCGCACTGGGTGGTGATCGACAACGGCAAGATCAAGAACTACCAGTGCGTGGTGCCTTCGACCTGGAACGCCTGCCCGCGCAACGAGAAGGACGAGCCGGGGCCCTACGAGGCGTCGCTGCTCAATACGCCGATCGCCGATGCCGAGAAGCCGCTGGAAGTGCTGCGCACCATCCACTCCTTCGACCCGTGCATCGCCTGCGCCATCCATCTGACCGACAAGGAAAGCAACACTGCTATATCGGTGAAAGCGGTATAAACACAAACATCGTCATTCCGGCCGATCTGCGTGCCTTGTATTCCGCTTCGCGGGACGGCAACGCCGGAATCCAGTCCCACCGATGAACTGGACCCCGGCTTTCGCCGGGGTGACGAACGAAGCCAATTCTCTCGGGTATCCCCCATGCGCGCAGTCGTCCTCGGCATCGGCAACATCATCCTCAGCGACGAGGGCGCGGGGGTGCGCGCGGTCGAGGCGCTGGAGCGCGGCTGGCGCCTGCCGGAGAACGTGCTGGCGATCGACGGCGGCACCTCGGGCATGGAAATGATCGAAGACCTGTCCAACCTGGATTTCCTGATCGTGCTCGACGTGGTCAAGACGGGCGCGGCGCCCGGCACGGTGGTGAAGATCGCCGGCGACGAGATTCCGGTGTTCTTCCGCAGCAAGCTCTCGCCGCACCAGATCGCGCTGCCCGACGTGCTGGCCAGCCTGGAACTGCTCGACACCATGCCCAAGGAAATCGTGGTGCTCGGCGTCGAATTCATTTCGCTCGAACTCGGACTGGAAATGACGCCGACGATTGCCGAAAAGGTGCCGGTGCTGGCGGCGATGGCGGCCGACGAACTGGCAACGCGCGGCTATGCCGTGACGCCCATGAAAAAGGCGGCCTGAGATGTGCCTCGCCGCGCCTTCCCGCGTACTCGAAGTCAGCGACGGCATGGCGCTCACCGAGTGCTTCGGCCAATTGCGCGAGGTCAGCCTGCTGTTGATGAACGAGGACGTCGCGGTCGGCGATTACCTGTTGATCCAGGCCGGCGGTTTCGCCTTCGAACGGGTCGAGCCCGGGCGCGCAAAAGAAGCCCTCGAACTGATGCGGGAATTGATGGAACAGCAGGGCGATGCGCGAGAGTGGGGCGACGATTTGGAAGCGGCATGAACTTCCGCATTCACGAAGTCAGTCCTGCCGAAGCGGTGGAGGAGGCCTTCTTCCGCATCCAGCGCGAGCAGATGGCCGACGTGCCCATCCTCAACCCGGCGCTGTCGGTGGCCGCCGTCGATTTCCAGCGCTGGCAGGGGCACTGGCTCGGCATCGTGGTCACACCCTGGTGCATGAGCCTGCTGCTGGTCCCGGGCAGCATTGAAAACTGGGTGTCCACGGGCGAGAACAAGCGCCGTTTCATCCGCTTTCCGGCGGGCGACTTTGCCTTTCTCGGCAGCGCCGAAGCGGAACTTGGTGAGTACCAGAGTTGTCCATTGTTCTCGCCGATGGGGCAATTCGCCTCTCAGGCGGAAGCGGCGCTGACGGCTCGTGCCTCGCTGATTGCCCTGCTGACGGTGCCGCAGGCGGTGCCGGCCGCCGCCGGCGCGAGGCCGGCTGACGGAGAGCCCTCGCTTTCCCGTCGCCGCTTCCTCGCTTTGCGCTAAGCTTTGGGGTGCCACGGGGTTGCCACGGGGTTGCCATCTCGGGCGGCCCGGGTTTCGAATACCGAATCATTGCCGGATGCCACAGCAAGGGACTGCAGATGTCGAATATCGCTGAATTCAACGCCGCATCGAATGCGGATACCGACCGCGAACACGAAATCCAACTTGGGCTGTTGCGGGCCTTGTGCAAGGCCGCAGGCGAGAACCGCGACGCCGCTGCGATAGGCGAGATTCTCGATCGGCTGATTGCCTATAGCGAGGCACATTTTGCGTCGGAAGAGTTGCTGATGCGGCTCAAGAGCTACGACGACTACGAGGATCATGTCGAGGATCATGCGCAGATGATGGATACGCTGCGCGGCATTGCCGCCAGCCATGCCGAGGGCGATCCGTCGCTGATTGCCGGGCGCGCCACGGAGTTGCTCGGCTTCATCGGCAAGCACATCGCGACGCGCGACCGGCGTTTCGCCGATTACGTGCGCAACGGACTTTAAGCACGGCTTGGCCGATGCACGAAATGTCGCTCGCCGAGGGCGTCCTGCAACTGCTGGAGGATGCGGCGCTCAAGCAGGAATTCAGCAAGGTCGCGGTGGTCTGGCTGGAAATCGGAGCCTTGTCAGGAGTCGAGGTCGAGGCCATGAAGTTCTGCTTCGATGCCGTGACGCGCGACAGCATTGCCGATGGTGCCCGGCTTGAAATCATTTCGCTGCCCGGCGCCGGCTGGTGCATGGAATGCGCGAGCACGGTACCGATGACCGAAGTTTTCGGCGAGTGCCCGCAATGCGGCAGTTACCAGTTGCAGGTGACGGGCGGCACCGAGATGCGGGTCAAGGAACTGGAAGTGGTTTAGGAGATAGATGCAATGTGTACCACCTGCGGCTGCGCTACCGGCGAAGTGAAAATCGACGGCAATGATGCCCACCATGAGCATGAGCATGCCGACGGCACGCGGCATAGCCACGACCACGAGCACCGCCACAGCTATGCCCCGGCGCACTCCCATGCGCCTGGCCTTGGCGCAAAGCGCATGGTGCAGATCGAGCAGGACATCCTGGCCAAGAACAACGCGTATGCCGAACAGAATCGCCAGCGCCTGGCGCAGCGCGGCATCTTCACGCTGAACCTGGTGTCGAGTCCCGGTTCGGGCAAGACTACGCTGCTGTGCAAGACCATCGAACTGCTCAAGGGCCGCCGTTCGGTCACGGTCATCGAGGGCGACCAGCAGACCAGCCAGGATGCCGAACGCATCCGCGCCACGGGCGCGCCGGCGATCCAGATCAACACCGGCAAGGGCTGCCATCTCGATGCGCATATGGTGGGGCACGCCATGGAGAAGCTCGAACTGCCGCAGGATTCGCTGCTGATGATCGAGAACGTCGGCAACCTGGTCTGCCCGGCCGCCTTCGACCTCGGCGAAGCGCACAAGGTGGTGATCCTCTCCGTCACCGAGGGCGAGGACAAGCCGATCAAGTACCCCGACATGTTTCGCGCCGCCAGCCTGATGCTGATGAACAAGTGCGATCTGTTGCCCTACGTGAGTTTCAAGGTCGATGCGGCGATTGCATTCGCGCGTCGCGTCAATCCCGGCATCGAGGTGATCGAGGTGTCGGCCACCACGGGGCAGGGCATGGACACCTGGCTGGCATGGCTCGAACGCGGCGCTGCCGGCGCCCGCGCGCGGCCATGAGCGGTCGGACGAAGGCCGTACCGGCTTGCGTCGAGCATCAGCTGGACCTGGCACATCCGGCGCCGCCGCTGCTGGCCATGGGCGCCTGGTTCAAGAACACGGTGTGTCTGGCGCAGGATCATCAGGCCTGGGTGTCGCACACGGTCGGCGACCTGTTCCAGGCCGAGGCCTGCCTGGCGCACGAAACCACGGCGCGCGAACTGCTGCAGACGCTGGAGGGAAAGCCGGTGGCCATCGCCCACGATCTGCATCCCGACCTGCACTCGACGCGCTTTGCCGTGCAGCTCGCGGCCGAACTCGGCATACAGGCCATCGGCGTCCAGCATCACCACGCCCACATCGCCGCGGTTGCGGCAGAACATGGCGTCGAAGGGCCGCTGCTGGGGCTGGCGCTCGACGGCGTCGGACTCGGCACCGACGGCCAGGCCTGGGGCGGCGAACTGCTGCGCGTGGATGGCGCCCGCTTCGAGCGCATCGGCCACCTGCGGCCGCTCGCGCTGCCCGGCGGCGACCGCGCCGCGCGCGATCCCTGGCGCATGGCAGCGGCGGCGCTGTTCGATCTGGGGCGCGGCGATGAGATCGCAGCGCGCTTCGCCGACCAGCCCGGCGCCGAAATCGTCGCCGCGATGCTGGCGCGGGGATTGAACAGTCCGCGCACCTCGAGCATGGGCCGGGTGTTCGACGCCGCGGCAGGCCTGCTCGGCATCTGCCCGCGCATGGAATTCGAGGCGCAGGCCGCGATTGCCCTCGAACAAAATGCGACGGCTTATATCGAGGCGCACGGCTGGCCGCAGCCGCTGGCAGGCGGCTGGCATATCGACGACAACGGTCAACTGGATCTGCTGCCCTTGCTCGGCGCCTTGTCCTCCGAGCCGGACACCGGCTACGGCGCCGCGCTGTTCCATGCCACGCTGGTGGCGGCGCTGCTGCAATGGGTGCTGCGTGCGGCGGAAAGCATCGGCATCGAGCGCCTGGCCTGCGGCGGCGGCTGCTTTTTCAATAAGCTGCTGCGCGCCGGTCTGGTCGAGAGGATTCCGGCGGCGGGCCTCGAACTCTTCATGCCGCGGCAACTGCTGCCCGGCGATACGGCGATTTCCCTGGGCCAGGCCTGGGTCGCCATCCACCAGCTTGAGAACTGAACCATGTGCCTCGCAATACCGGTAAAAGTAGTAGAAGTCGGCGCTGGTGACACGGCGATCGTCGATCTCGGCGGCGTCAGGAAGGAGATTTCGCTGGCGCTGCTGGCCGATGTCCAGGTCGGCGACTACGTAATCCTGCATGTCGGCTATGCCTTGACCAAACTCGATCCCGAGGAAGCCGAGAAGACCCTGGCGTTGTTTGCCGAACTGAACCAGACCGGGCTTTCCGCTGCGTGAAATACATTGACGAATTCCGCGACGGTGAACTGGCGAAGAACCTGGCGCTGAGCATCGGTGCCGAGGTCCAACCCGGGCGCAACTACAGCTTCATGGAATTCTGCGGCGGGCACACGCACGCCATTTCCCGCTATGGCTTGAGCGACCTGCTGCCGGCCTCGGTGCGCATGGTGCATGGTCCCGGCTGCCCGGTCTGCGTGCTGCCGATCGGCCGCGTGGACATGGCGATCGATCTGGCGCTGAAGCAGGGCGTGATCCTGTGCACCTACGGCGACACGCTGCGCGTGCCGGCCTCCGAGGGTCTGTCGCTGATGAAGGCGAAAGCGCGCGGCGGCGATATCCGCATGGTGTATTCGACCATCGACGCATTGCAGGTCGCGCGCGACAATCCCCAGCGCGAAGTGGTGTTCTTCGCCATCGGCTTCGAGACCACCACGCCGCCGACAGCGGTCGCCATCCAGCAGGCCGAGGCCGGGGGACTGAAAAATTTCAGCGTACTGTGCTGCCACGTGCTGACGCCTTCGGCAATCAGCAACATCCTCGAATCGCCGGAAGTACGACAGTGGGGCACGGTGCCGCTGGACGGTTTCATCGGCCCGGCGCATGTGTCCACAGTGATCGGCAGCCGGCCCTACGAGTTCTTCGCCGAGGAGTATCGCAAGCCGGTGGTCATCGCCGGCTTCGAGCCGCTCGACGTGATGCAGGCCATCCTGATGCTGGTGCGCCAGGTCAATGAGGGCCGCGCCGAAGTTGAGAACGAGTTCTCGCGTGCCGTCAGCCGCGACGGCAACCTCAAGGCGCAGGACCGCGTCGCCGAGGTGTTCGAGTTGCGCCGCGAATTCGAGTGGCGCGGCTTGTCGGTGGTGCCCTATTCGGCGCTGCGCATCCGGCACAAGTACGCCAGCTTCGATGCCGAGCGCCGCTTCATGCTCGATTACCGCTCGGTGCCGGACAACAAGGCCTGCGAATGCGGCGCCATCCTGCGCGGGGTGAAGAAGCCGCAGGACTGCAAGATCTTCGGCACGGTATGCACGCCCGAGAATCCGATCGGCTCCTGCATGGTGAGTTCGGAAGGGGCCTGTGCCGCGCATTACAGCTACGGACGTTACAAGGATATGCATTGATGGGTGAAGCTCAGGGAAAAATTCGGCGCGGCTATGTGCGACCGCTGGACCTGAAGCACGGACGCGTCGACCTGACGCACGGCTCGGGCGGACGCTCGATGGTGCAGCTGATTTCCGAGCTGTTCGCCAAGCACCTCGGCAACGAATACCTCGGTCAGGGCAACGATGGCGCCGTGCTGCCGGCGCCGACTCTCAACGGCAAGCCGGGCCGCCTGGTGATGTCCACCGACTGCCATGTGGTTTCGCCGCTGTTCTTCCCCGGTGGCGATATCGGCTGTCTGTCGGTGCATGGCACGGTCAATGACGTCGCGGTGATGGGCGCGACGCCGCTGTATCTCGCCGCCGGCTTCGTGCTCGAAGAAGGTTTTCCGCTGGCGGATCTGGCGCGCATCGTCGAATCCATGGCGCATGCCGCGACGGATGCCGGTGTGCCGGTGGTGACCGGCGATACCAAGGTGGTCGAGCACGGCAAGGGCGACGGCGTGTTCATCACTACTACCGGCGTCGGCGTGCTGCCCGACGGCCTCGAACTTGGCGGTGCGCGGGCGCGTCCCGGCGACGTGATCATCGTCTCCGGCTCGCTGGGCGACCATGGCGTGGCGATCATGAGCAAGCGCGAGAATCTTTCCTTCGACGCGCCGATCGAATCCGACACCGCGGCCTTGAACGGCCTGATCGCCGCGATGCTGGCCACCGGCGCCGACCTGCGCTGCCTGCGCGACCCGACGCGCGGCGGCCTCGCGGCGACGCTGAACGAAATCGCCGGCCAGTCCGGCGTCGGCATGATGCTCCACGAGCAGGCGATTCCGGTGAAGCCGGTGGTGGCAGCGGCCTGCGAGTTCCTCGGCCTCGATCCGTTGTATGTCGCCAACGAAGGCAAGCTGATCGCCATCTGCGCCGCGGCCGATGCCGATCGCGTGCTGGCCGCCATGCGCGCTCATCCGCGGGGACGCGAGGCGGCGCAGATCGGCGCAGTCATCGCCGACGACCATCACTTCGTCCAGCTCACCACATCCTTCGGCGGCAAGCGCATCGTCGATTGGCTGGCCGGCGACCAGTTGCCGCGTATTTGCTGATGCGCATCCTGCTCCTGACGCACGCCTTCAACAGCCTGACGCAGCGGCTCGGCGCCGAGCTGCAGCGGCGCGGGCACGAGATCTCGATCGAGTTCGACATCGCCGACGGCGTCGCCGAGGAGGCCGTGGCGCTGTTCAAGCCGCAGCTGATCGTCGCGCCCTACCTGCGCCGGGCAATTCCCGAATCGATCTGGCAGCGCCACGTCTGCTTCGTCGTCCATCCCGGCATCGTCGGCGACCGCGGCCCCTCGGCGCTGGACTGGGCGATCCTCAACGGCGAGCAGGAGTGGGGCGTCACGGTGCTGCAGGCCGAAGCCGCGATGGATGCCGGACCGGTCTGGGCCAGCGCGACGTTTCCGCTGCGCGCCGCAAAGAAAGCCAGCATCTATCGCCACGAGGTAACCCAGGCGGCGGCGACCGCCGTGCTGCAGGCGGTCGAGCGCTTCGCCGCGGGCGATTTCGCACCGACTCCGCTCGCCGCCTTCGGTGCTACCCACGGCCGTTTGCGGCCGCTGATGCAGCAGGCGGATCGCGCGATCGACTGGCAGCGCGACGACACGGCCACCGTGCTGCGCAAGATCAACGCCGCCGACGGTTTTCCGGGTGTCGCCGATACCCTGTTCGGCACCGCCTGCCATATCTTCGACGCCTGGCCGGAGTCGCTGTTGCCGCTTGCCGACGGCCATCCAGGCGATCTCGTGGCGCGGCGCGAAACCGCCGTGCTGCGCAAGACCATCGATGGCGCGGTGTGGATCGGCCATGCCAGGCGCGCCGGCGATTTCAAGCTGCCGATGACGCTGGCCTTTGCCGCCGAGTCGTCCGCGCTGCCCGAGACGGCGCTGGACGGCTGGTGGCGCGCCGACGGCCAGACCTGGCAGGACATCGCCTACGAGGAATCCGGTGGTGTCGGCTTCCTGCATTTCGAGTTCTACAACGGCGCCATGTCCACCACGCAATGCGAGCGCCTGCGCGCCGCGCTGGCCTGGGCCCGACAGCGGCCGGTCAGGGTGCTGGCCTTGCTGGGAGGCGCCGACTTCTGGTCCAATGGCATCCATCTCAACGTGATCGAGGCGGCGAGCCTGGGCGACGGGTCGCCGGCCGACGAATCGTGGAACAACATCAATGCGATGAACGACCTTGCGCTGGAACTGATAGCCAATGACGGGCAAATCACGATCGCCGCGCTGGCCGGCAACACCGGCGCCGGCGGCTGTTTCCTGGCGCGCGCGGCCGATCTGGTCTGGGTGCGCGACGGCGTATTGCAGAATCCGCATTACAAGAACATGGGCAATCTCTACGGCTCCGAATACTGGACCTACCTGCTGCCGCGCCGGGTGGGGGACGATGGCGCGCGCGACATCATGCGCAACCGCCAGCCGCTGACGGCGCAGCGTGCCGTTGAAATCGGTTTTTCCGATGCCTGCCTGGCCGGCGAGACGCAGGCCTTCCGCATCGACGTTGCACGGCGTGCGGCCGAAATCGCGGCTGCGCCCGATCTTGCCGAGCGGCTTGCCGCCAAGCGCGCACGCCGAGCCGCGGATGAGGCGGCCAAGCCTTTGGCCGCCTATCGCGCGGAAGAACTGGCGCACATGCGGCGAAATTTCTACGGCTTCGACCCGAGCTACCACGTCGCCCGCCACCACTTCGTGCGCAAGTCGCTGGCCTCGTGGACCCCGCGCCATCTCGCGCGTCACCGCGACCTCGGCTGGACTGTTCCGCAATGAAGCCGCGCACGCCGCTCACGGTGCTGGTGGTCGACGACGAGCAGCGCTCGCTGGAAACCCTGCGCCGCACGCTGGAAGAGGATTTCACGGTGCTCACCGCGTCCTCGGCGGAGGAGGGCGAAGCCATCATGGCGCGCGAGTTCGTGCATATCGTGCTGTCCGACCAGCGCATGCCGGGGATGCAGGGCGTCGAGTTCCTGCGCCGGGTGCGCAGCCTGTGGCCGGACACGGTGCGTCTGATCCTTTCCGGCTACACCGATGCCGAGGACATCATCGCCGGCATCAACCAGGCCGGCATCTGGCAGTACCTGCTCAAGCCCTGGCATCCGGAACAGTTGCTGCTGACGCTGAAGAGCGCCGCCGATCTCTGGCGCCTGCAGCAGGACAACCAGCGCCTGTCGCTGGAATTGCGCGACAGCCCGGAACAACTGGTGCAGCGGGTGGCCAGCCGGCGCGGCAAGGTCCGCGCCCGGTCCGGCTTCGATCGGCTGGCGCGCGCGGCGGACAGCCCGCTGTGCGAAATCTGCGAGCTGGCGCAGCGCATCGCCGGACACGAGCTGTCGGTGCTGGTCACGGGCGAATCCGGCACCGGCAAGGAATTGCTGGCGCGCGCGATCCACAACGCCAGCGAGCGCGCCGAGCGGCCCTTCGTGGTCGAGAATTGCGGCGCGCTGCCGGATACCCTGCTCGAAGCCGAGCTGTTCGGCCACAAGCGCGGCGCCTTCACCGGCGCCCACGAGGATCGCATCGGCCTGTTCCAGCAGGCCGACGGCGGCACGCTGTTCCTCGACGAGATCGGCGACACCTCGCCGGCCTTCCAGGTCAAGCTGCTGCGCGCGCTGCAGGAAGGCGAAGTGCGCCCGGTCGGCAGTCCGCGCACGGTGCCGGTCGACGTGCGCATCATCGCCGCGACCAATCGCGACCTCGAAGCCGACGTCGCCAGCGGGCGCTTTCGTCGCGACCTGTATTACCGCATTGCCGGTATCGGGCTGCACATGCCGTCCCTGCGCGAACGGCCGCAGGACATTCCCCTGATCGTCGGCGGCCTGTTCAAGGAGTCGGCGCTGGCGGGACGGCGATTTTCCGATGCGGCGATGAAGGCACTGCTCGCCTACGGCTGGCCGGGCAATGTGCGCGAACTGCAAAACGAGGTGATGCGCGCGCTGGCACTCAGCGACAGCGACGTGCTCGAACTCGCCGCCCTTTCGGCCGGAGTACGCGGCGCCAGGCTGCGCGGCGAGGCGCAGGCGCCGACCTACGATCCCGCGGGTGCGACGCTCAAGGAACTGCTCGACCAGGTCGAGGCACAGGTGATCGTCGCCGCACTGGGCCGGCACAAGGGCAACAAGACGCGCGTCGCCGAAGAACTCGGCCTGACCCGCGTCGGTCTGCGCATGAAGCTGGCGCGCCTCGGCCTCGATGAAGGCTCGCCATGAACCTGCTCTGGCTCCAGTCGGGCGGATGCGGCGGCTGCACCCTGTCGTGGCTGGGCAGCGAGCGCGGACCGCTGTTCCGCGTGCTGGCCGACGAAGGCGTCGAACTGCTGTGGCATCCCAGTCTGTCCGAGGCCTGCCTCGACGAGGCGCAGGCCCTGATCGAGCAATGCGCGGATGGCCGCATCGCGGTCGATGTGCTCTGCATCGAAGGCGCGCTGCTGCGCGGACCGCTGGGCACCGGGGGTTTCCATCGCTTTGGCGGCAGTGCGCAGGCGATGATCGACTGGGTACGGCAAATCGCCGCGCGGGCGCGGCATGTCGTTGCCATTGGCAGCTGTTCGGCCTGGGGCGGCATCACGGCGGCCGGCATGAACCCGACCGATGCCTGCGGCCTGCAATACGACGGCGAGGCCGTCGGCGGTCTGCTCGGGCCGAATTTTCGCGACACCACCGGGCTGCCGGTGGTCAATGTCGCCGGCTGCCCGCCGCATCCCGACTGGATCACGGAAACCCTCGCGGCGCTGGCCCATGGCCGCCTGCGTGCCGAGCATCTGGACGACTACGGCCGTCCGCGCTTCTATGCCGATCAACTGGTGCATCACGGCTGCCCGCGCAATGAGTACTACGAATTCAAGGCCAGCGCCGAGAAGTCCTCGGACCAGGGCTGCCTGATGGAACATCTGGGTTGCGGCGGCACCCAGGCCCATGCCGACTGCAACCAGCGCCTGTGGAACGGCGAAGGCTCCTGCCTGCGCGGCGGCTATGCCTGCATCCGCTGCACCGAGCCGGGCTTCGAAGAACCCGGCCACGCCTTCGAAACCACGCCCAAGGTCGCCGGCATTCCGCTCGGCCTGCCGGCCGACATGCCCAAGGCCTGGTTCATCGCGCTCGCCGCGCTGTCGAAATCGGCCACCCCGGCGCGGGTGCGCGAGAATGCGACGGCGGACCACCAGCTGCGTGCGCCCTCGGTCAAGCGCAGCAAAAAATGAGCGCCGTCCGCCGGGCCGTCCCAAGGACGGTGCAACCAGTTCCCTGGAGCGAGCGACGCTCGCGAACCGTAGTCACCCCCTCGCTCGGCGAGGGGGGCGGGGGGAGTGCGCTGCAATGACCCGGCGCATCGTCGGTCCCTTCAACCGCGTCGAGGGCGATCTCGAAATCACGCTCGATATCGAGCAGGACAGGGTTGCCGCGGCCTACGTCAATTCGCCGCTGTACCGCGGCTTCGAGCAGATCCTGCAAGGCAAGCTGCCGGCCGATGCGCTGGTGCTGGTACCGCGTATCTGCGGCATCTGTTCGGTGGCCCAGTCGGCGGCATCCGCGCTGGCGCTGGCCGACGCCGCTGGCACGGCACCGCCGCCGAATGGCCGACTGGCGGCCAACCTGACGCTGGCCACCGAAAACCTGGCCGATCACCTGACGCATTTCTACCTGTTCTTCATGCCCGACTTTGCGCGCGCCGAGTACGCAAGTCGGCGCTGGTACGACGGCGCCGCGGCGCGTTTTCGCGCCACGGTGGGCACGGCGCCCAATGAGGTGCTGCCGGCGCGTGCCCGCTTCATGCAGATGATGGGCCTGCTCGCCGGAAAATGGCCGCACACTTTGGCGGTGCAGCCGGGCGGCTCGACGCGGCCGCTGCAGAGTTCGGAGATTTTTCGGCTGCACCGAACGCTGCGCGAGTTTCGGGGATTCCTCGAGTCCGTGACCTTTGGCGCCAGCCTGGAAGAAGTCGCCGCGATCGGCAGCCGCGTCGAGCTCGAGACCTGGCGGACGCAGTCGGGTGGCGGCGACCTGCGCGCCTTTCTCGAAATCGCCGCGGATCTCGATCTGTGGCGGCTGGGACGCAGCACCGATCGCTTCATGAGCTATGGCTGCTACCGCGAGGAAGACAGGCGCCTGTTCCCGGCCGGACTGTGGCACGGCGGGCCGGCGGAGCTGGATATCGCGGCGATCGACGAAGACATCACCCATACCTGGTATGCCGCCGCCGGCCTGCCGCAGCATCCGGCCGCAGGCAGCACCGTGCCGGTGGCGGAAAAGGAGGGCGCCTATTCCTGGTGCAAGGCGCCGCGCCTGGCCGGGCAGGTGGTTGAAACCGGCGCCCTGGCACGCCAGGTGGTGGCGGGCCATGCGCTGGCGCGGGACATGGTGGCTGGCTACGGCGGCAGCGTCGCCGCGCGCGTCGTGGCGCGCCTGCTGGAGCTGGCGCTGGTGCTGCCGGCGATGGAACGCTGGCTCACCGAACTGGTGCCGGGCGAGCCCTGGTGCATCGCGACGCCGCTGGCCGACGACACCTCGGGCGTCGGCCTGGTCGAGGCCGCGCGCGGCTCACTCGGGCACTGGCTCACCGTGCGCCGCGGCCGCATCCACAACTACCAGATCATCGCGCCCACCACCTGGAACTTTTCCCCGCGCGATGCCGCCGGCCAGCCGGGCGCGCTGGAACAGGCACTGGCAGGCTTGCCGGCGGGTGCGGCGGAGCCGCTGCCGGCAGCGATTCATCACGTGGTGCGCAGCTTCGATCCCTGCATGGTGTGCACCGTGCATTGAGAGGGCGCGAAGCAAAGATGTCCGGACGGTGATGCGGGATTCCGCCGTCAATACAAGCCTTGCTACAGAACCTCTTTTTCGCTGCGGTATTGGGCCGCGGCATTCTCCAAAAATTGCTCCAAGCCGCGAACAGCCGCCAAGTCACCACAGACCCGTGGATAGCTGGCAGAAATCCTTGCCCGCAAATCCTTGCGCCAGAGCGGATCCGTACCCAGGTGCACAGCCAATTCGACGTATGCTTCTGGCGTTTCCGCTATCAACTCATCCATCCCCATCATGCGAAGGATGGCCATGGTGTGGCGGCCACGCATAAACTCCCCCGGCAAGCTTACGACCGGCAGTCCGTGTGCAAGTAGTTCCAGGCTGCTGTTGCATCCGGACCAGTCAGGTGTATCCAAAAGCACGTCCACGATCTGGCTCATGGCCTGGAATTGCTCGGAATTCAGAGCCGGGATCAGCACCAGATGATCTTTGCCAATCAGATTGGCCTGCGAAAAAGCACGATGCAGTCGATCCATCAAGAACCCCGACACTGCCGATGGGCCATTGGACAGAAAAACAAACTTTGCCAATGGCACCTGGCGCGCAATTTCAATCAGCAGTGAGTCATTCTGCGGCAGGTATTTTTGCAGACTCTGCGGGCAAAAATAGATCACGGCATCTTCGGGCAATCCAAACTCTTTCCGGGTCAAAGGCACCGGGTTGACCCTTGGCAGCATGTAGTGGATCGACAGGTTGGGCAGACGTACCAGCTGTTCGCAGTAATGTTCAGAAGCATCCGGCGGCTCCATCAAATCACTGCTCAGGAAGTAGTCGATGGTGGGTAGGCCGGAAGTAACCGGATGCCCCCAGGAAGTGCACTGAATTGGCGCCAACCGCAGTGCCGCCATCTGCCAGGTATCCTGATCCATGCCCAAGCCCGGATAAATCAGGATATCCAGCTTGTCGGCCAAAATCACTTTGCAAAGTTCATGGAACGGGCGTTTGTCGTAAAACTGATCAAAGCTGCGCCGAGCAGCTTCGGTCTCGCCGTCCACTGCCAGACCTGTGTGATAACCAAACAAGCGGAAGCGACTGCGGTCCATCTGCTCCACCCAGCCACGAACCGGAATTTTCCAATTGGAGTGGTCTCGAAAATGAGCTGACGCGATGCCGATGCGAAGTCTGCCATCGGATGCCTGAATCGGCATCGAAGGACTGACAGCCCACTCGGGAAAATGGTCGGCCATGATGGCGCACGTTAAATGGCCGAAGCGGCGTTGCAGCTCGCGGTCGTTCAGGGCTTGATAGGACAGGTAGAAGTTTTGCGAATAGCCGACATCGCGCCATACCTCATGATTCTTGCTTATGGCGTCATCGTCACAACATCCAACCAATTCGTCTAGCGCTTCGATATAAGCTTTGCGAGCCAGGTCAATTTCCGCAGCGGAGTCATACAGTATCGGGATTGCTCCTGAAATATTGCATAGATGTGCCCGAAGGGAGTCTGGTCGCAGTGCAAGTGCGCGTTTGAAACAAAGGTTCGCCTCGACGCTGCGGAGTTCTTTATGCAAAAGTAATCCCAGCCTGATGTGCGCCTCGACAAAGTCTGGCTTGATCTGCAGGGCTTGTCGGTAACTGGCTTCGGCCTCATCCAATCGGTCCAGTTCCTGGAGGATGGCTCCCAGATTGAGGTGTGCCTCGGCACAATCCGGCTTGATCTGCAGGGCTTGTCGGTAACCGGCCTCGGCCTCGATTGGCCGGCCCAGCTCCTGGAGAACGCCACCCAGATTGCGGTGTATCTCGGCAGAATTCGGTGTTATCTGTAGTGCTCGCCGGTAACTGGCCTCGGCTTCGTCAAGTCGGCCCGATTCCTGGAGGACGCCGCCCAGGTTGCTGTGTATTTCGGCGTCATGCGGGTTGATATGCAGCGCTCGCCGGTAACTTGCCTCGGCCTCATCAAGTCGCCGCAGGTCCTTGAGAGTGACTCCAAGATTGTTATGTGCGTCGGCGTAATTCGGATTGATCCTCAGCGCTCGCAGGTAACTGGCCTCGGCTTCATCAAGTCGTCCCAGTTTCTGGAGGATGGCACCCACGTTGCTGTGCGCCTCGGCATCACCCGGCGGCAAGGTCGCCGCCTTCTTCATCGGGATCAGCGCATCCACCATCCGGCCCATTTGCATGAGCGCCACTCCCAGAGCTTTCCAACCGACCGCGTAATGAGGGAAGCGCACCGTCATCTTCCGGGCAAGGGACTCCATGTCCGCGAAACGCCCCTCGGCGAACAAAGCGACGAGAGCATTTACCGCCAGTACATCAGGCTGTGTTCCATGGCTCGATTTCATAGTGGCATTCAATTTAATCCGGATGATTGATATTGCCGTCGATTATCCGATTTTGAACAGCCGACATCGGGAAATTGGAATGGTCACCCGGGGTCGAAAGTCGTCGCCTGATCAGCACGCGATCCCACGCCATATCCGCGTACCAAAAAAAACGGAGCGACTCGCCCCGTTTATTTATAGCAGGTAGGAATTACTTGAGTGCGTCTGCGCCCGCCTTGGCGATCTGGGCATCCTGCTGCGAAGTAACGCCCGAAACGCCGATGGCGCCAATCAGTTTGCCGTCGACGATGATGGGCACGCCACCTTCGAACACGCTGGCATCGCCGGTGATGTTCAGCAGCCGCAGGTGCACCCCGCCCTGGGCGATCAGATCCTGGAAGGCAACGGTCGGGCGACGGAATGCCGCCGATCCGTGGGCTTTTTCCGTGGCGACCTTGACCGAGCCGAACTGGGTGTTGTCTTGCCGTTGCAGCATGACCATGTTGCCACCCGAGTCGACGATGGCGATGACGACATTCCAGTTGTTCTTCTTTGCTTCGGCCTCGGCGGCGGCCATGGCTTTCTTGGCCTGGTCGAGGGTAATCGCCATGCCGTAGGGCGCGGGGGCCTGGGCGCTGGCGCCAGCCGAAACCAGAAGGGCTGCGGCGGCAATCAAACCTGCAAATATTTTCTTATAGTTCATGATGACGTCTCCGTTGGGTGAAGGGCCGATCAGCATAAACCAAATTTACGGAAATGGCATGGCGGGCAAGGACTCGACTCAGTGCGCCGCCGTTTTCACCCTGTGGCTGGCGTGTACCTCGCCGCGCAAGCGTCCAAGAGATTGCAGCAGGTCGTCGCGTTGCGCATGCAGCGTGTCGAGTTGCCTGCGTGCGGCGGTCCGGTCCTGGCGCGCGAGCAGGTCGATCCGGTGCCCGGCGGCGTGCACGGCATCATGCGCATGCACCAGTTGCGCGAATCCCGGAAAGTGGCCGTAGCGTTGGCGGCCCGGTGTGTCCAGCCAGTGTCCGAAGCGACAGTTGCGCGGGTCGAGCGGCGGCATGTCGGCCAGCCCGGGCGGTGCCATGATGGCGGCAGCGAGCTGCGATATCCAGCGCAGGTGATCGACCTCGACGGTCAGCAGGGGCAAGTCTTCGCGCGGCCAGACCGGAACATCCTGCCATTCCGCCGGTTGCCGCCAGGCCGCGATCCAGCCGGGCAACTCCTCCGCCGGCATGGGTGGGGCGATGGCGTAGCCCTGCGCCAGGTCGCAGCCGAGCTGGAGCAGCAGGTGCCCGTGGTCGGCGGTTTCCACGCCTTCCGCGACCACGGTGCGGCGAAAGGCCGCGGCCAGGCCGACGATGCTGTCGACAATCGACAGGTCATCCGGATCCTCGAGCATGTCGCGGATGAAGGACTGGTCGATTTTCAGGGTGCCGGCCTGCAGTTGCTTGAGGTAGGTGAGCGACGAGTAGCCGGTACCGAAGTCGTCGATGGCGAAGCTGACCCCGAGCGCACTGCAGGCCTCGATGACATGGGATACCTTGGCGATGTCGTCGAGCGCCGCGGTTTCGAGTATTTCCAGCTCCAGATTGCCGGGCTTCACGGCAGGATGGCGTGCCAGGACATCGCGCAGCGTATCGACGAAGTCGGCCGTCTGCAGCTGGTCGCCGGCGACGTTGATGCTGACGGTGAGTTGCTGGCCGGCGGTCACCCAGGTCTCGAACTGGCGCAAGGCATTGCCCAGTACCCATTCGCCCAGCAGTCCGTGCAGCCCGACCAGATCGACCATCGGCAGGAACTCGGCGGGTTCGAGCAATCCGCGCTCGGGATGCTGCCAGCGCAGCAGTGCTTCGGCGCCGATCACCTGACCGGTGCGCATGTTCACCTTGGGCTGGTAGTAAAGCCGCAACTGATTTCCGGCGATGGCTTCCCTTACGTTCTTTTCCGCGTCGCGACGAATTTCCGAAAGCCGGTCATGTTCGGTGTCGAACAGGGTGTAGCGATTCCGGCCGCCCTGTTTTGCCTGGTACATGGCCTGGTCGGCATGGCGAATCAGGGTATCGGGGTCGGCGCCGTCCAGCGGGTACAGGGTCACGCCCATGCTGGCCGAGACGCGGGCCTCTCCCTCCTTGAGCACGAAGGGATTGTTCAGGGCGCCGAGTATGCGGTTGAGAGCCACCTCGCATTCGTCGAAATTCACCAGGTTGCCGAGCAGCACGACGAATTCGTCGCCGCCCAGCCGGCTCACGGTATCGCCGGCGCGGACACTGCCCAGCAGGCGTCGCGCGGCTTCAATCAGCAGACTGTCGCCGGCGGCGTGACCCCAGGTGTCGTTGATCGGCTTGAAATCGTCCAGGTCGAGGTAACAGACGGCCAGCAGTTTCTCCGAGCGCTTGGCCTGGGCAATCGACTGCTGCAGGCGGTCGGAGAGCATGCGGCGGTTGGGCAGACCGGTCAGGGCGTCGAAGTAGGCCATTTGCTCGAGCCGCTCCTGCGATTCCCGCAGCATGCTGATGTCGCTCGACAGACCGATGAAGTGGCGGATCCGGCCGTACTGGTCGTCGACCCGGGAGATGCTGGTTTGCTGCACATAGAAGGTTCCATTCTTGCGCCGATTGACCAGTTCGCCGCGCCAGACGCCCCGCTCCAGCAGGCTTTGCCACATCTCGCGATAAAACTCGGGAGGCTGCTCGCCCGACGACAGGAAGCGCGGATTGCGGCCGAGGACTTCCGCACGCGAGTAGCCGGTCAGGACCAGAAAGGTGTCATTGGCATCGATGATGTTGCCCTTGGGGTCGGTGATCAGAATTCCCTCCTGCGCATGCTCGAACACGCCGGCGGCGAGCTGCAGCCGGTCCTTGCTGCGGCGCAGTGCCGCATTGCTGCGGGCAATCGCCCATAGCGCCAGCAGCAGCAGCGAAATTACGGTGGCGCCGGCGAGCACGATCGGCTTGCCGTAGCGGGCCATGATGTCGGTCATTTCGACCGGGATGTCGGCGTAGGGGCCGAGGCGGAATTCGAGGAACAGGTCATGCACCGACTGATAGTTCTGCGGCAAAGTCCAGCCGTAGATGCCGGCGGACTTTGCCGCCGGATGGTCGGGCGGCAGGCTCAGCAAGGCGATCAGCAGGTCGCGCGTCAGTTCTTCCGGAACGTGGTCGAGGCGGGCAAACGGCCAGTGGGGATAGAGTTGCGTGGTATGCAGGTAGGGAAAATTCGCAGTCTGGCGTACGCCGATCGGGCGCAAGCGCACCGGATCGAGCTTGCCTGCCGCGGCCATCGATTCGATCAGGTCGGAGCGGATGAAGCCGGCATCGGCTTGGCCCGCCAGCACGCTTTCGACCACCTTGTCCTGTGCCTGCAGTTCGATGACCTGACCCAGGTCGCGCGTCAGGTCGAGACCGGCGGCACGCGCTTCGCGCAGGTGCACCTGCCAGCCGCCGAAGGCATGCCGGTCGGGCACCGCCAAGCGCTTGCCGCGCAGGTCGGCATAGGTCTTCAGATCGGTGCGATCGGCGCGGGCGAAGGCGACGCCGCCGAAACGATCCACCGGCCCGTTCGGGCCGGCAATCCGCATGGTCGCGATGCGTGAAATGCTGCCGGCGGTTTCGAGCTCGACATAGTGGCCGGTGTTGGTGATCACCAGATCGATGCGACGCGTGGCGATTGCCGGACCGAATTCTTCCAGGGTCAGCGGCACGATGGTGAAACGATTGGGCGCCAGCTTCTGCGACAGAAAATTGGCATGCCCCTGCCATTCGGCACGCGCGCGTTCCTGACCGCGAAATGCCAGGACACCGATGCGCAGGGGTTCGCCCGAGCGGGCCTGCAGCCCGGCTTCCGCCGCGACACTGGAACCTGCCGTGCCGAGAAGCAGTAGCGCCAACAACAAGGAACGCAATGGGAGGCACAAGAAGTGGGCTGGCGGCATGTCTCCAATCTTACCGGATCGCAATGCCGGCAAGGCTCAGGCCACATACTTTGGCGAGTATGCGAAACTTTCCCTCCCATCCACCGCGGAAGCCACATGCTCCATGCAAAACACTATGGATTTGACCAGCGATGATTCGGCGAGCGTGTTCGTCAAGGACGAAGTCGTCGAGGTGGCGTTCGCCACGAGTGACGGCGAATTGACCAGCCGCGAGGGCCCCAATCGCTACCAGGCCGGCGATGCCCTGATCACCGGCTCGACCGGCGATCGCTGGAGCGTTTCCCGCGACCGTTTCGACCTCCGGTACACGCCGGTGGCGCCGTTGCAGCCGGGCCGGAACGGAGCCTACCGCGCCAATCCGGTGCCGGTGCTGGCACGCCAGATGCCGGAGGCATTCACGCTCGAGCGCTCGGCCGGCGGCGATGTGCTGCACGGACTGGCGCAGGACTGGCTGCTGCAATACGCGCCCGGCGACTTCGGCATTATTGCCAATGCGCGCTTCCAGCGGGTTTATCGTCCGCTGGCAAAGGACTGAAGGTACGCGGCGCCCGCCGGCTGAGGTACATTGCGCCCATGAGCAATCAAGCCAAACCGGCATCCGCAATAAGCCCGCCTGCGCAACCGGACCCGATTCCTGCCCCGGTGCCGGCACTGGAGCCGCGTTCGGCATTGACGGTGGAAATGCTCGCGGCCGCCGCCGGCGCGTCGGCCGAGGACGGTATCTGGCTCGACGTGATCCGCAAGATGGACGAGGTCTATAACGACCTGCTGCAATATGAAGTTGCGCTGGAGGAAAAAAACGCGACGCTGGAGGATACGCAGCAGTTCATTTCCTCCGTGCTGACCTCGATGTCCGACCTGCTGATCGTCTGCAACCGTGCCGGGGTGATCGAGAGCGTCAATGCGGCGCTGGCGTCCTTGCTCGGCGTCGATGCCGAAGCGCTGCACGGACGCGTGGTTTTCGACTTGTTCGCCGACGAGGAATCGCGCCAGCGTGCCGGATGCCTGTTTGCCGACCAGGGCGGCGAAGCGGCGGAGGACATCGAAATGCAGCTGAAGGCCGCCAACGGCAGCGCGATTCCGGTGTCGCTGAACTGCACGCCACGCTACAACGGCGTCGGCAAGATGCTCGGGCTGGTCATCACCGGGCGCCCGGTGGGCGAACTGCGCCGCGCCTACCAGGCACTGCGGCGTGCGCACGAAGACCTCAAGACCACCCAGCAGCAGCTGATCCATTCCGAAAAAATGGCCTCGCTGGGGCGGCTGGTCGCCGGCGTCGCGCACGAGCTGAATAACCCGATCAGTTTCGTCTACGGCAATACCCTGGCGATGAAACGCTATGCCGAACGCCTCGCGCGCTACCTCGCTGCGATTCATGGCGACCTGCCGCAGGACCAGCGCGAAGCGCTGCGCGGCGAATTGCGCATCGACCGCCTGCTCGACGATCTGCCTTCGCTGATCGACGGCACCGTCGAAGGCGCCGAGCGCACGCGCGATATCGTCGATGCACTGAAGCGCTTTTCGGCCACCGACCGCGACGAACGGCGTGCCTTCGACCTGGTCGAGGTCATCGAGCGCGCGGTGCAATGGGTGTGCAAGGCCACGGCGAACCAGTTCGAGGTCAAGCTCAATCTTCCCGCCGCGATCGAGGTGCTCGGCTCGCCGGGGCAGGTGCAGCAGGTGGTCATGAACCTGGTGCAGAACGCCGCCGACGCCACGGAAGGCGCCCGCGAGCGGCGCCTGGAGATCTCCGGCCGGATCGGGCAGGACGAGGCGGTGATCGAATTTCGCGACAGCGGTCCGGGCATTCCCGCCGAAAACCTCGACAAGCTGTTCGATCCCTTCTTCACCACCAAGCCGGTCGGGCGCGGCACCGGCCTCGGCCTGGCGATCAGCTACGGCATCGTCGAGCGCCACGGCGGCAAGCTGACCGCCGGCAACCATCCCAAGGGCGGCGCGCTGTTCAGCCTGAAACTGCCGCTGGCGCCGGCATGAGCGCCGGCATCGATCCGGGCTGCGTCCGGCTGCGCCTTGCCGTGGCAGGTGGCCGGATCGCTGCGGTCGATGTGCGCAGCGAACGCCCGACGGTTGCGCCGGCCTTGCGCGGCCGTCCGGCGGACGCGGCGGTGCGCCTGGTGCCGCTGTTGTTCGCCCTGTGCGGCAAGGCGCAGGGGCGCGCGGCAGAGTTGGCATTGGCGGCGGCGCGCGGCGAGGAATGCGCGGTGCATCGCGATGCGACGATTGCAGCCGAGGTCATGCGCGAGCATCTCTGGCGCTGGCTGCTCGATCTGCCGCCCTTGCTCGGGGCGGTTGCCATGCGCGAGGAATTCGTCGCGGCAGCAGCCTGGGTGGCCAGCGGACAGCGCAGCCAAGTCGCGGCACTGCTTGACGGTTCCCGAATCGAAGCCTTGTGTCGGCGTCTGGAAGACCTGGACGACGCCAAAGAGTTGGCGCCGCGCCTGCTGCCGGCGCTCGAAGCACGACGCTCACTGGCCGCATGGCCGCGTCTGGATGCCGGGTTTTGCCGAGTGCCGCACTGGCAGGGCGCAGCGGCAGAAACCGGCGCCTTGGCACGGCGGCCGGGCAGGGCGGCCTTCATGGGAAAGGCGTTCGCCGCGCGCTGGCTGGCGCGCCTTGCTGAATTGCGCGACTGGGCCGGGGAGGGCACAGGAGTCGGCGCCGGCGGTACGGCGAGTGCGGTGCAGGTGGCGCCGGGAACGGGGCGTGCGCTGGTCGAAACCGCGCGCGGCCTGCTGATGCACGAGATCGTGCTCGACGGTGAGTGCATTGCCGACTACTTCATCGTCGCGCCGACCGAATGGAACTTCCATCCGCAAGGCCCGCTTGCAGGCTGGCTCATGGGGCGCGATGCCGCCGACCGGACTGCACTGGAAGGCTTCGCCGCGCGCGCCGTGGCGGCGCTCGATCCCTGCGTGCGCTGGGAACTGGAGTGGCTGTAGCGCCGCTTGAGCCGGCCAGGACGCATGGTTTTGTAGGGCCGACTTCAGTCGGCCAGGAGTGAATGGCGATGTAGGGCCGGTTTCAACCGGCCGACTTGGATGGCGGTGTAGGGCCGGTTTCAACCGGCCGACTTGGATGGCGATGTAGGGCCGCTTTCAACCGGCCGACTTGGATGGCGTTGTAGGGCCGGTTTCAACCGGCCGACTTGGATGGCGTTGTAGGGCCGACTTCAGTCGGCCAGGGGTGAATGGCGGACTAAAGTCCGCCCTTGTATTATTTTTCCATGAAGAATTCGACGTATGGCGTGATGTTGCGCAGCAGCTTGCGGAAGGAGCGCGTAGCGCGACTGAAGCAAGCT
>JALHPU010000040.1 GCA_022842325.1 Sulfuritalea sp. | reverse complement strand
CCGGCACCTGGGTGATCGCCTGGCGCAACGGCGCGAGCGGCACCAACGTCTTCAACAGCGGCACATTCAACAAGACCAACGCCGGTACTACGGCGATCGAGGTCAACAGTTTCAGCAACACGGGCACGCTGAATGTCAGCGCCGGTGCGCTCTCCGTCGTTGGTGGCACGTTCACCCAGGCCGGCACGATCAATCTGGCAAGTGCCACCACCTTCACCCGGACCGGCGGTTTCACCAGTAGCGGCATCCTGTCGGGCGCCGGCACCATCAATGTCGGCGCCGGCAACACGCTGACCAACAATGGCACCATCGCCCCGGGAGTCGGCGCCGGCAACACGGCGGCGCTGGGCATCACGGGCAATCTCACGCTCGGTGGCACCTCGATCGTCGAAGCCGACATCGGCGGCACGACGGCGGGAAGCCAGTACGACCAGGTCACCCTGACCGGCAACCTGGTTCTGGGCGGGGACATCCGTTTCCAGTCGGTCGGCGGATTTACCGGCGGAACCGGGAATTCCTTCGCTCTGCTCAGTCCCGCCGGAACCACCTCGGGAACGGCCACCGTAAGCTCGCTGGCGGCCAATCCCAACTTCTCGTTTGCCTTGAGCACCACGAGCGGAACGCTGACCATCGCCGGGCTGATGAACTTTTGGACACTCGCCGGCAGCGGCAACTGGAGCACTGGCGCCAATTGGAGCCGCGGCGTCAAGCCGGACGGTACGGTGGACGCCGTGATCGACCAGGCCGGCGGTGCCTATACCATCACCGTCAATACCGCCGAGGCAGCCAGGAGCCTCAAGATGACCGGCGATGAAACCCTGTCGCTCACCGCGGGCAGCCTCGATCTGGCGCAGGCCTCGCAAATCGGGGCCGGCGCCACGCTGAATCATTCGGGCGGCACGCTTTCAGGCACGGGGCAGTTGAGCCTGGCGGGGAATGCGAACACCTGGAGCGGCGGCGCCCTGAGCGGCAACCTGAGGGTGGCCCCTGGCGGCACCTGGAGCCTGACGGGAGGCAGCAAGAACCTGCGCGGCGGCAGCGCGATCAGCAACGAAGGCACCATCCTCTGGAGTGGCGGCACGATCAATGGCGACTCGGGCGCAGCCCACGTCAGCTCCAGCATCACCAACGTCAGTGGCGCCCTGTTCGACATTCAGGGCGACCTGACGCTGACCGACTCGCTTGATGACTGCTGTTCGGCCTGGACGCACACCCTGAGCTTCGACAACCAGGCCGGTGCCGAACTGAGGCGCTCCGCCGGCACAGGGACGCTGACGCTGGGCGGCGCGAGCAATGACGACGCCTTGCTGTTCAACCTGGCCAATGCCGGCAGCTTCAATGTGAATACCGGCACGGCGGTGATCGCCCGCGCCGGCACCACCAGCTCGACGGGCAGCATCGGCATCGGCAGCGGCGCACTGCTCGACTATGCCGCAGGCACGCACAGCTTCACCGGCGTCACGCAAAGCGGGGCGGGCATCCTGAAGCTATCGGGCGGTGCCATCACCTACGCCGGCGCCTCGAGTGCTACCGACCTGCAAGTCAGCGGCGGCACCCTGACCGTCGGTGGAGGCGCCACGCTGAGTACCGCCAACCTCGCCCACAGCGGTGGCACCGTGGCCGGCAGCGGGCAACTGAGCCTGACCGGGAGCGCCAGCAGCTGGAGCGGCGGCGCCCTGAGCGGCAACCTGAGAGTCGCCCCTGGCGGCACATGGAGCCTGACGGGAGGCAGCAAGAACCTGCGCGGCGGCAGCGCGATCAGCAACGAAGGCACCATCCTCTGGAGTGGTGGCACGATCAATGGCGACTCGGGCGCAGCCCACGTCAGCTCCAGCATCACCAACGTCAGTGGCGCCCTGTTCGACATTCAGGGCGACCTGACGCTGACCGACTCGCTTGATGACTGCTGTTCGGCCTGGACGCACACCCTGAGCTTCGACAACCAGGCCGGTGCCGAACTGAGGCGCTCCGCCGGCACAGGGACGCTGACGCTGGGCGGCGCGAGCAATGACGACGCCTTGCTGTTCAACCTGGCCAATGCCGGCAGCTTCAATGTGAACACCGGCACGGCGGTGATCGCCCGCGCCGGCACCACCAGCTCGACGGGCAGCATCGGCATCGGCAGCGGCGCACTGCTCGACTATGCCGCAGGCACGCACACCTTCACCGGCGTCACGCAAAGCGGGGCGGGCATCCTGAAGCTATCGGGCGGTGCCATCACCTACGCCGGCGCATCGAGTGCTACCGACCTGCAAGTCAGCGGCGGCACCCTGACCGTCGGCGCCGGCGCCACGCTGAACACCACCAAACTCGCCCACAGCGGCGGCACCGTGGCCGGCAGCGGGCAACTGAGCCTGACCGGGAGCGCCAGCAGCTGGAGCGGCGGCGCCCTGAGCGGCAACCTGAGGGTGGCCCCTGGCGGCACCTGGAGCCTGACAGGCGGCAGCAAGAACCTGCGCGGCGGCAGCGCGATCAGCAACGAAGGCACCATCCTCTGGAGTGGCGGCACGATCAATGGCGACTCGGGCGCAGCCCACGTCAGCTCCAGCATCACCAACGTCAGTGGCGCCCTGTTCGACATTCAGGGCGACCTGACGCTGACCGACTCGCTTGATGACTGCTGTTCGGCCTGGACGCACACCCTGAGCTTCGACAACCAGGCCGGTGCCGAACTGAGGCGCTCCGCCGGCACAGGGACGCTGACGCTGGGCGGCGCGAGCAATGACGACGCCTTGCTGTTCAACCTGGCCAATGCCGGCAGCTTCAATGTGAACACCGGCACGGTGCTGTTGCAGCGTGGCGGATTTGCCTCCAACTCGAATGATGGTGCGGTTGGCGTCGCAGCTGGCGCTTCCCTTTCCACGAACGGCAATTCGCTGCTCAATGCCGCGAGCGGAGTCATCAGCGGCGGCGGCAGCCTGAACCTCGGCGCCGGCAACACGCTGACCAACAACGGTACGATTTCCCCGGGAGTCGGCGCCGGCGACACGGCGACGCTGAACATCACCGGCAACCTGGCCCTGGGCGCAGGCGGCACGCTGCAGATCGAACTCGGCGGCGCCAGTTTCGACGCAGTGAATGTCAGCGGCACGGCGACGCTGGGCGGCACCCTGAACCTTGTCGATGCCGGCATGGGCGGCGCAGGCAACCGTAGCATCGCCAGCGCGGGCGGCCCGCCCGGCGGCAGCTTTGCCGTCATCAACTATCCCGTCGACGTTACCGGGACCGTGTCGGTCCTGGGCAACGACTTGGTCTATGGCGTCGGCAGCCTGGTCAATCGCTGGATCGGCGGGTCCGCCGACTGGACCACCTCGGTGGCGAACTGGAGCCGCGGCCATCTGCCGAACTCGACCGAGGATGCGGTGATCGACAACGCCGGCGGCACCAGCACCATCTCCATCAGCTCGGCGATCTCGCCGCGCAGCTTCTCGATTCCGGGTGACGAGACCCTGGTGCTCGGTGCCGGTTCGCTGAGCCTTTCTGGCGCTTCCGGCGTCGGTAGCAGCGGTGTGTTCAGTTTCACGGGCGGTACCCTGGGCGGCACGGGAACCGTGACCGTGAATGGCGTGATGAACTTCAGCGGCGGCACCATGAGCGGGGCGGGCAGCACGGTAATCGCCGCAGGCGGCACGCTGAACCTGAACGGCACGACGCAGCTCACGATAGGCGAGGGCTACCAGCTCAACAACGCCGGCACGGCGATCTGGTCCAACAGCGGCAACCACATCAACGTGCAAAACAGCGCATCGGTACTCAATACCGGTACCTTCACGGTGCAGAACAACCAGGCCTTCGTATCCGCCGGCGGCGGTGCCTCGGTGGTCAATGCCGGAGTGTTCCAGAAGACGGCCGGCGCCGGAAACACCGACTTCAACATCCCGCTGACCAGCAACGGCGGCACGTTCACCGTCGCCACCGGTGCCATCCGCTACAACAGTACCAGCAGCTTCAATACCGGCAGCAGCTTCAGCGGCGCCGGCGCCAACCAGGTACTGGGCGGTGCCGCATTCAGCGGCAACCTGAGCGCCACCAACCTCGATCTGGCGGGAGGCACCTACAGCGGCACGGCGAACCTGCAAAGCGGCGGCGCGCTGAGCTGGACCGGCGGCAACTTCAGCGGCGCCAACAGCTTCACAGTCGGCGCCGGCGCGACGCTGAACCTCGACGGCGCGGCGCAGGTCACGCTCGGCGAGAGCTACCAGTTGATCAACGCCGGCACGGTGAACTGGTCGGGGACGGGCAACCTCAACGTGCAGAACGTCGCGGCGCTGGTGAACAATGCCGGCGCCACGATCAACCTGCAGAACAACCAGTCCGTGGTGAGTGCCGGCGGCGGCGCCAGCTTCAGCAACAGCGGCAGCATCGTCAAGGCCAACGCCGGTACCAGCACGGTCAATATCGCCTTCAACCAGCTCGCGGGCGGCGTGATCGACCTCGGCAGCGGGGCGGTGTTCTCGACGGGCGGCAGCGCCCTGACCAATCCGGCGGGCGCCGAGATTCGCGGCATCGGCACCATTGCCGCCGACGGGGCGGGCCTCGCCAACAACGGCACGATCCGCCCGGGCGGCAGCGGCGCGGCGGGCACACTGAGCGTCGCCGGCAATTTCAGCAATGGCGCCACGGGCGTGATCGAGGCCGAGGTCGGCGGCGTCCTGGCCGGCAGCCAGTACGACGTGCTGGCCGTGAGCGGCAGCGCGACACTGGGTGGAACATTGAATGCCGTGCCCATCAACGGCTTCGTCCCGGCCAGTGAAAGCTTCGACGTGATCACGGCCGGCGCGATGTCGGGAAGTTTCGCGACTGAAAGCCTGCCTTACGGCACGAACGCCGCCATCGTCGGCAGCAACTTCCGCCTGACCCACAGCGGGCTGATTTGCGTCGGCATCTGCTGGGATGGGGGCGCCGGCACCAGCAACTGGGCGGATGCCAACAACTGGACGGGCAATGCACTGCCGGGAAGCTCCGACTACGTGACACTGGGGCTGGTTGCCGGCGTGAGTATTTCGCATGCCGCCGGCAATGACAGCATCAAGGGCATGGGCTCGACGAGCAACAACCATCTTACGATCAGCGGCGGCTCGCTGGTGCTGAACGATCCGCTGGAGACCTCGCTGCTGCTGGGCAACCTTGCGGTGACCGGCAGCGGCGTGTTCACCAACCACGGCACGCTCAATGCAAGTGTGCTGAACCAGAGCGGCGGCACCGTGAACGGCAGCGGCCTGCTGCGCGTCACCACGGACTTCAACCATACCGGCGGCAGCTTCGCACCCACGGGCAGCGTCGATCTGACGCGCAGCCTCGGGCATTTCGGCTTTGGCCCGTTCAGCACCAACGGCACCATCCGCCTTGCCACGACGGGCGGTTTCGACATCACCCTGAACGGGAACATGCAGACGACGAACACAGGCCTGGCAGACAACGTGGTGGCGCTGCAGATCAGTTCGGGGCGGGACATCCTGGTGGCGCCCGGCACGAGCCTGGCGACGGTGACGAGCGGGGCCCTGCAACTGACGGCGGGCCGGCACATCAACCTCAAAGTCAGCGACGGCGGCAACTCCATCGGCTCGTCGATCACCGCGCTGGGCAATCTTGACCTGAGCGCAGGCACCGGATCGATTACCAAGACCGACCCGGACGGATTCAGCATCAGCGGCGCCAACGTCATGCTCGATGCGGGCACCGACATCGGCGCCTTCGGCAACATCACGGCCACGCTCGGCACGCTTGAGCTGACGGCCGGAACCACGCTCTCGACGGCGGCACTGTCGGCGCCGGGCAGCATGACGATCAGCGCGCCGGGCGCGATCAGCATCGCCGCCGCGACGCACTCGGGCGGTGCCGGCAGCAGCGACATCAGCATCACCAGCACCGGATCGACGGTCAGTACCGGAACGGTCAGCGCGCGGCGCCACCTGGCCATCGCCGGCGTCACCGGATTGAGCCTGGGCACGCTGACCGCGGGTGCCAGCGGCAACGGCCTGATGACGCTGAACAATACCGGCGCGGCCAGCGATGTCACCCTGAACGGGAATGTACAGACGACGAACACGGGCCTGGCAGCCAACGTAGCGGCGCTGCAGATCGGTTCGGGGCGGGACATCCTGGTGGCGCCCAGCACGAACCTGACGACAGTGACCAGCGGGGCCCTGCAGCTGACGGCGGGCCGGGACATCAACCTGAAGGTCAGCGACGGCGGCAACTCGATTGGCAGCACACATACCGCGGCCGGTGACCTGCTGCTCAATGCAACGGGGGCGGTAACGCGCAGCGACCCGGACGGCCTGAGTCTGGCGGGCAAGCAGATCAACGTGAGCGCGGCGAGCTTCACCCCGGGGGCGGGCGGCGGCATGACGGCCAACGCCGGTGACATCCAGGTCACCGTCAGCGCAGCGATCAACACCACCAGCTATGGCGTCACGGCGGCGCAGAACCTGACGTTCAGCGGGTCCAGCCTGACGGCGAGCAACCTGAGCGCCACGGCGGGGGCCCTCAACCTGAGCAGCGCCAGTACGGTGAGCGCCGGAACGCTGACGGCGGGCACCGGCATCACGGTCACCGGTGCCGGCGCCATCAATTTGGGCAACCTGACGGCCAATAACGGAGCCATCCTTCTGACTGGCACCGGGGCCGGCACGGACATCACCCTCAACGGCAGCCTGCAGGCGAGCAACAGCGGACTGCTGATCACTGACAACGGCATCGACATCAGTGCCGGACAGGACATCCTGGTCGGCCCGGGCAGTTCGCTCGGCACCCTGGGCAGCGGCGGCATCCGGATGAACGCGGGCCGGCACCTCAACCTCAAAGTCAGCGACGGCGGCAACTCCATCGGCTCGACGATCACGGCGCTGGGCAATCTTGAGTTGAGCGCCGGCACGGGATCGATCACCAAGACCGACCCGGACGGATTCAGCATCAGCGGCGCCAACGTCATGCTCGATGCGGGCACCGACATCGGCGCCTTCGGCAACATCACGGCCACGCTCGGCACGCTTGAGCTGACGGCCGGAACCACGCTCTCGACGGCGGCACTGTCGGCGCCGGGCAGCATGACGATCAGCGCGCCGGGCGCGATCAGCATCGCCGCCGCGACGCACTCGGGCGGTGCCGGCAGCAGCGACATCAGCATCACCAGCACCGGATCGACGGTCAGTACCGGAACGGTCAGCGCGCGGCGCCACCTGGCCATCGCCGGCGTCACCGGATTGAGCCTGGGCACGCTGACCGCGGGTGCCAGCGGCAACGGCCTGATGACGCTGAACAATACCGGCGCGGCCAGCGATGTCACCCTGAACGGGAATGTACAGACGACGAACACGGGCCTGGCAGCCAACGTAGCGGCGCTGCAGATCGGTTCGGGGCGGGACATCCTGGTGGCGCCCAGCACGAACCTGACGACAGTGACCAGCGGGGCCCTGCAGCTGACGGCGGGCCGGGACATCAACCTGAAGGTCAGCGACGGCGGCAACTCGATTGGCAGCACACATACCGCGGCCGGTGACCTGCTGCTTAATGCCACAGGCGGCTCGGTTTTCAGAACCGACCCTGATGCATTGTCGCTGAACTCAGGCGGATCATTTGTCGCTGCTTTCGCCGGAACGCTGGATACATCCCTGATCGGCAGCATCGGTAATGGACTTTCGATCACAGACACCAGCGGCAATCTTTCGCTGGGTTCATTGTCGGTGACCGGCCCTGTTTCGATCACGGCCAGCACCGGCAGCCTCGATTTGAACGATCTGACCGGATCGACCCTCTTTGCCCAGGCAGGCGGCGGCGGGCTTACGCTGAATGCGGGCTCACTGCTGAGCGCAACTGCCGCCAGCGGCGACAGCATCGTGCTCGATGCGGGCATCGGTGACTTCGTCAATTCCAGCGGCAGCGCCACCCCGCTTGCCGTGGCGGGTACAGCGCGTTACCTGATCTATACCGCCGATTCAGGCACGGTGTCCCTCGGCGGTCTGGTTGCCGGTCAGGTGTATGACAAGACATATGTTACGTATCCGCCAGCTTCGGTTACGCAGACCGGTAACCGGCTTCTCTATGCCAATGCCGGTACGCCGTATGTCGTGCTGATCGATAACGCGAGTCGCCTCTACGGTGATGCAGATCCCATCTTTACTTTCCTTCTGACGCCGGATGCCGGTGACACCCTTGCCGGATCTCCGCTGTTGTCGAGCACGGCGACGCTTGCCAGCAACGTTGGCAGTTATCCGATCAATGGCGCAACGGGAAGCCTGGTGGCCGATTCCAACCGCGGCTTCAGTTTCACGCCGGGGACGCTTGCCATCAATCCGGCGCCGTTGACCGTGACCGCCGCCAACGCCAACCGGGTCTACGGCGACGCCAATCCGGCCTTCAGCGGCACGATCAGCGGCTTCAGGAACAGCGAGACCAGCGCCGTGTTCACGGCGCAACCCACTTACAGCAGCGCGGCAAACGCCACCAGCAACGTGGGCAGCTATGCAATAGTCGGCGCTGGCGGGACGGCGACCAACTACAGCTTCAGCTACGTTGATGGCAACCTGACTGTCGACCCGCGCAGCCTGACGTTGACGATGGGTGCCACCACCAAGACCTACGACGGCACTACCAGCGTCGCCGTATTGCCGGCGCCGACTTTCGGCAACGTGGTCAACGGCGACGACGCCAACCTCGGCTTCGGCGCAGGCAGCGGCACCTATCACACGCGCCACGCCGGCACCGGCAAGACCGTGAGCTACAGCGGCCTGGTGCTGGGCGGCAGCGCCGCCGGCAACTACAGCCTGGGTGGCAGCACAGCCAGCGGCAGCGGCTCGATTTCGCCCTTGACCAACATTACCTGGACGGGTGGCGGCGGCGACGGCAACTGGTCCAACGCGGCCAACTGGGGCGGCATCATTGTCGATGGCGGCAATGTCCTCGCCGCCGATCTGGTCGGCAACAGCGTGACCTACGACGCCGCCAGCGGCACGACCAGCCTGAGCTCGCTGGCCAACGTCGGCGGCCTGACCATGGCCGGGGGGACGCTCGGCGTCGGCGGCGCCATCAGCACGCCGCAGTATGCGCAAAGCGGTGGCCTGCTCAACGGCGCCGGCAGCCTCTCGGTCACGCAGGACTTCAGCAAGAGCGGCGGCACGCTGGCCATGGCGGGCCCGCTGTCGATCGCGCAGAAAACCGGCAACCTGGTGTTCGGCAATGACGTAGCGCTGTTGCTCGGTGCGGTCAGCACCCTCGCCGGCGACATCGACATCACCGCAGTGGGCGGCATCACCACGACGGCTGCAGTATCGGCCAACGGCGGCCTGCTCAGGCTGGCCGCGCTGAGTCCCATCGATGTCGGCAGCGGCGGCCTCAACGCCTCGGGTGACATGACGCTGAGCGCGTTGACACCGCACGCGGGCAGCACCATCGCCGTCGGCGGCGCGCTGCTGGCCGGCGGTACGGTAAGGCTGCAGGCCCACGCCGGAATCATGCAGAACGCCAGCATTTCCGGGCAGAACATCGATCTGGGCACGGCCACCGGCAACATCGTGATGGCCGCCGGTGCGGTGAGCAGCGTCCCGGCGGGGGGCAGCATCAACTACAGCGCCATTGCCGGGACAATTGCTTCCGCGCCCGCCAATTTCGCCGGAGCGACACCGACCCTGGTCGACTCGGGCAGCACCCGCGTCACGGATACCGCCATCAACGACATCGTCATCACCGTGACGCGGACCACGGAAGCACTTGCCGATGAGCCGACCAGCGCGCCGGTTGCCCCCACAACGACTACGGAAACCGCCAGCGGGCCGACCCTGGCCAGCCTGACGACGCAAACCACCGGCGGCGAGACCGGCACATTCGGCGATACCGAGCCAACAGTCGGCGCCGGTGCCACGCAGAGCGACAGGCTCGAGACAGCACCTGCCGGTACGTCGACGCAGCCGACCGACAGCCAGACCACGGAATCGGCACCTGCCGGAGGTGGCGAGGACAAGGATACCGGCAAGACTCAGGACGAGAAAAAAGACGCGCAGAAGGACGAAAAGAAGAAGACGGCCGAGAGCAAGGAAGACAAGAAGGACGAGCGTCGCGCGGCGACCAAGAAGGTCGCTCAATGCTCCTGAGCGCGGCTGCCACCAGCGGAACGTTTATACGGCGACGCTAGCCTGGCCGGTGCTCATGCGCTGGTCCCGGCGCTTGCACGGGAGCGCCGGTATAACCACAGCAACGCAGTCGCCAGCGCGGTCATGGCGACGATGGGCAGGGCGTAGGTGTTGAGGCTGGCCCAGCCGGTGCTGGTGACCAGCACGCCCGATGACAGCGAGGTGAGGCCCTGCACGCCGAGCACCATGAAATCGTTGCTGCCCTGCACCTTGGCCTTTTCCTCGGGGCGATAGGTTTCGGTGAGCAGCGTGGTGCCGCCGATGAACAGGAAATTCCAGCCGATGCCGAGCAGCACCAGCGCCCACCAGAAGTGCATCAGAGTCACGCCGGACAGCGCGATGCCGATGCAGAGGAACATCAGCGCGGCGCCGATGATCAGGATATTCAGCACGCCGAAACGCTTGATCAGGTCGCCGGTGAAGAAGGACGGCGCGAACATGCCGATCACGTGCCATTGCAGGATGAAGGCCGTGTCGGCGAAGGGCATGCCGCAGATGTCCATCGCCAGCGGCGTCGCCGTCATCAGCAGGTTCATCACGCCATAGCCGCAGGCTGCAGCCAGTACGGCCACGGCGAAGGCCGGCTGGCGCGCGATCCGGTGCAGCGGGCGGCCGACGGCCTTTTGTTCGGCGACCGACAGCGGCGGGATGTCGAGCCGGCTGGCGATCAGCATCGACAGTGCGGCAAAGCCGATCAGTGCGGCGTAGCTGGCGAGGTAGGTGGGTTCCAGCAGGGTACGCGTCAGCTTGCCGACTTCGGGGCCGATCACGCCGCCGAGGATGCCGCCGGCCAGCGTCAGCGAAATCGCCTTGCCCTTCCAGTCCAGCGGTGCGGCGTCGGCGGCGGCGAAGCGGTATTGCTGGCCGAAGGCGTTGTAGATGCCGGCAAACACGGTGCCGAGGCAAAGTAGCCAGAAGCTGCCGATGCTGACGGCGAAGGCCGAAATCGCCGCGCCAAGCATGCCCAGGCCGGCGCCGAGCATGAAGCCGGCACGGCGGCCGAAACGCTTCATGAAAAAAGCGGCCGGCAGGGTCGCCAGCGCGCCGCCGATGACGTAGGTGGTGATCGGCAGCGTCGCCAGGCGCTTGTCGGCGGCGAGCTGCAGGCCGAGCAGGCCGTTGATCGAGACCAGCATGATGCCGTTGGTCAGCAGCAGCGCCTGCGCCGCGGCCAGCAGCGCGATGTTCCTGCGGTGGCTCATGCCGGCAGGGGTTCGATCAGCGCGCGGTAGGCATGCCAGGTGGCATGTCCGACCAGGGGCATGGTGACGATCAGGCCGAGGAAGGCCGTGGCGATGCCGATGGCGGTCAGCAGGACCACCAGCGCACCCCAGATCAGCATCATCGGCAGGTTGCGCACCAGCGCCAGGAAACTCGCCAGCATGGCGGTGACGGTATCCTGGTTGCGCTCCAGCATCATCGGGATGGATACCACCGAAAACGCGAACACCAGCACGGCGAAGAAACCGCCGACGGCGAGATAGGCCAGCAGGAATTCGATGTTGTCGAACTTGAGGATCTGCGTCATGAAGCTGCCCAGGGTCGGCATGCCGCCCTGATAGAACAGGGCGAACATCACCAGCGAGGCGCGCGCCCAGACCAGGTAGATGACGATCAGGATCAGCGAGTAGATGCCGAAGCAGCCGATGTTGCGCTTCCACACCGCCAGCGTGGCGGTCAGGCTCAGTGCCTCTCCGGTTTCGCGTCGGCGCGAGAGTTCGTAGAGGCCGAGCGCCAGGAACGGCCCCAGCAGCATGAATCCGGCGGTGACCGCGGTGACCAGTTGCACGGCATGGCGGAAGGCGAGGAACAGCAGCAAGCCGCCGCCGGCAAAGCACAGGCCGTAGAACAGGCTGGCGAAACCGCCGGCCCTGAGGTCATCGGCGCCGCGCCGCAGCCACTCGAACGGCGCGGTCAGCGGCAAGCCACTGCGCACGGTCGGAAATGGCTGGTGCGGGGCTTCCAAGAGCGTCAGGCGATGAATGCGCGCAAGGCATCGAGCACCGCATCGGGCTGCTCGGCCATCAGCGCGTGGCCGGCGCCGTCGAGACTGACGCTGCGGACGTCCTTGATGGCGGCGGCCAGCTTCGCCGCGGCCTTGGGATGGGTCATCATGTCGCGGCTGCCGCTGACGATCAGCGCCGGGCAGTTCAGTTCGGCGGCAGCCGCCATGCCATGCGTGTAGGCATTGCAGGCGGCGAGGTCGTTGTACAGCACGCCGGGCGGCTGGCGCTGCGCCAGACGCTTCGCGGCGCCGAGCATCCACATGCCGGGCACGGTATTGCCGCCGACCGTGCCGCGCGGCGAATGCGACCAGGTGTTGATCATGTCGATCGCCTTGGCTTCCTTGTCGCGGGCCGCGCCGAGCAGGGCGTCCGACACCGGCATCGGCACGGCGGTGCCGACCAGCGCGATGCGCGCGATGCGCGCCGGATGGCGCGCCGCGCATTCCAGCGCGGTCAGGGAGCCCATGCTGTGACCGACCAGGGACACCGTAGGCGCCGTATCGCCAGCGCCGACTCTTTCCATGAACAGCTCAATCCAGTCGGCCAGGGCTTCGATCGAGGGCAGCGGCGAACCTGCGCTGCGGCCATGTCCCGGCAGGTCGACGGCCAGCACGCCGTAGCCGTGGTGGGCAAACCAGCGGCTTTGCAGCCCCCAGACGCTGTGATCGTTCTGCGCACCATGGATGAACACGACGCAGGGCAGGGCGGCATCGAAGGGCTTGCCCCCGGTGTAAGCAAAGGCTGCCTGGCCATCGATTTCAAGTTCCATGTCAGATCTTTTGAGCGGCGGCGAGGCCGCGATTAAGGTCTTCGAGCAAGTCGCCGGAATCCTCCAGGCCGATCGACAGGCGGATGGTGCCGGGATGGATGCCGGCGGCCAGCAGTGCGCTGTCCGACATGCGGAAGTGGGTGGTCGATGCCGGGTGGATCACCAGCGACTTGGCATCGCCGACATTGGCCAGGTGCGAAAACACGCGCAGGGCCTCGATGAACTTGCGCCCTGCGGCGCGGCCACCCTTGAGCGTGAAACTGAACACCGAACCGGCGCCGCGCGGCAGCAGCTTTTGCGCCAGCGCATGGTCGGGGTGGTTGTCCAGCTCCGGGTAGCCGACGCTGGCCACGGCTTCCTGACTTGCCAGGTGGGCGACGGCCTGGCGCGTGTTGGCGATGTGCCGCTCCATGCGCAGCGGCAGCGTTTCGACGCCTTGCAGCAGCTGGAAGGCGGTCATCGGGCTCATGCAGGCGCCGAAGTCGCGCAGGCCTTCGCGTCGCGCCCGCAGCAGGAAGGCAGCGACGGTGGATTCCTCGCTGAAATCCATACCGTGAAAGCCGTCATAGGGCTCGGTCAGGGTCGGGAATTTGCCGGACTTGTCCCAATCGAAAGTGCCGCCATCGACCAGCAGGCCGCCGATGGCGACGCCGTGGCCGCCGAGGAACTTGGTCGCGGAATGAAAAATCAGGTCGGCGCCGTGATCGAAGGGGCGCATCAGCCACGGCGTGGTGAAGGTGCTGTCCACCATCAGCGGCAGGCCGTGATGATGGGCCAGTGCCGCCACTTCGGGAATGTTCAGCACGTCGAGTCCGGGATTGCCCAGGGTCTCGCCGAACAGCAGGCGCGTTTCGGGACGGATCGCCGCGCGCCATGCGTCGAGATCGCGCGGATCGACGAATGTGGTGCTGATGCCGAAACGCGGCAGGGTGTAGTCGAGCAGGTTGTGCGAGCCGCCGTAAAGCGAGCGGCTGGCGACGATGTGGGAACCGGCGCCCATCAGGGTGGCGATCGCCAGATGCAGCGCGGCCTGGCCAGAGGCCACCGCGATCGCGCCGACACCGCCTTCGAGCGCGGCGATGCGCTCTTCGAGGACCGCATTGGTCGGATTGGAAATGCGCGAATAGACGTGGCCGGCGCGCTCCATGTTGAACAGCGCGGCGGCCTGATCGGAATCCTTGAAAACGAAGGAGGTGGTCAGGTAGATCGGCGTCGCCCGCGCGCCGAAGCGCTCGTCCGGCACCTGGCCCGCATGCAGGGCGAGGGTATCGAAGTTGTAGGTCATTTATCGGCTACTTAACGTGAAATACATTGCCAAGCGCGCTGTGTCTGGTTCGAGCGCAGCGAGCAGACCAGTAGCCTCCCCGTGAGGGGGCGAGGCGGGGTTTCGCACCGCATGCGGTGCGCCGCCGCAGCCGGCTGGCTGTGCAAAGCCAGCCGTGGGCCGCGTAGCGGATGGGAGGGGCGGGCCCATTTGCCAGCTTGGGGCGCATCGACGGTGCGAGATTTCATGACGCGGGGCGGCGTACCGGAGCCATGAGCGTTAGGCGTATTCGTCGGGATTGGGATCGAGCATGCGCTCCAGTGCCGAAATGCGATCCTTGATCAGCAGCTTGCGCTTCTTCAGGCGCCGCAGCAGCAACTGGTCGTCGGCAGGCGTCACGGTCAGGCGGTTGATGGCCTCGTCGAGATCGCGATGCTCGATGCGCAAATCCACCAAGCGTGCCTGCAGTGCCTCGGGCGGTTCCGTCGCGTCAGTGGGTTCCATGTCGGCGTCCCGCGGCTTCAACTGGCAATGTACTGCTCCAGTTGCTTGATCAGGAAAGCCTGCTCGGAGATGGTTTCCTTGACCAGGTCGCCGATCGATACCATGCCGATCACGCGCTGGCTGGAATCGAGCACCGGCAGATGGCGGATATGCTTTTCCGTCATCAGCGCCATGGCCTGGTCGGTAGTCTGCTCGGGCCGCGCGTAGAGCACCTTCTCGGTCATGATCTCGCGCACCTTGATTTCCTTCGACGACCTGCCGAGCAGAATCACCTTGCGCGCGTAATCGCGCTCGCTGAAGATGCCCACGAGCTGCCCGTCGTGCATCGCCAGCACGGCACCGATGTCGTGCTTGGCCATGAGTTCCAGGGCAGTGAAAACCGAGTCATCGGGTGACACCGAAACCGGTGCGCGCGGGCGCCCTTCGAGCAGTTGTTTCAAGGTCTTCATGGTGACTCCTCCTCTGATTGTCCATCCGGCCGGATCGGGCCGGTGCTACCTGGTTCTTGCTTGTCGGCCGAGCCGGAAAACCGGCTTTTCGCTATTGTGCAGGAAGACGCGTTCGCGGTGTTCCCCGATGCAGGCCAGCCGTCATTCCGCCAGGCCATGCTCGAGGCCATAGCGGATCAGTTCGGCCGTACTCTTGAGCCCCATTTTCTCCAGCAGGCGTGCCCGATAAGTGCTGACGGTGGCAACGCCGAGATTAAGTTGTTCGGCAACCTGCGTCAGCGTCTTGCCGGCGGAAATCAGTACCAGCACCTGGTACTCGCGATCGGTAATGCGCTGATGCGGCGATTGTTCCGCGTTGTCCGAGATGGCTTCGGCCAGTTGTTGGGCGACCGCCGGACTCAGGTATTTCTGCCCCGACGCCACCTGGCGGATCGCCGTAACCAGCAGTTCCGGCGCGCTCTGCTTGGTCAGATAGCCCGAAGCCCCGGCCTTGAGCGCGCGCACCGCATATTGTTCCTCGGGATGCATGCTGAGAATCAGCACCGGCAGGCGCGGGAATTCCTTCTTCAACTGCTTCAGGGTATCGATGCCGTTGCGATTGGGCATCGAGACATCCAGCAGAAACACGTCCCAGGGTTGCTGGCGGGCCAGGCTCAGCGCCTCGGCCCCGTCGTCGGCTTCGCCAGTGACCAGCAGATCCTCGGTTTCGGACAGGATTTGTTTGAGACCCTGCCGCACTATGGCATGGTCATCGGCAATCAGGACGTGGATCTTGTCGGCCATGGTCACAAAGCGTTGGTTTTCGGGAAAGGCTCGCCGCAAGGCGGCATGGCTTTACTAAAACAGGTTGCGTTGCAATTCTTCTTCGCTGGGAGCTTCGATACCGGCACGTTCCGGAACGCGCAGAACGATGTGAGTGCCACCGTGCTCGGCGGGTCCGATGGAAAATTCACCGGCAAGACTCAGGACTCGTTCGCGGATTCCACGCAGGCCAAAGGACTTCGGCTTCTGCATGTCCAGCTCCGAAATGCCGCGACCGTTGTCCCTGATCTCGAGCACGATGTTACCGCGTTCGCGTCGCAAACGCATGACCACCAGCGAAGCGTGCGCATGTTTCGCGACATTGGTCAAAGCCTCCTGCGCAATGCGAAACAAGGCCAGCGAAGTATCCTGCTCGGGCTCGATCGCGTCTTCGTCGCATTGCACCCGGCACGGAATGCCGAAGCGCTGGGTGAAGTCCTCGGCCTGGCATTCGATGGCCGCCGGCAGACCGAACTCCTTGAGAATCCCCGGGCGCAATTCGCGCGCGACGCGGCTCGCCGTGCTCATCGCCTGGTCGAGCAGATGCTCGATCGAATGCGCCTTTTCGCGCAGGCGGTCGGCCCCTTCCGGCAGTTTGCTGGCCAGATGCGCCGCCTCTATCTTGAGAAAGACCAGTATCGAACCGAGTTCGTCGTGGATGTCGCGCGAGATCCGCTCGCGTTCCTCTTCCTTGACGGCTTCGAGGTGGGTGGACAGCTCGGCCAGTTGCTGCCGCGAAGCGCGCAAGGCGGCTTCGCTTTCCTTGCTATCGGTAATGTTGGTGGCAATGCCGCGCCACTCGACTACACCCGAATCAAGGCGGTAGGGCGTCGAGCGCAGATTGATCCACTTCTGCCGGGCGCGGCCACGGGTGTGGCCTTCCCAATTCAGCAGGGTGCCCTTGGCGGCGGACTCAAGCAGCGCTTGTTCGAGGCTCTTGCGTTTATCCGTCTCGAAGGCGTCGAACAACTTATTGGCCGAAGTCAGCAGGTGCTGCTGCTTGAAGCCGAAGAGCTTCTGGCAGCCTTCGCTGACGAACAGGAAGCGAAACCCGCCTTCCGCATCTCGACGCAGGTGAAACAGCATGCCCGGCAGATTGGAGGCCAGCGCGTCGAAGCGCGCCTGGCTTTCGTTGAGCATTTCGAGTGCGGCTCGGTGGTCGGCGCGATGGCGCGCCTCGCGCACTTCGCGCTCGACCGCCGGGATCAGCCGCTCCAGCCGATCGGCGGCGATCACGTCGCGGGCGCCGGCTTTCATTGCCGGCCGCATCGCACCTTCCTCGCCCGGGCCGGCAACGAGAATCAGCGGCAGGTCTGCGCCCATTTCCTCGATCCGGCGCAAGGTGACTTGCAGCGGGAGGGCGGCGATTCCGGGCAGATAAAGCACGATGTCCCAGGGCTGGTCGACCAGGGCGTTACGCAATTCATCGGCGCCATCGACGCGGTGAAACTGGCAGAGTTTGTCGGCCTCGGTGAAGACCGCTTGCAGGCGCGCCATGGCGGCGTCTGCTGCGGCGACGACCAGCAGGTGCAAAGGCTGACGGGAGAGCGAACTGGCGACCATGGGCGACGGCGGAAGTAGTGAAAGTGAAGTTTATAGCGGATCGGCTCCGTTATAATTCCATTCTTCGCCGGCATAGCTCAGTTGGTAGAGCAACCGCCTTGTAAGCGGTAGGTCGTCTGTTCGATTCAGACTGTCGGCACCAGTAACGGTAAGGGTTTTAATCGAATTATCCAAAATTGTTAGATCATGGATAATCGTCAATGTAACCCACTATGTAACCTGGAATATTCAATGTGTGGTGAGACTTTCATTGAATGCGTTTCGCCGACATTTTTACTCTACCAGGTGAATTGAACATGATGATAAAAGATCACGATGTTCAAAACAGGTCAGTGCAAACATCGCCCACCGCTCGCTTGCCCTGAAGCTCCCCATGCAGCCACCCCAGCGCCACCATGGCGCGCTCGGATAGCTCCGGATGTCCAAGCAGGCCGACTGCCAGTATTGCCGTGTTCAATTCAGGATACAACCGGCAGTAGTAGCGCTCGGGATCGTCTAGCGCTCGATCCAGGGCGGGAAGCAGACGCTTGGCGTGCTGCGTTTTGGGTAGTTGCGCCTCGTTGCTGACGCATCGCTGGCAGATACCAACTACACCGAAACGAACGCCGTCACTGGAAACGGCGGCCAGTGCGCGGCCAAGCACCAGCACCAGTAGGCGACAACGCGGACACAACTTGCTCATGCTGCCGTCACCGACCCAACAGCCGGTACATCGTCGCCCGGCTGATGCCGTGGCGGTTGCCGGCGTCGGCGACGCGCCCGGTGCGCGAGACTTCCGCCAGTGCGGCGGCCTTGCGGATCTCGAAATCAGTCCCGCGCGCTGCAATATAGGGACTGGTGCCGGCATAGTCGCGCCGTACCGGCGTTTCCAGCGCGCCGATGCTGGCGATCATCATTTCAAGCGTGGCGCGCTCGATCATGGCCGGGCCGAGTTCGGAGCGCACCACGTCCATGGCGCGCTGCAGGATGTCGGTAACGATGTCTTCCTCCCTTCGGGTCATCGGCGCGCCTGTAACCTCGCGAGCATGGCGGCACCAATGCCGCTGGTGATACCTACCCCAGGCACGGCCATGGCCGGCGCCTGCGTCTGTGCCTGGTCGGCGGGTTCGGCATCCTCGGGATCCGCGTCGGAATCGACGACAGGAGGGCTCTCGAATAACCGATGCTGGCGGACTTTCTCCTCCAGGTGGTCCCACCAATCCGGGCGGCGGGTATGCAGCGCCATCGCGTGCAACAGCCAGAGCGCATAGACGGTGCAGTCCAGGGCCTCGTTGCGCCGGTCGGTGCGCTTCTTCCACTGCCGGCGCTTTGGATTCTGGCGCAGCGGGATCTTGATTTCGGACAACAGCTGGTCGTAAAAATCTGGCCTGACAGTTTCATACCAGTGCATCCGGTGCGGACCGTCGCCAGCCAGGCGCACGCGGCCACCCTCTTGCGCCCATCCGAGAATGGCGTCCTTTGCCTTGGCGGTGCCGACGATCTGCACGTGCACGCCATGCTTCGCCGCCTTGCGGCCCGACCAGTTCGGATCGATGGATTTCGGGGCCGGCGCGCGCCAGATCTCCACCTTCCCCTCGGAATCGGATGCACCCTTGATGGCATAGACCGGGCGGCCGGCGCGGTTGCGCTTGCGCACGTACTCATAGACGGCGCTCGATGTCTGGCCGTCCGACGAGTCAATGGCCACGGCCGCGAGCGCAAGCGGCGCGCCGCTCGCGTGCCGCACCGTTTTTTCCAGCAGTTGATCGAGTTCCAGCCAGGCGCCGGCCATGGGGATGATCGTCTGCCCGGAAAGCTCACCCCAAAACGATAGCCACATTTCCTCACGCCGACCGATCACCCAGCAGGTAACCGCTAGACGGTCATGCTGCACGTCGACGGTGATAACCGGCACCAGGCCGCCGGCCGGCACGGTCCACTCTGCGTAGGGTTCGGCACGATCCCGCAGTTCGTCTTCCTCGGGAAGTTCGCCGCGATATTCCCAGGCCAGCCCGAGCGTGGAATTCCAAAAGGCGATCATCTCGCTGTGGTCGCCCTCGTCCTGTTTATGCTTGGCTTCAAGATACTTGCGAGCCAGGACAGGAATGCGGGATCCTTCAAAGGTCGACAGCAGTTCATTGACCAGGAAACCCACCGCAGCGGTGGCCGGCGCGGTTGCCTCGAAATGGCCGCGCCGGATGGCCGCGTGCCGCTCCTCTTCGGTCCATGCGGCGCCGCAGGCCGGGCAGGTGTAAAAGGCATCCTCCCAGCGCGCCGTCGCGTAGATTTCTCGCCGCTGGTTCTCGGCATCGTCTGGAATGATGATCCGGTCCCAGGCCGGCACGTGCTCTGCAGCGCAATGCGAGCAGGGTATGAGGAACTTGCGCTGATCGCTGGCGAGGATTTCCGCCTCGATGCTGCTTGCATTCTTGGCGGTCGGCGTGCCGCCGATCAGGATGAGGTGGTCCGGGTACGCCTTCGCGCGCTCCTCCGCCAGCTTGATGGCATCCCCCTGGCCGCGCACGTTGGCCGATGCGTCGTCGGGCTCCTCGATGATCACCACGCGGGCGCTGGTTGATTTGACATCGGACGGACTGTTGCTGCCCACCAGCTTGATCAGGCCGCCGGGGTAATGCTTGCGCGTCTGGCTGTTGCCGGCGGCGCGGCTCTTGAGGTTGATTCGTTCGGCCAGCGGTTTTGTGGCGCGCACCATCGGATCGAATTTTTCCGCCGCGAAGTCCTTGGCGCTTTTCTCGCGCGGGAAGACGGCGATCTGCACGCTGGGCCGCTGGTGAGCGTGGTAGCCCATCACATTGCAGACCACGCCGACGGTGTAGCCCAGCTGCGCCGACTTCTGCACCACCACCTTGCGCACCGTCGGATCCGAACACGCCCGCAGGATCTCGCGCAGCACGGGCGTATGTTCCAGCGAGTACGGCCCTGGCATCGGCGACTCCTCCGACGATAGCTCCCGATATCGTTCGGCCCATTCATCGATAGTCAGACGAGGCGGCGGCGCAAACTCTGCCCAGGCGCGCGCCATGAGCGTGGCCAAGGTAGCCTCTGCCCACTCGGGCGCGGCGGCGCCAGCGAGGCTAAACGGCCCGCCCATGAGCCTCCCCGTCGCCGTCGGCGCCGACAACCTGCGTCATGACAATCGCAACGGCCTCGCTTGGCGTCAGTAATGCAGCCTCCTTCGCGACGTTCCCCGTTACCCCCTCCGCAGCGCACTCTTTGCACGGGGTTTCGTAGCAGTAGTAGTGCCGCAGGTCTTTGCCAGTCGGGGCCGGTTCGCAGGCCCAATCTTGGCGCGGCTCGTACTGCGGATCGTTCGGGCATCCGTCGTCGTTCAAGCAGTACAGGTCGCCAGGCCGGCGTCCGCATTGTTGGCACCCCATCTCACTCTCCCTTAAAAGTCGGCGCCGGCGGCGGCGCAAACTCTGCCCAAGCGCACGCCATGAGCGCGGCCAGCGTGGCATCCGCCCATTCGGGCGCGAAGCCACCCGCGAGACTAAATGGGCCGCCCATGAGCCTCCTCGATGTCATCTGTGCCAACTTGCTGCCAGTTCGAAAGCTTCACCAGGACTTCATCGAACAGCGCGCGCAGCTTTGCTTCGCGGCCGGCGCGATCAAGGCCCTCCAACAGGATCGCCATGCGGGACGGCTCGCCGCAGATGCGCTCACGTGCCGACACGATGGCGGCGCGCATCGCCGGCTCGACAGTGGCGGTATCGATCAACTTGCCGCGCTGGTGTGCCAGCTTCATTTCCAGATCGTCACCTTGCAGACGCGCCAGGCGGTCCTTCGGGTTTTCTCCCTGCACCTTGCGTACTTCGCGCTCCACCAGCCAGCGGATGCAGGCGGCGCTGTCGTATTCCCCCGGCACACCAGGTCCGCCCTGGACGGCCACGGGCATGCCAGCGGCCTGCCACTCGGTGATGGTCCGCGCCGTCACGCCGAAGATGTTCGCGATCTCAGTCTGGCCAACAATGCGCATGGTATTTTCGTGTGTGCCGATGAATGGATGATTGAATGTGCTTAACGAACCCTAAGCCACTGATAGAACTAGCAAATAACTGCGGCGCGAATAACCCCCAATGGAGATGTCTCCCAAAGGACCCGCGATCATCTGGCCGTCCGCATGGCTTCAGCAAAAGCACCGGCGAACTGCTTCTCGAACTCAGGGCCGGCGGCTTCGCGGGCAACGCCGAAAAAGTCAAAGATCTTCTGGTATCGAGGAGACTGCCTGACTTGGATCAGCAGCGGCACGAGCGTGCTTCGTCCATTCTTGAACTGTTTGCCGTATATCCCGAATGGCATGCCCGGACGCGGAACGCCAGAGAACACCTTGCCATGCTTGCCGGACTGCTTCAGTGCCCTCGCGATCTTGATTACCTCGGCTTTGCTGATGTTGCCGGCAGCGTTTAGCTTGACGCCAGGACCAGGAACCCAATAGACGCCAGGCGCATTGGTGTCGACAGAAAACTGCAGCTCAGATCGCTTTGCGTTTCGCTTGCCTCCGCGAATGTGAGGAAGCAGGTAGTTCTCCTGCTTGTCCTTGATGAACACCACCGCCTGCAGGTTGCTTGCGGTGGCGCGCTTGTAACCGAAGGCACGCCGAGTAAATGGTGTGGGATTGTCGAAAGTTTCGGCAACCTCGCGCTCTTCAAGTCTGACAATGGTTTGCGCGGTGCGAGTCAATGCGACCGCTGTCGCATATCTGGTCTGCTTGGCAAGCCTATCGAAATGGCGCTTTACAGCATCAAATCCGACCATCGTCGCCTTTATCATTGCCGTGTCTCCGTCGCCGCCGGCATCGCGATCGTGGCATCTATTGCGTAGCATGCCAGCCAACCCGTGGCCCCGTTATCTATGCTTACCTTGATCATCTCGCCTCTCCTCAGTGCAGACGTTTGGATGCGACAGGAATCTCGGCCAGCGCCAAGGTGGTCAAGGCGTCGGTGAGTTGATCGAGGATGCCGTCGGCGAGCCTTTCGCCAGGGGCAGCCGGCAACACGGCCAGCAGGTCGGTCAGCAGCGGGATCACCTGTTGTACGCCCTCGGCTTCGTTGATGCGGTTGCACAAGTCAAGGATCTGAGCGCAGCGGCCAATCTCGGCTTGGCCGGCGGCGGCGAAGCGCGCAAGGCTGTCGGCCAGCGGCGCATGAGTTTCCTCGTCGTCGTCGCGCGCTTGATCAATTGCCGCAATGGCTGATTGGCAGACGCCGTGGAATTCCTCGCTGAACACGTCATCAGCGATGTAGTCCAGTAGGGCGGCGCGCAGACCGGGCAGGTCCTCGCTGGTGATGGTGTCGGGGTCTCGTTGGCTGTTGCTCATCATGGTCTCCTGGTTGCGTGTCCTACGATCTAGCGAGGTCGGACGGAGGTCGGACGGCGCAAACCCGCACCAGTCCTTACTCTGTCCTACCTCCCTACCTTGTCTTACGTAAAGGCATGTGTGCGCCCGCGAGCGCGGGTGTGCGCCCGCGCCCATGTGTGCGCATGTGGGAAAAGGTCGGACGAGGTAGGGAGGTAGGACGGATGCCCTATCCATGCGGGTTTCCGCCGTCCGACCTTTTCCGATCCGTCCTACCTCATGTAGGACAGCCGATCCCTGGTCAGTGCGAAACATCGCTTCCCCCTTGCCAACCTGCCGGCGGCGCTTGATCAACGCTGCCCTGTTTGATGTAGTAATAGTCCCGGTTGCCGTCAGTCCGGCGCTTCTTGACCCAGCCCAGGCGCTTCATGGAAATGCCGACACGGGTGCTCATCTGTCGCATCGAATCGATCTTGCCCGCCTCGATCTTCAGGCACTCAACGAGGATGTCTGTCGCTGTCGTTTCCGTTTTCCCGACCAACCACTCAAAGATCAGCGATTGCCACGGGTCGGCAATCTCGCGATCTGCCTGCTCGGGTTCGAACAGGCGCTGCTGTTCCTCGCGCGTCGGGTGCCAGCGCTCCCGGTTCTTGTAGCGCACAACAGCCTCGGCAAATATCTGGTCGCGATTCTCCGCAAGGCCATCCAGGTTGATGTTGCTCACCGCTTCGACGCGCAACGGCCAGTAGCGGGTATTCCCGGTCGGGTCCTTGAAGTACTCATCCTGGTTGGTGGTGCCGACGAATACCGTCTGCCGCGCCCAATCGCGCGGCGAGCGCTCGTACGGCGCCCGGAAGCGGTCCACCTGACTGCTGACGAATGCCTTTGTCCGCGTCGATTCCGAGCGGTTGAGCGCGTCCAGTTCGGCGATCTCGTGCAGCCAACAGCCCTGAATCAACTGGTAGGCGTCTTTGTTGTTGAGATCGAGTGTCGTATCACCAAACCACTCACCACCAAGGATACGCAGCGCAGACGATTTACCCTTGAATTGCTCGCCCTCAAGAATGGGCATGAAACGCATTTGGCATCCTGGCTGATAGATGCGGGCCACCATGCCGATCAGAAACAGGCGGCCGGCCAGCATCGCGTATTCGGTCTTTTCCACGCCAAGGTAGTCCGTGAGCCAGTCGGCGCAGCGCGCCTGCCCATCCCACACCAGCGCATCGAGGTAGTTGCGCACCGGGTGAAAACGGCTTTCCGTCGCCACCCAGGCCACGGCCGTGCTTAGGTTCTCCTGGCTGCGGATCAACAGCGCCTCACGCTGCGCCAACCACATGCCCAGGCGCAGATCATCCTCGTGCGCCCACTCGGAACCAGGCACGAAGCCCGCCGCGCGATCCCATGGCGCCGGCTTTTGCTTGACGATGCGCCTGGCGAAGTCGTCTAACCAGATCACGCCAGCCCAAAGCGGATGATTGCGCAACATGATGTAGATGTTTTCCCGGCAATCGATCAGCCGGCCATCCTTCCGCAGCAGCTGCAACCGCCATTTCTCCGGGCCGGCGCCAGCCAGTTCAGGGGTGTGATTGCCTTCCATCGCTTGCATGGCGATGTCGGGCAGGCGCTTGGTTTCAATGAAGGCGCGCAGGGCCTCGGCATCCATGCCGCCGGCAATGGCGTCGGCGATGTCCCAGCCGTCGGGCTTTTCACCTGGCGGCGGGATCTTGACGATGCGCACCTTGCCGCCCAAGCGCAGGATCTCGCCGGCGGCCTGTTCCATGGCCTTGATGCCGGGTTGCTCCGCCTCGGGTAGGAGAGGCTTTGCGGCTTGGGCGGCGGCCAGTGCCTCGTTACGCGGCAATGGCATCTTTTTCAGCCTTGGTCAGCGGCACGCGCTTGGCATCGGCGTCGGGCCAGGCGATCACCTTGCGGCCAGCCAACGGGCTCCAATCCACTTTCTTGACCGCCTTGCAGCCGCCTGGCCAGGAGACCACCGCGTACTCGGGCAGTACCGCATCGCCGGCATCGGCGCAGCCTTCGCCCTCAACCAGCAACACGGTGGCGTCAGGTTTCGCGGCCAAGCGGTCGAGCCCATATAGCGGACGCGGTTCGGGGAATGCCATCCAGCGCCACTCCTCGGCGCCGGTCGTCTCGTTGCGTGCGAACACCAGCGGCAGAATTTCCTTGCCGCCGGTAGAAGTCTTGAAGCGATAGACATAGCCCAGCGGCTTGTCACTGGCATCGCGATAGCACCAGGTGCGCTCAGGCAGTCCTCGCTTAATGTGTGCCTTGGGCGGCTCTCCAGCATGGCCAGGAGCGGGCAGGATCGGCGTCCAGGGACACAGCGCCTCATCACCCTCTGTACCCCTTGCCGGCTTCCGCGCGGGCGGCTCCTGACCGGCCTGCGGGGATGGCAGGGCATCGCCACCCAGGGCGGCCACCGCATCATGGAAGTTCAGACCTTGGTGTTCCATCAAGAAGGCGATAGCATCGCCGTGAACACCGCAACCAAAGCAGTGATAGAACCCCTTCGCTGGCGATACCTTGAAGGATGGCGAGTCTTCGGTGTGAAACGGGCAGCAGGCTTCCCACTCCGCCCCGCTCTTCGTCAGAGGGACATAGCGCCCGATCAGCTCGGCAATGTCGATACGGGAAAGTAGATCGGAAGTATCGATCTTCCCCGCACCTTGCCCGGATGGTTTATTTCGCTCGGTCACGCCATCGGCCTTGGCATTGCGCCTGTTCAGGTTTTTGCGCGATCAGTCTCGACGCCGGTTGAACCCGTCATCTCGCCGGAGTTATCGCGGTGCAAAGTGGTTTCTGTAGCTCGCTCAGGCATCGAAATGATCTTGATCTCTTGTGGCAGCGCTGGTTTAGAGTCACTTTGAGCCTGAGTCTTTTGCCAGCTGTATCCGGCAGATCGAAGAGCCTTGATTGCCCTGGTAAGCGGAACACCGGCGCCCATTAACTCAGCGATGCCGAGAGTGTGGAAATGCAGCACTGCTGCCCTCGTTGGAGGATTAACGGAGAACGTAACGCCACCACCCCGAAATCCATCACAAATAGCTGCCCAATGCGCGTACGCACCAAGGCAGACCCTTAGGCTGGAGGAGTTGGGTCGTGGATCCCCTTGCACCCTGGCCTCTTCGGCAGCAATGTCATCGAAAGCACATTGCTGGGCAAGCTCCCAGCCGAAAGCCATCGATGGATCAATTGACGGCGCGGGAGTAGTGAAAGATAAGCTTTTGGTCATGAGGGCCGATTCCTTAACCGAAGCGCTCAAGGTTTTGGCTGACGACCAGACGCATGGCCTCGTTAAAGGAATCGCCGTAAGACTTCCCGGACTCCATCAGCGTCGTCTTTTGTAGCTGGAGTTGCTGCTGCAGATCGCCCGGCCAGCTGGAGGCGACATCACGCCGAATGCGTACCGCCATTACTGGGACGGCGGGCGGGAGTGGGGTGGCGGCTGCAGGAGCCTCGGGTGGCGCCATATAGCTGCCAGCGGAAACAGACTGCACTGCGCCGGCCTTGCCGCGAATCAACCCGCGCTCTTGCGCAATGGCATAGGCGCGATAGGTCTCGAACTTGCCGAACTCAGAACGGATCGCCGGATCGCTATCCCACTTGCGCTTAATCGCGCCTTCCAGCAGGGGATCAGTGGTCTTCACTGACTCAGCAGAAGAACCAGTGTCCAGGTTGGGGCGGGTGTTGGAACGAAGGCCATGCGTCGGCCGCAGCGCAGGGTTAGCGCGCCATTGTTTAAGGGTTTCGACAGCAGATTGCTGCTCAACTGTTTGGTTCGTGGAATTCATGACTTTCTCCTGAAAAGGAATTGCAAGGACGCCGGCTCGGCACAATTAAGACTTCGGAGGAAAGAGCCCCCTAAGCCCCACCATGCTCCCTGCCGGCACGTCGGCCAAGGCCGACGGGGATGGACGCCCATGGGGAGATGAATCCGAGCGCGCCGAACTGTTTGCGGCCCGGCCTCGCACCGCTATGGGTTCCGCCTCTCGCGGGTGCAAGGTATGAAGTCATGACATCAATCCGGCAGCGCAGCGAAGCGCTTGAGGTGAGCGGTTGTTGGTGCAAAGCCCATGGCCTTGTACTTTTCGAAAAGCGCCCCAAGGTGAAGCTTTTCCGTGTGGAAACTTCCGGTAAGTGCGCCACCATGGATGACATACGCAAATGTCGGGAAGTAATGCCCAGGACAACCATCGCCTTCAGCGGCCTTGCGCATCGTGCGTTCCTCGCCTGAGACTTCCGCCAGGTCAAGCAGCGCATCAAGCATCCTGTTTGCGCGCGCCTGTTGCTCGGGCAGGCGCGCTTTTGCGTACTCGCGATTGATGTCGCCGAGTTGACTCTGAATGATCTTGTCCAGCTTCGGGATAGCGCCATCCAGAATGCGCTGCTGTGCCGTCAGAAGCTCAATCTCACGGCGAAGGTCGGTTGCGGTAAGGGGATCAGCATGCAACTCGCCCCCGGCGACTACGGCCTCAATCATCGAGCTGATATCGCCGCGACCACTCTCAATGGTTTCAACCTGCTCCACCAGGACCTGGCGTCGGCCCTTGTTCTCCGCCAATTGGGCGGACAGTTTTTGATATAGCGCTTGATTTTCTTTGAGGCTCGATCCGTTGGTGGTATCGATCATGATGTCCCTTTCATGGGGTTGGATGCGCCAACGTCGGCGCCGTGGTTTGCTTGGGGTGTAGATACGTCTGCACTGGAGGCAGCCTGGCTGTGCTCGATCTTCGCCAGCTTTTTCTTCGCCCAGCGCCGCTGACTACGGTTGCCCATCGCGAGCACGTCCTCAAGGTAGACAGGACGGCTGCTCCGCCTGATGTCTTCGCACATGCCTACCATGCCGCCAGGATGGTTGCGGTAGGACTGGTTGCGGTAGTTAGTCATCACGCCACCACCTGAACTGAGGGCCAGGCCAGGCGATTATTGGCAAGCTTTTTCGGGCGAACGCCGAAATAGGAGCCGGTCAGGCAGAAGCGCTTACGAACGGTTTGAGCCTTGACCTGGTTGATCGCAGCGAACTCGCTGCAGCTGAGCGAGTAGGTAGTGGCGTCTGCCGGCGACGCCACAGAATCTTGGGCAGGAGTGCGCTGATCGGGGACGACAGATAGCCGTCCGACCTCCAGCGCTACAACTTGATTTGTGTTCATGATCATGCCCCCGTGTTGATATGGGGGCACGATAGCCACGGCGTTAGATTAAGTCACCGTAGAGATTCACCGGGGGGGTCTTTGCCTGCGCCCAGCTATTCAATATTGCTTTACTTTCGTGCCTTGTTTTTCTGGCTTTGCGGAAGAAATGACCACTGCACCAGATTGCTCCACTCGCCTTCAACTATGCGTTTTGTGTTCCGCCGCATCGCGGCCTTAATTCTCTCCTCCTTGGCTTTGCGCTGTGACTCCTCGAAGATACCACCATCATTGACGCGAGCCTTCTGGGGCTCACCAAAAAGCACCTTAATGATTTCTTCATCCGAAGCGCCAGACCACTTAGCGTCCAGAATTCGGAGATCACTTAGGGATGTGCTGAATCCCTTGGCGGACGGCCTGTTGATGATATCTATCGGTTCTTTGAAAAAAACAGGATCCGCGACTTTTGCTTCATCCTGCATTTCTTTGAGAATATCGCGAAGCAGATCTATCTGATCGTTGATGTTGAAGCGCAAATCAAACGCCCACTTGCTGAGATATTGGTCATGCTCACTCGGCCAAGGCGCATACAAGAGGCGTCCTTTGCGATCTTCGTACCCCCGCTTAAAACCATTTACCATCAAGAAGTCGTCGAACTCAGGAATGCTATATGGAGGCATTTCGCACCAGGTCTCACCCTGAGTGTCCCAGTTAGGTGGCGAGTCGCTTGCTGGGTCCACCGGTTCAATGATCCCCCATTTGCAACACATGTAGACGTACAGCGTGTCCGGCCAGATTCCAGTCCGCGCCTCATAGTCTCCCGCCGTTTCTGCTTGGCTCAGCGCTGGTTCCGATCCATGGCAAAAAGCCATTGGCATGTAGTTGCCAGTCGTCAATCCTGTTTTGGGAGACCAGACTGTGTTTCCATCTTCTGCGATGTCTGTATCAGGCAGCGCCGCCCATCTAGCATAGTCACCCTGGTATTCAGGATTGCGGCGGAGGTATTCCCATGCCCATGCAGCTCGGTCCGTACCGTGATCCTCATACTTCAATTTGTCCCGCCAGTCTGGAAGCCAAGGGGGCGCTGGGTAGTCTCCAGGAAAACTGGCTGATCTATCATTCATTCAAATGTCCTCACAGTAATCGAGCATGAGGGCGACTACGACAGCGCCCGCATGACCGCCTTGTGGTCCTTGGCGATCACGTTCAGCAATACCAGCGCCGGGCCGGCAGGAGCCCGGTCTCCACGCTCCCAGTGCCGTAGCGTGGCCACGGAGAACCCAAAGCGTCTGCCGTCATACTTGGTGCGCCTGCATTCTGCATCGCCGCATCACTTCGAACGCTTGACACCATTACTCATCAGCCCGCGCTCCAAATTATCGAAGCGCTCCCATGTCGACTGACGGGTGTAATTCAACAGTGTTCGGTCAAATACTTTCCCGACACGAATTGCCATCTCCGCTTCGACAAGCTCCTGTGCCAACGCAATACACCAAGATGTTGCCGCCTGCGCCTCATCTTTCAAGACAGCGTGTGGAACGCGGTAATTGAGTGAGTCGCACGCAGCTCGCCACCAAATGCTTAGGCGATACAATTCCTCTCGAACCATTGAGTCTGATGGCGATGTTCCATCGATCACCCCGAAGTGCAAAGCTTCCAATGCGCCTTCACGGCGTAGAGCGCTAATTCTTGCTTCTTCCGCATGCAGACTGCAAAGCCCGCCAAGATATGGCGGCTCTGTGCATCGATATACTGAGCAAAGTCTCTTTCGCTTCATGATCTAGGGCGCAAAGTGGTGATTGAGCGGATTGAATTGCAAACTGCGGTAAGCGGCGAAATCTACGACAGCGCCCGCATGACCGCCTTGTGGTCCTTGGCGATCACGTTCAGCAATACCAGCGCTGGGCCGGCAGGAGCGCGGTCTCCACGCTCCCAATGCCGTAGCGTGGCCACGGAGAACCCGAAGCGCGCCGCGAACTGCTCCTGCGTCATGCCGACGCGCTGGCGCACTTCCTTGACGTCGACCGACTCGGGGCGATAGACAATCACGCCCGTACGCTTGGCGCCGCGTGCGTGCGCTGTCGCCTCGATCAGGCCCTGTTTGATGCTCTCGAATGCCTTGCCCATGTCTCAGTCCTCAAACCATGTCGCCACCAGGATATCCATCAGGTCCGCCAGATCGTTGCGCTCGGCTTTGCTTAAGTTCGCCCGCTCATTCTTGGCGAACAGCGTCAGCAGGTAGAGCGGCATCGCCTCACTATGGACGTAGTAGATCACTCTCACACCGCCGCTTTTGCCCCGGCCTCCACGCGCCCAGCGCAGTTTGCGGACGCCTCCGGTGCCTTCGATCAGATCGCCGGCCCTCGGGTGTGCAGCCAGGTAGCCAATCAGATCGCGGCGCTCGTCGGGTGACAGCAGCTTGTCCGCCAGGCGAATGTATTCCGGGGTTTCGGCGACGGTGATAAGCATGATAAAGACTAATCCAATGGATTACAATACACGGTCAATCGGAATACGGCGCAGTGCCGTATTACCCACCCGGAAAGAGGGCATCTAAATGTGTGCTGCGAACTCATTCAAATACCCGTAAAACGGGCATTTAAAGGTGAACGGCGTCCACCTTTAAATGTCCCGCCTCCGGACATTACTGATTGGCGCCTTCAGCAACAAGCTCACCGACCAGGCCAGCCTGGTCGGTCCGCTCACGAAGGACATCGACATCATTGGCAATGCGGTCCGCAATCTCGCCGCCAAGCTTTGCAAGCATGCTGACTTCAGCGGCGGGTATTGGATGCGGGACTTCCACAAGTCGCGATATCGCGGAAAACAGGGCGCCCAAGTGCTGAGCATCGCTAATGGTACAAAGCGAACAGCATTCGACATCTAGCCGCGTCACACACTCAAAACCATTTCGAACGATTGGCGAATTCACGTTGTACTCCCTTCGCTTTTTGGAGCCAGGATCGAAGCATCAACCAACGCCTTGGACATTTGAACCAGATACAGCGCGGCAAAAGCGCTTTCGTTGCCCCCATTCATCATTGCCAAGTCACGGACAACTTTTTCAGCCGAGCACAAAAACGTTGAAGCCTGTTCCAGCGCATCATCCAGATCAACATCGGCATTGATGGCGAACAACGCATCCCGGTTAGGGTTGCAGGAAAAGAACTTGGTAAATCGCGTTTTGCGCGTTTCGTCTATCGGCGGCACCGAGTGTTGCCGGATCCCATCAGTTGGGGAATTAGAATCGAGGGTAGCCATGATTGCATCTCCTATTTAGGTGCTTCGTGGTTAGGGCTGGCATGGTGTTGTAATCACCTTGCCGGCCCGCTTTACCTGAGACCGTCAGGCGGCGGCTTTGCTCTTTGCGCGAGGGCGCCGTTTTGTGGGCGCAACTGGCGGTTGTTTTTTCTGCTCCTCTGAATCGAATTCAATGCCAGCCTCTGTGAGAATCCATTTTTCGATCTCGGTGTGCCATTTGCGCAGCAGATCGATCGGTCGGCGACGGTAGTGTTTCTCAGCCAACGCACTCGGTTTATGTCCCTGTATTTGCGCGACAACACCAACCGGGATTTCAACCCAATCTGCCAGGGTCCCGAATGAACGGCGCAGACCCTGGAGCGATATATGGGGAAGGTTCGCAGCAGCCAGCGCCGCAACGTGAGCCTTTCGCGGCTCGGTGATGTGCCATCCCTTTTTTCGTATCTTTCCATTTGGCGCGGTGGTATGGCTCGTCGTTGAGAACACCCATTCATTGCGGCGCGGCAGGCCGGACAGAAGACTCGAAACATAGGGCGTCAATGGGATGGTGCGCACACCCTCCACCTTGTCGCGAATAGTCATGCTGCCCCATTGGAAGTCGACATCATCCCACTTCAGCATTGCAAGCTCCTCTCGGCGTGGGCCGGTAAGCAGCAGTGTTTGCAGGTATGCGCTGATGACTGAATTCCCGATATTGCTGACCTCCTTAAACCAGGGCTTCAGCTGCTCACGTTGAAGGCAGTCACCGGTTTTTGTGCCCACCTTTGGCACACCCTCTTTGACCACCTTCGATTTACAGATAGTGCCGTCAACAAACCCGTACTCTTTCGAATCATCAGCACACCATGACATGAACGCTTTCAAGGCCCGGTATGCCTGCGCCGTCAATGTTGGCGCCCGTGCCGATTCTTTTTTTAACCAAGCAGCAATCGCATCAGCATCTAGCTCGCTGAGTGGAATATTCATCAATGGGTACAGCGCGCCGGGCCTGGTGAATTCGCTTTGCCCAGGTCGGCGACCGCGAGTGACCGCCTTCCCGCCTGCGTCCATAAAGTTCATATGGTGAGCTAGATGCTTCGTACCCCATTTTGATTTACGGATCTTTATGTAGCCCTTGAAGGCGTCCAGGACTGTCACCTTCAGCTTGGCATCATCAATGCGCTTTTGTTTTAGCGCCTGCAGGTTTCCTTTTTTTACTTCGCGCGGATCGATCCCCTTGTCGACCATGACATGGAAATCCCGAGCCCGCTCGCGAGCCTGATCAATGTCCCACTTACGGACATCGCCAATTGTGATGCGGACAGTCTTTCCGGCGATCTTTCTCTGCCAGATAAACGCTTTGCCTTTCGATCCGGCGATAGCCCGGACCGCCAGTCCGGCGACCACTGAATCCCACAAGAAAGACTGACCGCTAAGCGAGGTGAAGTTCGCAATTCGTCCGGCAGTGAATTTCACGCCCATCCTGATGTGCCTCCTGGTCACGTGGAGTAGGGGGCTACGCCCCGTTTAAATTCAGTTCTTATCGATAATGTAACCCCTCATGTAACCCAATTCAAGCATTTAATTCAACTCGGATCAACAGTACGGCTAACGAATGAACTCATGAAACCCCTTGTAATTACATGAGGTACAATGGGTTATGCGTTTTTTAGATTGATCTGCGTTGATCTGGATTTATGTTATCTTCCGCCTTGTAAGCGGTAGGTCACCAGTTCGATTCCGGTTGCCGGCACCAGTATCGAAGCGGCTTCCAGCGATGGGAGCTGCTTTTTTTCGGCCACCGGGGAATGGCACTCCCACCGGGGGATACCATCCCCACGTCCCGCGGGGACATACCCCACCAGGGGATACCGTCCGCGCTTCTGGCGCGGACATAAAAAAAGACCGGAGGTGAGTCCGGTCTTCAATTTGATGGTGGAGGCGGCGGGAATTGAACCCGCGACCCTGGCTCAACCATGCGGGTCGGATTGAAATGCTGACCAAAGGCTGACCAAGTGCCTCAGAAAACTTGTCAGATGTTGGCTGACTTCGGTTCAATTCCTCCTTCGGGAATTGAACCGGCGTCCGTGGCCCAGAATGTCGAAACGGCCTTGCCGCCGGAGTCGAGTTCGGTGTCCGGCATCCAGCGGCCGTAGGTCTTGCGGATCATGGCCCAATCGCTGTGACCCATCTGCTGGGCGACCCACATGGGGTGTTCGCCGGCCGAGAGCATCATGCTGGCGTAGGTGTGGCGCGTCTGGTAGGGGTAGCGGTAGCGGATGCCGGCCCGCTTGAGTGCCGGCGCCCACATTGTTTTGCGGATCGGCTGGTCGCCGGTCCAGCGCTTGCCGTTGCGCGGGTTCTGGAATATCTCGGCATCGTTCAGGAAGGTGAAGGCTTTCTGGTCCTTGAGGGCGGCGAGCGCAGGGGCGAGCAGTCTGACATCGCGCACGCCGGCGCGGGTTTTGGTGGTCTCGACGGTATCCTTGGCGGCCTGCGTCGAGGCTTTGCTGATGCGGACGATGCCGCGGATGAAGTCGACGTCGCCCCAGTTGAGGGCGACGAGTTCGGAGGTGCGCAGGCCGGTCCAGAAGGCGAACTGCACCAGATTGCGTGCCTGGCCTTCGAGCCTGGCCAGAATGGCGGTCTGTTCTTCCTGGGTGAATGGGTCGATGTCGTCCTGCGCGTCGGTGGGGGCGGCGGCTTTTTCATAGGTCCAGCCAGCGAGCGGGTTGGCGGCGATCAGTTCGTCTTCGAAGGCTTCCTGTAGGGCAGCGCGGAAGACGCTCAGGATGTTGGCGATGCGTTTGTTGCCGGCTTCAAGGGTGGCGGCCCAGGTCTTGATTTCCGAGCGCTTCAATTCGGCGATCGGGCGATCACCAAATTGCGGAATCAGGATCCCGTCGATGGTCTTGCGGTAGTCGTTGCAGGTGCTGGCCTTGAGTTGCGGTTTCTTTGCCGCGAGCCATGTATCGAGGTGCTTTTCTACCGTGAGCGCTTTGCCGCTGCGGGCGGCAAACTGCTTGGCCTTGGACGAATCGGGGAATGTGGTCAGATAGTCGAATGTGCCTGTTGAAATGGCGTGAAGGATTGCAGCTCGGTGTTGCGCCGCACGCTTCAGGTTAGCGGGGCTGGGCTCAAGCCTGATCCTCTCTCGGCAGCGGCCACCCTGGTAGTAAAAGTCGATTTCGATGGTTGACTTCGAGCTGGCCCGAACACCGTCGAATTTGCGCTCTCCACCCATTCGTTGTACCCCTCGACATCAATCAGCACCCGGCCATCCGGGGCGCGCTTGAATTCCAATCCTTCGCGCCATACGCCGTCGCGCACCTTGGTGCGGATCGCGTCCGGAGTATAGCCCGACCAATCCGCGAAGCGCTTGATGGTCATGTAGCGAACGGCGATCATTGTGCGGCCCAGTAGTAACTTGTGACGTGTAAATCTAATCCGACCGTACTGCTTTCCTGGGGCTCAAAAGCGCACAGACCGGGCGCATTTCAAATTAGGCCCGCTTCCTCCAGAAATCGCGACTCAACGCCCTCGTCCATGGCACTGCTGAGAATCAAGCGATTTTTTGCGCGAGTCATGCCGACGTACATCAGCCTGCGCTCTTCCTCTTCGGATGAATCGGTATGTGGAAGATTCCCATCCTCGGTACCCATGATCCACACGTTGTCGAACTCAAGCCCCTTGGAGGAATGGAGGGTCATCAGATGAATTCCAGCTGACTTCTGCTGGTTGTCGGCTGTCGTGAGGAACCGCAAGCGCTGCCCCAGTGATCCGGACAGTTTGGCGACGGATGACTCCAGTCGATTCAGCATGGCAATCTGCTGATCGCTCTCGCAGTGAGGTTGAAGCCAGGCTGATACTCCATGCACCACCAGTTCAACCCGACCTTTTCTTGCTTGCTCGGTCCATGACGAGAAACCGGCCAGCAATCCCGCCACTCGCTGGTGGTGTTCGCCTTCGGGGCCACGCAATTCGAGGATCCTGGCGAGGTACTGCATGCAATCACCTTCGCCTTGCACTTCGCGTGAATTCAAGTAGGCAGGGGCCACCCCGGCAAAGGCCAGAGCATTCGCGGCCCCTGTCCAGCCACCATCGAGCACGCTACGCTGGATACCCAGAAAGGCGCTTCCGAGTTTCCGGTCCCATATTCTCTTGCCACCGGTGCGCTTGTACGGGATACCCGATCCGCTGAGGCAAATCTCGATTGGATCCAGCTGGCTATTGGTTCGCCCGAGAATCCCCCATTCGGAGTCGATGCCGAACATCCTGATCCGGTCCGCCACAATATCGGCCTCATCCCAACGGTCAGATGCTCTGACTATCTGGATTTCGCCATTGGATGTTCTGAATGCCTCAATGCGTTTCGGTGCCCGCTCCTTGTTGTGGGCGATCAGCTTTGCGGCATGGTTCAAAATATTCGGAGCGCAGCGGTAGTTCAGTGGCAGGGTTGTCTCAGTCGATGCCAGGGTCTCGGTGACCTCGATCAGACCTGCATACCCCATGGCATGCCGGAAGGCGTACAGACTTTGATCATCATCGCCTACCAAGGTGACTTCGATGCCGGCGAGGCCATGAGCTTTTACCCAGGCCACCTGCACTTCATCCATATCCTGCGCTTCGTCGACCAGCAGCCACCGGACGGGCAGGGTCAGCAACTCGCCGGATTTGATTTTCTGGACAGCCGACAGCACGATGTCCGCGAAGTCCATCGCGCCCTCGGATGCGAGCGTGTC
>JALHPU010000039.1 GCA_022842325.1 Sulfuritalea sp. | reverse complement strand
TGCCAGCGCCGGCAGTGGCGGCGGCAGCCGTCCGGCGCCGGCCGCGCAACCGGCGGGCGGCAGCTTCAACGATTTTGAGGACGATATTCCGTTCTAGTCCACAGCTTATTTGGGGATGTAAATGGACGGCTCTGATGTGACATTCAGAGCCGTTTTCCATTGCATCGCGGCTATCAGGGGTGCTGCGCCGGCGCTACCGCCGGACTCCCGAGCGGTTTCAATTGAGCTATATTGACCGAGAGCCCATTGCCAATTCCTTCATCATAATTATCAAAGCTGCCCATTTGCTGATCGGGTCTGGCCGTCGCAGTGCCGGGCGCTGGCTGCCGGTGCTGGTGCTGGCGGCGTCTGCGGCATGGGCCATGGATTTCGTCCGCCTCGAGCAACTGCTGCTGGCCCGCTTCGGCCCCGCGCAGCTTCCGCTGTTGCGCGATCTGCAGCAGACGCTGGCCGAGGCACGCCCGGCGCCGGAAAGAGCCAAGCTGGCCAGGATCAACGATTTCATCAATCGGCGGATTCGCTTCGAGGACGACCTGGCGATCTGGAATCTCAGCGACTACTGGGCCACGCCACTGGAGACCATTGGCCAAAGCAGCGGCGACTGCGAGGATTTGGCCATCATCAAGTACTACGCGCTGAAGGCGGCGGGGATACCCCTGGCCAGGTTGCGCCTGATCTACGTCAAAGCCAGCCTGCAGGGCCCGAGCGGCCCTTATCAGCAGGCGCACATGGTGCTGGCCTATTACCCGACACCGAATGCCGTGCCGCTGGTGCTGGACAACCTGGTAACGGAAATCCTGCCGGCATCGCAACGCCAGGATCTGCTGCCGGTATTCAGTTTCAACAGCGAAGCCATCTGGAGCAGCGCCGCCGGCAATGCCGCGAAAGGGACCGGCGGCACCAGCCAGCTCTCGCGCTGGCAGGACTTGCTGCAGCGCGCGCGCAAGGAAGGCGTCGATTGATCATGCAGTACCCTGGAATGTAAGGAAGGAATCGCCATGTCGATGTATCGTCAACTCTGGCTCGCCATCATCCTCAGCATGTCACTGGCGCTGGCGGGCAGCCTGTTCGCCTCGCTGCTGTCGGCGCGCGCTTATCTGGAACAGGAACTGAGCCTGAAGAATGCCGACAATGCGGCGGCCCTGGCGCTGTCGCTGAGCCAGCAGAATCCGGATCCCGTATCGGCCGAACTGGTCGTCGCGGCGATGTTCGACAGAGGACACTATGCGTCGATCCGCATCCATGACCCGAACGGCAGGCTGATGATCGAACGCATCGCACCGGCCGGCGATCCTGGCGCACCGGAATGGTTCGTGCAACGCCTGCCGATCGACGCCGAGCCAGGCCAGGCGCAGATCACCAGCGGCTGGCAGCAGTTCGGCACGGTGACCCTGGTCAGCCACAGCCGCTTCGGTTACCAGGCCCTGTGGACCAGCACGCGGACCATGGTTGTCCTGCTGACGCTGGCCAGCCTGATCGGCGGCTATCTCGGCAGCCTGATCCTGCGCCGCCTGCGGCGTCCCTTGCAGGCGGTGATCGAGCAGGCCGAGGCGATTACCAATCGCCGCTTCGTGACGATTCCGGAGCCCAGCGTGCCCGAACTGCGCCAGCTCGCCAGCGCCATGAACACCACGGTGGCGCGGCTCAAGACCATGTTCGAGGATGAGGCGGCGCGCCTCGAAACGGTGCGTCGCGAGGCCAACTTCGACCCCCTGACCGGACTCAACAATCGCGACTTTTTCATTGCCCAGTTGCGTTCTTCGCTGGAAGGGGAAGACTCCACCGGCGGCACTTTGTTCCTGATCCGCGTCGCCGATCTGGCCGGCATCAACCGGCGCCTGGGGCGCGAGGCGACCGACGACCTGTTGCGGCGGATCGGCGCAAGAGTCGGCGCCGGCGCCACGGCGTATCCGGAAGGACTCGCCGCGCGCATGAACGGGGCCGACTTCGGCCTGCTGCTGCCGGGCCAGCAAGCCGGTCGCGAAGCCGCGCAGGCACTGCTGCAGGAACTGATCGACACCATGGAAGGCTTTGTCGACGGCGGCGCATCAGCCTTTATCGGCATGGGCAGCTTCCAGCGCGGCACGGGATTGCGTGTGGTGCTGTCGCAAGTCGATGCGGCACTGATCGCCGCCGAGGCCGATGGCGTCAACGCCGTGCGCGAGGCCGCGATCGATAGCGATGACGACATACCGAGGAGCGCCGACGAGTGGTCGCAGGCGATTCGCCAGGCGCTGCAGCGGCACTGGCTGTGCCTGGTGACTTTCCCCGTGGTGGATATGCGCCGCCGCCTGCTGCACGGCGAGTGCCCGCTGCGCCTGAAGCTCGACGAAAGCGACGAATGGTTGCCGGCGGGCCGCTTCCTGCCGGTCGCCGAACGCCTGGGTCTTTCCGCCGAACTGGATCTCGCGGCGCTTGCGCTCGGCCTGGCGGAGCTGGAGCGACAGCCCGACGTGACAGGCCTGGCCATTAACCTCTCGGCCAGCTCGCTGGCGACGCCCGATTTCGAGCGGCGGCTCACGGGCCTGCTGGGCAAGCACCGCAAGGCTGCCAGCCGGCTCTGGATCGAAGTCGCCGAAACTGGCGTGCTGAAACATGTCGATGCCTTCCGCAATTTGTGTCGCGTGCTCGGAGGTTTCAATTGTCAGGTCGGCGTCGAACACTTCGGACGACAGTTCAGCCAGATCGGGGCTTTGCACGACCTCGGGCTGAATTACATCAAGGTCGACGCCAGCTTTACCCGTCGCCTCGACACCAATCCGGGCAACCAGGCTTTCCTCAAGGGCGTCAGCTCGATTGCCCATGGCATCGGCCTGCTGGTGATTGCCGAAGGGGTGGTCAGCGATGCGGAATTTGCAGCGCTGAGCGCAGTCGGCTTCGATGGCGCGACCGGGCCCGGGGTGAAGGTCGCCACGCCGGATTGAGCGGCGTCGTCAACGCTCAGGATTCAGGGGCCGGGCTTTTTCCCATTTGCTCGTGGCAAGGCCCGCGCGTCTCGTACCAGCTCGCCGCAATCGCTGTCCTTGCCCGGACCGGCGTCGATCAGGGGTATCAGGGCCAGCAGCGGATTGACCAGGCCGAGCGCCAGTGCGCCGATCGCACGCACGGCGACTTGCCCCTTGTCGACGGATACCGCCGGCTTGGCAAAACTGCCGCGCACGTAGATCGGGCTGCGCAAGGCCACCGGGCTGGTGTACTTGGTTTTCTGGTTGAGCGTCAGATCCAGTTTCTCGTCGCCCAGATCAATGCTGCCGGTGCCGATGATGGTGGTGACCTCGGTGTCGAAGATCAGCGCATTGGCCTGCATGTTGCCTTGCTTGACGTCGAAGCCGGCCACCGCGCAACGCAGGGTGACGAGCCGGTCGCCGGCCATTTTCAGTTCGAGGATTTCCCAGAGGTGGAGGCCGGCCTTTTCCATCATCAGCTTGCTGATCTTGCCGCCGGCGACGACCAGATCGACCTTGCCGCCGGAACTCGCCAGCATGCGCCGCACCGAACTGCCCTGGCCCTTCAGGTCGAAGTCGCCGTTGAGCTGGCCGATGCTGGACTTGCCCAGCTCCGAGGTCGGGAACAGCTTGGCCAGCTGAATTTTTCTGGCCTTGATCCTGGCGTGGGCCTGGATCGGATCGCTGCGTCCGTCGAGGGAAATCACCGCATTGAGCTGGCCGCCGGCGACGCCGAAATCCAGCGGATCGAGCTTCAGCACGGAATCGCGCAGGCTCAGATGGGCCACCAGGTCTTCCAGCGGCAATTCCCTGGCATGGCGGAAAGTCTTGGCCTTCAGCGTCACCTCGGCGTCGACGCTGTCCCAGCGATCGGTCTTGAACGGCATGTCGGGCAGCACGCGCGCTAGCACCGGCGTCGGCGCGGTCGCGGGAACGGGCGCGGCCTGCTTTGCGGCTTGCACGCTGCCGGGTTTTGCGCCGATCAGGGGGCCCAGGTCGGCGATATCGAGCACCTTGGACACCAGCTCGGCTTTCATTGCCGGGCGCTTGCCGCCGGTGTCGACCTGGAGCGACCCGGCGATGTCGCTGCCGCCGATGCGGCCCGAGAATTCCTCGTAGCGCCAGCTGTTCGCCTGATGCAGCAGGTGTCCGTCGGTGGCGTAGGCGCGAGTCTCGGGAAAGGCGATGCCGAGCAGCGGGAACAGCTGCGCCAGGCTGTCGCCGCGCACGGCGAGGCGCATGTCCACGGCGGAAAACTTCAGCAGGCTGGTAATCGTGCCGGCGGCCTTGACCGCGGTATGTCCCACCGTAAACTCGGTTTGCAGCGGATAGGCGGTGTCCTCGTCGCGCAAGCCCAGCACCGGGCCGCCCTTGCCGCTGGCCTTGAGCGGCATGCCCTTGTACTGCCCTTGCGCGCTGAAGCTGACGCCGGCGGCGGCTGGCCCGGCCCCGGTGGTCGAGAGTTCGGCGCGGATGCTGGTCTTCTGCGCGACATCGTCATAACCGAGCCGGCCCCGATCGAGGCTCAGGCGGTCGATGCGGACGCGCGCGGATTCGTCCTTCTGCTCGAGGTCGAGCAGCCAGTTGCGGCGGCCGTCGGCGGCCTGTTCGAGAAACACCACGGGGCGCTCGAGGCTCACCTCGGGCAGCACGATGTTGCGCGCCAGCAGCTGCGGCAGGTGGAGGGTGACATCCACCGCATCGGCGGTGAGCATGTGCTTTTCCCTGGCCCAGGCCGGATTGGCGAAACTTACGGCAGCGGCGCGAATGTGCGGCAGGGGCCAGCCGAACTTCACCGTCAGGTCGCCGTTGATGGCCAGTACGCGCCCGGTGCGTTCCGTCGTCATGCGTTCGATCGGTCCGCGCAACCAGTTCCAGCCGAAGATGGCGATGAACAGCGCCGCCAGCACGACAGGCGCGAGCAGAACTCCGGCGATCCATTTGAGCGAACGAGGCAGCGTCATGGCGGTCTGGCGAGTGAAGCGAAATGCCTGCCGTGAGCGCGGCAGGAACCTCCGTCGACTATGCATGGCCGGGAATCGCGGCTCTGTACGACAGCGTACATACGCAGGGTGGCGCCGGGATCGAGAGTGGAGTCGCTTTGCACATCGGGGGCTTGGCCAGATGCGCTGTCTATAATGTTTCAACCCAGCCACATTGAGCGAACATGCCCGAGCGACTGAAACACCTTTCCTGGCGCGATCTGGTATTTGTCGCGTTGCCATCCCTGCTGCTGGCGATCGGGGCGTTCTGGCTTGCGGCGCAATTCATCAAGCCGGCGCCGCCCGACCAATTGATCCTCAGCACCGGCGGCGAGGGTGGCGCCTATCAGCTGTTTGCCGCGCGCTACAAGGATGTGCTGGCGCGCCACGAGATCACCCTGGTGGACAAGCCGTCCGCCGGTTCGCTGGAAAACCTGCAGCGTCTGCGCGACCCGGCGTTCGCCGTCGATGCCGCCTTCATTCAGGGCGGCACGGCGCGCCCAGGCGAAAAGGACGCACTGGTTTCGCTCGGCGACTTCTATCACGAACCGCTGTGGATCTTCGTCCGCGAGGCGGCCTTGCGCGGCGGCGACAAGATCCTCGATCTCAAGGGCAAGCGCGTCGCCATCGGCGGCGCCGGCAGCGGTACACACCATCTCGCCACCGAACTGCTGGCCGCCAACGGCATCGACGCCAAGAATACGAAGCTGATCGCAGAGGGCGGCCTGGGTCTCATCGAGCGCCTGCAGAAAAACCAGATCGATGCCGTGTTCGTGGTCGGTCCGACCCAGTCCTCGCTGGTCTGGTCGCTGCTCTATACCCCGGGCGTGCGCCTGATGAGCCTGGCCCATGCCGAGGCCTATACGCGGCGCTTTCCCTATCTGGCGCAATTGGTGCTGCCGCGCGGCGCCATCGACCTGACGCTGGAAATTCCGCCGCGCGACATCCAGCTGGTTTCGCCGATGACGACCCTGCTGCTGCGCGAGGATACGCATCCGGCGCTGATCGGCCTGCTGATGCAAGTGGCGAGCGAAGTCCATGGCGAGCCGGGGGTATTCCAGAAACCCGGCGAATTTCCGCGCGCCGGGCACAGCGATTTTCCGCAATCGAAGGAGGCTACGCGCTACTACACCTCGGGCAAGCCCTTCCTGCAGCGCTACATGCCGTTCTGGGCGGCGACCCTGATCGACCGCATGGTGGTGATGCTGGTACCGCTGCTCGCGGTGCTGTTCCCGCTGTTCAAGTTCGCGCCGCAGCTTTATGGCTGGCGCGTGCGTTCGCGCATCTACCGGCGCTATGGCGAGCTGAAGTTTCTGGAGAACGAAGTCAATGAGAATCCCGGTGCGCACACTCGCGCCGAGTGGCTGGAGAAGCTCGACCGCATCGAGACCGATGCCAGTCAGATACGCACGCCGCTGACCTTCTCCGACATGCTGTACACCCTGCGCGTGCATATCGATCTGGTGCGCGCCATCATCCTGCGCCGCACGGCCGCATAAGCGCCGTAGACGGCGTACCGCCAGCGCCGACTTTCGCAGGGCCGACTTCCGTCGGCCAGAGGTGGATGGCGTTGTAGGGTCGACTTCAGTCGGCCAGAGGTGGATGGGGTTGTAGGGCCGACTTCAGTCGGCCAGAGGGGGATGGGGTTGTAGGGTCGACTTCAGTCGGCCAGAGGTGGATGGGGTTGTAGGGCCGACTTCAGTCGGCCAGAGGTGGATGGGGTTGTAGGGCCGACTTCAGTCGGCCAGAGGTGGATGGCGGACTGAAGTCCGCCCTACATTCGCCCTACGTCCGCCCTACATCCGCCCTGCGGTCCGCCCTCAGAGCTTGCGTATTTTCTGCATCAGCGCCGTGGTCGAGCGTTCGTGGATGAAGGGGATCGAATGCACGCTGCCGCCCCAGGCGCTGACTTCGCGGTAGCCGACGATTTTTTCCAGCGGCCAGTCGCCGCCCTTGACCAGCACGTCCGGCCGGCAATCGAGAATGCGGGCGAGCGGCGTGTCCTCGTCGAACCAGGTGACCAGCGAAACGCATTCGAGCGACGCCAGCAGCGCCATGCGGTCGGCCAGTGGATTGACCGGACGGTCGTCGCCCTTGCCCAGGCGCTTGACCGACGCATCCGAATTGGCGGCCACGATCAGCGCCGCGCCGAGGCTGCGGGCCTGGGCCAGATACGTCACGTGGCCGCGATGCAGGATGTCGAAACAGCCGTTGGTGAATACCAGCGGTCGCGGCAGCAGCGCGAGGCGCGCCGCCAGATCGGCGGGAGCAGTGATCTTGGCCTCGAAGGCCGGCGCTCCCGGGTCGATAGGCGCCAAGCGCCCCTCCTACTTCTTCGCTGCCGGCTGGGCAGCCGGCGGATTGTTGTCGAGTATCCGCGCCTGTTCCGGACTGACGATTTCGAACACGCGCACCACCTTCTGCACGCCGCCGGTGGTGCGGGTAATCTCGACCGCCGCATCGGCTTCGGCCTGGGTCACCAGACCGAGCAGGAACACCGTGCCGGCCTCGGTCACCACCTTGACGTGGTTGGGTGAAAATTTGTTGGCGTCGACAAAGCGCGCCTTGACCTTCGAGGTGATGTAAGTGTCATTGCTGCGACCGCCGAAACTGGATGCTCCGGCGATCAGCAGTTCGTTGCTGATCGACTTGACGTTGGCGACGCCGGCAGCCAGCTTCTCCACGTCGGCCTTGATCACGGCGGTGGGCACTTCCCCGGTCAGCAGCAGCATGCGGTTGTAGGCGATGACATTGACGTGAACCTTGTCGCCGTATTGCTCGCTGATGCGATTGTTGGCGCGAATTTCGATGCCCTCGTCGGAGAGGTAGGTTTCCGTGTTGCGCCGGTCCGTCATCATCAGCGCCCCGGTGCCGACGCCGACTGCGGCAGCGCCGAAGCAGCCGGCGAGGACGGGAACGCAGAGCATGAGCAGCGCGAGATTGCGGAATTTTGTGACAAGGTCGGTTCGTAGCTTCATTGTGTTTCTCCCAGTATCAAGGCATCGATGCCATCGCACAGGCAATGGATCGCGAGCAGGTGGACTTCCTGGATGCGCGCCGTCCGGTCGGCGGGCACGCACAGATGAATATCGTCGGGGCCGAGCAGCGCAGCGATCTTGCCGCCCTGTTTGCCGGTCAGCGCCACCACGGCGACGCCGCGCGCATGGGCGGCGTGGATGGCTTCGATCACGTTGGGCGAATTGCCCGAGGTGGAGATCGCCAGCAGCACGTCGCCGGCGCGGCCCAAGGCCTGCACCTGCTTGGCGAAGACATCTTCGTAGCGATAGTCGTTGGCGATCGAGGTCAGGGTCGAGGTGTCGGTGGTCAGGGCGATCGCCGCCAGCGGCGGGCGCTCCTTCTCGAAGCGGTTCAGCAGTTCGGCGGCGAAGTGCTGCGAATCGGCCGCGGAACCGCCGTTGCCGCAGGCCATGACCTTGCCGCCGGCCTTGAGGCTGGCGACCATGCGGCGCGTGGCGGCTTCGATCGGCGCGGCCATGGCGGCCTGCGCGGCGAGCTTGGTCTGGGCGCTGTCCTGGAACTGTTGCTGGATGCGTTGGGCAAGTGACATGGAGCAGGTCTTTGTGTTCTGGATCAAAGGGGGTCGGCCGAGGATAGCCGCGACTGGCGCCGGACCGAAGCCGGAATAGGGCGCCTAGAGTACAACAAATACTTCGATCAGCACCCGCTGCCACGGGTTCCGGTGCCGGCGCATTTTGGCGATGCGGGCGTCCACTGCCTCGCCTGTATCCAGCGCGGCGGCGACCGTGCGGTTTTCGGCGCGCGGCAGATAACCGAGCTTCTGGCCGCGCCACTCGATGCGCACCGCGTTGGCGTCATGCGGGTTGTCGGCTTCGCGCACCAACGTCAGGCGGTCGCCCTCGCGCATCTCCTGCCACAGGGCTTCGCCCGCATGGTATTGAAAACCGGCCAGCGGCGAGCTCTGCACCAGGATGCGGACTCCGGCGGCCAGCGCCGTCAGGCTGATGGCAAGGCCGAGGCTCAGCCCCAGGAAAAATTTAATCAGCGGCAAATGCATCGCGCAGCCATTCGATGTTGTCGGATTCGAGACCGTCGAGCAGGACGCAGTCGAAGCGGCAGGGCATTTCGCCGTGGCGCTGCAGCCAGTGCCGCGCGGCGAGGATCAGCCGCGCCTGCTTGGTGGCCGTGATGCTGGCCGCGGCGCCGCCGAAATCCTTGCGGCTGCGCAGGCGCACTTCGACGAATACCGTGGTTGCGCCGTCGCGGCACACCAAGTCGATTTCGCCGCCGCGCACTCGGAAGTTGCGCTCGACGAGCTTGAGCCCCTGGCGCCGCAGGTAGTCGGCGGCCAGTTGCTCGCCGGCCGCGCCTTTGGACTGTGCAAGAATGCCGGACATGGAAAATGCATTGTATGTCGTCGCCACGCCGATCGGAAACCTGGGCGACATCAGCCTGCGCGCGCTGGAAACCCTGCGCGGCGTCGACCTGGTGGCCTGCGAGGACACCCGTCATGCGCGCCACCTGCTCGACCATCACGGCATCAAGGTGCCGACCTTGGCGCTGCACCAGCACAACGAGAACGCTGCCGCCGACAAGCTGATCCGCCTGCTGGGCGAAGGCAAGAGCGTCGCGCTGGTGTCGGATGCCGGCACGCCTGGCGTTTCCGATCCGGGCGCGCGCACCGTGGCGGCGGTGCGCACGGCGGGCTTCCGGGTGATCCCGCTGCCGGGGCCGAATGCGGCGATCGCGGCGCTGTCGGCGGCCGGCCTTGCCGATGCGCGCTTTCTGTTCGTCGGTTTCCTGCCGGCGAAAGTCGGCGCCCGCAGGACGGCGATTCAGGAACTGGCAGGCGTTGATGCGGCGCTGGTGTTCTACGAGGCGCCGCACCGGGTGGTCGAGACCGTCGGCGAACTGGCCGAACTGCTACAGCCGCAGCGCGAGATCGTCATCGCCCGCGAACTGACCAAGCTGTTCGAGCAGATCGAACGCATGCCGCTGACGCAGGCTCCGGCCTGGCTCGCGGCCGACGCCAATCATCAGCGCGGCGAGTTCGTGCTGGTGGTTTCGGCGCCGCCGCCGCGCGAGGGCATGGATGCCGAAACCGAGCGCGTGCTGGCGACCTTGCTGGCCGAACTGCCGGTCAGGCAGGCGGCCAAGCTTGCCGCCGAAATCACCGGCCAGCCGAAGAACGCGCTCTACGCGCGGGCGCTGGAGCTGAAGGCCCAGGATTTATAATTCGCCCCATGCAGACCCTTACACTGACCCGCCCCGACGACTGGCATCTGCACCTGCGCGACGGCGCCGCGCTGGCCGCCGTGCTGCCCGATACCGCGCGCCGCTTCGCCCGCGCCATCGTCATGCCCAACCTGAAGCCGCCGGTAACTACCGTGGCGCTGGCCGCGGCTTACCGCGAGCGCATCCTCGCAGCACTGCCGGCAGGGATGAATTTCACGCCCTTGATGACGCTATACCTGACCGACAACATGCCGCCCGCCGAGATCGACGCGGTCAAGGCCAGCGGCTTCGTCCATGCGATCAAGCTGTATCCGGCCGGCGCCACCACGAATTCGGATGCCGGCGTCAGCGACCTGAAGAAATGCGCGGCGACCCTGGCGCGCATGGAACAGCTCGGCGTGCCGCTGCTGGTGCATGGCGAAGTCACCGATCCGGCGGTCGACATCTTCGATCGCGAGGCGGTGTTCATCGATACCGTGCTGCGGCCGCTGCTGCGCGAATTTCCGAAACTGAAACTGGTGCTGGAACACATCACGACCAGTGACGGGATCGACTTCGTAAGCGCCAACGGCGCCAACGTGGCGGGTACGCTGACCGCCCACCACCTGCTGCTCAACCGCAACGCGATCTTCGCCGGCGGCATCCGTCCGCACCACTACTGCCTGCCGGTGCTGAAGCGCGAGAACCATCGCCAGGCCCTGGTCACCGCGGCGATTTCGGGCAACCCGAAGTTCTTCCTCGGCACCGATTCGGCGCCGCACGGGCAGAGCACCAAGGAAGCGGCCTGCGGCTGTGCCGGCTGCTATACCGCCAATGCCGGGATCGAGCTGTATGCCGAAGCCTTCGAGGCAGTCGGGGCGCTGGACAGACTGGAAGCCTTCGCCAGCTTCTTCGGCCCCGACTGGTACGGGTTGCAGCGCAATACGGAACAGGTCACGCTGCGGCGTGAGGCGATGACCGTACCGGCGAGTCTCGACTATCTGGCCGGCGACCGGTTGGTGCCGCTGCGTGCCGGCGAGTCGATAGCCTGGCGCCTGGCCTGATTCGCCGCGTCGGGCCGTGAGTCCGGTCGGCGCAGGGCTGCATCCTCTATCGGCGTTTCTGCAGCCTTGGTTTGCGGGCGGCACGCCGGACCTGCCCCGGCTCAACGCCCTGGCCCGCGAGCGCGGGCTGGTCACCGGCGGCGGCGTCGCCTTGCGCTTTGTCGAACCTTCGGGTGGCGCGGACGGCTACGAAGAGCGCGCTTTCCTTGCCGGCGAAATCGCGACGCGCCCCGGCAACCGGCATGACTTGTTCAATGCGCTGATCTGGCTGGCCTTGCCGCTGACCAAGGCGGCGCTCAACCGGCGCCATTTTGTCGCTCTGACGGAGGCGCGCCGCCAAGGCCGCGCCGAACGTGGTGCGTTGCGCGATGCACTGACCCAGTTCGACGAATGCGGTGTGGTGGTCGCCGGATCCTCGCCCGATCTGTGGCAGGGCTTGTGCGCGCACCGCTGGCGCGAGGTCTTCGTCGACCGGCGCGCGGAACTGCTGCGCAGCACGCGTTTCCTGCTCTTCGGCCATGCCAGCCACGATGCCCTGGCCGCGCCATTTGTCGGCCTGTGCGGCAAGGCGCTGTTCATCGAGGTCGACACGGCGTGGCTGGAATTGCCTGCGGCTGCCGCACTGGCATCGCTCGATTCGCGCCTGGCGGCACTGTTCGATGGCGGAAAGTTTTCGCCGCGCGACTGGCAGCCGCTGCCCCTGCTCGGCATTCCGGGCGCCACGGCCGATGACCAGCGGCCCGATTACTACGACGATACGCGCCAGTTCCGCCCGGCGCGTACAATGCGCCCGGGAAGTTCGCCAGGCAACCGCTGATCACGAAAGTGGTTGGAGGAAAGTCCGGGCCCCGCAGGGCGGAATGCCGGCTAACGGCCGGGCGCTATAAGTCAGGCGGCGCAAGCCGCAGGACCCAAGGCGACAGACAGTGCAACAGAAAGATACCGCCTAAGTCCGACTTTGACGCCCGCAAGGGCGGCAAAGTCTTTTTCTGAAGAGCAGCTTGCTGCGATGAGGGAAAAGATGGACCGGTAAGGGTGAAATGGTGGAGTAAGAGCCCACCGCGGACGTGGTAACACGGACGGCACGGCAAACCTCATTCGGGGCAAGGCCAAATAGGGGAGCATTGGCGTGGCCCGCGTCGCTCCCGGGTAGGCTGCTAGAGGCCGTCGGTAACGGCGGTCCCAGAGGAATGGTTGCCCACGACAGAACCCGGCTTATCGGCGGACTTCCCACCACCGCGTAGCGGTGGTGGGATTCTGATGAGCCATCCCCCCGTCCCACGGCCGGCTTTGCACAGCCGGCCGGCTGCGGCGGCGCGGAGCAGTGCTCCGCGAAACCCCGCCTTCGCCCCGAGGAAGGGGGTGACTATGTCAGGCCGCCTGCGGCGGCTTCAGATGCACACGAGCCGCGCTTCGATCTGTCGTCCGGGCTATTCGTGAAAGTCGGCGCTTGCCGGCCCGCGAAGCGGATTCCCCGGCAGACAGAGTCCGCTACGGCGGTCTATCGCACCAGCAGCACCGGTACGTGAGCGTGGTGCACCACTTTCATCGCTACCGAACCGAGCAGGGTGCCGGTAAGGCCGCTGTGGCCGTGGGTGCCGATCAGGATCTGGCTGCAGGCATGGCTGTCGGCGAATTCCGTGATGGCCGTTGCGGGGTCGCCCACCAGTACATGCAGTTCGGGGCCCAGGCCGGCCGCGGCGAGGCGGTCGCGCGCCGGGGCCAGGGCCGCCATGCCGGTCTCGAGATGAAAATCGCGCAGCGCTTCGGCGTTGATGAAGCGGCCGATATCGTTGGGCAACGACACCTGGACATTGATCAGGTGGATCTGCGGCGGCTCGCGCCATGCCGCGGCATGCTTGATGATCCAGTCGATCGAGCGCAGCGCGATTTCGGAGCCGTCGATCGGCACCAGCCATTTTTGCGTCATGTTCAACCTTTCGTGGAATCGTTGGCTGTGAGTTCGACGGCGGCCCGTGGCGTGGCGCGCAGCGCCAGCCATTTGCCGATGGCGATCACCAGTAATGCACCCGCCAGCGCCGCAATCGTCTTGACGTAGGGTATGCCGTCGAGCAGCCCGGCCGGCAGCGCCGGGTCGGTGACGATCATGCCGCCGCCGATCCAGCCGAGCAGGGCGCCGCCCGCGGTGATCACGATCGGATAGCGGTCCATCAGCTTCAGCACCAGCTGGCTGCCCCAGACCACGATCGGGATCGAGACCAGGATGCCGAACACCACCAGCAGCATGCTGCCGTTGGCGGCACCGGCCACGGCGATGACGTTGTCCAGGCTCATCACGGCGTCGGCGACGATGATGGTCTTGATCGCGCCGGCCAGCGAGGTCGATGCGGCGACATCGCCATGGCCTTCGTCCTCCGGCAGCAGCAGTTTGACGCCGATCCAGAACAGCAGCAGGGCGCCGACGATCTTGAGCCAGGGCACCGCCAGCAGCTGCAGGGCGAAGAAGATCAACACGATGCGCAGGCCGATGGCGCCCACCACGCCCCAGAAGATCCCCTTCTTGCGCTGCTCGTCGGGCAGCTTGCGGCAGGCCAGCGCAATGACTACGGCATTGTCGCCGCCGAGCAGGATGTCGATCAGGATGATTTGCAGTACCGCAATCCAGAATGCGGCGGTGGAAATGTCGAGCATGGGGTAGGGGTGTGTTATGCAGTGATGGGTGCGGCGGACAGTTTAACGTTTGCTGCCGGCTTTGGTGGCGGCAGGGGGTAGTCGATCGAGGTCAAGGGCCAGCATTATGCCGAAGCGGCCGGCCGCGCCGCGCAGATGCTCCTGTGCGCAGCGCCGTGCTGCCTCGGCGTTGCCGCGCGATATGGCGTCGAACAGGGCGCGATGTTCGTTCTGGGCTTCATGCGGATGCGCATGCTCGTCGCGCGTGCCCTGCCAGGACAGCTTGCGCGAATCGGAAAAATGCCGGCCGAGAAATTCCACCAGCTGGCTTACATAGGCATTGTGCGTCGCCCTGGCCATCGCGATGTGGAAGTTGTCGTCCGCTTCCGTACCGTCGCGGCCGGCGCTCATCGCGTCGTCCATCGCCTGCAGATGTTCGGCCATGGTCTTCAGGTCGTTTTCGTCGCGGCGATGCGCAGCCAGTTCTGCCACGGCACCTTCGACCATGGCGCGCAGCTCGAAGATGTCACGCAGCTCGTCGAGTTCCGGGCCGGCGCCCTGCCAGAAGCGCAGGTTGATGGTTTTCGGCGCCTCGACGACGAAGGCGCCCGAGCCCTGGCGGGTTTCGATCAGACCATCGGCCTTGAGCCGCGCGATCGCTTCGCGCACCACGGCTCGGCTGACGCCGAAGGCCTCGCCCAGCGCCTTTTCAGTCGGCAGGCGGTCGCCCGGCTTGAGCTCGCCGCGCGCGATACGGCGCAGCAAGTCGCCCGAGACTTCTTCGGAAAGGCGCAAGGGCCGCGTAATCCGGCTCAATTCGGTGCTGGGCTCGGCAGCTTGGGGGGGGGTGGCGGGCATGGACACCTTTTTAACTGTTGTCCTATTGTCAGACAAATTCTGTTTCTGGTAAAGTGGCTTCGTCAGTCGCAGTCCCGTAGGTTCAAAAACAGGATCGCTGGTCGCCATGGTGAATGCCAGGAGACCGCCAAATCTCAAATCATCCCAGGAGGAGTCCCATGTCCGACACCAAGCAACCCGAACTGAAACCGTCCCGCCGCAAGTTCCTCGCTGCCGCCGCCACCGGCACAGCGGGTGCCGTCGCCGCGGGTTTCCCGATGATCGCCAAGGCGCAGGCCGGCCCGATCAGCATGCGCTGGCAGAGCACCTGGCCGGCGAAAGACATCTTCCACGAGTACGCACAGGACTTCGCCAAGAAGGTCAACGACATGACCGGCGGCGACCTCAAGATCGAAGTGCTGCCGGCCGGTGCGGTCGTCCCCGCCTTCGGTCTGCTGGAGGCTGTGTCCAAGGGCACGCTGGACGGTGGTCATGGCGTGCTGGGCTACCATTACGGCAAACAGAATGCGCTGGCGCTGTGGAATTCCGGTCCGGCCTTCGGCATGGACGCCAACATGCTGCTGTCGTGGCACAAGTACGGCGGCGGCGCCGAACTGCTGGCGAAGCTGTATGCGTCGATCGGCATCACGACGGTACAGTCCTTCCTCTATGGCCCGATGGCGACGCAGCCCCTGGGCTGGTTCAAGAAGCCGGTTACCAAGCCGGAAGACTTCAAGGGCCTCAAGTTCCGCACCAACGGCCTCGCCATCGACTTGTTCACGGCCATGGGCGCGGCGGTGAATGCGCTGCCCGGCGGCGAAATCGTGCCTGCCATGGACCGCGGCCTGCTCGATGCGGCCGAGTTCAACAACGCCACCTCGGACCGCCTGCTCGGCTTCGCCGACGTGTCGAAGGTCTGCATGCTGCAGAGCTACCACCAGAGCGCCGAGACCTTCGAGATCATGTTTAACAAGCCGAAGTACGATGCGCTGCCGGCGAAAATGAAGTCGATCATCAACAATGCAGTGGAAGCCGCATCGGCCGACATGTCGTGGAAGGCGATCGATCGCTATTCGAAGGACTACATCGAGCTCCAGACCAAGGACAAGGTCAAGTTCTACAAGACCCCGGATGCGGTGCTGCAGAAGCAGCTCACCCTGTGGGATGCGATCGTGGAAAAGAAATCGGCCGAGAATCCGCTGTTCAAGGAAATCGCTGCATCGCAGAGGGCGTTCGCCGAGCGTGCCGTGAAATGGGACCAGGACACCTACGTCAGCCGGCGCATGGCCGTAAGCCATTTCTTTGGAGCCAAGAAAGCTGCACCCAAGAAGGGTTGAGAGGTCCGCATCGTCAACACCATCAACCATCCGGGCGCAGTCCGGGTGGTTGATTTTTTTCAGCAGGCCAACTCATGCAATTGCAGAAATTTCTGCTGACCATCGACAGGATCAGCACCTTCATCGGCCAGGCGTTTTCATGGCTGATCGTCACGCTTACCTTCATGATTTCCTGGGAGGTGTTCTCGCGCTATGTGCTGGACAATCCGCACCCCTGGGCCTTCGACGTCATGATCATGATGTATGGCACGGTGTTCATGATGGCCGGCGCCTATACCCTGTCCAAGAACGGCCATGTGCGCGGCGACGTGCTCTACGGATTCTTTTCGCCGCGGGTCCAGGCCAGCCTGGACCTGCTGCTGTACTTCCTGTTCTTCATTCCCGGCGTGTTCGCGCTGGCCTGGGCCGGCTACAACTTCGCCGGCGACGCCTGGGCCATCAACGAGCATTCGAACGTCACCGCCGACGGCCCGCCGGTGTATCCGTTCAAGACCGTGCTTCCCGTGGCCGGTGCGTTCCTGCTGCTGCAGGGCGTGGTCGAGATCATCCGCTGCATCCTCTGCATCCGCGACGGCGAGTGGCCGTCACGCGAGCATGATGTCGAGGAAGTCGACGTCGAAAAGCTGAAGGAAATGGTGCACGTCAAGGATGAGGACATCGCCGCGCTCGACAAATACGTGGTTGCCCAGAGTCATGATCATCAGGCGCACCCGGGAGCGGCGAAATGAAAATCAGGAAGGAACTCTGGTTCGGTTTCTCGCTGATGGCGATGATCCTGACGGTCACCGTGATCTTCATGCCCTGGGGCAACATGCAGAATGGCCATCTCGGCCTGCTGATGCTGTCGCTGGTGGTGGTGGCGATCATGCTCGGCTTCCCCACCGCTTTCACCCTGATGGGCATGGGCGTTTTCTTTGCCTGGCTGGCCTATAACAGCGTGAATCCGGATCTTGCCGTACGCCAGACACTGGACCTCATGGTGCAGCGCGCCTATTCGGTGATGTCCAACGACGTGCTGATTTCGATTCCCCTGTTCGTCTTCATGGGCTACCTGGTCGAGCGCGCGAATCTGATCGCCAAGCTGTTCCGCTCGCTGGAACTGGCGCTGGCGCGCCTGCCCGGCTCCCTGGCCGTCGCGACCCTGGTCACCTGCGCGATTTTCGCCACGGCCACCGGCATCGTCGGCGCGGTGGTGACGCTGATGGGCCTGCTGGCCCTGCCGACCATGCTCAAGTCGGGTTATGACGTTCGGCTTTCGGCGGGCGTGATCACCGCCGGCGGCTGCCTCGGCATCCTGATCCCGCCCTCGGTGCTGCTGATCGTCTATGGCGCTACCGCCGGTGTCTCGGTGGTGCAGCTGTATGCCGGCGCCTTCTTCCCGGGCATCATGCTGGCCAGCCTCTACATCATCTATGTCATCGCGATGGCAAAGCTGAAGCCGGAATGGGCACCGCCCCTGCCGATGGAGGAGCGCCACATCGACCTGCCACCGGCCAACGAAAAAATTCGCGAAGCCATCAGCCACCGGGTTCTGCCGGGCCTGATCGGTGCCCTCAAGGGATCGCGCAACCTGGGTATCAGCAGCGGCGTGATCGCCAAGCAGGGTTTCATCGCGCTGCTGCCGGCGCTGACGCTGGTGCTGTTCCTCGCCTTTACCTGGAACCTCGCGACCAAACCGTTGGCGACCGCAGAAACCGCCGGGCTGGTTGAAATGGGTGGCGGTATCGAGGAAGCCGCCGTCGAAGAAAGCGGTGGCCTGGCGGAACCGAAGGAAGAAGGCCTTGCCGAGCCCGAGGAAGAGTCGGATGGGCTGAAGGAACCCCCGGCCGAGGAAGACGGTGTCAAGGAGCCGCCGGCGGAGGGAGTGCAGGAGCCGCCCGCCGCAAAGGCAGCGACGGGTGCCACTGCGCAAGCGCCTGCGGCAAGAGTCGCCGTGCCGCCAGCGCCGACTGTGGGGGATACCGCCGCCGGCGCTGCCGGAGCGGTGACGCCTGATGCGGAGCGCCGCCCGGTTCCCACCTGGTACTGGATCGTGTTCGGCGTCAGCGTCGCCAGCGCCATCGGTTTCTACACCATCTTTACCTTCGTTAGGCTCGAAGTATTCAAGATGCTGCTGGGCTCCTTCTTCCCGCTGGCACTGCTGATCCTGGCCGTGCTCGGCAGCATCGTCTTCGGCCTGGCGACGCCGACCGAGGCCGCGGCCATCGGTTCGGCCGGCGGCTTCGTGCTTGCAGCCGCCTATCGGCAGCTCAACTTCACCATGGTCAAGGAGTCGGTGTTTCTTACCGCCAAGACCTCGGCCATGGTCTGCTGGCTGTTCGTCGGCTCGTCGATCTTCTCGGCGGCCTTCGCGTTGCTGGGCGGGCAGGACCTGGTCGAGAAGTGGGTGCTGTCGCTGGACATGACGCCGCTGCAATTCATGCTGCTGTCGCAGTTCATCATTTTCATCCTCGGCTGGCCGCTGGAATGGACCGAGATCATCGTCATCTTCATGCCGATCTTCATCCCGCTGCTGCCGCATTTCGGGGTCGATCCGCTGTTCTTCGGCCTGCTGGTGGCGCTCAACCTGCAGACGGCCTTCCTCTCGCCACCGGTGGCGATGGCAGCGTTCTACCTGAAGGGGGTGTCGCCGCCGCATGTGACGCTGAACCAGATCTTTGCCGGCATGATGCCCTTCATGGTGATTCAGGTCTTCGCCCTGGCGCTGCTCTACATCTTCCCCGCGATCGGCCTCTGGCTGCCCAGCGTGCTCTATGGCAATTGAGTGGCAAGGACAATGAAACCAAAAATTCTGGTAGCCCGCGAAGTCTTTCCCGAAGTGCTGGAGCGCCTGCGGCAGCACTTCGATGTCGATGACAACCAGTCCGATGCGGTGCTCGGCGTCGAAGGTCTCAAGGCGCGCCTGGCCGGCAAGGCCGGCGCCCTGACCGCCGGCAACGACCCGATTACGCCGGAGGTGCTTGCGGCGGCGCCCGGCCTCAAGGCCGTCTGCAACTTCGCGGTCGGCTATAACAACATCGACCTCGCCGCCTGTACCAAGGCCGGCGTCATGGCGACCAACACACCCGGCGTGCTCGACGACACCACCGCCGACCTGGCCTGGGCGCTGCTGATGTCAACGGCGCGGAGCCTGCCGGCCGCGGAGCGCTGGCTGCGCGCCGGCGACTGGCCGGGCTTTCGCATGATGGACTGGCTGGGCAGCGACGTGCATCACGCCACGCTCGGCATCCTCGGCATGGGGCGCATCGGCCAGACGGTGGCGCGGCGCGCGTTGGGCTTCGACATGACGGTGATCTACCACAACCGCAGTCGGCTGCCGGAGGACAAGGAAGCCGCCTGCCGGGCGCGCTGGGTGGACAAGCAGACCCTGCTGCGCGAGGCGGATTTTCTCGTGCTGCTGCTGCCCTATTCCCCGGAAAGCCATCACGTCATCGGCGCGGCCGAGTTGGCGCTGATGAAGCCTTCCGCGCACCTGATCAACGTCGCCCGCGGCGGCATTGTCGATGATGCGGCGCTGATATCGGCGTTGCGCCAGCGCCGACTTTCCGGTGCCGCGCTCGATGTTTTCGAGGGCGAGCCGAAGCTCAATCCCGGTTTCCTCGAACTCGACAATGTTACTTTGACGCCACACATCGGGTCGGGTTCGCGCGCGACGCGCATGGCCATGGCGATGACCGCAGCCGACAACCTGATTGCTGCGCTTTCCGGCCAGCGTCCGCCCAACCTGCTCAACCCCGACGCCTGGCGATGAGCGCGGGCGTTACGCGGCCGGCCGTGATGCTCGGCCTTGGCGTCGCGATTGCCGCCTACCTGCTGTCCTTCTTCCATCGCGTGGCGCCGGCGGCGATCTCCGGCGACCTGCAGGTCAGCTTCGCCATCGGCGGCGCGCAGCTCGGCACCCTGGCGGCGACCTACTTCTACGTCTACACACTGATGCAGATTCCCACCGGGGTGCTGGCCGACACCCTGGGGCCGCGCCGCATCCTCTGGTGGGGCGGGCTGGTGGCCGGTGCCGGCGCGATCCTGTTCGGTTTGGCGCCGAGTTTCGAACTGGCCTTTGTCGGCCGCACCCTGGTCGGCCTCGGCGTCTCGGTGACTTTCATCGCCATGCTGAAACTGCTGGCGATCGGTTTCGAGGAACGCCGCTTCGCCACCCTGACCGGCCTGTGCATGCTGATCGGCAACCTCGGTTCGATCCTGGCCGGCGCACCGCTGGCCTGGGCAACCCAGGCTGCCGGCTGGCGCCAGGTCTTTGTGGTGGTCGGCATCCTGTCCATCGCGCTGGCCTTCGCCAGCCGCGCCTGGGTGATCGAAACCCCGGCCGGCAAGGTCGATCGCACAGCATGGCTGTCCGGTCTGGTCTCGGTGCTGAAGAACCGCGCCACCTGGCCCGGCTTCTTCGCCAACACCGGGCTGTCCGGCGCCTTCTTTACCTTCGCCGGCCTCTGGGCGGTGCCCTACCTGACGCAGATGCACGCCATGTCGCGCGCGGTCGCCTCCAATCATGTGAGCATTTACTTCCTCGGTTTTGCGGTCGGCTCTGCCTTGTGGGGCCGTGTCTCGGATGCCGTGGGGCGGCGCAAGTCGGTGGCGCTGGCGGTTTCCGGCCTGCATGTGCTGGGCTGGGGCGTGTGGCTGTGGGCGACCTGGCGTGCCGACGGCGCCCTGCCGCTGGCGGCAACTTATGGCCTGTGCATCATGATGGGCCTCGCCACGGCGGGCTTCACGCTGTCCTGGGCCAGCGCCAAGGAAGTCAATCCGCCGCAGCTCTCGGGCATGGCTACCAGCGTGGTGAATGTCGGCATCTTCCTTGGTCCGGCGATCCTGCAACCGATGGTCGGTTGGCTCATGGAGCGCACCTGGGATGGCAGAATGGAGGCTGGCGTGCGCATCTATTCGGCGGGCGACTGGCGCAACGGCATGCTGCTATTGACGGCTGCGGCGGTCGCCGGATGGATCGCGACGCTGTTCGTCCGGGAAACCGGCTGCCGCAACATCTGGAAAACTGGGGACACGAAGTGAAGGCAATCCTGCTCTATGGCCATGGCGCGCGCAATCCGGAGTGGGCTGAGCCTTTTCATCGCATCCGCGCCGCGATCAAGTCGCGTGACCCGAAGGCCCTGGTCGAGCCGGGCTTTCTCGAACTGATGCGGCCGAGCTTCGATGAGGGGGTCGACTGCCTGGTGGACCAGGGCGCGACGCAGATCGTCGTGGTGCCGATCTTCATGGCCGCCGGCAGCCATGTGAAGAAGGATCTGCCGCAACTGGCAGCGAATGCCATGGACCGTCACCCGGGCCTGGTCATCGAACTCGCTGCGCCGGTGGGCGAGGCGGAAACCGTGCTTGCGGCGATGGCCGACTATGCGCTGACGGCGCAGCCCGGCGCGTGATCCTCACGCCTTCGCCATAAAAAAACGGGGGCCGTGGCCCCCGTTCCGTTTGCAGCCGATGCGACGACTCAATACACGTCGTGCTGCGTGTTATGCACGTTGAACTTGCCGGTCGGCGTGACCAGCTTCGGATCCTTGATCACGGCCTTCAGCTTGCGCGTCTTGTCGTCGACCACCACCAGGGCCGAGGTCTTGTCCTTGGCGCTCCACACCGAGAACCAGACTTCGTCGCCGGCCTTGTTGTACTCGGGCTGGACGATGCGCCGCGCGCCGTCGTCCTTGATGCCGGCCCAGTCGCCGATCGGCAGCACTTCGAAGCCCTTTTCCAGATCGTTGATGTCGAACACGGCGATCGACTGGCTGACCTTGGCTTCCGGATTCAGCGGCGTATCGACCCAGAGGTTCTTCGACTTCGGATGGGTCTTGATGAACAGCGAACCGCCGCCCTGTGCCTTGAGCGTCTGCACCACGCGCCAGGCCTGATCCTTGTGCTTCTTCGGATCGGTGCCGATCAGGCTCACCGTCTCGTCGCCGAGATGGCTGGTGGCCCATACCGGCCCGAACTTGGGATGGACGAAGTTGGCGCCGCGACCCGGGTGCGGGATCTTGCCGACATCGACCAGCGCAGCCAGCTTGTCTTCCTTGGTATCGACCACCGCGATCTTGTTCGAGGCGTTGGCGGCGACCATGAAGTAGCGGCCGCTGGAATCGAAGCCGCCGTCATGCAGGAAGCGCGCGGCGTTGATGCTGGTGATCTTGAGGTTGTTGAGGTCCTTGTAATTGACCACCAGGATCTTGCCGGTTTCCTTGGCGTTGACGACGAACTCCGGGTTGTAGTGCGAGCCGACGATGGCGGCGACGCGCGGTTCCGGATGGTATTCCTGCGTATCCACCGTCATGCCGCGGGTCGATTCGATCTTCAGCGGCTTCAGCGTGTCGCCTTCCATGATCACGAACTGCGGCGGCCAGTAGGTGCCGGCGATCGCGTACTTGTCCTCGTAGCCCTTGTACTTCGAAGTTTCAACCGAGCGCGCCTCGAGGCCGACCTTGATTTCGGCGACGTTGGTCGGTTCCGGCATCCACAGGTCGATCAGGTTGATGCGGGCATCGCGGCCGATCACATAGAGGTAGCGACCCGATTTCGACATGCGCGAAATGTGCACCGCGTAGCCGGTCTTGAGGATCTTCACGATTTTCTTGCTGGCGCCGTCGATCAGGGCGATCTCGCCCGCGTCGCGCAAGGTGACCGAGAACAGGTTGGCGAGATCCAGGTTGTTCATCTTCTTGGTCGGGCGCTGGCTCGGCGGGACGCTGACCTTCTGCGAGGCGAGCATTTCTTTCATGCCCCATTCCGGCGGCGTCGGCGGTTCCTGCTGCACGTAGCGCGCCATCAGGTCGACCTGGGGGTCGGTCAGTTCGCCCGAGGTGCCCCAGTTCGGCATGCCCGCGGGCGAGCCGTACTTGATGAACACCTTGAGATATTCGGTGCCGGAGGCCAGGGTTTTGTCGGTGGTCAGCGGCTTGCCGGTGGCGCCCTTGCGCAGCACGCCGTGACAGCCGGCGCAGCGCTGGAAGTAGATTTCCTTGGCCTGTTCGAACTCGGCCTTGGTCATCGGCGGCGCCTTGGGATTGATGTTCTGGTGCATTTCCACCTTGCCCAGCGGCGAATCACCGGCCTGGTATTTCATCTCGGTGTCGGTGACGCCGGGTTTGGCTTGATCCTGGGCTGCGACATTGGCGATGCCCAGCGGCATTACAAGTGCAAGGATCAGCCCGGTTCTGCGCCAGGCCGCGTGTTTTATGGTGTTCATGCATTCTCCCTCTGATTTATTTATATGTAAATGAAATAAATTTTTTGTGACGGCGGAGCATAATCAAAACCCACGCTCAAGTCCTTAACTCCAATCAACCAGGCATATCTGTTATGAAACAGTGGCTTCCATTCATTCATCCATTTGCCATGATCAGGCGAGCATGCGATCGCTATGGCCTCGGCAGGGTGCGCGGTGCGGCAATGCCGGGCAGTGATTAACGCGAAATTTCATTGCTTTCACTTGATTTTTACGTATATAAGAATATACTGATATTGATGATGAAACTTACCCGCTTCTTTCCCAAGGGCTCTCTCCTCCTCCTGACCGCCCTTGGTTTTCTGCTCGTCGGCTTTTTGCCGGCGAGCAGTTCTTCTATTGCGGCCGACGCCCCGAAGGAAGTCCCCCGGCGGGACGCGGCGCCGACCAGTGTCGTGGTGCAAGCGCGCGACGTCGATCTCGGCTTTCCGGTCGAGGCCACCGTCGAAGCCGTGCGCCAGGCCACGGTGGCGGCGCAGATCTCCGGCCGCGTGCTCGAAGTGCGCGTCGATGCCGGCCAGCGCGTGAAGCAGGGCGAACTCCTGCTGCGTCTCGATGCGCGCGAGGCCGCCGGTTCCGATGCCGCCGCCCGGGCCAACCTGGCGCAGGCCGGCGCGGCCTACGAGCGATCGAAAAATCTGCATGCGCAGAAGTTCATCAGCCAGGCCGCGCTGGACCAGGCGGCAGCGGCATTCAAGTCCGCCCAGGGTTCCGCAGCCGCTTCCGGCGCCGGCGCCTCGCACGGCACGGTGACGGCACCGATTGCCGGCGTGGTGGCCCAGCGCCATGTCGAGCCGGGCGAAATGGCCACACCCGGCCTGCCGCTGATCACGCTGTTCGACCCCAAGGGCCTGCGCGTGATTGCCAGCCTGCCGCAATACAAGCTGGCCGAGTTGAAGAAATCCACGCGTGCGCGCATCGAATTTCCCGAGAGCGGGCGCTGGATCGACGTGCAACGCATCGAAATCCTGCCGACGGTGGATGCGCGCAGCCACACGGCTACCGCACGCCTCTATCTGCCGGAAAACATCGAGGGCGTGGTGCCCGGAAGTTACGCCCGCGCCCATTTCACGATCGGCCAGGCGAAGAAACTCACCGTTCCGCCGGCCGCCGTCCTGCGCCGCGGCGAGGTCACTGCGGTCTATGTGGTCGACGACAAGGGCGGTGCCCGCCTGCGCCAGATCCGCCTCGGCGAGGCTGTGGCAGGCGGTGAAATCGAAGTCCTCGCCGGCATCAATTCCGGCGAGCGGGTCAGCTTGACGCCGCTGAAGACCGGCATCGAACTCAAGGCGGCCACTCCCGCCGCAACTCGCTGAAGCCGGAGGCTGCCATGGGCATTTCCGGCCGCATCGCGGAGTATTTCCTCAGGAATTCCCTGACGCCCCTGATCGCCCTGATCGCGCTTTTGCTCGGCATCGGCGCGACGCTGATCACGCCGCGCGAGGAAGAGCCGCAGATCAACGTCACCATGGCCAACGTCTTCGTGCCCTTCCCGGGTGCGGCAGCGCGCGATGTCGAGGCGCTGGTGGCGCGGCCGGCCGAGCAGGTGCTGTCGCGTATCGCCGGCATCGAGCACGTGTACTCGGTGTCGCGTCCCGGCATGGCGGTGATCACCGTGCAGTTCGAGGTCGGCGAAGACCCGATCCAGGCCCTGGTGCGGCTCTACGACACGATCAATTCGCACAAGGATTGGCTCTCGCCCAACCTCGGCGTGCTCGATCCGATCGTCAAGCCCAAGGGCATCGACGACGTGCCCATCGTCACGCTGACTTTCCACAGCGCGGATCCGGCCAAGTCGGCCTTCGAGATGCAGCAGGTGGCGCGCGCCGCCGAGATCGACCTCAAGCGCATCCCCGGCACGCGCGACGTCGCCACCATCGGCGGCCCCGGCCACGTGATCCGCGTGGTGATGGACGCCGACCGCATGAATGCGCACGGCATCACCGCGCAGGACCTCAAGGCCGCGCTGCAGGTGTCGAACGCCTCGCAGCCGGCCGGCAGCCTGGTCGCCGGCAGCCGCGAAATCCTGGTGCAGACCGGCACCTACATCGAGTCCGCGGCCGACGTGAAGCGTCTGGTGGTCGGCGTCTTCGAGAAGAAGCCGGTGTACCTGGCGGACGTCGCCCAGGTGGTCGACGGCGCCGATCAGCCGTCGCGTTATGTCTGGCACGGTGACCGCAAGGGTGAATTTCCGGCAGTGACCTTGTCGGTGTCGAAGAAGCCCGGCGTCAATGCCGCCGACGTCGCCGAAGCGGTGATCGCCCGCGCCGAGGCGCTCAAGGGTACGGTGATTCCGGAGGGCGTCGAATTCACCGTGACGCGCAACTACGGCGCCACCGCCACCGACAAGGCGCAAAAGCTGATCGGCAAGCTGGTCTTCGCCACGATGTTCGTCGTGCTGCTGGTGCTGTTCGCATTGGGCAAGCGCGAGGCCGTGATCGTCGGCGCCGCGGTGACGCTGACACTGGCGGCGACGCTGTTCGCCTCCTGGGCCTGGGGCTTCACGCTCAATCGCGTTTCGCTGTTCGCGCTGATTTTCTCCATCGGCATCCTGGTGGATGACGCCATCGTGGTGGTGGAGAACATCCATCGCTGGACCCTGCTGCACCCTGAGAAGCCGCTGTGGCAGATCATTCCGCCCGCCGTCGATGAAGTCGGCGGCCCGACCATCCTCGCCACCTTCACGGTGATCGCGGCGCTGCTGCCGATGGCCTTCGTCACCGGCCTGATGGGCCCCTACATGAGCCCGATTCCGATCAATGCCTCGATGGGCATGTTCATTTCGCTGGCGATTGCCTTCGTCATCACGCCCTGGCTCGCCCTGAAGATGATGAAGCCGGCCGGCCACGGCAGCGGCGGAGCCCATGCCGATCCGCTGACCGGCAAGCTCGACCGCTTCTTCCGCCGTCTCATGACGCCGCTGCTCGATCCGCGTACCGGCCAGGCCGCACGGCGCAAGCTGTGGATCGGCATCCTCGTCGCGATCCTGGCCTCGGTCAGCCTCGGCTTTTTCAAGCTGGTGGTGCTGAAGATGCTGCCCTTCGACAACAAGAGCGAGTTCCAGATCGTGCTCGACATGCCGGTCGGCACGCCGCTCGAGGAAACCGCGAAAGTGCTGCGCGAAATCTCGGCCGAGATCGCGCAGATTCCGGAAGTCGCCGATTACCAGGCTTATGCCGGCACCGCCGCGCCGATCAACTTTAATGGACTGGTGCGCCAGTACTACCTGCGCAGTGCGCCGGAAATGGGTGACATCCAGGTCAATCTGGTCGGTGCCAAGCATCGAGACCGCCAGAGCCACGAGATCGCCGTTTCGGTACGCGACCGCGTCGTCGCCGTGGCGCTCAAGCACGGCGGCAATGCCAAGGTGGTCGAAGTGCCGCCGGGCCCGCCGGTGATGTCGCCGATCGTCGCCGAAATCTACGGTCCCGACTATGCCGGCCAGATCGCCGTGGCGAAGCAGGTGCGCGCCGCGTTCGAGGGTACGGCGGACATCATCGGCGTGGACGACACGGTCGACGAGGACGCGGACAAACTGGTGCTGCGCGTGTCACAGGCCAAGGCGGCGCTGCTCGGCGTGGCGCAGAAGGACATTGTCGACGTGGTGCGCATGGGATTGTCCGGCGAGGACGTGACGCCGGTGCATGACGGCGACGCCAAGTACGAAATCCCGGTGCGCATCGTGCTGCCGGCCGAGCGCCAGAACAGCATCGACCAGTTGCTCAAGCTCAAGCTGCGCGGCCGCGATGGCGCGCTGGTGCCGGTCTCCGAGGTGGTCGAGGTCAAGCGCACGCTGCGCGAAAAGGTGATCTATCACAAGGACCTGCTGCCGGTGGTCTTCGTCACCGGCGACATGGGCGGCAAGCTCGACTCGCCGCTGTACGGCATGTTCGACATCCGCAACAAGCTGGCCGGCATTTCACTGCCGCAGGGCGGCACGCTGGGCGAATACTTTTTCAAGCAGCCCAAGGATCCCTACGCCCAGTATTCGATCAAGTGGGACGGCGAATGGCAGGTGACCTTCGAAACCTTCCGCGACATGGGCGCGGCCTATGCCGTTGGCCTGATCCTGATCTACCTGCTGGTAGTGGCGCAGTTCAAGAGCTACCTGGTGCCGCTGATCATCATGGCGCCGATCCCGCTCACCATCATCGGCGTCATGCCGGGCCACGCGCTGTTCGGCGCGCAATATACGGCGACCTCGATGATCGGCATGATCGCGCTGGCCGGCATCATCGTGCGCAATTCCATCCTGCTGGTCGACTTCATCAACGAGCAGGTCGCCGGCGGCATGGACTTCGCCGAGGCCGTGATCCAGGCCGCCGCGGTGCGCGCCAAACCCATCGTGCTGACCGGCCTCGCGGCCATGCTCGGCGCGCTGTTCATCGTCGATGATCCGATCTTCGCCGGTCTGGCGCTGTCGCTGATCTTCGGCATTTTCGTGTCCACCATGCTGACGCTGGTGGTGATCCCGGTTCTCTACTACGCGGTGATGCAAAGCCGCATGACTCAACCCCGATAAGGAGCTTCACATGACCGTCAATCAAATCGTTCGCATCGTCGCCGGCTTTTTCATCATGACCTCGCTGGTCCTCGCGCATTTCAGCGGCCAGGTGGACATGAGCCAGCTGTCCTGGCTGTGGTTCACCGCCTTCGTCGGCGCCAACCTGTTCCAGAGCGGCTTCACCAAATTCTGCCCGCTGGACATGATCCTGAAGAAGCTCGGCGTTCAGGAATCCGCCGGCAACAGCTGCGCCTAAGCGAACAGTCTTGCGAGTTCCGCGCCCGGCGAGGGCGCGCGCATGAAGGCTTCGCCGACCAGGAAGGCATGCACGCCATTGGCGCGCATCAAGGACACGTCGGCCGGGGCGAGGATGCCCGACTCGGTGACCACGATGCGCCCGGCCGGAATCCGTTCCAGCTGCGACAGCGTCGTGTCGAGGCTCACTTCGAAAGTGCGCAGGTTGCGGTTGTTGATGCCGATCAGCGGCGTCTCCAGTTGCAGCGCCACGTCGAGCTCGGCGGCATCGTGGCACTCGACGAGTACGCCCATGCCGAGGCCGTGGGCGATGGCCTCCATCTCCCGCATCTCGGCCAGCGACAGCGCGGCGACGATCAGCAGAATCGCGTCGGCGCCCATGGCGCGGGCTTCATACACCTGATAGGGATCGACCAGGAAATCCTTGCGTAGCACCGGCAGCGCGCAGGCGGCGCGAGCTTCGCGCAGGTAGTCCGCCGAGCCCTGGAAGAAGGGCTGGTCGGTCAGCACCGAGAGGCAGGCGGCGCCGTGCATTTCGTAATCGGCGGCGATCTCCGCCGGGCGGAAATCGGGACGGATCACGCCCTTCGAGGGGCTGGCCCTTTTGATCTCCGCAATAACCGCCGTTCCCTGCCCGCGAAGCGGATTTCCAGGGACGCAGAGCGAGCCGGCGCCGACTCTTGCCCTTATCGCACCAACAAAATCGCGCGCTGCTGTCTGCGCTTCCGCCTCGGCACGGACCGTGGCGAGTGGCTTGGCAGCCGAAGCCGCCGCGACTTCCTCGCGCTTGACCGCGAGGATCTTGTTGAGGATGTCCGACATCAGGCGAACTTCTTGGTGAAGTTGATGAACTCGTCGAGCTTCTTGCGCGCCGCGCCGCTGGCAATGGTTTCCCGCGCCTTGGCGATGCCCTCGCCGATCGAGTCGACCAGGTTGGCGGTGTAGAGCGCGGCGCCGGCATTCAGCGTGACGATCTCGCGCGGCGTGCCGGGTTTGTTGTCCAGCGCTTCGAGCAGCATGGCTTTGGATTCGGCGGCGTCGGCGACGCGCAGGCCACGGTTGGACATCATGGCCAGGCCGTAGTCTTCGGGGTGGATTTCGTACTCGGTGATTTCGCCGTTCTTGAGTTCGCCAACCAGCGTCGCCGCGCCCAGCGAAACCTCGTCCATGCCGTCCTTGCCCCACACCACCATGACGTGATCGGCGCCCAGGCGCTGCATGACGCGCACCTGGATGCCGACCAGGTCGGGATGGAACACGCCCATCAGGGTGTTCGGCGCGCCGGCCGGGTTGGTCAGCGGGCCGAGGATGTTGAAGATGGTGCGCACGCCCATTTCGCGCCGCACCGGGGCGACGTTCTTCATTGCCGGGTGGTGGTTGGGCGCGAACATGAAGCCGCAGCCGATGGCCTCGATGCAGGCGGCGACCTGCTCCGGCGTCAGCATGATGTTGGCGCCGAAGGATTCCAGCACGTCGGCGGCGCCGGATTTCGACGAGACGCTGCGGTTGCCGTGCTTGGCCACCGTGGCGCCGGCCGCGGTGGCGACGAACATCGTCGCCGTGGAGATGTTGAAAGTGTGCGCGCCGTCGCCGCCGGTGCCGACGATGTCCACGAAATGCGGGTTGTGCGGCGTCACGACCTTGGTCGACAGCTCGCGCATGACCGTCGCCGCGGCGGCGATTTCGCCCAGGGTTTCCTTCTTCACGCGCAGGCCGGTGAGGATGGCGGCGACCATCAGCGGCGAGATTTCGCCCTTCATGATCTGCCGCATCAGGTGCAGCATTTCGTCGTGGAAGATTTCGCGGTGTTCGATGGTGCGCTGGAGCGCTTCCTGGGGGGTGATCATGTTGCCTCCGATGGGCCGCCCCGAGGAGGCGACGAGTCTTTAACTGGAAGCCGCTTTGGCGGCTGAACCACAGTCACCCCCTTCCTCGGGAAGGGGGCTGGGGGGAAGGCCGTCAACTGGAGGCTTCCTTCAAGAAATTGTTCAGCAACTCGTGGCCGCATTCGGTCAGTATCGATTCGGGATGGAACTGCACGCCTTCCACATTCAGCTCGCGGTGGCGCACGCCCATGATTTCGCCGTCTTCGGTCCACGCCGTGATTTCGAGGCAGGCCGGAAGCGTCTCGCGGCGGATCGCCAGCGAGTGGTAGCGGGTCACGGTCAGCGGATTGGGCAGGCCGGCGAAGACGCCCTTGCCTTCGTGGATGACCGGCGAGGTCTTGCCGTGCATCAGTTGCTTGGCATGCACGATCTCGCCGCCGAAGGCCGCGCCTATGCTCTGGTGGCCGAGGCAGACGCCGAGCAGCGGAATCTTGCCGGCGAACTCCCTGATCGCCGCCACCGAGATGCCGGCTTCGGCCGGCGAACAGGGTCCGGGCGAAATTACGATGCGCGCCGGATTCATCGCGGCGATTTCCTTGAGCGTGATCGCGTCGTTGCGGAACACCTTGACGTCCTCGCCGAGTTCGCCGAAGTACTGCACCAGGTTGTAGGTGAAACTGTCGTAGTTGTCGATCATCAATAACATGGCAGCCTCCCTATTCAAAACGCGTATCGAGGCCGGCTTCGGCCATCTCGGCGGCGCGCAACTGCGCCCGCGCCTTGTTCAGCGTTTCCTGCCATTCCGAATCGGGGTCCGAGTCGGCGACGATGCCGGCGCCGGCCTGGACGTGGATCCGGCCGTCCTTGATCACCGCGGTGCGGATCGCGATGCAGAGGTCCATGTCGCCGTTGAAGCCGAGGTAGCCGACGCTGCCGGCATAGATGCCCCGCTTCGAAGGCTCCAGTTCGTCGATGATTTCCATGGCCCGCACCTTCGGCGCGCCGGATACCGTGCCGGCCGGGAAGGTGGCCTTGAGCACGCCCAGCGCCCCCTCGTCATCCTTCAGCTCGGCATCGACGTTGGAGACGATGTGCATCACATGCGAATAGCGTTCGATGATGAAGCGGTCGCTGACCTTGACCGTGCCGGTCTTGGCCACGCGGCCGATGTCGTTGCGGCCGAGGTCGAGCAGCATCAGGTGTTCGGCGCGCTCCTTCGGGTCGGCCAGCAGGTCGGCCGCCAGCGCTTCGTCTTCGGCTAGGGTGGCGCCGCGCTTGCGCGTGCCGGCAATTGGCCGCACCGTGACGCGGCGCTCGCCGTCCTGGTGTTCGAGCCGCACCAGGATTTCGGGCGAGGCGCCGACCACGTGGAAATCCTCGAAGTTGAAATAGAACATGTAGGGCGAGGGGTTCAGCGTGCGCAGCGCGCGGTAGAGCGCCAGCGGGCTCGCCGCGAAGGGCTTGCTCATGCGCTGCGAAAGCACCACCTGCATGATGTCGCCATCGACGATGTACTGCTTGGCGCGGCGCACCGCGGCCTTGAACTCCTCCTCGCCGAATTCCGACACGGCGGGCGCCGAACTGGCCTGCACCTCGGGCGGGATCGTCACCGGCGCGCGCAGCTTGGCCAGCAGTTCCTTGAGCCGGGCCTGGGCCTGCTTCCAGGCGCCGGGGAAGCCGGGCTCGGCATACACCACCAGCGTCAGCTTGCCCGAGAGGTTGTCGACGATGGCGATTTCTTCCGACAGCAGCAGCAGGATGTCGGGCACGCCGAGCGGATCGGGCGTCTTGCGTTGCGCGAGCTTGGTTTCGATGTAGCGCACAGTGTCGTAGCCGAAGGCGCCCACCAGGCCGCCGCAGAAGCGTGGCAGGCCGGGCAGGTCGGGCACCTTGAAGCGCGACATGAACTCGGAAATGAAGCTCATCGGATTGCTGTGGTCGCGCCGCTCGGCGACGCGGTTGCCGCTCAACACCATGATCGCGCCCTCGACCACGGCGATGCGCGTGCCGGCGGCGAGGCCGATGAAGGAATAGCGGCCGAAGCGCTCGCCGCCCTGCACCGATTCGAGCAGGTAGGAGTAGGGATCGTTGGCCAGCTTGAGGTAGATCGACAGCGGCGTGTCGAGGTCGGCGAAGGTTTCGAGCGTCACCGGGATGCGGTTATAGCCCTCCGCCGCAAGGCGGTTGAATTCTGATTCGGTCATGGTGAAACTCCACGGATACGGGTGCTGCAAGGACAAGTGCGCGGACTGGTCAGCTCCGGCGCGATGGAAATCGGCGCTCGATGGCGCGGGCGTTCAGGCCCGCCAGGGCCAGGCCTCCGCCCCGAGGGCGTGTTTCCTTGTCATTTGCAGGTTGCGGTGGAGCATGTTCAGGCGATCTTCCGAAAGTCGGCGCTGGTGACACGGCGAGCTGCCTCGGCCAGCGACGCGACTATAGCATCGCAGTCGATTCCTTGCACATCCTCGCCCTCGTTGTAGCCGTAGGGCACGATGAACACCGGGCAGCCGGCGGCGCGCGCGGCGACCGCGTCGTGGTGCGAATCGCCGATGTGCAGGTTCTCCGCCGGCAGCGTGCCCATGCGCTGGCAGGCGTGCAGCAGTTGCGCTGGATGCGGCTTCTTGTGCGGCAGGCTGTCGCCCGAGACGGCGAAGTTGAACCAGATTCCGAGATTCATCGCGACCAGCAAGGGCTCGGTGAAGGCCGCCGCCTTGTTGGTGATCACGGCCAGCGGCAAACCGGCGGCGCGGAAAGCCTGCAGGCCTTCCAGCACACCGGGAAACAGTGTCGAGCGGCGGCCGTTCTCGATCGCGTAGTGGCGGCGGAAGATGTCCTGCGCCTGCTCCACCGCGGCCTCGTCGAGGTCGGGCAGGCAGCGCGCAACGAGCTTGGGAATGCCGCGACCGATGAAGGCGGCGATTGTGGTCAGTGGCAATTCCGGGCGGCCCATTTCGCGCAGCATGGCGTTGGCGGCGGCGGCGAGGTCGGGAACGGTGTCGAGCAGGGTGCCATCGAGGTCGATGGTGACGGAGCGGATAGTGTTCATGGGCGGGACGATAGCATGCGCCGCGCGTGGCGACGCCAAGGCGCCCGGATGGCCTTATAGCCGGGTTTTATCGGTGCTTGCAACAGGGGTTTCAGTTCAGGTGCTGCGTAGTTTCCGTCCGGCACCAATGGACTCGTGCTGTCGCACCCGGGACCAAGTCGAGTTTTCGGCCTGAACGGTCAGCGGCTCATGTTGGCTGAACTACCGCTCCGTTGCCCACTGCGGTCATTCGGGTCATTGGGTATTGGGTGGCCGGTATTCGACAATTACCTGCCGCTCATTGATCTGGCTTCTCCGGTCACTTCCGCAAGGTCTCGTAGAGCGGGTCGGGCCGCACCGGTAGCGGCGGGAAAACCTGGTGGCGGCGAGGCCGATGAACAGGGTACGCTTTTCATTCTTGCCTCCTCGTTATGAGCTTGTGCGCCAGCAAGCCTGCGATTCCCGGCGCATCTCCGTAGCGCCGGTCCTTGCGCTATGCTTGCACCATTGAAAATCTCAATTCTCGAGGGAAGCGGCATGCCGAAGCTGGTGGTTAACACGAATGGTCACGTGCTCGGGGAATTTCCGGTCAACAAGGACCGGATGGTCATCGGCAGCAAGGCGTCCAATGAGATACCCCTCGACAATGTCAATGCCGACAAGGAGCATGCGGTAATCACCCGCTGCGGCGATCTCTACGTCATCGAAGACCTTGGCAGCGCAAATGGCACCTTCGTGCACGACAGGAAAATCACCAGGCTGCTGCTGAGCGACGAGGACCTGATTTCGGTCGGCACCTGTCAACTTCGCTTCGTCGAGGAAGATGTCAAGCGCGCTGATGCCGGGCCGTCGGCAAACAAGGTCCCGGCGCGCGAATCCGACAAACAGGAACAGATGCCGAAGCCGCCGCGGACGACCGCGCCGGGCGCCTTGATGAGCGCCGAGTCGAAAACCGGTGATCGCCTGGAGGTCTATGACAAAGAGGTCGTGATCAAGCGCAAGATGGGCATCAAGGTGCTGTTGCAGAGCCTCAAGGGCGACCTGCTGGAAGGCATCAAGGGCGACAAGAACATCCCCATCGATTCGATCGCCTCGATCCAGTTCAAGCCGGCCAGCACCCTGCTCGCCGGCTATATCACCATCGTCCTGCCGGAATCAAAGGAGGGCTTCAAGCTGGCGGGTCTGGACGATTACACCGTCGAGTTCGTCAAGCGCGAGGAACCGAAGTTTCTCGAGATCAAGGCCTTTCTCGACGCAAAGATCAGTTAGGGCGCGGGGTCAGTATCCGATGGCCAGTTCGCTGGTCGCCTGCGCCAGCCGGTCGACCAGGATATTCATGAACGAGCGATTGAACCGCAGCTGGCAGTTTTCCGACGCCTTGTGCAAGGAGTCGGCCTTGATCTTGAAGAGGGTGACGGGCGTGTCGGCCACGATGGTGGCGGTGCGCGTCAGCGCGCCCTGCCGGATGTAGCACATCTCGCCAAAACAGTGCCCCTTGCCCAGCGTGCTCAGCTTCTTGTTGCCCTTGACTACGCCCACGCTGCCATCGGCGATGACAAAGAAGAAGTTGCCTCTGGTCCCCTCGTCGACCAGGAATGTGCCGGATGGCACGCGCCCCCAGATGCTGATGCGCAGCACTTCCCAGAGCTCGACTTCGCTGAAGTCCTGGAAGAACGGCAGTGCCTTCAGCATGTTGAAGCGCTGGGTCTCGGAATCAGCTTCCTGTGGCAGATCCAGCTCCGCGATGGTCGACAGGTCTTCGGTGAACTCGCGCCAGTTGGCATGCCGCTCCGGCGTGTTTCGGCGCAATGCCTTGGTGACGATGTCGCTCAGTCGCGCCGACAGCGAAGGGCGATGGATGCGGATGCTGGGCGCGTCTTCGTTCAATATCTTGTGGGTCAGGCCGTAGTTGGTGTCGGCTTCGAAGGGCAGGCGGCCGGTGAGCAGCCTGTACATCACCACGCCCAGGGAATAGATATCGGTTTGGTAGGTCAGGGTGTCGTTGCGGACCTGCTCCGGGGACATATACGCAGGCGAGCCGACCCCGGTCAGTTGCGTCTCGTCGTTCTTCGCCAGAATCGCGGCCCCGAAGTCGGCGATCTTCACTGCGCCATCCTTGCACAGCATGATGTTTGCGGGCTTGATGTCACGATGGATGATGCCGTTGCGGCTGGCAAAATCGAGCGCCAGGGCGCATTTGAAGACGATCTCGATCACCTTGTCCACGGGCAGCAAGTGCTCGACATGGCCATATTTTTCGAGCGTTTCGCCTTCCACGTATTCCATGACGATATAGCCATCGTCGCGGCCCAGCAACGCGTCGTAGATGCCGACGATGTGCGGGTGGTTGAGGCGACCGGCCAGGGCCGCCTCGTTGGCGATCAACTTGCGGTAGGTATTGCCGTGCTCGGTGTCGGACAGGATCTCTGGCTTGAAGACCTTGATCGCCACCTCGCGATCGTTGAACGTGTCATGGGCAAGGTAGACGATGCTCGTCGCGCCCCTGCCGAGCTCTCGGTTGATTTCATACTTTTCTATACCGACTTCAGCAACTTGCACCATTTACAGTGAGCTCCTCGTGAAGGACAGGAAATCCAGCCGGCCTATTAACGTGAAATACATTGCCAAGCGCGCTTGAAAATTATCGAGCGCAGCGAGCCAATCGATAGCCTCCCCCGGGAGGGGGTGGGGCGGGGATTCGCGACGCATGCGTCACGTTGCCGCAGCCGGCCGGCTGCGCAAAGCCAGTCGTGGGCCGTACAGCGGCTGGGAGGAGCGGGCCTGCTTGCCAGCTTGTGGCGCCGCGAGGTCACGGTATTTCATGATGTGCGGTGGGTCATCGAAGCCATGAACGTTGGAAGTGTGCCTGACGCCGGGTGTAGTGGTCAATCGCCGATTTTGGTCCGGTCGCGTCACGGTTTGCAGAAATGCGTTGCCGCATGGAACCCTGACAACAGACTGGTGCCTGGGGCGTGTTCTCATTCAGGCGACTGAATGAAAACACGCCCTGGAGAGCGGCGGTGAAGAGAATGCGGCGGATGTGGCGGACTGGCGGCAATGCAAGGGGAGACGGGAGATCAAAACACCCAAGTCAGGCATGCAGGTATAGGGATGACCGCTGTCCTGCCTTGAGCCGACGCTCAGGGGCAGGAAATTCATGCGCAGTCGGTGTCGGCAGATGGCCGAACACGGAAGTTGATCCTGTTATATCCAACGGCTGGAAAAGCCCCAAACCCTCCGCTCGCCCGGTCTAGGATGCGGCGCGCAAGGCCGCGTTGAGGCGCTCGATGACGATGGCCCAGTCGGCGTCTTCCTCCATTTCCCCGCGCAGGAATTGGGCCTGAGACGCGCTCCAGAAGGGCGCATCGGCGAGTGTGGTGCTCGCCGCGAGGGGTTTGTGCGCGGCGATGAAGGACTGGATGGCCTGCGGCGCAGAGTCCAATCCCAACTGATCGAACAAGCGCGTCATGGTGGGAATCGAATCTTCCATCGCCCTTGCCTCCACGGTACCGGATCGTCAGGAAAGCATAGTCTGCAGTGCGCCGGCAGACAACCACGAGCCGCTCGTGGGTAAGGCTGTGGTTCGGGCCGGCAGAGTCGGCGCTGGCGCGACGGCGCCGCGCGGCGGAATCGGCTAGGCGGCCGCCAGTCCCAGCGCGGCGCGGGCTTCGGCGG
>JALHPU010000038.1 GCA_022842325.1 Sulfuritalea sp. | reverse complement strand
GACCACCCGGGATTCGCCCGTTGCGAGTCGCACGTCATCGCCACGGCGCAAGGCTCGCTGGCGGCGGCGGCGCAGCTGGCGCGCGACCGGGGCGTCACGCCGCTGGTGCTGGGCGATGCGATCGAGGGCGAGGCACGCGAGGTGGCGCGTGCGCTGGGCGGCATTGCGCTGTCCTGCGCCGCGCACGGCCAGCCGCTGGCGGCGCCCTGCGTGCTGCTCTCCGGCGGCGAAACCACGGTGACGGTGAGAGGCAAGGGGCGCGGCGGGCGCAATGCCGAGTTCCTACTCGGACTGGCGCTGGCGCTGAACGGCCATGCGCGCATCCACGCCATCGCCGCCGATACCGACGGCATCGACGGTTCCGAGGACAATGCCGGCGCGCTGCTGCTGCCGGATACCGCGACGCGTGCCACCGCCGCAGGAATTGATTTGCGTGCGCGCCTGGCCGAGAATGATGCCTACGGCGTGTTCGCAGACCTGGACGACCTGGTCGTCACCGGACCGACGCGCACCAATGTCAATGACTTCAGGGCGATCCTCATTGAACCCCTCATTGGCCACCATTGAACCGACGGACGACCAGCCATGAACCAGCGAGAACACTCTGCCGAAGCCGCGCAGGACTTTGCCGACACGGATTACTCGGCGCTGCTGGCAGAACTGGCGCGCCTGCTGCCGGCGAATTCGCTGCTGCAGGTGACCGAAGATGTGAAACCCTACGAGTGCGACGGCCTGTCGGCCTATCGCCAGGTGCCGATGGCGGTCGCCCTGCCGGAAACCGAGGCGCAGGTGGTGGCGGTGATCAAGGCCTGCCGCGCCGCCGGGGCGCCGCTGGTGCCGCGCGGTGCGGGCACCGGGCTGTCGGCCGGCGCGTTGCCGCATCCGCAGGGTGTGGTGCTGTCGCTGGCCAAGATGAAGAAGATCCTCCACGTCGACCCCGTGGCGCGCGTTGCCGTGGTGCAGCCCGGCGTGCGCAACCTGGCTATCTCCGAGGCGGCGGCGCCGCTCGGCCTCTATTACGCACCCGATCCCAGTTCGCAGATCGCCTGTTCGATCGGCGGCAACGTGGCCGAGAATTCCGGCGGCGTGCATTGCCTGAAATACGGCCTGACCCTGCACAACGTGTTGCGGGTGCGCGCCGTGCTGATCACCGGCGAAATCGTCGAGTTCGGCAACCATGCCCTCGATGCGCCGGGCTACGACCTGCTGGCGCTGACCATCGGTTCCGAGGGCCTGCTGGCGATCGTTACCGAAGTCACGGTGAAGCTGGTGCCGAAGCCGGACCATGCCCAGGTCATCATCGCCAGCTTTGCCGACGTGATGACGGCCGGCAACGCGGTGGCGGACGTGATCGCCGCCGGCATCATTCCGGCCGGACTGGAAATGATGGACAAGCCGGCCACCGCCGCAGTCGAGCCCTTCGTCAAGGCCGGCTACGACCTGACCGCGGCGGCGATCCTGCTCTGCGAATCCGACGGCACGGCGGAGGAAGTCGCCGAGGAAATCGGCCGCATGCAGGCCGTGCTCGAGGCCAGCGGCGCCACCAAGATCCGCGTCTCGCATTCGGAGGCCGAGCGCCTGCTGTTCTGGGCCGGGCGCAAGGCCGCCTTCCCCGCCGCGGGGCGCATTTCGCCCGATTACTACTGCATGGACGGCACCATTCCGCGCAAGCGCCTCGGCGAAATGCTGATGGCAATCTACGGCATGGAGAAAAAATACGGCCTGCGCTGCATCAACGTGTTTCATGCCGGCGACGGCAACATGCATCCGCTGATTCTGTACGACGCCAATGTCCCCGGCGAGCTGGAGCGCACCGAGGCCTTCGGCGCCGAAATCCTGCGTCTGTCGGTGCAGCTCGGCGGCACCATCACCGGCGAACACGGCGTCGGCTACGAGAAGATCAATTCCATGTGCGACCAGTTCTGTGCCGACGAAATCCGCGCCTTCCATGCCGTCAAGCGCGCCTTCGATCCGGAAGGCCTGCTCAATCCGGAGAAGGCCATTCCGACGCTGTATCGCTGCGCCGAATCCGGGCGCATGCACGTGCATGGGGGCGACGTTCCGTTCCCTGATCTGGAGCGGCTATGAGCGCAGACATGCTAGACGAGTTTCGTGCCCGCGTCCTCGAGCGCAAGCCGCTGCGCCTCAGGGGCGGCGGCAGCAAGGACTTCTATGGCGGGCCGCTGGCCGGCGAGGTGTTACGGACCGGCACCTACAGCGGCATCGTCAGCTACGAGCCGACCGAACTGGTGGTCACCGCACGCTGCGGCACACCGCTGGCGGAGATAGAGTCGGCGCTGGCGGCACGGCGCCAGTTCCTCGCCTGCGAGCCGCCCCGCTTCGGCGCCGGCACGGTCGGTGGCGCCGTCGCCGCCGGGCTTTCCGGCCCGCGCCGGGCCAGTGCCGGCAGCCTGCGCGACTTCGTACTCGGCGTGAAGATCATGGACGGCGAAGGCCGCGTGCTCAAGTTCGGCGGCGAGGTGATCAAGAACGTGGCGGGCTTCGACGTCTCGCGCCTGATGACCGGCAGTCTCGGCACCCTGGGTTTGATCCTCGAGGTGTCGTTGAAGGTGATGCCCGTGCCGGTGGGCGATGCGACCCTGCGCTTCGAGATGCCGCAGGACAAGGCGGTCGATGCGATGAACCGCTGGGCCGGCCAGCCTCTGCCGCTGGTGGCGGGCAGCTGGCAGGACGGCGTACTCACCGTGCAGTTGTCCGGCGCCCGGGCGGCGGTCGCCTCGGCTTGCCAGAAGCTTGGCGGCGAGCCGCTCGCGGCTGCGGCGGCGACGGAGTTCTGGATCGGGCAGCGCGAACAGAGCGCCGCATTTTTCGCCGGCGATCTGCCGCTGTGGCGATTTTCCGTGCCCTCAGTCGCGGCGCCGCTGGAACTGCCCGGCGAGCAATTGCTGGAGTGGGGCGGCGCGCAACGCTGGCTGCGTGCCGATGCCGATGCGGAGCAGATGCGGCAGACCGCCGCCCGCGCCGGCGGCCATGCCACCCTGTTCCGCGGTGGCGACAAGACAGGCGGAGTGTTCGCGCCCCTGCCGCCGGCGCTGATGGAAGTGCATCGCCGGCTCAAGCAGAGCTTCGATCCCTACGGGGTGTTCAATCCCGGCCGTATGTACCCGGAGTTCTAAGATGAAACTGCCCCCGCGCTCTCTTCGTTCGCTGCCCCCCGAGGGGGCGCAGGCCCCCCTTGGGGCGGCCCGGCGGGAGGCCTGATGGAAACCCATCTCGCCGATTTCATCCGTCATACCACCGCCGGCCGCGAAGCCGAGGAAATCCTGCGCCGCTGCGTGCATTGCGGCTTTTGCACCGCAACCTGCCCGACCTATCAGCTGCTGGGCGACGAGCTGGATGGACCGCGCGGCCGCATCTACCTGATCAAGCAGGTGCTGGAAGGTGCCACGCCGACCGAAAAGACCCGCCTGCACCTCGATCGCTGCCTTAGCTGTCGTTCCTGCGAGACTACCTGTCCGTCGGGCGTGCACTACTCGCGCCTGCTCGATATCGGCCGCGAAGTGGTCGAGCGCATGGTGCCGCGCACGGGCAGCGACGCTTTCATGCGCGGGACCCTGAAAAACCTTCTGCCGCGTGCGACAGTGTTCGGTGCCGCGATGAAACTCGGTCAGTCGGTACGCATGCTGCTGCCGGGAGCGCTGCGCGCCAAGGTGCCGCCGTTGTCCTCGGCCGGCCCGGCGCCGCAGCGCAGCCATGCGCGACAATTCATCGCGCTGGCCGGCTGCGTGCAGCCCTCGATGTATCCGAATGTGAATGGCGCGGCGCGGCGCGTGCTCGACCGCCTCGGCATCCAGATGGTCGAGGCGAAAGGCGCCGGCTGCTGCGGCGCGGTGCGCCTGCACCTGAACGAAGCGGAAGGTGCGCGCGACGATGCGCGGCGCAACGTCGACGCCTGGTGGCCGCTGCTCGAAGCCGGCGCCGAAGGCCTGGTGATGACGGCTTCGGGTTGCGGCTCGCATGTACTCGAATACGCCCACCTGCTGCAGGACGATCCCGATTACGCGCTCAAGGCGGCGCGCATCGTGCTGGCGACGCGCGACATCAGCGAAGTCATCACGGCGGAGGCGGCGGCTCTTGCGCCGCTGCTGCAGGCCTGCGCGCCTTTGCCCGAGAGCGAGCGCCTGCTGGCCTTCCAGAACCCCTGCAGCCTGCAGCACGGGCTCAAGATCCGCGGTACCGTGGAGTCATTGCTGACGGCGGCCGGCTACACGCTGACCCCGGTGGCCGACGCGCACCTGTGCTGCGGCTCGGCGGGTACCTACTCGGTGCTGCAACCGGAACTCTCCAAGCGTCTGCAGGCCAACAAGATTGCCGCGCTGACCGCGGGCGGCCCGGCCGCCATCGCCAGTGCCAATGTCGGTTGCATGGGCCACCTGCAGGGCGCCACCGATTTGCCGGTCAGGCACTGGATCGAACTGCTCGACGCGCGGCTGGCGTCATGATCGGACCCGACGCAACGGCGCGCGACTGGCAGACCCTGCGCGATTCCTTTCGCTGGCAGGTACCGGCACGCTACAACATCGCCGAGGCCTGCTGCGGCCGCTGGGCGGAAGATCGCACACGCTTCGCCCTGTATTACGAGGACGAGGCGGGGCACACCGAGGCGTGGAGCTTCTGGGACGTGCAGCAGGCTGCCAACCGCCTGTCCAACGTGCTCGGTGCGATGGGCGTCATGGCCGGCGATCGCGTCGCCATCATCCTGCCGCAGCGGCCCGAAACCGGCGTCGCGCACATGGCCTGCTACCAGATGGGCGCGATCGCGGTGCCGGTTTCGCACCTGTTCGGCGCCGACGCCCTCGAATTCCGCCTCTCGCATGCCGGCGTGCGCGTGGCGATCATCGACGAGGGCGGGCTGGAAAAGCTCGGCGCGGTGCGCGAGAAGCTGCCCGACCTGAAGCACGTGATCGGCGTCGGCGGCGCGCGCGAAGCCTGGGTGCGCGAATGGAGCACGCTGCTGCCCCTGGCTTCCTCGCACTACTTGGCACGCGACACCGCGGCCGACGATCCGGCGATGATCATCTACACCAGCGGCACCACCGGCAATCCGAAGGGCGCACTGATCGCCCAGCGCAGCCTGATCGGCAACCTTTCGGGCTTCGTCTGCTCGCACGATTTTTATCCGCAGCGCGGCGACATGTTCTGGTCGCCGGCCGACTGGGCGTGGACCGGCGGCCTGTTCGACGCGCTGCTGCCGAGCTGGAATTTCGGTCAGCCTTTGCTCGGCTACCGCGGCCGCTTCGATCCCGAAAAGGCCTTCTGGCTGATGGAGAAATACGGCGTGAGGAACAGTTTCCTGTTCCCCACGGCACTCAAGATGATGATGAAGGCGGTGCCGCAGCCCAGGGAAAAGTACGACCTGGTCCTGCGCAGCATCATGAGCGCCGGCGAGACCGTCGGCGAAGCGGTCTGCAGTTGGGCGCAGCAGGCGCTGGGCGTGACGGTGAACGAAATGTACGGGCAGACCGAGATCAACTACATCGTCGGCAACTGCGCCGCGGTGACCCCGCCCAAGCCCGGCGCCATGGGCCGCGGCTATCCGGGCCACCAGTTGGGTGTGCTCGACGACGCAGGCAATCCGGCGGCGCCCGGCGAACTCGGCGAGGTCTGCGTGCAGCGCAGCTGCAACGGCGAGATGGACCCGGTGTTCATGCTCGGCTACTGGAACAACCCGCAGGCCACGGCCGAAAAATTCTTCGGCGGCGGCATCAATGACCCGCAGGCTTGGGGCCGCACCGGCGACCTGGCCAAGCAGGACGAGGACGGCATACTCTGGTACCAGGGTCGCAGCGACGACATGTTCAAGAGCGCCGGCTACCGCATCGGCCCCGGGGAAATCGAGAACTGCCTGGTCAAGCATGCGGCCGTGGCCAATGCCGCCGTGATCGGCGCGCCCGACGAGACGCGCGGCACCGTGATCAAGGCCTTCATCGTGCTCGCCGCCGGCGAAAAGCCCTCGGCCGAACTTGAAGCCTCGCTGCAGCAGCATGTGCGGCAGTATCTGGCGCCCTATGAATATCCCAAGATCATCGAGTTCATCGACGCTCTGCCGATGACCACCACCGGCAAGGTGCAGCGCAGGCTGTTGCGACAGCGGACCTGAGCGGTTTTACTCGAGCCAGCGCCGGCGCCAGAAGATGACGGACAGCGTCGTCGCCACTGTCGCCATCATGCCGATGGCGACAAAAAATCCGGTCGGCCAGTCGAGCAGCGGCATGGTCTTGAAGTTCATGCCGAAGATGCCGGAGATCAGCGTCGCCGGCATGAAGATGATGGCGACCACGGTCAGCGCGCGGACTTCCTGGTTGACCCGGTTGCTGACGGCCGACAGGTAGATGTCGAGCATGCCGGCGATCACGTCGCGGTTGGCTTCCAGCGATTCGATTGCGTGCACCGTGTGGTCATAGATGTCGCGCAGATAGGGCCGGGTCTCGGGGCGGAAGAAGCGCTCGTCGGCGCGGGTCAGGCTGTTGATGACTTCGCGCAGCGGCCAGATCGAGCGGCGCAGGTTCAGGGTCTCGCGCTTCAGCTGGTGCACCAGTTGCAGCGCCCCCGGCCGCGGTCGGTCCAGCATCATGTCTTCCAATTCTTCGGTGCGTTCGCCGATGTTCTCGAGAATCGTGAAATAGCGGTCGACGATGGCATCGAGCAGGGAATAGGCGAGGTAGTCGGCGCCCAGCCTGCGGATCTGGCCGCGGTTCTGCCGCAGGCGCTCGCGTACCGGATCGAAGCGGCCGCTGGGCCGCTCCTGGAAGCTCAGCACGAAATTGGGGCCGAGGATCAGGCTGACCTGGTCCGAGTCGATCTGCTGGTTTTCGCCGCCGAGCTCGAAAAAGCGGGCAACGATGAACAGATAGTCTCCATAGTCGTCGATTTTTGGCCGCTGGTTGGTGTTGAGGATGTCTTCCAGCACCAGCGGGTGCAGCTTGAAGCGGCGACCGATTTCGGCCATGACCTCCGGTTCGTGCAGGCCGTGCACGTTGAGCCAGAGCACCGGAAGTGTGGGCTGGTAGGCTTGCGACTCGACCAGGGACTTGAACTGGTGTTCTGTCAGATCTGTCTCGCCGTATTCGATCAGCGAGATGGTTGCCTGTTCGGTCTTGCGTTCGCCAAGGTGGATCAGCGCACCCGGCGCGAGACCCACCTTGGCCGCTGAGGAGAGGTGTTTGGCGCGGTGGGCGCGATGGCGGCCGGGCTTTGAACTGGTCATCTCGGGCGATCGAAAGGCGATTGATATCGATCAAATGGACTGATGTGGAAGGCGTATCATACCGGCGGCGCGACGTCTGCGTCGGCAAAGGCTCATCGGGCCGGGACGAGAACGAAAAAAACAGGCGCTCGTCGATCAGGCTGTCAATGGATATGCAAATGGGAGAATCATGGCACTAACAATTGGAGTTCCCCGGGAAACGCTGGCCGGTGAAAAGCGCGTCGCCACCGTGCCCGAAGTTGTCGAAAAGCTCATCAAGCTGGGTTTCAAGGTCGCCGTCGAATCCGGCGCCGGGGATGCGGCGAATTGCAGTGATGACAGCTACCGCGCCGCCGGCGCCGAAATCATCGCCGGTGCGCCCGCGCTCTGGGCGGCCTCCGACATCGTGTTCAAGATAGGCGTACCGACGTCCGCGGAAGTCGGCCTCATGCGCGAGGGCGGCACCCTGATCGACTTCATCTGGCCGGCGCAGAACCCGGAACTGATGCAGCAGCTCGCCGCCAAGAAGGCCACGGTGCTGGCCATCGACTCGCTACCGCGCACGCTCTCCCGTGCCCAGAAGATGGACGCGCTCACCTCCCAGGCCGGCGTCGCCGGCTACCGTGCCGTGATCGAGGCGGCCAACGCCTTCGGCCGCTTCTTCAACGGCCAGATCACCGCCGCGGGCAAGGTGCCGCCGGCCAAGGTGTTCATCGCCGGCGCCGGCGTCGCGGGTCTCGCGGCAATCGGCACGGCCGCCAGCCTGGGTGCCATCGTCCGCGCCAACGACACCCGCGCCGAAGTGGCCGACCAGGTCGTGTCGCTCGGCGGCGAATTCGTCAAGGTCGATTACGAGGAAGAAGGTTCCGGCGGCGGCGGTTACGCCAAGGTCATGAGCGAAGGCTTCCAGCAGGCCCAGCGCGAGATGTACGCCAAGCAGGCGCGCGAGGTGGACATCATCATCACCACCGCACTGATTCCCGGCAAGCCCGCACCCCGGCTGATCACCGCCGAGATGGTGCAGAGCATGAAGCCGGGCAGCGTGATCGTCGACATGGCGGCCGAGCGCGGCGGCAACTGCGAACTGACCGAAGCAGGGAAGACGGTGGTAAAGCATGGCGTGACCATCGTCGGCTACACCGACCTGGCCTCGCGCCTGGCCAAGCAGTCCTCGACGCTGTACGCCACCAACCTGTTCCGCCTCGCCGAGGAGCTGTGCAAAACCAAGGACGGCATCGTCGACGTCAACATGGAAGACGAGGCCATCCGCGGCCTCACCGTGATCAAGGAGGGCAATATCACCTGGCCGCCCCCGCCACCCAAGCCTTCCGCCGCGCCGCCCGCAGCCAAGCCGGCGGCAGTTGCGCCGCAGGCCAAGAAGGGCCACGGCCACGGTGCCGCGAGCGAGCCGATGGCGGGCAACAAGCTGGCCATCATGTTCGGCGTCGCCGCCGCGCTGTTCTGGTTTGTCGGCGCCAATGCGCCGGCGGCCTTCCTCGCCCACTTCACGGTCTTCGTGCTGGCCTGCTTCGTCGGCTACATGGTGGTGTGGAACGTGACACCGGCCCTGCATACGCCGCTGATGAGCGTGACCAACGCGATCTCCAGCATCATCGCCATCGGCGCCCTGGTGCAGATCGCGCCGCCGCTGGCCGGCGGCCTGCCACCGGACCAGTGGATACGCTGGCTGGCAGTCGGCGGCATCGCGCTCACCGCAGTCAACATGTTCGGCGGTTTCGCCGTGACCCAGCGCATGCTGGACATGTTCCGCAAATAACCAGGGAAATTATGATGCGCTATCCCCCCATCCCCCTTTCCTGGAAAGGGGGTGACTATTGTTCGCTGCGCTCCTTGTCTTCACGCCGTTTCTCCTCGGGACGGCCCTTCGGAGAAAAACATGTCTGGTAACTTGGCAACCGTCTCCTACATCGGAGCAACCATCCTCTTCATCCTCAGCCTCGGCGGACTTTCGAATCCGGAGACTTCGCGGCGCGGCAACCTCTACGGCATGATCGGCATGACCATCGCCGTACTGGCCACCGTGTTCGGGCCGCGCGTGACGGCGGCCGGGTATCCCTGGATCATCGGCGCCATGGTGGTCGGCGGTGCCGTCGGCCTGTATGCGGCCAAGGTAGTCAAGATGACGCAGATGCCCGAACTGGTGGCGCTGATGCACAGCCTGGTCGGCCTCGCCGCCTGCCTGGTCGGCTTCGCGAGCTACATCGACACCTCGCATCCGCTGGTCGGCGCCGAGAAGACCATCCACGAACTGGAAATCTACATCGGCATCCTGATCGGCGCGGTGACCTTCTCCGGTTCGCTGATCGCCTTCGGCAAGTTGAACGGCAAGATCGGCGGTTCGCCCATGCTGCTGCCGGGGCGCCACTGGATGAACCTGGCGGGCCTGCTGGTGGTGATTTACTTCGGCCGCGAGTTCATCAACGCGCCCAGCATCGAGGCAGGCATGACGCCGCTGATCGTGATGACGGTGATCGCGCTGCTGTTCGGCATCCACATGGTGATGGCCATCGGCGGCGCCGACATGCCGGTGGTGGTCTCGATGCTCAACAGCTACTCGGGCTGGGCGGCTGCTGCCACTGGCTTCATGTTGTCGAACGACCTGCTGATCGTGGTTGGCGCGCTGGTCGGTTCCTCGGGTGCGATCCTGTCCTACATCATGTGCCGCGCCATGAACCGCAACTTCATCAGCGTCATTGCCGGCGGCTTCGGCACTGGCGGCGGCACGCCGGCGGCCAAGGGCGACGCGGCGCAGCCGGCCGGCGAAGTGGTGCCCGTCAGCGCCACCGAGACCGCGGAACTGCTGAAGGATTCCAAGAGCGTGATCATCGTTCCGGGCTACGGCATGGCCGTGGCGCAGGCCCAGCACACGGTGTACGAAATCACCAGGCACCTGCGCGAGAAGGGCGTCAATGTGCGCTTCGGCATTCACCCGGTGGCGGGGCGTATGCCCGGCCACATGAACGTGCTGCTGGCCGAAGCCAAGGTGCCCTACGACATCGTGATGGAAATGGACGAGCTCAACGACGACTTCCCGACCACCGATGTGGCGATCGTGATCGGCGCCAACGACATCGTCAATCCGGCGGCGCAGGACGATCCGACCAGCCCGATTGCCGGCATGCCGGTTCTCGAAGTCTGGAAGGCCAAGACCTCGATCGTCATGAAGCGCTCGATGGCCTCGGGCTACGCCGGGGTCGACAATCCGCTCTTCTACAAGGAAAACAATCGCATGCTGTTCGGCGATGCGAAGAAGATGCTGGACGAAGTGCTGGTGGCGCTGAAGGCCTGATCGGCTGACCCCGCGGGAAAAGAACGCCACGGCATGCCGTGGCGTTCTTTTGGCATCGGGAGGATGGTGGGGTTAGTTAAAGCTGGCTCTCGGCCATCAAGAGTCAGTCCAGCCGCTCCTCCATTGCTGACGTTCGCTCGAGGCGATGTCTCCAAAGCTGCCATTCAATCGGCGTGGCCTAAGTTCCTCGTCGGACCGGCTCTTGTGCAGCGATAAGATACGTCCGATGCCCGAACCCCATTGAGCGCAGCCAGCCGTCGCGGATCAGGGGTTTCTTCCATAGCCGACGTTGGGACGGCGCCCTCAACCGTAAGTGGCCATTGAAGTTAGGGCGCTAGCTTTGCTGGCGTGGTGGTCGGCGATCGACTGCGGCATCCGGCGTTACCCTCTCTCCCCCAAAGGCCGCTTGGATTTTCTATCCTCTTGCCATCCGCATCTGCCTGGCAGCGGCGCTGACCTCCGCCGATCCTCGGCCACCGGGCCTTCGATCCCCACATTCGCATTGCCGGCGTGACCCTCAACCGCCTCGGCGGCCACCGCCACGAGACCAGGCTGCATGCCGTGATCGAGCATTACACCGATGCCCCGGTGATCAGTGCTGCACAGGAAGACGCCGACCAGACGCTGGCGCCACGGCCAGTAGGATTGCTTGCCATCATGCGATTAGTCGGAATTGACGATAGTAGAACTTCGCTGGATTCTCGTCGCGGGCAGGTCACGCAGCAACCGATCGAATTCGGCGGAGCTCCGAAGTATCATGCGAGCGGCGGAAACCAGTTTATCCACCTCGTCCGCGGGCAGCACGAACGCTGTCGGAATGGCCAGAAGTTCTTTGCGAAGCTTCGGTTCGGGGTGCTCGCGCAGGCTTGCATCGATGACATACAACTCGACGGACGGGGACAGCGCGCTGCTGCCGGCGCGTGCTGCGTCGCGCAACCGCGCGCGCCATCGATCGATGCTGCCCGCCAGAATCGCCCTGGTCTCGCGCGAGCGCCTGGCAAGACTCGCCGACGAGACGGCGTCAAGCACCTCGTAGGCCGAAGGAACCCTATCGCTGCGATCGAGGGACGCATTCGAACCTTGTTCGGCATCGACGTTGATGATGACCAGCTTTTCGACGTTGCGAAAACCGTTGCGCTCGATCGGTCTGGCCATTTCGCCTGAAAGCGCGATGTTGTCGATGATCCAGCGGACCGCCAGATTGTCCGACAGCCCACCGTCCACCAGATGAACGAACGGACGCTCCGCCGAGTTCAGGTAGATGCCCGAGGTTGCGGCGACTCGCGGGCTGGCGGGCGATGCGGTGCACTCGCCGGCGTAGTTCTTCAGCGTAACCGGGCTCAGAACCAGTGGCACCGCGCTCGACGCAGCGACGGCAAAGGCAAGCGGAACCCGATCGAGGCGGGAACAGAGAATATCGAACTGTTCCTGCGAAAACTCGAAACCGGTGCCGTGGGTGAGATCGGTAGCGCCGACAAGAAGAAGCGGTCGGCTACGTCGTTCCGCCAGGTCGCCATAAGTGATCCCGTGAAACAGGGTCTCGTCGAGCTGCTCCGCCAGCAGGTGCCCGCGTCCAAACCAGGGGGAACTCAACTGCAGCGCATTGTAGGGGTTGCGCGTCCGCGACATTAGATCGCCCTGAAAATCGGACTTGAGAAACGTCGGCTCGAAACTCCGGAAAATCTCCTTTCCGAACGCGGCAAAATAGGCCGCCGTGACACTGCCGCCAGACACTCCCGCGACAACATCCACTTCGTCAAGCAGCGTTGTCGCTTCGCCCTTGCGACCAATCGGCGTGTTCTCGAGCTCGCTCAGCACGCCATAGGCAAAAGCCGCGGCGCGGGTGCCGCCGCCGGAAAAGGTCAGAACGACGACAAGCCCGTCGCTGTTGCCGCGCTGCGGGGACAGGTTCTGCAGCCGGTATTCCGCCATGCCGGTAGCGGCAGATGCGGTCTGGTCCAGGGGCTCGTTCAATGGCGGGCGCATCGTCGAGCAACCGGCCAGCGCAGAACCGATAACCAGCAGGGCGAGCCACCCGTGACGATGCGTGGCAAATGTCATCGGCGACCATCCGCCTTTCCATAAAACTGTTCGACGAAAGGCTTGCGGAATGTCTGATGGCAGGCAAGGCAGGACGACTGGAGCTTGTGGAAGGCCGCGATGACATCTTCCCCATTGCCCCTTCTCGACGCCCCGGCCAGCGCCATCGCATTGTCATGGGTTTCGCCGTCCATGGCCTTGTAGCGGGGCGCGTTGGTGCCGACAAAGGCCATGACGCGGAGCTTTTCACCCAATGGCGGTTGCGGATGGTCGGCGATCGCCAGCGCAGCCTTCTCCACTGCCGCGTAATCTTCCCGGGAGGTGCCGTCCACGACCGCCTGCATGCCCCTACCCATCTCCTTCATGATTCCCCGCAAGGCCAACGGCTCGGCTGCGGGGCTGGAAATGGGCAGCCCCGCGCAGCCCAGCGCGATCAGCCACGCCCACGGAACGGAGCGCCAGTGGCGACTCCTGGTCATCGCATTCGATGAAGACTGCATTTTCTTGCCTTTCTCCGGACAATCCGGTCAGTTGAACAGGCCATCGCGGCGTGACGCCGGTGGCGCGAGGATGCCATCGAGATAGACAGGGAACGCCATCGCCGCATCGCGCAAAAACATTTCCGGCCGACGGGTGCCGGCACTCATTCCCAGCGCCAGGTTCTGGATCAAGCTGACCAGAGCCGCCGCCGCGGATTGAGCGTCGACGTTCGGCCTCACCAGCCCTTGCTGCTGCGCCCGCCCGATCAGGCGGGACAGGCGCTTTTCATGGCGATCGATGGCGCTCCGAATCCGCGAGCGAACCCGCGCATCGGGTGTTTGCGAATACCAGGCAAGAAGCGCCAGGGGAACGGACGGGTGTTTCGCAATTAGCGATACTTGAAAATGGAACCCGCGTTCCAGAGCCTTCAGCGGATTTTCCTCGCCCTGCACGCCGCGTTTCAGGGCATGCGCCAACGCCCGCTGAGCCCACGACAGCAGCACGCTCCGACTGCAATGAAATTGCGAGACCGGATGGCGCGCGGCGGATTCGATCATCTCCACGTTGCCCAAATCCGCGCGCGGCGCCAGCAGATACTCGCGGCTACGCTGCAGCCACCTCGCCAGATGCTCGGGCCGGAGGCGGCTTGCTTCATCGTCGTTCATGATGTGGCTTCCCCTCTCGGAATCAACGACTGCGCCCACCGCCCATGCCGCGTCCGCCACCGCCCTGGCGCGACTCGTATCCCCGCCCGTAGCCGCCGCGCATGCCGGCATCTTGTCCCCACTGCGAACTCTCCATTCGAACGCGGCCGTCGGCACTGCTGTCGCGCATGAGCTTCTGTTGCTCAGGCGTCATGCTGCGCATTCGTTCCTGGCTTTGTTCGCGAATCTGCTCGCGCTGCTGCACCGGCTCCGCGGCCGGCGGCGCTTCTTCCGCAAGGGCAGCGCCGGCGCCAAGCAAGGCGATGCCGAACATGGCCAATCTGCTATACCGTGATGCCTTCATCGTCGTTCCTCGCTATTGCGTGCTGATGGATCGAAACGAATTCGAGTGCGCTTCGTGCCCGAGTCCCATTGATGTATCGCTGCGGACTCTTCATCGGACTGGACGCAGCCGCCTGGAAAGGAAGTCGAAACAGCTTTCCCTGCAGGCCTCGGGAGTCTGGCCCGCGCTATCGACCACGAGATCCGGCGCGGCGGGCACCTCGTAGGGCGCGTCGATGCCGGTGAAGTCGCGCAACAGACCATTGCGGGCCAGGCGATAAAGTCCCTTGGGATCGCGGCGCTCGCAGGTCGCGATATCCGCCCGCAAATAAAACTCGAAAAACGGCCGTCCTTTTGCCGCCGAGCGGGCAAGGTCGCGATCCATCGCATGTGGCGATATCGAGGCAGCAATGCACACGAAACCGGCGTCGGCAAAGAGTGCCGCCGTTTCGCCGACCCGGCGCACGTTCTCCCGTCGCGACTGCGGCGTGAAATCCAGGTCGGAATTCAATCCATGCCGAAGATTGTCGCCATCGAGCACATAGACCATGAAGCCTGCGTCGAACAGCTTGCGTTCAAGATTCATCGCCAGGGTGGATTTTCCCGACCCGGACAGCCCCGTAAGCCAGACAATCGCGCCCGCATGGCCGGACCGGGCGATCCGCTCGGTATCGGCTATCTGATGGGAAACGCGGCGCAGCATGTTCGCCTGCCGCGGTCGCGGCAACCATGTCTCTGGACAATGGCCGCCGGCCTGTCCGTGTTCAGGCGAAAACATGTTGCCGCGTGTTTGCTCTGGCAAATTGCCGGAATGATTCATGAATGCTCCGCATTTCCTGCAACCGGTGGGCATTCGCGAAGATCGGCTGCGTCGAATCCTCGACGCGAACGATCCGGCCCGCCATGATCTTCTTCGACATGTCGCCGTACTTGGGTCGCCCCGTATGCTTGAACAGCCGGTAGTCTTCGCTGAGTCCCGGGGCGATGCCCAGATAGCTGCCCAGGGCCGATAGCGTTTCAGCCGTTTCTGCAAGCAGTGCCTCGGAATCCATATAGAACACGCGCCCCTGGCGACGTTCGATCAGATCGCGCAGTGACGCAAGGCGGGACGCGTAGTAATCGCAGGCGCCATCCAGATCGTCGATGCCGCCGGACTGTGTCTCCAGAATGCTGCGAATGGTTTGCACGGGATCGCGCACCATGATCACGATCGACGTGTCTTCGCGATCGAGAACCCTGCGCCGGATCGGCAGGTTATGCACGATCTTGTCCAGCACGTGGCGGCCGGCCGCCAACTTGCCACTGGCATCTTCGGCCTTGGCGCTGAGTTCGAGAAGGTCCGGCCAGCCGCGCAGTTTCTGGTGCAGTTCGGCCCAACCGCATACCGACGGATGGCTGCCGACGATGTGGCTCAGCAGCGTGGTGCGCGCACGCATGTGGCTGCACAGCAGGATGAAGCCGCGGCGCTTGAGCAGCGAGTTGTCGCCCCAGCACCGCGGCAGCAGGCGGATTGCCCTGGCCAGTCTCATCTGCCGCATCCCCGACTCGCGATCCGATGTCCGCCCATGATCACGAACGTCCGCGCCCGCCACCGCCCATGCCACCCCCTTTGCCACCCCCTTGTCCGCGTCCCTGCCCGCTGCCGTCGCGGCTGCGCTGGCGTGTTTCCTCGTTCGCCGAGCTTTCCACGCGGGCGCGGCCGTCGGCGCGCGTGTTGCGCATCAGTTTCTGTTCCTCCGGCGTCATGCTGCGCATGCGTTCCTGCATCTGATCCCGGTAGGCGGTGCGATCCTCGGCGCTCATGCCGCGCATCTGCTCGCGTTGTTGCACGGGATCCGCGGGCAAGGGCAGATCGTCCGCAAGAACACTGCCGGCACCCAGCATGCCGATGCCGATGAGGGTGAAACTGAGAACTCGTGCTGCTTTCATGATTTTCTCCTGTGGTTGAACATTGACTTCGATGTCCGTCGTGACGGCGGTTTGCTGCATGTGCTGAAACGAGACGCTCGCCAGATCCGCTCAGCGTGCGCGGTGCAGACCGATGTGGCGCCGGGCGAACCAGGCGATGCCCGCCCATAGCGCCGTGCGCAAGCTCATGGCGCCGACGGTGCGCATTTCGAACTGCGCGCCGGTGAGGATGAACAGGCCGAAATAGAAGAACACCAATGCGGTAGCGACCGCGATGGCGAGCGCCAGATGCGCCGCCCAGGCTTGCCGGGTCGCCAGGCCGAGCGCCGTGGCGACATAGGCGAATCCGGCGAGGAAGTTGAACCAGACGACGAAGGGCAGGTAGTGGCCGGCCGCCTCGCGCGCGGCCTCGCTGCCGAACAGCACCTGGCCGCCGGAAACGATGGTGAGCAGGCCGAAGGCCAGGGCGATGCCGGCGATGGCGTAGAGCGCATAGCGCGAGAGCGTGTCGTTCATGGGATTTCCCTTGTGTGAAGTGTTTCTGGTCAGAAGCGGTAATTCACGCCGACGCTTGCCGCCGCCTGGTTTCTGCTGCCCAGGGTCGCCACGATCGGGCTGTCGGCCGCGTCGCCGATCAGCCGCGTGTGGCGCAGCGAGGCGAAGCCGCCCCACTCGCGGTTGATCGCGTAATCGGCCACGAGGCTGGCGCCGACATGCTTGAAACCGGAACCCGCCGTGTATTGGGCGATGCCCGAATTCGCCGACTGGGTCGCATCGATGCCGTAGAAAGTACTCATGTAGGCGGCCGACGCCCAGGCCGTGTCGAGATTGGCGCGCAGACGCAGCTTCTGGCTGACGGGCATGCCGTAACCGGCCGAAAGCCGCAGCGTCGTACCGCCATCGCCGTTGCTGACATCCTTGCGCAGGTCGGCTCGCGCCTGCCAGCCGCCCTTGCGCAGGCGGACGAAACCGCCGGCATCGAGGCTGCGGTCGATATCGCCCAGTCCCCTCAACTCGGCATGATCGCCTTCCTCACGACCGCGGCGCAGGGCCAGCAGCGGTCCGGCGCTGATGCTGATGTCCTGGGCGGTGCGGTGCCTGAACAGATTGGCCCCCGCGCTCATGCCGGTGAGAAACCAGGTATCGCCGTAAAACAGCCTGATGTTCGGCGTGAGTCGCGTCTGGTTTTCGCCGGAACCTTCATAAGCGGGCCGTACCCCCACTCCAAGACCGATGGCGCCATGCAGGCCCGCGCGCCCCGGCTGCGGCATGTCGCCGTCCGCGGCCGCCGGAGCGGCGGCGATCAGCAGCAGGGCCATGGTCGCCATGGCGGCATGGGGTATCGGTATCAAGTTCATTGTCAGGCTCCCGGGTTGGCGGTTTCGATGGACGCATCATCGGCGCCGCCGGTAACGCCGCCATGTCGTGCCCGCATCGGCGCGTATCAGTTTGTTTCAGAGCGTTTCCGGCAACGCGGCGGGTCGCGGCCGCGCGTTACACTGCATCCATGAGTTCTTCCGCACCCGCGCGCATCCTGGTGGTCGACGACGATCCCGCGTTGCGCGATCTGCTCGCCGAGTACCTCGATGCCAACGGCTTCGCGGTGGAAGCCGTCGGCGACGGCGCGGCGATGCGGCGCGCGCTCGGCCACGGCATGCCCGATGCCATCGTGCTCGACCTGATGCTGCCCGGCGAGGACGGCCTGAGCCTCGCCCGCGACCTGCGGACACATTCCGCCGTGCCGATCCTGATGCTGTCCGCACGCGGCGAGGAAATCGACCGTGTGGTCGGCCTCGAAGTCGGCGCCGACGACTACCTGGCCAAGCCCTTCGGCCCGCGCGAATTGCTGGCCCGGCTGCGCGCCCTGCTGCGCCGCGCCTCCGGCGGCACCCACCCCAATGCCGTCAGCGCAAAGTCCGCCGAAGAGCCGGCGACCGAACGCCGCTTTGGTCCTTTCGTGCTCGACCTGGAGGCGCATCGCCTGCTGCGCGCAGGCGTCGAAGTGCGCCTGACCGGCGCCGAGTTCGACTTGTTGCGCATATTCACCGAGCGCCCCAATCGCGTGCTTTCGCGCGACGACCTGGTCGACCGGCTCAAGGGTTTTGCGCGCGACCCTTTCGACCGCAGCATCGACATCCGCGTCACTCGCCTGCGTCGCAAGATCGAGACCGATCCCGCGGCGCCGGCCTATGTCCGCACCATTCGCGGCGAGGGCTATCTGTTCAACCCGCGCGGCGAAGCCACATGAGCGTCAGTCTGGCGCGCCAAAACGCCCTGCTGCTGGCCGCCGTGTTCATCGTCTTCGAACTGCTGATGGCGGTAGCCGTGGTCTGGCTGCTGATGCTGCCGGTGGCGCGCCGTTCGGCCGAGGACCTTGGCGGGCTGATGGTGCTGGCGGCGCAAACCTGGAGCGAGCTGCCGCCGCTGACCCGGCCGGATTTCGAGCGGGAACTGGCGCAAGCGCACCTGCTGTCCCTGCGCGCCGAACTCCCGCCGGCGGGTGTGGACGAGTGGCATGGCCCCTACCTGTACATCCTCGAGAGCGTCATCGCGGAAAAGACCGGACGTCCGCGCCATCTGTCGCGCGAAACCCTTCAGGGAGAAACCTGGTACTGGATCGCACTGCCTTCCGGCGATGCCAGCATCGCGGTCGGCTTCCCGGAATCGCGCCTGGGCGCCCAGCCGATTCGCACCCTGCTGATCTCCGCCATCGCCGGCGTGCTGCTCGCCATGCTGGCCGCGGTCTGGCTGGCGCGGCGCACCGTGGGCCCGCTGGCCCGCCTCGAACAGGCGGTGGCCGAGGTCGGCCGCGGCGAGTTGCCGGAGCTGCTGCCCGAGACCGGGCCGCGCGAACTGGCGACGCTGGCGCGCCGCTTCAACCAGATGGCGCGCCAGGTCCGCGAGCTGCTTGCGGCGCGCACTACCCTGCTGGCCGGCGTTTCGCACGACCTGCGCACGCCGCTGGCGCGCATGCGTCTGGCGCTGGCGCTGCTGGAAGAGCGGCCGACGCCGGAGCGGATCAGGCGGCTGGAAAAGGACATCGAGGAAATGGACGGTCTGATCGGACACGTGCTCGATCTGGCACGCGGCATGGGTCGGGAAGAAGCTGTGGCGGTGAACCTGCCGCAACTGCTTGCGGAGCTCGCGGCGGCAGCGCCGGAAGGGGCGGTGCGGATCAGCGTCGCGCCACTGCCGGCCCGCATTCTTGCACCGCCGACGGCACTGCGCCGGGCGATCGGCAACCTGCTGGACAATGCGCTGCGCTATGGCGGCGGGCTGCCGGTGGAACTGCGCTGCGAGCCTGTCGGCAAGACGCTCCGCATCGGCGTTCTGGATCGCGGACCGGGCATCCCGGCCGAGCAGATGAGCGCCGTGTTTCAGCCCTTCCATCGAGTCGAAACCTCCCGCGGCCCCTGTACCGGCGGAGCCGGACTGGGCTTGGCCATCGTGCGCCAATTGGCCGATATCCATGCCTGGCAGGTCGAACTCGCCCCGCGGCCGGATGGCGGGCTGGAGGCGTGGCTGACGCTGGCGGTGGAATGACAAGAAGTCGGCGCTGGCGCCACGGCGCTGCCGCCCGAAAACAACGAGCGGCTTCGGCTCAGGCCGTCAGCGGCAGTCGCAACACGGCGCGCAAGCCGCCTGCCGCGAGATTCTCCAGCATCACCTCGCCACCGTGGCTGCGAGCGATCTGGCGGACGATGGCGAGGCCGAGGCCGACGCCGCCGGTGTCGCGGCTGCGCGAGATTTCCATGCGGTAGAAGGGTTCGAACACGCGTTCCAGCTCGGCTTCCGGCAGGCCCGGCCCGGCGTCGGCGACGACGATCAGCAGTTCGCCGTTCTCCGTCGACAGGCTGACATCGGCCCGTCCGCCATACTTCAGTGCATTGTCGATCAGGTTGGCAAAAGCGCGGCGCAGGGCCCGGGGCCGCGCGGCAGTGCGCAGTGTCTCCGGGGCGCGCAGCGTGACGATGCCGCCCGCCTCGATGAAATCGTCGGCCAGGCTTTCGGCCATGGCCACCAGATCGACCGGCTGCATGGCTTCCTCGACCGCCTTGCCTTGCAGGAAATCCAGCGCGCCGCCGAGCAGATCCTGCATGTCGTCCAGATCGTGCAGGAAGCGTTGGCGCAGCTCGGGGTCGGCCAGCAGTTCACTGCGCAACCGCAGGCGGGTCACCGGCGTCTTGAGGTCGTGGGATACCGCGGCGAGAAAGCGTTCCCGTTCCTCGATGTCGTGGCGGATGCGCATCTGCATGGCATTGAAGGCATGCGCGGCCTGGCGCACTTCGCTCGGTCCGTCCTCGGCCAGCGGCGGTCGTCGCAGGTTCTCGCCGAGATCGCGCGCCGCCCGCGCCAGGTCGGTCAGCGGCCGCACCGTGCTGCGCGCGGCAAACCAGACCAGCAGGATTACCGCCGCCAGCATGACGCCGAGATTGACCAGCAGGTGCCAGGGCCAGGCGAAGATTTCGGTCGGCGCATTGCCCTGGATACGCAGCCAGTCGCCGGCGGCAAGCCGGATATAGAAATCGAAGACGAAGTCGCCGATGCGCGGCATGCGTACCGCGCGGACTTCGACGCCCGGTCCCAGCAGGGCGGCGATGCCATCGGGAATCTCGGGGAACATCGGGGCTTCAACGCTCGCCGGCGGTGCCAATGTCTCCAGCGTCAGTTGCTGGCGCGGGGTCGACAGCAGCCTGGCCAGGCGCTCGCGCTCCGCTCCAGTCTGACTGTCGATCGCATGATAGACGGCGGTAATCCGCTGCGCCAGTTCCTGGCTGACGGTGCGGCCGACGGTACGCCGCAGTTCGCTCAGGTGCAATGCCGCGCCGAGCAACTGCGCCAGCAGCAGGCCTGCCGCCATCAGCAGCACCAGGCGGCCGAACAGGGTGCGCGGCAGCCAGGCCATCACGCCCTGGCGACCGCTACCGCCAGCACGTAACCTTCGCCGCGCACGGTCTTTACCAGCTGCGGTTCGCGCCCGTCGTCGCGCAGGCGCTTGCGCAGGCGCCCGACCAGCACGTCGATGCTGCGGTCGAACAGGATCGCTTCGCGGCCATTCGCCAGTTCGAGCAACTGGTCGCGCGACAGCACGCACTGTGCGTGTTCGAGCAACACCCGCAGCAGGCGGTACTCGGCGCCGGACAGGGGCACCACCAGACCGTCCGGCGCCACCAGATGACGGGCGCCCACGTCCAGCGTCCAGTCGGCGAAACGAAACGCGGCGATGTCCTCGGCTTCGAGGTTCGGCGGCAGGGACTGGGCGCGCCGCAGGATGCTCTTGATGCGCGCCAGCAGCTCGCGGGGATTGAAGGGCTTGGCCAGGTAATCGTCGGCGCCCATCTCCAGGCCGACGATGCGGTCGACTTCCGTGCCGCGCGCGGTAAGCATCAGCACCGGCAGATTGGAGTGTGCGCGCAGGTCGCGGCACAGCGCCAGGCCGTCCTCGCCGGGCAGCATCAGGTCGAGCACCACGAGGTCGACGCGATGGCTGTCAAGCATCCGCCGCATCGCCTTGCCGTCGGCCACGGCGCTGACGCGATAGCCGGCCTGCTCCAGGTATTCGGTGAGCAGCTTGCGTATCTCGCGATCGTCATCGACCACCAGCAGATGTTCTGCCATGATGCTCCCGTCATTAACCTGTCAATGCGACTCACTCCAGCAAGCCGTTGATCGCCGCCACATCCTCTGCGCCCAGATTGCCGGCCGCCAGCTTGAGCCTCAGCAGCGCCGCAAGAGTGTCGAGGCGTGCCCTGGCGAGCTTTTGCGCAGTGTCGTAGAGCTGGGTCTGCGCGTTCAGCACGTCGATGTTGATGCGCACGCCGACATCGTAACCGAGCTTGTTCGAATCCAGCGCGGATTGCGAGGAGACCAGCGCGGCTTCATACGCCCTGACCTGTGACAGGCCGGAGGTGACGCCCAGGTAAGCCTGTCGCGCCGCAAGCGCCGCACTGCGCCGGGCATTGTCCAGGTCGGCAACAGCCTTTTCCTTCAACGCAACGGCCTCCCGATCCTTCGATGCCACGGCTCCGCCCGCAAACAAGGGCAGGCTCAGCTGCAGGCCGATGGTGCTGGCTTTGCTATCCACACCCGCGCCGAATGTCGAGCTATAGCTCTGCGCGCTGTTGCCGTGAGTGGCGACCAGGTCGAGCGTGGGGTAATGGCCGGCGCGTTGCTTTTCGATCTCACGTTGCGCGATTTCGAGGCTGACTTGCGCGACCTGGACGGTGGCCGCGCCGGTCTCGGCCAGCTCGACCCACCGGTTCAGGTCGGCCGGCTGCGGCGGCGCCAGAATGACGCGCTGGCGCAGTCGCTTGAGGGTTTCCGGATGCTTGCCGGTCAACATTTGCAAGGCATGCCCCTTGACCGTCAGATCATTCTGCGCGGCAAGTTCCTGGGCGGTGATGAGGTCGAAGCGGGCCTGCGCCTCGTGGCTGTCGGTTATCGTCGCGGTGCCGACATCGAAGTTGCGCCTGGCGGACTCGAGTTGTTCCGCGGTCGCCGCTTTCTGCGTCTGCGCCGTGGCCAGGGCATCTTGCGCCAGAAGTACATCGAAGTAGGCCTGCGCCGTGCGCGCGATCAGGTCCATCCTGGCCCCCCCAAACTGGGCCTCTGAAATTGCCACCGCAAGTTCGGCCTGGTTGTAGGCCAGCCAGTTTTGCCAGCGGAACACCGGCTGCGTCAGGGTGACGGTCCAGCCGTTGCTGTTGTAATCGGCCGGCACGGCCGCAGCGCCGTTGACTCGTCGGGTGCTCTCGGTTTCGTTCCATGTCGTGCTGGCGCCCAGGCCGATGCTTGGCAGCAAGCCGGCGCGAGCTTGCGGCACCTTCTCCCGGCCCGCGTCGAGGGTGGCGCGTGCCGAGCTGAACTGGGCATCGTAGGCGACCGCATCGCGGTAGACGGAAAGCAGATCGGCGGCGTGGACCGCGCCGGCCATCGTGCCGGCAAGGGCTGCCGCGACTATCAACTTCAGGGCCTTGTTCATCGCAATATCACTCATGGATTTGACGGCGTGGTCGCCGGACTTGAAAGCTTCATTCGATTTCCCGTCCCTCACCGGCCTCTTCCACCGTCCGCCCGTCGCGAATGTGATAAATCCGCTTGAAGGTCGGAATGATCTTCTCGTCGTGGGTAACGACAATGATCGCCGTCTGATACTGGCGTGCCATTTGATTGAGGATGCGCATCACTGCCAGCGCGCGTTCGCTGTCGAGCGGCGCCGTCGGTTCGTCGGCGAGGATGACCGGCGGCTGGTTGGCCAGCGCGCGGGCGATCGATACGCGCTGCTGCTCGCCGCCGGAAAGTTCCGAAACCTGCGCCCTGGCGCGGTGCGCCACGTCCAGCGCCTGCAACAGTTCCAGCGCCCGCGCGCGCGATTCGCCGTTGTTGCGGCCGGCCAGCATGGGCAGCAGTGCCACGTTGTCGGTCACGTCGAGAAAGGGAATCAGGTAGGGCGCCTGAAAGACGAAGCCGATGCGGTCACGGCGCAGGGTGCGCAGGTCGGGAATTTTCCAGCCCTGGTCGTAGATCACCTCGCCGCCCAGCGTCATCTGCCCGCGCGTCGGCTCGATCACCGCGCCCAGACACTTGAGCAAGGTGGTCTTGCCGGAGCCGCTGGGGCCCACCAGCCCGATGACTTCGCCGGGGGCGACGCTCATGTTCACGTCCTTCAGCGCGTCGACGGCGGTATCGCCCTCGCCGTAGCGTTTGCTCAGCCCGGCGATGTGGATGCCGGTGTCCTTCGTCGCTGTCATGAGCGTCAGCCTCCGATGGCCTCGGCCGGATCGACCTTCAGCGCGGCGCGAATCGCCAGGGTGCTGGCCAGCGCGCAGACCACCATCACGATCATGAAGCCGCTGATCGCGTCGGCCGGTTCGAGCAGCACGAACTTGGGAAACGCGGGCGCCCAGACGGTCGCCGCGATCTTGCCCACCACGAAGCCGATCAGGCCGAGCCCCATCGCCTGTTGCAGGATCATGCTGGCAATGGTGCGGTTGCGCGTGCCAATCAGCTTCAGCACCGCGATCTCGCGAATCTTGCCGAGGGTCATGGTGTAAATGATGAAGGCCACGATGGCCGCGCTGACGATCACCAGAATCGCCAGGAACATGCCGATCTGCTTGGCCGCGGTGGCAATCAACTTGGCGATCAGGATGTCCTCCATTTGCGCGCGGGTAAAGGCCTCCAGATGCTTCCAGCGGCGGATATCGCGCGCCACGGATTCCGCCGCGATGCCGTCGGCAACCCTCACCAGAACTGCGTTGACGTTGCGATTGCTGGACTGCGAGGCGTTGATCGCCTCCAGCAGGCCCGGCACGCCGGGGCGGTTGAGTGCGGGATTGGCGGCGGTGCGCGCTCGATCCGCGATGACGGCGTCGTTGTCCTTTAGAAACTGGGCCTCCTGGGCATCCTTGAGCGGAATGAAGACCATCGGGTCACCTCCCGATGACACCATGCGGCGCGTGAGACCCACCACTTCGTATTCGTGACGCCGGATCGTGAGGCGATCGCCGAGGCGGGCGCCGGTCCCGACATCGGCGATGGCTTCGTAATGACTGCGCACCAAACGTCGACCGGCCACCAGATAGCCCGGCTCGCCGGGTTGGCCGGGCTCGAAGCCGACCACCATGGTGCGTTCCTCCCGGCCGCCGCGGCTGGCATTGCGCATCTGCATGGTGAGGTAGGTCACGTTGGCGGCCTGCGCCACCCCGGAGAGTCCGAGGATCTGCCGATAGACATCGTCCTTGATGCTGGATGATTCGGCGTAGGGTCCCTGGGTATCTTTCTGTACTACCCACAGATCGGCGCCGCTGTTGGTCAGCAGTACCTTGGCATCATCGACCATGCCGCGATAGACACCGGCCATGGTCAGCGTGACGCCTATCAGCAGGCCCAGGCCGAATCCGGTGAGGACGAATTTGCCCCAGGAATGCAGAATGTCGCGACCGGCGAGGCTGATCATGAGCGATTCACCATGGCTGTTGTCATGGCCCGATGGTCAAGAGCCCGTCACGACGAGCGAGGAAACCACCTTGATGCGGCTGCTGCCGTCGATCTCGCGCTCGCTATGCACGACGACCGTATCGCCCTCCTTGAGCCCCTCGACGATCTCCACCATGCCGTCGACCCCGGTCACGCCCCGCCCGACCGGCACGAATCTCAGGCTGTCGCCGTCGTAGCGCCAGACGCCGGTCTTGCCGCCGCGCATGCGCAGTGCGGCGTTGGGCAGCACCAGCACATTCCTGGCGACCGGCCGGCGCAGCGTCACCTCGGCCATCTCGCCGACCGACACGCCGGCGGGCGGTGTGTCGAATGCCACCTGCGCAATGCGCTCCTCGGTCACGCTGTCGCTCAGCAGTTCGATGCGCGCCACCGTTCCCGGCAGCGGCGTTCCGGGCCGTGAGCGCAGGGCGATCTCGGCGGCAAGGCCCGGCTGCAAACCGGCGGAACGGTTCTGGTCGAATCGCGTTCTGATCCACAGACTGTCGGGCGCGATCAGTCTCACTACGCCCTGTCCGGCGACGACGGTGGACCCCGGCTCGGCATCGCGCGCGGTGACCACGCCATCGATCGGCGCCAGCAGGCGGATGTTGGCGCGCAACTGGCCGATGCCTTCGCGCTCGGCACCCAGCCGCAGCAGGTCCTGGCGAGCGCCGGCCAGGGTCGCGCCGGCAGCGGCCACCTGGGCCGCGGCTGATTTTTCTTCCTGCGCCTTGCCTTCGATCACGCTGGAGCTGACGAAGCCCTTGCGGCCAAGATCCTCATAGCGGCGCGCATTGGCGGCCGCGACCCGATGCCGGCTCTGGTTGTCCGCGAGCTGTGCCTGGGCCGCATCGATGGCGCTCTGCGCCCTCGTCACGGCGGCGGCGGACGAGGCCATGCGCTGGTCGAGATCGACCGGTTCCATTTCCGCCAGCAGTTGCCCGGCGCGAACCGTGTCGCCGACATCGACATGCACCTGTTTGACCCGGCCGGCCGCGGTCGGCCCCACCAGATAGCTGCGCCGCGCCTCGACGACGCCGACGCCGAACAGAATCGGGGCGACATCGGCCCGACCCAGTATCGTCACCGTCGCCCTGGGCGGCGCCAGCGGACCGCTGCGAACCACCACCCAGATCAGGCCGGCAAGCAGTGCAATACCGGCAAGAATCACGCCGAGATTTCGTATGGAGGGTAGTTTCATGATCGATTCGTCGAAAATGTGGATTGGGCGTTCCGGTTTAGCGGCTACCCAGCCCCATGCGTGACAGCAGTCCATCCTTGATGATGAACTGGTGATACACCGCGGCCAGCACGTGCAGGGCGATCAGCCCCATGGCAACGCGCGAGAGCAGCCCATGAACCTTGCGCGGGATGAAGGCCTTGAAGTCCTCGGGCAGCACTCCGCCGAAAAATGCCGCATCCAGCGCGCCACTTTGCAGGACCAGCAACATGCCGCTCATGGCCATGAACAGGATGGTCAGATTGAGCAGGACATGACCGACGTGGCCGACTTTGCCCATTGTGTCGCCGGCGGCGGGCGCCGGTGCCGGATGGACGCGCCCGAGACCGAGACGGGTCAGCACCAGCAGGCCGGCCAGGCCGCCTAGAATCATGTGGATGCGCAGATTGCCGATCTTCTCCGTTGTGTTTGGCATTTCGGCCAGCACCAGGCTGCCGGCGACCAGCAGGAACAGGATCAGGGCCGCGGCGAGCCAATGAACGACAATCCGCGGCAGGGCGTAACGAAAGTTTTGCATGGCGATACTCCGGAAGAACGAATGGAGCGAATTGTCCGCGATCGCTGTCGTCCGCCGCGGCCACTTTGGTAACACACTGTGACAAGCCGCGTCCTGTCATCGAGGCTCACCAAAAAGTTGCGCGAAACCGGGCGCGCCTGCCTGCGCAATTCAAGGCTTTTACCGGCAGTCATTTCGATTCGGCGGCCGGCGCCCAGGGCGCGCCATGCGATGCCGTTCCGGCACCTGGCAGCCGACCAGGAGCGGCCTGGCAAAAAGCGCTCTGGCCGCATCCCGGTAGTCGCGATGCAGCAACACCCCTGCAGTATCGAAACTCAGGTACTTCGCGCCGCGCACGATCGTTGCTCACATGGCATCAGAAATTCAGTAACGGCCGTTGATGGCGGGACTTCCCGGCGACTCATCAAGCCTGCACGACCGGATGCGCAACTTGAGCGTCCGGGCGACGAAGAGAACCAGCGACGCATTACGAACGACTGCTTCGGCATTTTCGGTGTTCGCCGTGAAGGTCCGGTTCCATCTTCCGCCACAGGCAGCAACGGGCACGATGCCGTCGTCGCCAAATTGACTCTGTTTCGTCCCGCACATCCACTTACAAACGGGCACCGTGGCTTACAGTTTTGCGGGTGACTGGGAGTGTGCCCGTGCGTTAACTTGCTCATCGGCGTGTCGTTCATTCAAGACGCGCGATTGACAAGGAGAATCACATGAGAACTGCCAAGCACATTTCGTCCTTTGCTGCCGTGGTGGTCGCGCTGTTTTCCACATCATCCTTCGCCGATAGTGCGGACGTCCGCTTCAGGATCGGTGACGTGTCTATCGGTGTCGATATAGGTCCGCCGCCGGCGCCTTTCGTCGAGTACGTCCCGGTCGCCATGCCGGGCCATGTCTGGGCGCCGGGCTACTGGGCCTCGAACGGTCATCGCCACGTCTGGAATCCCGGTGCGTGGAGGAGGGCACGGCCGGGCTACAGCCATATCGCCGGGCACTGGGAGCAACGCGGCGGCCGCTGGTACCTGGAGCCGCCACGGTGGGAATCGCACAATCACCGGCGCCACGGCTACGCAACCCAATGGCGATATGGCGATGATCGGCATCGCCGGTCTGCGCAAGGACGGGATGGACGGCGCGACTTTCCCAGGTGAGCACTGCCGCGTAGAAGCATGAAAGCCCCGCCGGCGTTTCATTGGAAAGTCGGCACTGGCGATACGGCGCCTTGACAAGCCGCGAGCAAGACCGGAACCTAGCTGCACATGAAACTTGATCCGGAAACCCTGCGGCAACTCGTCGATCGCACGCTCGGGCATTACCATGCGCGGGCCGCATCCTTCTGGGAGGGTACGCGCAACCACGATGTCGAGCAGAACATCGAGGCTTTGTTGCGCCATATTCAATCGCCCGCGCCTTGCTCGATCCTCGACTTTGGCTGCGGCCCCGGCCGCGACCTGCTGGCTTTCACCCGGCGCGGCCACCGTGTCATCGGTCTCGAAGGGGCGCCGGCACTCTCGGCGATGGCCCGCATCCATAGCGGCTGCGAAGTATGGCAGCAGGATTTCCTCAGTCTCGATCTGCCCGCTGCGCACTTCGATGGCGTCTTTGCCAATGCGTCGCTGTTCCACGTGCCGCGCCAGGAATTGCCGCGCGTATTGCGTCAGTTGCATGCGACGCTGAAACCGGGCGGCGTGCTGTTCAGCTCGAATCCGCGCGGCGACAACCAGGAGAGCGTCAACGGCGAACGCTATGGCGCCTATTACGACCTTGCCACCTGGCGCGAGTATCTGGCTGCTGCCGGTTTTGCCGAGCTTGAACATTACTTCCGGCCGGCGGGTTTGCCCTGCGAGCAGCAGCCCTGGCTGGCCAGCGTCTGGCGCCGGGTGGAGCCGGCATGAGCTCGCGCCTGCTGCTGGTCGGCGCCACTGGCGCAGTCGGCCAGGCGGTGCTGGCCTTGGCGCTGGCCGATCCGCGCGTGGGCGAAGTCGTGGCCCTGACCCGACGCCCGCTGGCTGCAGCGCCCAGACTCGGCAATGTGGTGGTCGATTTCGAGCACTTGCCGGAGGATGCGTCGTGGTGGGCCGTCGATGCGGTGGTCTGCACGCTGGGTACGACGTTGCGTGCAGCCGGTTCGCAGGCCGGGTTCGTCGCTGTGGACCGCGACTTGCCGCTGCGCATTGCGCAACTGGCGCGCGCCGCCGGCGCCAAGCGCTTCGCGCTGAATTCCTCGCTCGGCGCCGATGCCGGGTCGAAGAACTTCTATCTGCGCACCAAGGGTGAGGCGGAAGACGCCATCGGCCGACTCGGATATCCCGGCTACACCATCGTGCGTCCGGCCCTGATCGATACCGATCGCACTGAGCGTCGTCCCGCCGAAGCGCTCAGCTTGGCGCTGCTGCGCCCGTTGCGGCCGCTGATTCCCCGCCGCTGGCAGCCGGTCAAGCCACGGGACATTGCCCGCGCCCTGCTCGACGGTGCTCTGGAACTGGTGCCGCACCGCCGGGTTATCGAGTCTGCGGCGCTGCAAGGGGCGCGCCGGGCGCCGGAAAGGCGCTGACTCAGGCGCGGAGCAGGGGACATATCCCGCCAAGGGGATACCGTCCGCGCTTCTGACGGCGGACATACCCCACCGGGGTACCGTCCTTGCGTCCCGCTCGGGGCCTTGCCTGCCGGGGATTCCGCGGCGCGGGCCGGCAATAAAAAAAGCGGGCCGCAGCCCGCTTTTCAGGCAGCAGCTGAATTACTTCTTGTCAGCCTTCTTCTCTGCCTTGGCATCGGCCTTGGCTTCCTTCTTGTCAGCCTTGGCATCGGCCTTGGCTTCCTTCTTGTCAGCCTTCATGTCGGCCTTGGCTTCCTTCTTGTCAGCCTTCATGTCGGCCTTGGCGTCCTTCTTCTCTTCCTTCTTTTCCATCTTCTTGTCGTCCTTCATGGCACCGCCATGGGAGGCAGCGAAGGAACCGACGGAAACGGTGGCGAAAGCGGCGGCGATCAGGATGGACAGTAGCTTGCTCATGTAAACTCCTTGAATTTTATTGAAAGAGTGACGCCCGGAATGGCGAGCACAAATCACTTAACGCCTATGGCTTTCGGCAAGTTGACTCGCTACGCAAGATTTTATCTGCTGACCTGGTTTCTGGCGATTGTCGCGCTGGCGCTGCCGGCGCATGCTGCACCGCGCAAACCGCTGGTCGATACCGAGGTACTGGAGCGATTGCCCTTACGTGCCGGCGACGCCAGCGCGCGCGAACTGGCTGCCCGGCGGCGCCAGATGATGGCGGCTCCGGGCGATCCGGCATCCGCGGCGCAACTCGCGCAAGCCTATTTCGATCTCGCCTTGGCCCGCGGCGATCCGCGCTACGTGGGCTATGCCGAGGCAGTGGTGGCTCGCTTTTCAGAACCCCTGCCGGCCTCGCTGCACTTCATCCGCGGGCTGCTGCGGCAGTATCGCCACGACTTTGCCGGGGCGCTGGACGACTTCGCCGCAGCCCTCGCGCTTGATCCCCAGCTTGCCGTCGCGCACGCCTGGCGCGCCGCGATCTACCTGGTTCAGGCCGATTATGCGGCGGCGCAACAGGAATGCGTGGCGCTGCAGCGACTTGGCCGCAGCACGCTGTTCGGCGGCTGCAGCGCTCTGGTACAGGCCTATGGCGGCCGGCTCGAGACCGCCTACCGATCATTGCAGCAGGCGTTGGGGACGACCGGCGATGCCGACCACCGGCTTTGGCTGCTGACCCGGATGGGCGAGGTGGCGGCCTGGCGCGGTCAGCCGGCGCTGGCCGAAAAACACTACCGGGACGCCCTGGGCCTGGGGCGCGACGATGGTTATCTGCTCGCCGCCTGGGGCGATTTCCTGCTCGACACGGGCCGGCCGGCTGACGTGCTCAAGGAACTGGCCGGCTGGGAAGTCTCCGACGGTCTGCTGCTGCGTCTGGCCGAGGCCGAGGCGGCCCTGAAGCTGCCCGGTGCGGGCCGTCTGGCGCAGTTCCTGGAAGAGCGTTTCGCCGCCGCCCGGCAGCGTGGCGATACCACCCACCGCGCCGAGGAGGCGCGCTACCGCTTGCGCCTGCGCGGCGATGCGCAAGAAGCCCTGCGCCTGGCAGCGGAGAACTACGCCGTGCAGCGCGAACCGCGCGATGCCCGCATCCTGCTCGAAGCCGCCATTGCGGCGCAGGATGCCGCCGCGGCCCAGGCCGTGCGCGACTGGCTGCGCAGCAGCGGCTTCGAGGATGCGCGCCTGCGCCGGCTGGGCCAGGAGTCGGCGCTGGTGCCACGGCGATGAAGCTGCGCCTTTGGCTGTGCGGCCTGCTGCTGCTGATCTCGCTGCCGGTGCTGGCGCACAAGGCCAGCGACAGCTATCTGGTGCTCGACATCAAGGGCGACGCCGTGTCGGGGCAGTGGGACATCGCACTGCGCGACATCGATTTCGCCCTCGGGCTGGACGACGACGGTGACGGCGAGATCACCTGGGGCGAATTGCGCGCGCGTCATGCCGAGATCGCCGCCTGGGCGCTGGGCCGGCTATCGCTGCAGCGCGGCGGGGCCTGTACGCTGCAGGTGGCCGATCACCTGGTCGACTCGCATACCGATGGTGCCTATGCCGTGCTGCAACTCGCCGGCACCTGCCCGGCCGGCAGCGGCGAACTGGCGCTGAATTACCGCCTGCTGTTCGAACTCGATGCCCTGCATCGCGGCCTGTTGCGCCTGAGCCTCGACGGCGCGACGCAGACCGCCGTGCTCTCGCCGCAGCGCGCCGAGCAACGCTTTACGGCCGGCGAAGTATCGCGTCTGGCCCAGTTCGGCCAGTATCTGGTCGAAGGCATCTGGCATATCTGGATCGGCTTCGACCACATCCTGTTCCTGCTGGCCCTGCTGCTGCCGGCGGTACTGGTGCATGAGGCAGGGCGCTGGCGCGGCGTCGCAAGATTCGGCGAAGCCTTGCGCGAGGTGCTGTGGGTGGTCACCGCCTTCACCATCGCGCATTCGATCACGCTGACGCTGGCGGCCATGGGCCTGGTGGCACTGCCCTCGCGCCTGGTGGAATCGGCGATTGCCGCATCGGTGGTGCTGGCCGCCGCCAACAATTTGAAGCCGCTGGTCGAGGGGCGGCGCTGGATGGTGGCTTTCGGCTTCGGCCTGATCCACGGCTTCGGCTTTGCCAGCGTGCTGGCCGAACTCGGCCTGCCGCAGGAGACGCTGGTGCTTTCGCTGCTCGGTTTCAATCTCGGCGTCGAGACCGGTCAGCTCGCCATCGTCGCGGTGTTCCTGCCGCTGGCCTATGCCTTGCGCGCCACCGGCTTCTATCGTCGCGGCGTGTTCATCGGCGGTTCGCTGCTGACCTTGGCGATCGCGCTGGTCTGGCTGATCGAGCGGGCTTTCGATCTGAAGCTGATCGGCGCCTGAGGCGACGGGGCGCCGTCGTCCATTTCCCGCCACGCATGTGGCAACAGCCCGCCAGGGGTCTACCTGAGCTTTTTGCAGGACTGCACAAAGATCAAGTCGCTCAACTCGGCGCCGACCGTGGTGTTGTGTTTGCTTTCGATGGTGCAGCTGTCACCGCTGACGGTGATTCCGGTCACCATGAAACTGTCCGCAATCAGGTTGCCCGAGATTTCGTACTGGATCGAAATGACCTCGCCCTTGCTCACCGCAGCGGGCAGGCGGATCGGCATGTTCCGGCTGCCCGGGGCAATCATGTGCTCGGACGCGCGCCTGAGTTCGGCGATGCCGCTGGTCCGGACAGCCTCCGCGGCCTCCTGTGCGTTCGCCGTCGCGCTCAGCGCAACCAGGATCGTGAAAATGCCTAGTGAAGTTTTCATGGACGATGCCCGCTTTTTGAAATATCAGTTTAGTCCAAGCCCGGCAATACGCCAGTCGGCATCGGCTTGATCACCGATCCGCCTTGCGCAGATGGTGCTCTGCCCACAAGGCGCGGGCAAAGGCTTTCCATGCCGCGCCGCCATGGGTAAGCAGGTCCTGGTCGGCGCTTTCCTTCATCACGGTCAACATCAGCTGCGCCAGGCCGAAGAGTTCGAGCCGTGCCCGGTCGAGCGGTTCGTCGGGTTCGCAGTCGACCGCGCCGAGCTTGCAGTCAAAGGCCTGGCGCGCCAGCTCGCGTACCTGCACGTCATCGTTCCAGTCGATGCCGAGGATCACGCCCTTGGTCTCGATTTCGTGTTCGATCTGCCGGGCTTCGCGGCCAAAATTTTCAAAGCCGCTCATGCGCCGGCCTTTCTGGCGCGCGTTGCGGGCTTTGCCTTGGCTTTCGGTGCGGACGCCAGCCGCGTCGCCAGATAGCGCGCCAGATAGCGGCCGGTATAGCTGCCCTTGACCTTCGCCACGTCTTCCGGCGTACCGGTGGCGATGATGCGGCCGCCGCCGTCGCCGCCTTCCGGACCGAGATCGATGACCCAGTCGGCGGTCTTGATCACGTCGAGGTTGTGTTCGATCACCACCACGGTGTTGCCATGGTCGCGCAGGCGATGCAGCACCGAGAGCAGCATTTCGATGTCCTGGAAATGCAGGCCGGTGGTCGGCTCGTCGAGGATGTAGAGCGTGCGCCCGGTGTCGCGCTTGGACAGTTCCAGCGCCAGCTTGACGCGCTGCGCTTCACCGCCGGACAGCGTGGTCGCCGACTGGCCCAGCTGGATGTAGGAGAGGCCGACATCCACCAGCGTCTGCAGCTTCCTCGCCACCACCGGCACCGGGTCGAAGAATTCGCGCGCCTGCTCCACGGTCATTTGCAGCACTTCGTGGATGGTCTTGCCCTTGTAGCGGACTTCCAGGGTTTCGCGGTTGTAGCGCTTGCCGTGGCAGACGTCGCAGGGGACGAAGATGTCGGGCAGGAAATGCATTTCCACCTTGATCATGCCGTCGCCCTGGCAGGCCTCGCAGCGCCCGCCCTTGACGTTGAAGCTGAAGCGTCCGGGGCTGTAGCCGCGTTCGCGCGATTGCGGCACGCCGGCGAAGAGTTCGCGGATCGGCGTCAAGAGGCCCGTATAGGTGGCCGGATTGGAGCGTGGCGTGCGGCCGATCGGCGACTGGTCGACGTTGATCACCTTGTCGAAAAATTCGAGGCCTTCGATTTCGCGGTGCGGCGCCGGCTCGACCGCCGAGCCATAGAGGTGGCGCGCGGCGGCGGCATACAGCGTGTCGTTGATCAGGGTGCTCTTGCCCGAGCCGGAAACGCCGGTGATGCAGGTCAGCAGGCCGACCGGAACCTGCAGGTCGACCTGCTTCAGGTTGTTGCCGCTGGCGGCGCGAATTTTCAGTTCGCGCAACGCATTGGGTGGCGTGCGTTTGGTCGGGATGGCGATTTCGCGCCGGCCCGAAAGGAAGGCGCCGGTCATCGACGCACTGTTGGCCGCCACCTGGGCCGGTGTGCCTTCGGCCACCACATGGCCGCCGTGCTCGCCGGCACCGGGACCCATATCGACGACGTAGTCGGCCGACTCGATGGCTTCGAGGTCGTGTTCGACCACGATCACCGTGTTGCCCAGGTCGCGCAGCCGCGTCAGGGTTTCCAGCAGGCGCGCATTGTCGCGCTGGTGCAGGCCGATCGACGGCTCGTCGAGGACGTACATGACGCCCGTCAAACCCGAGCCGATCTGCGAAGCCAGGCGAATGCGCTGCGCTTCGCCGCCGGAGAGCGTCTCGGCCGAGCGGTCGAGCGAGAGATAGTCGAGGCCGACATTGATCAGGAAGGACAGGCGCGCGGTGATTTCCTTGAGGATTTTTTCGCCGACCTGGGCCTTCTGCCCGGTCAGTTGCAGCAGGTTGAAGAAGTCGCGGCAATTGATCAGCGAGTAGCGGCTGATGTCGGAAATGTTCTTGCCGCCGACGAAGACATGGCGCGCCTCGCGGCGCAGGCGCATGCCGCCGCATTCGGGGCAGGGCTTGTTGTTGAGGTACTTCGCGAGTTCCTCGCGCACCGCCATCGAGTCGGTTTCGCGGTAACGGCGCTCGAGGCTGGGGATGATGCCCTCGAAGGCATGGCTGCGGTCGAAGCGGGTGCCCTTCTCATTGAGATACTTGAACCTGATCTGCTCCTTGCCCGAACCGTAGAGCACGATGTCGGTGGTCGCCACGGGCAGCTTTTCGAAGGGCACATTGGTGTCGATGCCGTAGTGCGCGGCCAGCGATTCCAGCATCTGGAAATAGAACTGGTTGCGCCGGTCCCAGCCCTTGATCGCACCGGCAGCGAGCGAGAGGTGGGGATAGGCGACCACCCGCGCCGGATCGAAGAACTGGATCTGGCCGAGGCCGTCGCACTTCTGGCAGGCGCCCATCGGGTTGTTGAAGGAGAACAGGCGCGGCTCGAGTTCCTGCAGCGCGTAGTTGCACACCGGGCAGGCGAATTTCGAGGAGAACAGGTATTCCTTGCCGGTATCCATTTCAACGGCCACGGCGCGGCCCTCGGCATGCATCAGCGCGGTTTCGAAACTCTCCGCCAGGCGCTGGCGCGCGTCGGGGCGCACCTTGAGCCGATCGACCACGATGTCGATGCTGTGCTTGTGCGTCTTGGCCAGCTTCGGCAGGCTGTCGATGTCATGCACCGTGCCATCCACGCGCAGGCGCACGAAGCCCTGCGCGCGCAGCTCGGCGAACAGGTCGAGTTGCTCGCCCTTGCGGTTGGCTACCACCGGGGCGAGGATCATCAGTTTCGTATCCTCGGGCAGGGCCAGCACGTGATCGACCATCTGCGAGACGCTGTTGGCCTCCAGCGGCAGGTCGTGGTCGGGGCAGTGCGGCGTGCCGGCGCGGGCGTAGAGCAGGCGCAGGTAGTCGTGGATTTCGGTGACGGTGCCGACGGTGGAGCGCGGGTTGTGGCTGGTGGCTTTCTGCTCGATCGAGATCGCCGGCGAGAGGCCTTCGATCAGATCCACGTCGGGCTTTTCCATGAGTTGCAGGAACTGCCGGGCATAGGCCGAGAGCGATTCGACGTAACGGCGCTGGCCCTCGGCGTAGAGCGTGTCGAAGGCCAGCGAGGACTTGCCGGAGCCGGACAGGCCGGTGATCACCGTCAGGCGGTTCCTCGGCAGGTCGAGGTTGATGTTCTTCAGGTTGTGCGTTCGCGCGCCGCGAATCTTGATCTGTTCCATGATGCGGGATTGAGTTTGGGGCAACCGAAGACTATACCCCGGCGCGGATTCGATAGCCATCGCGCCCCAGACCCTGTGGCGGCTGGGGCTGTTGCTGCGCCGTGCTCAGCGGTAGACCAGCCGGTGCGCCTCGTCCGTGCCCGGGGGCGCGGCGTCCAGTGCTTCGAGTCGCATGCCTTCAGGCAGGGTGATGGACCGCGCCACCGGACCGGTGATCAGTATCTCGCCATCCTGCGCCCGGTCCTCGCCCAGCTTGCAGGCGGCATTGACTTCGGCGCCGTAGATGTCGTCCTCGCCGATGCGCAGCACGTCGCCGTAGCCGATGCCGATGCACAGCAGCACCTGGTCCTCGGGCTTCTGCGCGACGTTGTGGCGCTGACAGCATTGCTGCATCGCGATGGCGCTGCGCACTGCGTCGTCCGGCCGGCGATAGATGACCATCAGGCTGTCGCCCTCGGTTTTCAGCAGCACGCCGTTGCCGTACTGGATCACCGGCACCAGCAGCCGGTGCGAGGCATAGATGGTCTGCAGGAAATGGATGATGCCGAACTCCGCGACGCGGCGCGAGAAGCCCGACAGATCGGTGTAGAGCACCGCCCAGCGCTCGCCGAACAGGTTCCAGATGCGCTGGTCGATGCGTTCGCGGTTCGAATCCGGCTGCAGGCGTTCCTCGATCAGAAGTTCAAGCCGGTCGATCGAGGCACGGGAGATGATCTGTCGCGTGAATGACACGATGTCCTCCATCAAAAGTCGCCAGTTTGCCAGTGACCGTGCGCAACTGCTTGAATCAGTTTTTGCCTGCCGGCGGCATCGACCCACTCCCGGCGTTCGTTCCCGGCGCCGCGAATGACGCCGGGCGGCCATTCGTGCTTTAATGCGCGGTTTCGCGCTGGCATGCCCTGCTGCCCGCGCGCCGCCGCATTTGATCATTGCCAACGGATGCCGATCCTCCGCAACGCCGACTGAGCCCCATGCTTTCCCCCACTCCAGACGCCATGAGCCGCGACGAAAAGCGCGCCGGCGGCGCCCTCGCCTCGATCTTCGCGCTGCGCATGCTCGGCCTGTTCCTGATCCTGCCAGTGTTCGCGATCCACGCCCAGACCATTCCCGGCGGCGACGACCTGACCCTGGTCGGCATTGCACTGGGCGCCTACGGCCTGACCCAGGCGATGTTCCAGATTCCCTTCGGCATGGCCGCCGACCGTTTTGGCCGCAAGCGGGTGATCGTCATCGGCCTGCTGCTGTTCGCCTTCGGTTCGGCGGTTGCGGCACTGTCGACGGATATCTGGTGGACCATCCTCGGCCGCGTGCTGCAGGGCGCCGGGGCGATCTCGGCGGCGGTGACGGCGCTGGCCGCCGACCTGACGCGGGAGCAGCACCGGACCAAGGTCATGGCCATGATCGGCTCCTCGATCGGGCTGGTGTTCGCCATTTCGCTGGTCGCCGCTCCGGCGCTGTACGCCGCGATCGGCATGGCCGGAATTTTCTGGATGACGGCAATCCTGGCGATTGCCGCGATAGGCCTGGTGACCCATGTCGTACCGCCGGCGCCACCCCTGCCGCCGGGGCCGAAGCCGCGGTTTCGCGAGGTTCTGCTGGATACGCAACTGCTGCGGCTGAATTTCGGCATTTTCACGCTGCACATGGTGCAGATGGCGATGTTCGTCGTGGTGCCCGGCCTGCTGATCCGCTACGGCGACCTGCCGCTGGCGTCGCACTGGAAGGTCTACCTGCCGGCGGTGCTGCTGTCCTTCGTGCTGATGGTGCCGGCCATCATCCTGGCCGAGAAGCGCAACAAGGTGCAACCGGTGTTCGTTGCCGCCATCGGCCTGCTGCTGCTTACCTTGCTGGTGATGTGGCTGGGCAGCACCAGTTTCATGGTTGTGGCCGGCGGACTGCTGAGCTTCTTCGTCGCCTTCAACATCCTCGAAGCCATGCTGCCGTCGCTGATTTCACGCATCGCCCCGCCGCGCGCCAAGGGCTCCGCGCTGGGTGTGTACAACACCACGCAGGCGCTCGGCCTGTTCCTCGGCGGCGCCCTCGGCGGCTGGCTGGTAAAGAATTTCGATGCAGGCGCAGTCTTCATCAGCGGCGCTGCAATGGCCGCACTCTGGCTGGTGGCGGCCGCTACCATGCCGCCGGTGCCGCTGCGGCGAACGCTTGGCGCGGCACCCGCCGCGCATGGCATACTTGATACAAAACCCTGAGGAGGAATAGGCATGGCTTCAGTCAACAAAGTGATAATCGTGGGCAATCTCGGCGCCGATCCGGAAATGCGCTACCTGCCGAGCGGTGAAGCGGTCGCCAATCTGCGCGTGGCCACTACCGACCAATGGAAGGACAAGGACGGCAACAAGCAGGAAGCCACCGAGTGGCACCGCGTGAGTTTCTTCGGGCGCCAGGCCGAGGTCTGCGGGCAGTACCTGAAGAAGGGCTCGCAGATTTACGTCGAGGGTTCGATCCGTACCCGCAAATGGCAGGACAAGGAAGGCCAGGATCGCTACACCACGGAAGTCCGTGGTGATCGCATGCAGATGCTCGGCGGTCGCCAGGGCATGGGCGATGCGCCGCCGCGCGACAGCGGCGGTGGTGCCAGCGCCGGCAGTGGCGGC
>JALHPU010000037.1 GCA_022842325.1 Sulfuritalea sp. | reverse complement strand
CGCTGCCCGGTGGGGTTGTTCGGGTTGCCGATGACCACGGCATCGGCCGTGGCGGCCGCCTGCAGCAGATCCCCGGCGGCGCAGCGGCGCACGGTATGTCCTGCGCCATGCCAGGCCGCAGCGTATTCCGCGTAGCTCGGCTCCAGCATCACGGCGCTGCCCGGCGCCTTCAAGCGCGGCAACAGCTGAATCGCCGCCTGCGAACCGGGCAGCGGCAGCGCCTGTCGCGCGCCGTAGCAGTGGCACGCGATGGCGGCCAGTCCGTCCTCATCTTCAGGCAGGCGCTGCCAGGCCGTAGCCGGAATCGGCGGCACCGGATAGGCGTAGGGCGCGATGCCGGTGGACAGGTCGAGCCAGTTCTCCGGCGCAATGTCGTAATGCTCGGCGGCGGCGAGCAGGCGGCCGCCGTGCTCAAGCATGGCTAAGCGCCGCCAGCAAGCCGGCGCCGGCCAGCCACAACCACAGGCCGCGCTGCACCAGCGCCAGTGAGGCGCGGATATGCCCGCCATGCGCCGTGTCGCCAGCGCCGACTTCCGGCCGATGTTCCAGCTTGCCGTGATACATCGCCACGCCGCCCAGGCGCACCGCCAGCGCACCGGCGCCGGCCGCCAGCACCGGGCCGGCATTCGGGCTGCTCCAGGATGCGGCCTGCCGCCGCCAGCAGGACCATGCATTTCGCGTATCGCCGAGCAGGGCATAGGTCAGCGCGGTCAGGCGCGCCGGCACCAGGTTCAGCAGATCGTCGAGGCGCGCCGCGGCCCAGCCGAAATACTATGGGGTGCCCAGTCATCGCTTGCTCCCCTCACGGTTCGCCTGCGCCGGACTTTTCCTGTTGGCAGCAATGGCTCAGCGACGTTACGGATCGCCGCGATGGCGTCAGCGGACAACGGACCGTCATCGGCCGCGTAGCCCGCTTTGCATAACGGGCGGGCGCCGGGCCCGTACTCGACCAGCTTTCCATCCTCCCAACCGGCCACCACACGACCCGCGGCCACGGCGGTTGCCGCCGCCTTCCGGATCACGTCCTGGACGACCCTGAATATTTTCTCGGGCGGAAGATCGACAACATGTTTGCGCTTCATTTGGCACCCTTCACGTACTCTCGGTCGGCTCAACTCGTGTCTGCCTGGTCGTGACTCTGGTCATTCATTTGGTGTGCCGCCGTCACCCGCCGCTCATCGTCCGGGCCGCCGGGCGCGGCTGCCGGCGCCAGTCCCAGGGCGGCGTCGGATCCTTGTCCTGCCAAAGTCCCATTCGCTGTTGGCGCGCTTCGGTTTCCGCCGCCTCGTAGCGATCCCGTTTGCTGCCGATCACTTCCACTTCGCGTTTGAATACCGTCGACGACAAGCCCACCTTGGATGTCTGCCCAAACGGCTGTGCCTTCTCCGGGGCATCGATGCCAGCCAGCCGCATCTTGTGCACCTGATGCCGGGCATCCAGCACGGAAATCGTATCTCCGTCCGAGACACCAATGACGCGCCCATTGATATCGCCGGCCATCGCGGAGCCGAAGGACAGGAGCACCAAGAGACTTAAAACCGGAAGCCGGATCATCGCCTCACGCCACCTTTTCCGGAATCAGACCCTGCGATGCCATCCACTGCCGCAACTTCGCATCCGACTGCGCACGCTGCCAATCCAGATCGTCGCCGGGGCGGGCACCGATCCAGGGTTCAAAACGGCGCGCCATGGCCGACAGGTAGCCACCCGGTTGTCTGCGCAGAACCCGTTTCACCGCCTTCAGAGTCCGCAGCTCGGATGCCGCGAACTCCTGCCTCAGCAGGACGTAATCGATATTGCTTCTCCTCGCCTGATACGCATGGACACGATAGCACCTGGATTCCTGACGATGTTCGTCGATCAGGCCGTCCCTGATCAGCACCCGACGCACCGTGTCCATCTCGTTGGCCTCGGGGCCGAAGGGCCAGCGCGAATAGACCGCGCCGGAAATGGTGCATCCGTGCTGAAGGAAGTGGACGAGGTCGGCAAACCAGATCAGCCTGTTCAGCGCATGGCGACCGACCATTTCTCCTGTCGTCAGCAGGACAGTCATCGCGGCCAGGCGATCAAACGGGCAGGACGGGGATTTCATGGGATCGTGGCGCTTACCTGGGCGGTATGGAAGAGGGCGATCCAGCGGAAATGGCGGAGGCGTAGCGGCATGGAGAGACGTCCTCAGGGGTGACCGGTATCGATGGCCGGGTGTTGGGTGATGCGCACGGTGGTCATGCCGGCGGCGTGGGCGCCGGCGGCAAAGGCCTCGGTATAGAGATCGACATGGTAGGAATCCACGGCGAACATGCGGGTACCGCATTCCACCCCCTGGCCGGCATCAAAGCCGACCCACACACCCGGGTCTTTTATCGGGTTGGCGGACTCACGAAAGACCACCGCACACTGACGCCCTCCCGCATCGATGGCGGCGCGGGATGCCCAGTAGGCGGCGGTATCGCAGTGCGCCGAGGTGCTCTCGAGAATGGCATCTAAAATCAGTTCAGGCGCCGAGACCATGAAATTGATGCGCACCGGGCCCACTCGGCCCTGTGACGTGGTCAGCGCCAGCGACGCGGCGTGGCGAAAGGCGTCGAGATCAGCATCCGGCACTTTGCCATTGAGGACGGCGGGCAGTTCGCCCAGGTCGTCGGCGAAGAACAAGAGCGGCATCAGCAGCGAGCCGATCACCCGGCCACCGGCAATGGAGATCGAATGCAACATGTCCTGCTTCGCCTGCGGAAGGTCTGAACGGTGCGTGCGGTCCACGTGGCAGACCAAGGCGGCGGCGTCCGCCATGGAACGCACGAGGGCCGGCAGCTCCCCCTGCCCTATCGCGGCCACGCGCGCCGAGGGCAGCATCAGGGGATCCACCGAGACGTTGCAGTCGTCGATCAGTCCATGGGTCCGCAGCGCATCGATGATACCTTGCGGCCGGATGGTGCGGAACAGCTCGCAGTCGATTCTCGGCAGTTCGGTGTGCGTGGTGGTCAGCACGATCGTCACCGGGCAGAAGGCGAGGCAGGCGTCCGTCGCCACCGAGCCGATCCGCACGCTGACGCGCGAAACAACCCGCTGCAGGACCTGGTAGGCACAACTGTCGAGCACGGGGCGCTGCTGGCCGATCCATTCGACTGCGGCGGCATCGTTTTGCGCCAGCCGCTGGCGCAGCTCCTGTTCGACCTCGCGCATGCGGACACCGTGGCGGGCCACCGCTGCGTCGGTGAAGGGAAGCGCCCACAGGGCGAAGAGCGTATCCAATTGGGTGTTGGGAGTCATGGCGCGCCTCAACCGGGGGTGAAATGACTGGCCACGGCGGCGCCGACCACGCCGACGAGGATCGCCAGGGCATAGGCAACCGTCGCGCCCAGCCAGTAGCAGATCGCCAGGATTCGCACCACGGTGCGATTGTCCGGCGCAAGCCGGTCCACCCACGGATGGGCGAGATGGGCGCGCAGGCTGGGACGGCCCAATTCGGCGACGTCCATCATCTGCAGGTTCCGGCCTTGCGCCAGCCTGGTTTGAATCACGAGTCGACATTCGCGTGCGAATGCGGCGGCCCCTGATAGGCGCATATTTGTAAAGCGTTCCTGCGCGGTTTTGCTGAGAGAGGTTTTGATTTTCATGTGACCACCCTCTCATGAATATCGAATTGCGCAAGTCCCTATTTGCAGAATTCTGCGGATCAGGATTCGTTGTACTCGCGAATCCGTTATGGATGAAGGTTGGCGACGACCTCATCCTGTTGGATGAACGGCAGGTCTTTCCTCAGCGCTCCGCGCGGAGGGTTGCTGTCGGTGACGGAACAGCGCCCGCGTGCGATGCTGCCGCGACGTTTGCAGATTTCTTCGGCTGACTGGCTGCGGGCCGCGGTGGCATTCCGCAGATCGTCCGATCCCCATGCTGGATCCGATCGACCAGGAGGTCCTGAATCAGTGGCAACTTGTCCGACTTGATCCGACCGGGACGACCGAGGTGATGTGACACCACGGAGAGTCCGGTGCAGGACGCCCCCGCGGCCACAATCAGGCTCTTGTAGTCGTCCATGCTGATTTCCTTGGGGGGCGAGGGCTTCATCAGCTCCATGACGCCGGCCACAATGACGCCGATAACGAACAGGCCGAAGATACCCCCGCTAATGCCGCCGCCTCCACGGGAGTAAGACCCAAGTGCATAACCCCACCAGAAATTCATTTCTTCCCTTCTCCTTTGATGATGGGCTCAGGTGCGGGATCGATGCATTTCCTGTTGTTCGTTCTTATGGTCGCCATCGACTGCCGAATTGCCCGCGCTTCCCATCGCGTAATCTTGCCGTCGCTTAAGAGATGCGTGCGCAGGAGTTGCCCGCCACCACACCACGGGCCGGCCTCGACGATGAAGCCCTTGTAGGTTTCGTCATCGATTTCTGCGCTCCAATACATCCAGGCGCCGCCGCCGACGACGAGGAGCACAACCAGGAGTACCGCGAGCGCCGTCTTCGACACGCCCACCCGAGACGCCCGGCGTGGGCGCTTGTAGGCTAATGCCGCGCCCGCCCGGGGAATGGGATCATGCGGGTTCATGGATCGCAACCAATCGCGTAAGGGTATCCATGCAGCGTCGCTATTGATTCGACACGGTGCTGTCAGCGGTCAGCTGCGAAACCGCCGCTTCCGGCGCCGGTTTGGCGGGAACAGGGCCGGGCGTATTTGCCAATCCGAGCTGAACCAATCGCCGCTGCCCATCGCCAGCCTTTATGAAAAACTGGACCAGGGTTGCGGTCTCCACCCCGGATTGCCGTATCCAGCTGCTTCCCGTGGCCGATTCGCCGGGGAGCAACACAATCGAGTCCCCCCGGGCGTTCAGAAACACGCGCTTCTTCAGTTCGTTAATTCGCGCCATGGGCGTGTCGTACATCGTATGCGCGACCGCCGTGTTCACACCGACATAGGCCGCCACGGATCCCACGGGGCCTAGAAAGGCACTCAGCAATCCGACCACGCCACCCACCGCCGTCGCCCCTGCCGTTTGTGCCGCACCACCGCCAGTGTTCATGGCCAGGATTTCCTTCAAGTCGCCAGAAGGTCGCCGCACCTCGCCTGCCACGGTGAAGCCACCCGCCTGAAACGTGACCTCCTGGTCGGCGGTGGTATTGGTCAGGGTGTAGTTGTATTCCGTCAGGAGGCTGATCGACTGCGGATCGTCGGGACGAACAATTCGATTCAGCCGGATCTTTGACTCCGGCAAGACCAGGAATTCGCCCGCCGTCAAAACCCCCGGCGGTGGTGCCGCCGAAGGTAAGGGTGTTTCGGCAACTGCCATCCCGTGCAGCAACGTACCTGCAATAGCTACGGCCAACCATGATTTCCTGCTCATCAGCATCCTCCCCGGATAGTGTCGAAGAATTCATCGCGAATTCACCCTTGGCTTCTGACAAACACAGCCCGATTCTGCGACAACGGAATGTCTGCGCCCGTCAGGCCATGAATTCTTGTAACACCGAGTTGAATTCGCGCAAGGCCTGTTGAGTTGTTTTTAGCTCCCGACGTGCTGACGGTGCTCCGTACGGACCTTTAACGAGCATCCTTTTCCGGGCCTGGCACGCTGAGCGGCGTCCGCTTGGCAGCGTGTTTGCACGGCGGGGGGAGACCATGAAAGCAACATTGTCATACTACGATATCCGTAGAGACGCGACAACCCTGGTTCTACGAAACTCGCAGGATGCGACTGAAAGATCCTGCCTCGGTGTTCGGCCGGCGCCTGCGTGAGGCGCGGGAGCGCAGCGGTCTGCCACAGGATCGGCTGGGGGTCGCGATCGGGCTGGACGAAGGTACGGCGAGTGCCCGGATCAGCCGGTATGAGACGGGAATTCACGCCCCACCCTTCGAAACGGCCGTGCGCCTGGCGGAGGTGCTGAAGGTACCGCCGGCGTTCCTGTACTGTCCGGAAGACGAACTGGCAAGGGTCATCCTTTGGTGGCATCGCCTGTCCCGGACGGACAGGAAACGCGCCAAGACCATGATCGACGCCGCGATTCCCGCACCCCAAAAGTAGTCCGCCTGACGGAACTCCAGGCGAATTGCCTCGCGCGGCCTGGCTCACCTGGTGAGCCAGGCCAGCCGGTAAGCTGGGCGCCATGAGGCTCTTTCGCCGTCCGGATGGACGAACTTATGCGATTGCCGACCCCCAACCGGACCTGCTGGGGGACTCGGTGATCATGACGATCCATGGTTCCGCGCACTCCAGACGAGGCGGGGTGCATACCTATTTGAGCGCACTGACCAGCATCGATGAGCTGGTGAGGATTCGATGCCGACACGGCTACCTGGAGGTTCCGGGCGGCGCAGAGGGAGTCAAGCCGTGAGGATCATTCGCGTTAGACGTGTAATCCTGGCAGCAGCGCTAGGCCATCGTCCATTGCGATGTTGCGGATTGACGAGATAATGGATTCGGCTATTGACCCTATGACATCCAGCTCGCACGAATCTCTTGCTGCATCCCTTTGGGCACTGTGTCTGGCGCTGTGCTCGGCCGGACTGGTGTTTTGGGGAGACTGGACGCCATGGGAGGCCATGGTCATCGTGGTGGCCGGTGCGCTGCTCCTTGTTGTCGTCGGGTTGGCCGGCCTGTTGTTGCTGGCCGGGAATCGCCGCAATCGGGAGCGGCTCTGGAACATCTTCGTGCATACGGTCAAGACGGATCTTCATCCGTTCGTGGCTCTCTGGACGCGGTGGCGAGGACGTCACCGGTGAGTCGGCAACGTCCGGCACCGACGTATGCGCCTTACCGCCCGAAAGGTGCACCCGACTCCAGAGATTTCTTGCTTAAGAGCCGACGTTCCAGGCGCTCACCCGAAGTTTCGATGGGGATCCATGGAACGGAGGGAGGGTAGGGTGCGTTACTTTGGATATGGCGTAGTTACCGGACTGATCATCGTCAGTATCTTGCTATTCTTGATGCGTACCTACTATTGAAGCGGCAATAAAACGCCTCGGGCCAATTGTTATGTCAAAGCTAGCGCAGCAGATCCTGGCTCTCTTGAGTGACACTGAAGGATTGACGGATCGACAAATCGCGACCGCCATACTCGGCGAATCGGCACCGCAGCAAGCAGTCAATTCTGCCGCGCGGGGACTGGCGGCCCAAGGATGCCTCATTCGCCGGCGACGCGAGGATGGCCTGATTGGCAACTACACGAATTCTGGGAAAGTGGACCCTGTGCGACGACAAGGCCGACTCAATACCCCGATCAACGCACCCCCGCTTGCGCCATTGGTTGCACGATTCGTTGCTTCCGTTGCCGCGCACCGGATTGAGATATACAACGAGTTCAGCCTGCAACACGAATTCGGCATCTTCCTGCGCGCGGAGCTTCCGCAGTATCTGGTTCGTTTCGAACGCCATGTCGAATCCTTCGACTTCTCCAAGGAGGCATTCACCAAGCGAGAGATAGACATCGTCGTTTGCTCGAAGGACAAGGCGGAAATGATATTCGCCATCGAGCTGAAATATCCGCGCAACGGCCAGTATCCCGAGCAGATGTTCAGCTGCTGCAAAGACATCGCATTCGCGGAGGAGCTTCATACCGCGGGATTTTCCCGTACGGCGCTACTCATCTTTGCTGATGATCCGTGTTTCTGGAGCGGATCGACATCTGGTATCTATGGTCATTTCAGGGGCGGACGGCCAATCACCGGCCACATTCAGAAGCCGACGGGTAACAAGGACCAGGATCTACGAATCAAGGGCAGCTACACGATCGCCTGGACGCCGGTGTCGTCAGACATCCGATGCGCATTGGTCGAAGTCGGCGCCTGACTGCGCTCACTCAAAGTCGCCTGATCCCGTCCAGCACCACACCGGTGGCCAGACAATCATCCTCGTTGTAATCGAGGATGCGCTGTTTGATCGCCACGTCACCCGTTTCGATCCAGCGGTGATACCACTCGATCGACGCGGCGCCGGACGGGTGAGTGTCCCGCCACTGGAAGCCCAGGAACTGGGCCAGGGTCTTGATCGACTGGTCGTAGGTGGGCCATTCCGTGGCCGGCTTCACGATGTCCGAGTAAAGGTCCACCATCGCCGGGAGCCCGAACAGTTCAACGACTTGCTCCTCACTGCACACCCCCGGATATCTGGAGGCCAGCTTCTTGTAGGCCGTGCGCTCGTACTTCGAGTAGTAGTAAACAATCGAGTCCTCCACCCGTGCAGACAAATAGGCCCATGCCTCACCAAAGGACCTTTCCTCATGCGCAGGATCGATCCCGTCGGCAAAGAACGGGACAAATCGTGCGGAACCGGGCTGGCCATGCAGCCGCTCGACAAAGCCGTGCAGGTAGACCACGTCACGCATGGGATCCGCCTCGATGTCGAAGAAAACCTCCCTGGCCGCGATCGGAAGCGAAACCGTTTGTTTCAGGTAAGGCACGGCCCCCGGCGTCGCCAACAGCTGTGCGCGATGATGAAACTTGATCAGGCTGTCGGGACCCACTCCCGCGAAGTCCGTCTTCTTTCCCTGCATAAACGAATCCGGATTCGATCGGGCGAGGGCCCGCACGGATGGAACGGCTGACATCATGACATCGCGCTTTGACCGTCCCAGCTCCGCAATGAGCGTCAGGTCGTCTCGGGCAATCAGATCGGCCTTACAGAACGAATACCAGTGACACAGCTTGCAGGTCGCACTCAGCGCGGGCAATGTGACTGCGGTCTGGGCGAGCAGTGCGCGCACTGCCGTCTCCGACTCGAGGTAGGCCTCCCACCAAGTCACTGTGTTGCGCGATCCCTGTGGCTCATCGAGCACATAGGGCACCCGGCTACCGCTGCGATCGATCACAAATGCCTCATGACCGACTCCCAGCCCTTCCAGGTCCAGTATGTTGGCGTAGTGTCCGAGTTGGACGGCGTAATGCTTTTTGAGCTTGGCGTCGCTGTCGTCGCCCTCCAGGCCGGCCCCCGACTTGATGTCGCCGGCGATATAGCGATCACCGCGACGCTCCAAGAGGTCGGGCGCCCCCAGCCGATCACCCGAGCTCAGGCGTCCCTGATAGATCAGGCGCTCTCCTCGCTGCATGGCCAGCCGGGTTTCGCGTTCCCGATCGTCAAATTGGACCACGCTCATGTCGGCGGTAATTCCCAAGCCGGCAACGATCTGCGCTTCATGTTCGACACCTTGTTCCCACAGTAGTTCGACGAACGCATTGGGTTCATCGCGGCGAGTCTGATCATCGAATGCGTCCAGATAGACGCGATGAGGGCACTGCACGTAGGCGTAGAGTTGCGATGCGGTGATCATCCGGGCATCCTCTTGGTTGGCGCAAAGAGTGATTATGATAAGCTCATTACGCTCGCTACAAACACATTGGACATATTGGAAAACCAGCGCGTGCAGCACGCAGGCTGCACGCCGTTGAATGTCCCTGCCAAATGGGCATCCCCGACTCTTCTGGTTCGGCACTAGGCGATGTCGAGTTCGAGCTACATGCTTTGTCTGGTGAGATCGACTCTCAGGTGACAGCGACAATCAGCAACGCCCGTAGAAACCGGAGAAGAAAAAACAATGGCACGTCGGCGTAACCAGAAAGAAACATTGCTCGAAGTGCTGTTCACGGCACCGTGGTGGATCTCCATCGTCATCGGTGTCGTGCTACTTGTACTAATGAAGTGGGTGGCGCCGTCGGCATGGGGGTCGAGCCTGGTCCTGAAGCCGATCGCCAGCGCACTTTCAAGCGTGGCCTGGATATTTTCTGGCGTTTTCTTTGTCGTCGGTGCGATGTCCTTTGCGCGCCAAAGGATAGCTGCGTCCCGCGCCGGGTCTGCGCAAAAGTCATCGGGCGGATGGAATCCTCGCGTGATCGAAGGGAAAAGGGAACCGAGCACCTCCGGGTTTCCGAAATGCGATCAGCCAGCCCCCGGGCAGGATCCAATCTGGGACGCTTGGAAAGCGGAGAAAGTCGCCGCCACGCGACCAACGGAATGGAGCCTCGAACTCCTGCGCAACATCGAATGGAAGCGGTTCGAAGATGTCTGCCAGAAGTTCTACGAGATCAAGGGCATCAAGAGCGAGACCACAGCCCTTGGCCCCGATGGCGGCATCGACATTCATCTGTATCAGGACGACTCAGGCAAGGCGACGGCGATTGTTCAATGCAAGGCTTGGGGAAAGCGCTATGTCGGCGTCCAACCCGTTCGCGAATTACTCGGCGTGATGGCCCATGAAAAGATCGCCAAGGGTTTCTTCATGGCCTCGGGCAACTTCTCCGATGACGCAAAGCAGTTTGCGCAAACCAACCCGATCACGCTTGTTAACGGCGACATGTTGGTGGCCATGATCAAACGCTTGCCGGAAGCACAACAGCAGGCGCTGCTGGCGTTCGCCACCGCGGGTGACTACACCACGCCCACATGTCCTTCGTGCGGCATCAAGATGCGGCGCGTGGCGGGTACAAACGGCAGGCATGACTTCTGGGGTTGCGCGAACTATCCTCGATGCAGGCAGAAGCTCGGAATGCGAGCGGCGGATCGACAATGACGATCGCCGCCAACTTCGCCGTTCGCTGGTTGCTTTCTGTCCTGGTCGCGTTGGCGGCAGTCAGCACCCATGCGGGTCAGAACGACAACTATCCGTTCTCACTCGATACCGAAAAGACCGCTGACGGCCATCGCATCGTCGCCAGGAACAGCGGCCCAGCGCCGGTCTCGGTCAGAGTCTCGCTGGTCCCTGAACTTAAAGCATTGCTAGTACGCATGCAGCAGCTGCAGAAGGAGTTTCCAATTTGAGAGAACGTTGGCCAGTGTGAAGTAGCACTGCAAGGTCGCCGAGAATTGCTGCCACTGATTTCGATGCCAGGTAGCTGACGGTGGTCACTGAGTATTCAGGCATAAAGCGGCACGCCTCTTCGTGTCGACGGACAAGGCGACGATGCGGACAAACTATTGCATCAAGCTGGTGCCATAGTTCGGCATAATGTCGTCGGTCTACAGGGAGGTTGTATGGCGACATTGCTGTACCACTCGGACAGCGACTCAGAATCACCTTTCGACTCAGCAATCTTGCGCGTCGCAAGGAGTGGTCCTGTTCGCATTGTGTCGCCTTACATAGGGGTGACTTACCTCCAGCGCATCGTCAGCACTCAACCCGAATGGCGCCTGCTCTCCGACGTCGAAGAATGGTTGCGTGCTCTGTCTGCGCGAGACCGCCCCAAAGCGTGGGCATTCATTCGCGCGAACCTTGAGCAAATCCACCACGTCCCGTCCCTGCACGCCAAGTCCGTAATCGGCGACAGCCTGGCGATGATGGGCAGCGCAAACCTGACGCAACGAGGCATCCTCGGTCGCACTGAATTAGGCGTGCTGGTTGATGACCCGGTCATGGTCGCCGAGCTATGCACCTGGTTCGATGGGATCTGGTCCACCACTGCACCGCCATCGGTGGACGAGGCCTCCGCCTTCGTGCAATGGCTGGACGAGGAAGCGGCCCAAGCACCCGCAAAACGTCAGCGGTTCTCCCTATCATCCGATAGCCGCAAGGTGCGCGCACGCCTAGTGAAACTGGAGGTACCTAAGCCAGCCGAAAACTCCCCGCTGGATCTCGGTGTAGTGGCCCAGGCTGTGATCGTGGAGGACCAGCGCCACTACGACTCCCTAGAGGCTGCCATGGAGGCCGCCGTCGACAAACTAACTGCACGGGGACGCTTCACCTTTGGGCAGGTGGCCGCTGAGACACGCAGGGGGTTTGCCGCCTCTAATCTGCGCGAGGTCTACTTCCTACTGGTACAGCACTGCGCCAACCACCCGCGATCCGCTCTTGTGGCGGAAACGCAGAATCGCCTGATCCTGACCGATGGCCTCTTCTTGCAGTCGACCAAGGATGCCTTGCCAAGAGCCCTGGAACCGTTCGACGCCTTCCTGGCGCTACTGGTGATACCTGACATTCGAGCAGCCGGCTGCCCTACCGAGCTTCGCTGACATCGAGCGCGAGACCGGGTTCGGTGACCGCGACCAGAGCATCCTGGTATCCGAATTGGTCGATGGTGGCTTCCTGGTCGAGGAAGACCGGTCTGGTGAGCTTCCCTGGTATCAACTCGATGGCGCGTTTGACGGCTGGGAGAGGCGATTCAAGCTGTTCCCGAGGGCACATGCTGCTTGGGATGCCAAACGCAGGCGTCAGTCCCATCAAGGGCGGCTGATGGTTGCCTGCAACGAAGACGAGATTGAGCCGCCGATCCGCACCCGTGGTGTTTTGCGCGACGATCAGCTACCGGAAGTCGACGACAGTGGCGAGGACATCGACTATGCTGGCTTGGAGAAGGAGATTGCGGCCGGTGCCGCTACGCATCCACGGCTGGCCACTTCCGAGGCAATCCAAGCGGCAATGCGCAAGCACAAGCAGCAGCTAAAGGATGCAGCGCGTACGACTGCTGAATTCCCGCTGCCGCCTTTGCCACGCAAGGCAACTCCAGTAATCCAGTCGCTGCCGGAAGTGACTCGCGGCGAGGCGGATACGTTCTTAGCTAAGCTGTTGACGGCGGTAGCGGGAGGTCAAGCATTCACGGCGCCAGACTGGCACGCACTGACGGCTAAGGTGGCGCAGGAGACGCAATCGCCCGAGGGCGTGACACGGATTGCGCTAAACCCGATCTACAAACATCCGCAAGTGTTCCTGGTGGCTGTGCGCGGCATCGGCGTCGAGATCCAAGTCAATCCGCTGCTGAAATGGGACATGCTAATGCGCTACCCGAAGACCAGGGCGGCGTGCGAGCAGTTGCTTGGGGCTTGACCGGTCGGTATCCTCCCTGCCTTATGACTCGATCTGAGCTTGTACAGCGTCGTGCGCAGCGCACGCGAGGCTTGAATGCCCCTGATGTAGCGATCTGCGTCGATCATCTGCTCGATGCGATTGCGGGTCGCCTTGGCACTGGAGGCCGGGTGGAGATCAAAGGCTTCGGCGCCTGGCCCATCTACAGCCGAGAGGCTCGCCAAGGTTGGAATCCCGCAACAGTAGCCCTGGTGCAGGTGCTAGCGAAGCGTACCGTGCGCTTCAAAGCTGGCCAGGATTTTCGTCAGCGGGTAGATCGTGGCTGAAGAGCGTCCTGAATGGCAGCAGCTTGAGTTGCTGATCGCCGAGATCCAGAAGGATTTGGCGCCAGGTGCTACGGTCACGCATAACGCAACCCTCCATGGTTACGACAGCGAGACCGACCGGCAAATAGACGTGCTGGTAGAGCAGCAGATCGGCCAGTTCCCGATGCGGATCATTTTCGACTGCAAGGACTACGCGCGGCCGGTTGACGTCAAAGGGGTGGAATCCTTCGCCGGCATGGTGAGAGACGTTCGCGCGCATCAGGGCTGCCTGGTGTCGGCAAAGGGATTCACGGTGTCGGCGAAAAAGCTCGCCAAGAAACTCGGGATGGCGATCTACAGTCCCATCGACACAGCGCCGCACAAGTGGCAAGTAAAGGGGTTGGCACTGCCGGTGTTGTGCGAGTTTCGCGGCACGAAGATGGGGTTCGGCATTCAAGTCACCGGACCTATGCCGTTTCGGATGGAGAACGGCTTCTTCTCTCATGGCGTGGTGCATGATGTCGAGGGCAACCCGCTGGGCACTTGTGTCGACGTGGCAGTTTGCCGCTGGAACAATGGCGAGTACCCTATTGAGGTCGGTGAGCACGAAAACGTGCAGATATTTCCTGTGCCCCCTTACGTCGATAATGGCTACGGGACGCAGGTGCAGGTAACGCTTACCGTGTCGCTCCTAGTCGAAGGCCGGCGCTACTTTGGAATGATGCCCATCACCGAAATCCGGGGGTTACGGGACGAGCACACCGGAGCCGTCGTTACGAATGCTTTCAAGACTCACCTTGTGAGTCCCGAGCAAATCGAGAGCGGCTGGCTGCGGCTCAAGGATGGCGCGGAGCCACCCAAGCCGGTAGCTGTCGTGATCACCGGCTTGGACTGCTGGGAGATTGAAGGCCAGAAGCTGCGGTAGCTTACCGCCACAGCGTTCAGCACTGCGCCTTCTCCGCTCTATCTTTCACGACGCTGCATATGAACTGTCGTTGCACTTCTGCTTTCCCTACGAACGAGCGTCAGTTCAGGGCACGAAACCATCAAGCTCGCCATCGGAGAGCGTCCTTTGAATTGTGAAACCAGGTAGCCGCCGTTGGTCACCGAGTGCCCTCGGCCATGAGGGGACGCTCGAAAAAGCGCTCCATAGCCGACGTTCGTTTGCCCCGGCTGCCCGTAAGCGGTCATTAATTCGGAGTCAGCGATTTTTTCCACTGAACCTAGGCTACGTAGCGGTTGTAATCAGTGTGGCTCGCGCCGCATTGCGGCTATTGAAAAAAATCTTTGGCTTCCGTGAGTATCGGCCTACTGGTGCAGACTCCTACTTACGCTACCGTTGTATTTTCTATCCTTTCATCCATCATCATGAAGTATAGGCATCTCCGCCACCGCCAAGGCTTCTTCAACGCTGTGAATGCGTCGCATGCCGACGAGCGCAGAACCTACCCCCCGGGTGCTGCGAGCAAGCTGCAGCGCTGCCGTGATCAGTGAATATCCAGGGACCGCTGCCCGCAATCGGGATTCATCGGCTTCCAGAATTTCTGCTCCCTGCAAGACGCTCGCGCTGGTCATGGCATACAACCCAAGTTCTTCCGCAGCCTTCAATGCCGGCAACACGGCGCGCCCGACCTTTTGCGTGGGCAGCGTTGAGGCCTGATGGTCCCTGATGTTGAACGGAAGCTGAATCACCGCTAGGTGGTGTTCGCCGCCGCCCGCCGCATCCCGGGCCGCGGCGATGGCGGTAACCAGCGACAGGTGGCGGGGGTCATCCTTTGCAACGCGCAATGCATCCCAGGTGGCCAGGCCATAGCATCCAATCTTGCCGGCGGAGACGGCTTCTTCGAGAACGAAAAATGTTTCTGCCAGCCGCTTGCGCAGATCTTTTGCAGTCAGCCCGGCGAGCGCTTCCTCGGGGTTGTGGAGATAGTAGATGTCCAGGGTTTCGAGCTTGAGGTTGGCCAGGCTCTGGTCGATCTGGCGACGAATGAATCGCGGATTGATGGCATGCGCGCGCGACATTTCTTCCGCTGAAATCAGGCCGGGCTCCAGGTATTCCTGGCGCACATAGTCGTTCCAGTCGCGTGCGCCCGCGGCATCGTGGGTGATGTAGCCGCCCTTGCTGGCCACCAGCAGGGCCTGGCGTGGAATGCCGCTCTTGGCCAGGCGTTGCACCGCCAGGCCGACGCAGCGCTCGGCCTGCATGTGGCGGTAATTGATGGCCGTGTCGAACACGTTCAAGCCGCGGCTGGCGGCATGGACCAGCGTCTCGACATAGCGCGCGTCGGTGGCCGCTGACAGGTCGCCCATCCAGGTTCCGACCCCGATGCCGCTGACGGTGGCGCCACGAAAGGTTTTGAAAAATTCGGGCAGGGGCACGCTGCCCGAGCTTTGCTCCATTGCCCGCGCCTGCCAGACCAGGCTTGCTTCCGCTTCGTGGTGGCCCGCGGTGGGAGCGGCGCAGGCGGCGTGGTCGGGCCTTGCCCTGTCCGCCTGCGGTTCCATGGCCGCGGGAATGGCAACCACTTCGCCTTGCTTGCGCTGGACATGCCGCGCCAGGGCGATTTCCTGCAGTCGGCTGCCGTACCACGCCCGCGAAATCGGCGCCGAGTCGGCTTCCAGCAGGAAGGGCATCCACTGCTCGGCGGGGGTGGGTTTCCAGCCGGTCGACTTGAGTTTCGCGTTATCGGCCAGCGGCCAGTAGGCGGCCGTTCCGTACACCGGTGCGTAGTCGAGGCCGGCTTGCTCGATGACGGCGGCCGGCACGCGCACGATCTCGGGCGCAACACCTGCCGCCGCGGCGAGGGCGCGCACGATGCGCTCGTTGGTCCAGACTTCGTCGCCGGCGACGTTGAACGCCTGCCCCGTGGTGGATTCCGGATGCGCAATGGCATGGGTGTAGGCGCGCGCCAGATCGCCGATCCAGACCATTTTCATCACGTACTCGTCTTCGCTGGCCATCAGCAGCGGGCCGTCGTCGAGGATGCGCTGCGGCCAGAAATGGCTGCGTGCGGATTCCTCGAACCAGTGGGTACCGCGCATCGCAGGCGCGCCGTTGATGTTGTCGCGCGGGCCGGTGACGATGCAGGGGCGCAGCGCCGTCCAAGGTATGCCGGACTTGATCAGCACGGCTTCGCAGGAGCGCTTGCCGTAGTTGTAGCGCTCCCCCTCGGTCAGGCTGGCCATGTCGTATTCGCGAATTTCCGTCTGCTCTTCGGTATAGTCCCGCGGCATATTATGCGGATAGGTGTCGGTGGTGCTGGTCAGCAGATAGCGCCCGACGCGCCCCTGCAGAGCGCCGGTCAGGCTGGCGACCTGCTGCGGCTCGTAGGCGATGTTGTCGATCACCACATCGAAATGCTCATGACCGAAAAGCGTCGCCAGCGCGGCTTCGTCGTTGCGATTAGCCAGCAACAGGCGGACGTGGGCGCGGAGGTCGGCCGGCGGCGCGTCGAGCGCCAGCACGGTGACCTCATGCCCGGCACCGAGCAGATGCCAGATGATTTCGACGCCGACATAGCGGTTGCCGCCGACCAGGAGGATCTTCATGCTTTGTCCTCCAGCCAGGGCAGGGAAAATGGCGATGGCAGCAAGGCGTCCCAATAGAGGTCCAGCGGCACGGCAGGGCCGACGCGGGCATCGATGTTGCGGTACAGCGACCAGCGCTGCAGGGTGCCGATGGCCTGTTCCAGCAGGGCGCGGGTGGCCGCGGCAGCGGGCAGCACGTGGCAGTGAATACCGTAGGGCAGGCCAAGCGGGCGCCGCCGCACATGCAGCGACGAGCCGGCCTTCAGGGCGTGGGCCAGGGGCCAGGTGACGTCGCCGGAGCCGGTGAAATCGACCGCCAGCGTCGGTGCGGCGAGGGTGCCGGCACGCACTTGCTCGAGCGCGGGTGCAATACATTGCGTGGGGAACTCGGCGTGACCCCAGCCGAGGCGATCCACGTGCAGCACCGGCCGCCCGGCATCCTGCGCCAGCCAGGCGACCAGCGCTGCTTCGAATGTGCGCCCGGCAATCCACACCGGCCCCGGATCGTCGGCCAGCGGTGCCGCAAGTGCATCGAGCAAAGTTGCCAGGGGATCGGCGAGGAGGATGGCCATGCCCAGTTCCGCCGGCGCCGGAATCAGATGCGAGGGCGGCGTGGTGCATATGCCCCAGCCATAGCCGCCGCAACCGATGCCCAGCACGGCATGGTAGCCGTTGCTGCACCACGGACACTCCGGGTCGGCGCAGGGCAGCGTCGACAGCGGCACCATCATGGCGCCGAAGGTCAGGCTGGACGCGCCGGGTTGCACCACTTGCAACAGGGCGTTGTGACCTATCGTGCGGTCGCCCTGCTGCTGATATTCCCCGCGCATGAAGCATTCTTCCGCAGCGGTGAGGGTCAGCGCACAGACTTTGACCAGCGGCGCCGGGAAGGTCTGCACATTGTCCATGCGCTCGAGGTGGAGGCTGGCCGGTCGTCCGCCCCAGGCACGCAGGCTCCACTGCCGGGTCTTGTGCTGCGGCGCCGGCACCGATGCGACAGCCGGGGTGTACAGCGTCACCGCCTCTGCCTCGTGCAACACCTGGCGCTCACGCGCGATCACGGGCTGGTCACCGGGCTGCCGCTGTTCGGCACAGTGACGGGCCAGCGTGGTGACGAACTCAAACGTGTCGCCCGGCCGCCAGCCAAGTTGATGAAGCACCGGCGATGACTCGATGAACGATGAAGAAGCCAGTTCCCCCATCGGCAGCGAAAGCCCGGCCGCCCGCCAGCGCCAGGCGGGCACATAGCCATAACGCAGGGGCACGCCCAGGCCGTCGCGCACCATCGCCGCATGGCCCCAGTAACCAAGCAGGGCCTGACTGGAGACATTGAGCGCACGGTCGAACGCCTCCTTGCGTCCGGCGACGGTAAGGACGGCGCGCGCCAGGTCCTCGGCCGACACATGCCGATAGGTCGGCAGGTCGCCCTCGGGGAGAACGATCAGGCCGCCATCCAGAATCCGGTCGACGAACCAGCCGGTGATGCCGTTGGGCGCATCGGGCCCTTCCACTTCAGCCGGGCGCAGGATCGTGATCGGGAAGCGGCCGCGCGACAACAGGCGCAGCTCCCTTTCGGTGGCGCGTGCCGCAAGCACGGAGGGCGGAAGGGATTGAAACAGGTCGAGCGAGACGTCGACCTCGTCTTCGCACCAGGGCCTCAGGCGGAAGAATGCCGGATACACCCGGCTGCCCGAGAGCAGCACGTAGTGCGCGGCATGGTGGCCGATGCCGGCGACGAGGGCGCGTACTTCGGTGGCCGACGCGGAGGTGTTATCCACCACCAGATCATAGTGCCGCGCGGGATCGAGATCGCCGCAGTGCACCGCGCAGTGCACCGTATAGCCGGCCTGTTCCAGTTGCGGCAACAGCGCGCGTCCGACCAGTTCCAGTTCGCCAAGGTAAAGTGCTTTCATGCATGCCTATCCGGTAAAACAACCAATTTGTCATAGGCGCCGCGGCGGGCGACCCGCTTGTCAGGTGACGCTGGCAGCCAGGGAAACCCGGCTGGCGATCTTTTCGCCTCGGCGGGAAAATGGGGCGAAGCGCATGGGCGAAACCGACTAACGTTTCATCGGACCGCCAGGCCCGCCCATGGGACCGCCGGGGCCACCCATCGGGCCGGCTGGCCCGCCCATGGCACCGCCCGGTGCGGCAGGTCCCATTCCCGGTCCGGGGCCCATGGGGCTCATGCCGGGGCCGGACCCCATGCCGCCGGGACTCATGGCGTTGCCGCTACCGAATCCGCCGACGGGTTTTTCGCCAGCCTTGGCCGCTGCATCGGGTGCTGCCCCTGCTGCGCCACTGGTGACAGCCGAGTTTCCGGATGCGCTGGAGTCCGCCTTCGGTTCGCGCGCGCGTTCTTCGTTCCCGGCCTTTTGAGCCGAATCGGCAGGTTTCCCGTCAGGACGTGTCTCGCCGGCGCCCGCCGTGCCCGTGCTACCCGTGGTGCCGGCGGGTCCTGTGGCGACAGTCGTACCCGTGGTTCCCGAGGTTCCTGAGGTTCCAGCAGTGCCGGTGACGATGGTGGCGCCGACATTGTTCGACGTACCGGTGGTTCCCGTGTTGCCTGTTGTTCCCGCGGTGGCGCTGGTGCCTGCGCTACCGGTAGTGCCGGTGATGATGGTCATGCCCACGTCGTTCGACGTGCCTGTGGTAACGGCACTGGTCGGGTCGGTACCGGTGGGCGGTCTTGCAGTGCTGGTCACATTGGTGCCGCCGGTGGTGGCAGGTTTGGTGGGGCTGGTCGCGTTGGTGACGGCGCCCGTTGGGTCCGTGCTCGCAGTCGGCGGGCGCGTCGCCGCGGTGCCGGTGGTGGTGGTGGGTTTGGTGGTGCCCGTGGTCGTGCCCCCCACGGTCGTCGTGGCTGTGGTGCCTGGTCCCACGCCGGTGCCCGCGGTCGGCGGGCGCGTCGCCTCGGTGCCTGTGGTGGTGGTTCCCGTGCTCCCGGTAGTGCCGGTGATGATGGTGATGCCCACGTCGTTCGACGTGCCTGTGGTAACAGCACTGGTCGGGTCGGTACCGGTGGGCGGTCTTGCGGTGCTGGTCGCATTGGTGCCGCCGGTAGTGGCAGGTTTGGTGGGGCTGGTCGCGTTGGTGACGGCGCCCGTTGGGTCCGTGCTCGCAGTCGGCGGTCGCGTCGCCGCGGTGCCGGTGGTCGTGGTTGCCGGTCCCACGCCTGTGCCTGTGGTGGTGTTGGGTTTGGTGGTGCCCGTGGTCGTGCCCCCCACGGTCGTCGTGCCGGTAGTGCCTGGGCCCACGCCGGTGCCCGCGGTCGGAGGGCGCGTCGCTTCGGTGCCTGTAGTGGTGGTAGTTCCCGTGCTCCCGGTAGTGCCGGTGATGATGGTGATGCCCACGTCGTTCGACGTGCCTGTGGTAGTGGCACTGGTCGGGTCGGTGCCGGTGGGCGGTCTTGCGGTGCTGGTCGCATTGGTGCCGCCGGTAGTGGCAGGTTTGGTGGGGCTGGTCGCGTTGGTGACGGCGCCCGTTGGGTCCATACTCGCAGTCGGCGGTCGCGTAGCCGCGGTGCCGGTGGTCGTGGTTGCCGGCCCCACGCCCGTGCCCGTGGTGGTGGGTTTGGTTGGGCTGGTGCCGGTGGTGACAGCGCTCGTTGGGTCGGTGCCGGCGGTGGGTGGGCGCGTAGTCCCCGTTGTCGCAGTGCTGGCAGTGGTGGTCGGTTTCGTCGAACTGGTGCCGGTGGTGACCGCACTCGTCGGATCGGTACCCGTGGTCGTCGTCGGCTTCGTCGAGCTGGTGACACTCGTCGGATCAACTCCGGTCGGTGGCCGCGTGGTACTTGTCGGATCGGTGCCCGTGGTGGTGGGCGGCTTGGTCGGGCTGGTGACGCTCGTCGAGTCAAGGCCGGTGGGCGGTCGCGTGGTGCTGGTCGGATCGGTGCCCGTGGTGGTGGGCGGCTTGGTCGGACTGGTGACACTCGTCGGATCAACACCGGTGGGTGGCCGCGTGGTGCTGGTCGGATCGGTACCCGTGGTAGTGGTTGGCGGCTTGGTCGGGCTGGTGACACTCGTCGAGTCAAGGCCGGTGGGTGGCCGCGTGACGCTGGTCGGATCGGTGCCCGTCGTGGTGGTGGTCGGCTTCGTCGAACTGGTGGTCGTGGTGATGGGACTCGTCACGTCGGAACTGGTGGGCGGTCGCGTGACGCTGGTCGGATCGGTGCCCGTGGTGGTGGTGGTCGGCTTCGTCGAACTGGTGGTCGTGGTGATGGGACTCGTCACGTCGGAACTGGTGGGCGGTCGCGTGACGCTGGTCGGACTCGTGGGGCTGGTGTGGCCAGTGGAGCTAGTGCCTGTCGTGCCGGTGCCTGTACCAGTCGTACCCGTACCCGTGGTGCCCACACCGGGAGAGCCGGGCGACGTGTCGTAGCTGTAGGCAATGGTGCCGTCGTCGTTGCGCCTCAACATCCCGACGATGGTTCGCTTGCCATCGACGGTGATCGACTGAACGCTCTGGCCGACGATCGTCAGGTCGTATTTGCCCGGTGTCAGCCCGGTGAATTTATATATCCCGTCCTTGTTCGTAACGGTTGCCAGCTCGATGCCGCCGGCATGGCTCTTGACGATGACCTTGATGTTGGGCAGAGGCTCGCTTGCCGCCAGTGCAGCCGGGCCCCAGCACGACATGCCCAAGCCCGCGATAAGCGTGAGCATCAGGCGCGACAGGGGTTCCCGCTTCCCTCCGCCGTCTACCGAATCGGGATCCTGTTGGTCCATTTCGCTGCTCCTCGCTCGATCGGTCCGGCATCATCAAAATTCAGACACCCTTTCCGGGGCGTCGCTTTCTCAACCGATCTGGCGGTGAACAGCTTTCGCGGCAAGCACCAATAAATCCGCTATAACGCTCCCCCTACCCGCCTGCTCCGAGCGCGGGACGGGGCGCGGGACTGAGCGTGGGGTTGAGCGCAGGATTGGTTGCGAACGGGCCCGAGCCGGGGGTTTGCTGATTGAAACCTGCGCCGAAGGTCTGGCTGCCGGAGCCGCTGGTCGGAGCACTGAAACCACCGCCTATGCTGTTGGAGCTACCCGCGCCGCCGCCGGAACCTATGCCGGTTCCGCTGCCGAAACCGGTAGGGGATGCAGGCGGGGTAGCCCCCGTCTGGTTAGGCTCCGGCTGATCCGCGGCAGCCGCGGTGCCTATCGAGAGAGTGGAAAATGCCATTAGCACAATTACGGAACTGAATTTCATTTGAATCTCCTTGAACTGCAGTTGAACCTCGATTGCAGCAGGCGTTGCACTGGGCTGCCTTGGGACGAGTCAGGCGTGCTCAATAACTGAAGCTCACGCCAAGCGACAGAACCTGGTTGGTGTAAGCCGTTCCGGCGAAGTTCGAATCATTCTTCATGTAGGCGTAGCCGCCGTTGAGGTACCAGTTTTTCGACATCCGCTCGGTGACCTCGGCGAACAGGGTTTGTGTGGTGGTATTGAAGGTCACGACGCTTTTGAAATCACGCGCTGAGTGGCTGTAGCCGAGGTTGACGAAGGTATCGGTGCGCGGCAGATAGCCCAGATTCAGGCCGTAGGTCGCGCCGGTATAGCTGAAGGAAACGAGATTGGCTTTGTTGTCCTCATAGTCAGCAACCCCCTTGACCCATAAGGTCTGGTTTAGTTGCTTCTTGATTTCAAGGCTTGCGCCGACGCCATTGGAATCGCGTTCGTTTTGCCGGGTGTCGCGGCGAAAGGCGCGACCCATGAGCTGGCCGGACCAGGTCGGCGACAACTGCCGGTAAACCCCCGCGCTCGCCATCAGCATCGAGCTATTCAGGTTGTCGAACTTGTTGTAATTGGCCGTCATCGCGCCGATCTGACCAATGAAATAATTGGTTTGCGCATCGTCCAGCGGCTTGAAATACACCGCCGACGCGCTCAGCGAAAGAAAGTTGTCGCTGAGCTGATTCGCCTTGGTCGGCGTATCGGGCGAGCCATTGACATTGTTGTCACGTGACAGTCGGGCACCCGCATTCAAAGTGACCTCGGCGGAAGCCGGGTTGGCCAGTGCGGCAAGCACTCCAGCCACGAGTGCAATTGATACGGCTTGGTGGGAACTGAATCGCATCTGATAGTCCTTATCATTAAATCTTGGATCGAAACTATCCGCGGATTCATGTCTGCAGTGCTAACACCTATGCCAGACGGGGATCGCCACCGGAAAGCTAACACCCCGCTGCGCCAGTCTTGGCAAGACGAGCATCCGGCAGGATGCAGCGCAATATACGCTTACCAGATATAGGTTAGGGAATTGCTTGTATTGACGCCTCCGGGAGATCTTTACGCAGCCGATGCTAATCACCGGTCGCTACGCCGGTAGGTCACATCCACTTAGTCGCGCGCGGCAAAAGTACAGAGTTCCAAGGGCATCAGTACGCGGCAAACTCCATTCAACCAGGTCAATGTCCAAACGAATAACGGAAGATCGGTCGACGATTTGACGAACAACGCGTCTCAGCCTGCCGCCGCCATCATGGAGCAAATGTTGGCCGGAGCTTGCCCGTCAACCGAATCGGGTTTTACCCTCTGGAACTGCCGGTAGCCTCTACACAGCCGACTTTCAAGCACAAATATGATAATGCCATGTTGAGTGGCTGCTTCCGAATTCCGGGCGATTTTGGCGAAGGTCAGCTTCCACTTTCCGCCACCGGCAGCAATGGGCACCGAGCACTCACCGATCCCTACAAGTTCGTCGCCGAATTGGAGCCACTGAAATTCGATGCCAGGTAGCTGCCGATGGCCACTTATTTTTGCCGGCCATTGACGAATTGGGCAAGCGCGTCTCTGCCCGCCGTGGACATGTTGTTGCGATGGGTCGACATTCGTCTTCTGGTATGCGCGATCTAACGCGCGATGAAACGTGACGTAGCGTTACGTAAGTGTCTGATGGCTCCAGTCAAACAGCATTTCTGCCATACTGATGGACCTCCCGAGGGAGGCATTCGCATACCGCGAATGTCCTGCAACTCCTCAGCTTACCGCTGAGTGGCCGTTGCAAGCCGAAAATCAATGTTGCCATGCCCGTTAGTCGCCCCCGCTGCTACCACGGGGAGAACGGTTGCGCAAACACGTCAAGCCGATCACTGAGCGTGACCGCTAACTTGACGTTCTCGTCCGGGACGAGGATGCGCCGCATGCAACGAATTTCTGTGAGGACACTTGATCGAGCGTACATGCCGTACGTTCAAATCCATTGAATATGCCATTCAATAAAGTAGTGTGTCTCTGGCGGTCAGGCACAGAGGGGAACATCGTCCGGGACGGACGGCGCATCGTGTCACCGATGCGGCGATAGGCGTCGGCCCGTGTCACGGGGCCGCTGCTGGGATGTCGCGATAACGCGACGCACATGCCGAGGCACGTACATTTCCAAGGAGACCTTGGAGATATACGCGCTGGCTGTGATGCAAACAAACTCCGCCAGCCGAGGCTCGCGGTACAACAAACGAAAATGGGGACAGTAAACCCCGCGCCCCGAAGATGACGGGCGAAAGACACGCCCTCAGGCGTGGAACGTCTGTGTTACGGCGCAGCTTCCGCTGGGTGGTTCTCGCCCTGCACGATGCGAGTCCCGTTTCGAGGCGGCCTTGCCAGACTGATCCTGCGGCCGTCGCGCGTCTCAACGGCGGTTCCTGGCTCATCACTGGCTGAAATGAACCCATAGGCATGCGACTGCTGACGAAAACTTTAGCCTCGTCGCGTCAGCCTGTCAACTCCTCCCTGTTGACACACCTCACCTCACTCACTGTCGCCCACGTAGTGCCGCGCGCCACGGATCAGTGCTAGTTTGCTGTCCACCTAGCGGTGGAAGTCGGTAACCAGATGCGCGTGGAATACGCAACGAAGCTCCAATCAATATTCGCCGATCACCTTGTCGATGGCCGGCTTGATCTTTGCCCGATCGGACGGGCTCAGAAGTCCGACCGAAACCTTGAGCCGCCCCGTATCGATGGCGAAGATTTCATCGGTGGAGAGAACGAACATCCCGTGTCCTGGAACCTCGACCCACGGTGCCATGATTTCCACCGGCTGGGCGTTGGCGCGCAGTGGGATCACGACGGTGGCTCCGGTTCTGCTCGTGATGTGATCGTTTTGCACCGCGACCAGATACGGAATTTCGACCTTCCTTATGCCGGGGTTGGGATAGATGTGGAATTGGGCCACCCGTCAAATCCGCTCAAATTCCGCGCCGGCCAGGCCCGTGACGGCGATGTCCCGCCCATGCGCGTCCAGTGCCGCCGCGTTACGGTCTGCCCACGCACGATTCTCCAGTGCTTCCAACATTTGCTCGAACAGCTGTTCCGCCTGCGCCGACAGATTGACCTGCTGTTTGTAGGGCTCGAGACGATCCAGCAGGTCTTGATTGATCGAGAGCGACAGGCGGCCCTTTTTGGCGGTGGGGTCGTAAATTGTAGGCATACATTGGCTCCTGTCTTCTTCGGATACGCACGATCATACGTAATAATGTGCGCAGCTGTCAAGAATGGCTGGGCGTCAGGATCACGGTGTCAAGAAGTGGTAAGAATGATGGTCAGGGGGGACCTCGTCCAGAGAGTAACTAGAGAAATAGACTTTTATTGCGGTAATTCAGACTATTAGCGTAAAAAGTGGCCAAAGAATGGCGAGGGAATGAAAAGGCCATTATGGCTAGGGCATGGCGTAGGTGTGCAGTAAAAATCTGAAGTTAAGGGGTTGTGGCGGCGCGCTGGGCTGCCATCGCGGCGAGGTTGACGAAGCGGTTGTGTTCGCGCTCGGCAGCTGTTTGGATTTGTTTGACGCGGGCAGTGGGAGCAGCAATATTCCTGCAGAGAGTAACTAAAGAAGTAGATTTTTATGAAACTAAATCAAACGAGTAGCAAAACAATCCTGAAGGGAATGGCAAGGGAATGGAAAACAGAATATGAAGCAAGCATAGAGTAGGTGGGTGGTGAAAATCCGAAGTTACGGGGTGGTGGTGGCGCGCTGGGCGTCCAACGCGGCGATTGACGGCGCGGATGCGCTCGCGATCGGCAGCTGTTTCGATTTGTTTGACGTGGGCAGTGGTGACGCCGAGTAGGTCGGCGATCGCCTGGTAAGTGAATTTGGCGCTGCGAATCTGCTGGACGAGTGCGTGGCGTTCGCAAGCAACGGTGCCATCTTGCGCGCTGGCTGCAGGCGCACAGCAGGGAGCAGGGTGGCCGCGCATAGCGTGCCTGACCGGCTTACTTTGGCAGCTAATTGACGATATAATCTATTCATTGGTTATGGATTGACTATATCGCCATGGGTACTGAATCGTTGATTGGCCAAATCCTCGCGGTCGCTCGATCTCGGGGGATTAGTCAGAAGGCGTTGGCCGAGCGCATCGCCGTTCGAGAAGAAACTCTGTCCCGGATGAAGAAACGCGGTTCTGCGCGCCTGAGTTTTGTTGAAGCCCTGGCCAAGGCCGCCGGGGTCAGCCTCGGCCTGCTGACCCCGGGCGGGCATCCTGCATTGAGCCGCCCATCATCGTCGTCGGCCAGTTTTCAGGAAAAGCATCGCACGCTGGCCTGGTCGAACCCGAAGGCCTCACGAACGCTTCTGCTCCGGCGCGCGTTGGTCATGCCGGAATTCCAGACCCTGCTCGATGCCTCGCTCGAGTTCGGTGTTGACGCCGTGGCTGCGGAATGGGCATCCCTCAAGGCATCCGGCGACCCTGAAGTCATCCGAGCTCAACCCATCACTGAACGCTTGCTGCAAAACATCACCCTTGGATACCAACAAGCTACCGCCTGACACCCGTCGAATCTGGCAGCGGCTGGAAACCAGCCCTCTGCTGAGCGGCTTTGTCTTGATCGGCGGCACCGCGCTGACCATGCGTATCGGGCATCGCCTCAGCGAAGATTTGGACTTTGCCTTTCTGGGCGATCTGCTTCCGGTGTTGCGCCTGCGGCAGCTGGTCGACGCCATGCGCGGGACCGGGACCGACATGCAATTGAACCAGGATGCGATTGCCGAGCAGGAATTCATTGATTCCGGATTGCTGCTGGAAGAGCATCAGCAAAACTACATTGCCGACAATGCCGTAAAAATCAGCTTCGTGAGGCTGGACAACCCGACCACCCGGCTTTTAAGTGGAACGAGCGATTCGCCGCTGCGTGTTGCTACCCTGGACGAAGTTTTCAAGACGAAAGCGCTGGTCTGCGCCGAGCGGTCGAAATCGCGCGATTGGTTCGACCTCTACATCTTGATGACTCGCCACGGCTATGAGGCAAGTGACCTGCACCGTGCATTCCTTGAGGCGGATCGTGTTGGCAGCTTTCCGGTGGCCGAACTGCGCTTGCGCGCATGCAAGCCGTCAGCGACCGACGAAGGCTACTTGGAACTAGTTGATCCGGCCCCAACGCTTGAGGTACTGCGCCAGTTCTTCAACGAGGCTCTGGATCGCCTGCAGGTGACGCTGAGCAAGATCGCCTTTGCCCATGCCGCCGCCCAGATAAAAGCCCCCAAATAGAAGTTCGTCCCGCGACGAAGACTTGATTGTCGCCGGTGCCCGCCATTGGCCATCGCGGCGAGGTTGACGGAGCGGTTGTGCTCGCGCTCCAGCTCGGCACGTGAAAGTGTTTCGTGGTGTCGCCGACGTGCCAAGTGGAATGGGAGGGGTGTGGCCAGCAGGCCAAATGTGTTTCGGGGTGTCGCCGAGGTGCCAAGAAGCGAGGGCGAAGCTTGGCCCGTGGTTCAAAGTGTTTCAGGGTGTCGCAGAGGTGCCAAGCGGCATGGGCGGGTAATAAGGTTGGGCGTTCACGCTAAAGGCACAGCGGGGCTGCGCGGCTGAAATCGAAGGCGAGGTGTTAAAAGTAGGTTTCCTGGAAAAGAACTTGATGGGTGAGTGGGTGGGGAAGAGTGCGATGGTCGAAGAATCTGGCGTCCACAGAGTAAATAGAATAGTAGACTTTTACGTTATTATTTCAATATGTTATTGAAATTAACGGCCTAAGAACGGCGTTGGAATGAAAAGGCCGTTATGTGTATGGCATAGTGTGGGTGGTGGGTTAAGTTCGAGGGTATTGGGTGGCCGCTGCGTGTCGCTGCCTTGAACGAGGTTTTCAGGACAAAAGCGCTGGTCTGCGCCGAGCAGGCGAACCCAAGATTTTCTGGTGGGAGAGGACGATGGTTTCAACGCCTGCCAACCGGCGGAAGTCGCTCGAGTAGAGGCAAAACCGACCAATACGGGCCCGCTTGGAACTGACATGAGCGTCCCCTTGGGTGGTTGCCGGCGATCCTCGGGGAATGACCTTGGGCCCTGGGTAGGCGAGTTTCACCATAACATGCCATTTCAGCGCGTGGTGATATTGTTGATTGTGGTGAAATCTCGGATTACAATTCATTCATCAGATCATGTTCAGCGTTTGTTGAAAGCACTATGACCACTGAAATACCGAAGGAAACGAACGCCCAGGCCAGGCTGAAAGAAACGCTGGCAGGGGTGCCCTTCGTTACGATCGGTGCTGTCGAAACCCCGCCGCTCGGCGGCCTGCCGGGGTCGCGCAACCCTGACTTCCTTCTGCCGGTGCAGACGGGGACCGAGCATTGGCGCCTGGCGTGCGAAGTCAAGTACCAGGCGCAGCCTCGCCAAGTGCGCGCGGCCGTGCTGGAACTTAAAGACTATGTATCGTCACTCAACGCGCCGGCGGTCTATCCCGTCCTGATGGCCGCTTACTTTTCCCCTGAATCGGCCGACATCTGCCGGCAGGCCGGCGTGGGTTATGCGGATTTTGCCGGCAACTGCCGCCTGGTTTTCGGGCACGTCTTCATTGAGCGGTCCGGCGCCGCCAACCCGAAGGCGGCAAAGCGCGGTCTGCGCACCCTTTTCTCGCCCAAGGCCGCCCGAATCCTGCGCTGTCTGCTGCGCGAACCCGGGCGCATCTGGCGCGTCAAGGATCTGGAAGCGGCGGCGCACGTCAGCCTGGGGCAGGTGAGCAACGTGCGCCAGGCCTTGCTGGATCGGGAATGGGCGCAGGCGCGCGCAGAGGGTGTGATCCTGACGCACGCGGATGCCTTGCTGGACGCCTGGCGCGATGCCTATCAAAAGCGCGGCGTCTCGCGCGCGCGCTATTACACGATGCTGCACGGTGATGAACTTGACCGACAAATCAAGGCGGCCCTGAACGCCGCCGGTCAGGGCGCCCATGCGCTGTTGGCGTCGTTCTCGGCCGCGCAGTGGCTGGCGCCGTTCGCACGCTATCCGACGCAGGTGTTTTATGCCGACAACACCGGTGAATCGATACTGCGCGAGTGGCTGCAGCTGGAGCCGGCGACCAAGGGCGACAACGTCATCATCGAACGGCCTGCCGATGCGGAGATACTTGCCGACCGGATCGAGCCGGCCCCCGGCGTTTGGAGCACCGGCCTCGTTCAGACCTATCTCGATCTGGGCGCTGCGGGCGAGCGCGGGGCCGAAGCGGCCGAGCATCTGCGCCAGACCCGAATCGAGCCGTTATGGAAGCCGGCAGAGTGATGACGCCGGATATCGCGCGCGATTACGATGAGCGCGGTGCGGCCGCGGCGTATTCGGTATTGATCGAGTTGGGGCAGGTGCTCGGCGCCTACCGTCAAACGTTCGTGATTGTGGGCGGCGCGGTACCCTGGTTGTTGATGCCGAATGTGCGGCCCTCGCATATCGGAACCCTCGACGTGGATCTGAACCTGTCGCCGGAGGCGCTCGCCGAGGGCGGCTATGCCGGCCTGATCGAATGCCTTCAAAACGCCGGCTACGAACGCGACGTCGATGACCTGAAACCATTTCAGCTCCGGCGCTGGGTGAGCCTCGATGAGGGTGCCCGGATTCCGATCCTCATCGATCTGATGATGCCCGACGACGCCAAACCCCGCAGGAACCGGCCCCCCTGGTCGATGGCTTGCGCGTCATCGCGGCCAGCGGCGGCCGGGTCGCGCTCGATCACCCCATCGTGCGCCATCTCAAAGGCAGGATGCCGGACGGCCGCACCAACGCGGTCGATCTGCTGGTCGCCTCGATTCCGGCCTTTCTCGTCATGAAGGGTTTCGCCCTGGTGGGCCGCGACAAGAAGAAGGACGCCTACGACATCTATTTTTCAGTGCGCAATTATGACGGTGGGCCACTGGCGTTGGCGGCGGCGTGCAAGGCGTTGCTTCCAGACGAGTCGGTGGCCATCGGGTATCGGAACATCGCCGGCAAGTTCCGGCACGGCGATGATTTCGGGCCGCAGACCGTGAAGGCCTTTCTCGCCGAATCCGATGCGCTGGGGGACATGACACCCGATCAAGTGCAGCTGGATGCCTTCATGCAGGTCAGCGCCTGGCTGCGCGCACTGGGCCTGATGCCCGCCAACACCTGAGCACCCCCCCACGACTCTCCTGACACCTCCCCGCCGCCGGGATGCTTTGCCGCCAGGCGCGGCGGTTTGTTGTTCTAGCCGTTGAACCTTCTACTTCGGTCGGTAGAAAAACCTCGGTCCCAAAAAGGATTGACGCTCCGTTTTACTAAACGCATAATGCGGTCAACTGTACGCGAAAGGCAATCACTGTGACCGTGCTGGCGGACGCACTATTTAACAAAGCGAAGCAGAAGGTGCTCGGTGTTCTGCTGGCCAACCCTGAGCGATCGCTGCATTTTCGCGAGTTGGCCAGACAGGCCAGGGTCACCCCATCGACCATTCAGCGGGAACTCAAGACCCTTGTCGACGCGGGTGTCTTGACCATGACCGCGCGCGGCTCACTCAAGATCTACCAGGCCAATGACCGCTGTCCCATCTTCGCGGAGCTCTGCGGCATCGTAGCCAAGACGTTCGGCATCGCCGATCAGGTCCGGGAGGCGTTGGTCGGTGGCGACATCGACATCGCCTTCATCTTTGGTTCGGTGGCCAAGGGTGCAGAAAAAACGCACAGTGACGTCGACGTCTTCGTGATCGGCAGCGGTTCGTACCGTGACCTGCTGGTCCGCCTGCGGCCCGTCGAAAACCTGATCGGGCGCGAGATCAACGCGAAGTACTACCGACCGGACGAGTTTCGTGCGTCCTTTGCGGACGGAAACGCCTTTCTGCATCGGATCGCGGCCGAACCCAAGATCTATTTGATTGGAGACGATGATGGTTTCAAAGCCTGCCAACCTGCCTAAGCTGGTGGGGACGTCGCTCGAGAAGTACACGCCGACGCGGGAGGAGCTGCAGGGGCATCTCGATAACGCGCGGGACCATTTGGCGGATGCGTCCCTCAAGGGGGTGTCGACACTGGGTGCGTTCAACGGGACCTACAATGCCGCACATGCGCTGGCATTGGCCGCGTTCAAGATCCTGGGTTACCGCCCCGCCGGGGACGGGCATCGACAAAGTGTCTTTAACGCCCTCGAGCATGCCGTTCCCGCCACGGAAGCCGACAGGGAGCTGTTCATCGAAGCGCACAAGCTCAGGAACAATACCGAGTACGGCGGCGTCGACCGGGATGCGCTGCGGGAAAGCTTCCTGGAAGAATTGCGCGCGGCAACGACGAATTTGGAGGAAGAGGTTCGCCTCATGTTTCGGGCATGGGTTAAGGCACAACCGACGCCCAGCGGTCCAGGGACGCGTTGAAATGAAGTCACGCGACCGGTACGCAGGATCAAGCGCGGACGTACCCATTCGTTATCGACGACCCGCTCGTCGATCTGCTCCGGCGATACTGGGTGCGAGAACCCTTGCCGCCCCGGCGCCCTGGATTCTCGCAGCCAAGGTGGGGGGGTTGGTGTGCTAGGCTTTGCCCAGACCTGTCGACGTATCGTAAAGGAGATCAGCATGGCCATTGAATCCATGGTTGTCCTGGGCCTGGCCACCGCCTTTCTGGTCGGGATTGCCTGGTACGCCTCCCGCCATCGTAAGGATTGAAGGAGGCCGACGCATGACCGACCCCTGGCGCGACCCGCGCTCCGGACGCCCGCTCGCCTGTCGGGTGATGCCCGAAGGGGACGGATTCGTCGCTCAGTGCCAGGCACCCGACGTGGCCAGCGATGGCGACACCGAGGCGGCGGCGCTGGCCCAGCTGCGGGAGGCCCTGGAACTGTACTTTGACGAGACGGTCGGCCCCGCCAAAGGTCAAAGGATTTCTCCTTGATCCGGAGTGACCTGCACCGTGCATTCCAGGAGGCGGATCGTGTCGGCAGCTTTCCGGTAGCCGAACTGCGCTTGCGCGCGTGCAAACCGACAGCGACCGACGAAGGCTCTACTGGGAACTGGTCGATCCGGCCCCCACGCTGGAAGATCTGCACCAGTTTTTCAATGAGGCCCTGGATCGCCCGCAGGTGACGCTGAGCAAGATCGCCTTTGCCCATGCCGCCGCCTAGACAAGCGCCCCTTAATAGAAGTTCGTCCCGCGACGAAGACCTGATTGCCGCAGGAGCGCGCCCGCCACGTCTCCTCTGGCACCTCCCCGCCGCCGGGATGCTTTGCCGCCAGGCGCGGCGATTTGTTGTTCTAAGCGTTGAACCTTCTACTTTCGGTTGGGAGAAAAACCTTGGTCCCCAAAAGGATAGACGTTTCGGAGTGGCCTTTCCCGGCAGTAGGCTCACCCGGTGACCCTCCATCACGCTCAGGCGCACCTGCCCGAACTGCAGCAGGATCACCGTGCCTAGCCCGAGCGGCGACAGGCGCGGCCGTACGGATTGGTCGAGGTGATCGGCGAGTGCGTACATGGACTAGGCCGGGATGCGGATGACCTGGTCGGTCGGTGCGGCGTTCGCCAGCGCGGAAAGGCTGCGCGCGAAGCTGCCGACACCGGGCGACTGGACGAAGACGCAGGGCTTGCCGAGCTTCTTGCAGGCGTCCTTCAGCTTCCAGTAGGCGGCGTGCGAAATGCAGCCGGCCTGGCAGACCACGGCATCGGCGGTGGCGAGTACGGCGTCGATGCGCTGCAGGCTTTGTTCCTGTCCGCCGTCGTGATGCAGGAAGCGTCCGCCGCGTATTTCGACCAGCTTGCGATAGCCGTCGACCAGGCCGCTACGGCCGCCGACGCAAAGTACGCAGCGCCCTTCCAGGGCCGCTCCCGGCGGGCAGTCGCGAGCGCAGGCGGTGCCGTCGCCGGGGCCGACGCCCAGCGCCATGGCCAGCGCCTCCTCGGCGGCGGCGAGTTCGCGGCGCGCGTCCTGCAGCTGGATTTCGTATTGCGCCGCCCGCTTGGCGTTGGCCGCGTTCCAGTCCTCCAGCGCCTCGGCGCGCGTCGCCAGCATCGCGGCGCGCTGCTGCAGGGCGGCGTGGTTCTTGCGCTCGCGCTCGGCCTGGGCAAGCTGTTGTTCATGGCCGGCGTCAAGCGCGGCGCGTTGTCCGGCGACGGCCAGTTCGCGGCGCAGGGTCGCGATTTCCGCCTCGTGTTTGCGGCGGGTTTCGTCGATGCCGCTGCGCAGCGCGGCGAGCTGCTGCTGCTGCAACCGCTCGGTGTCGCGCTTGCGGTGATCGAGCTGGCGCAGGTCGGCGCGTACGGCGGCGCCGATCTGGTGCGAGAGCATGTGGATGTCGCCGTGGATTTCGCGGCCAAGTTCGTCGTCGGTCGCCGGATGCGTCCAAGCGGCCCACAGGGCACCGGGAACGTCCTCGCCGGCGCGCAAGGCTTCGCGCCAGGCGGCGGCTACACTCGACACGGCGGCGGCCGGGGCGAAGCGGGCGACGGCGCGGGCATGGCGCTTGTCGAGAAAGCGCTGGATGGCTTCGGTCAGGGCGCAGCGGTTCTCGCAATAACCCACTACCACGGTGTGCAGGCTGTAGTCCGTCATGTTGCTGACGTCATAGCCGGAATGCGGCGCCAGGCGGCGCATCTCGGCGACCGGCAGGCAGGTGCCGATCAGCGCGCAATGGTAGGCGTGCGGCAGTTCCCACAGCTTGCGCCGCCGTGCGAGGCGGCTTACGGCGACTTCGTCGGGCGAGCACAGGCAGTCGGGTCCGCCGGGAAATGCACTGCCTATCATTTGTGCCAGGGTGCTCATGCCGCGATGTCGCTGCTGCCTGTGTCGCGTTCAAGTATTTCGACCAGCTCGCGGGCGTGGGTACGCAGGTGGGCATCGGCCTCGGGGTCCCCGGCGACCTGGTCCAGCAGCATTGCCGCGAGACGGCCGGCGCGCGCGCAGCCGGTTTCCATGTGGCATGCCAGATGCGCCAACGCACCGGCAACCATGCGCGCGGGCGGCTGTTCGAGATGCATGTCTTCGATCATGAATGTCTCCTTACCAAACGTAAAACGACAGAATCCAGCTGGCGCCGACCGCGCCCAGCGGCAGCAGCCAGATCAGGCCGGCCAGCCGGCGCGCCGCCGTACCACCAGCGCCGACTCCTATCAGACGCGTGCCAAGCCACAGCGACCAGGCTACGCCCAGACCGAGCAGCACGGCGCGCAGGCCCGGCAGCCAGCCCAGCGCCACGCCTTCGGCGCGCAGGTGGGTGGCGCTCATCATCGACAGGCCGAGGAACAGCCCGATACCGGCCAGCGGCACCAGGCCCAGTGCCAGGCGCCGCCAGTCGAGGCCGGCGAGCTTCGCCGCGGCTTTGGTGGCGAGCAGGGCGATGCCGCCCAGCACCAGTGCGACGCCGAAAATCCAGACCAGGATCGCCGCGCCGTCGAGCCAGGTGAACACGTCATTGACCGCGGGGTAGCGCGTCAGCAGCCACCAGGCCGGGCTTTCTTCCAGCATCCAGAAGATTTCGTGCTCCACCAGCCAGTTCGCCGCGCCCTGCTTGAGCTGCACGAACCACGGGCTGACGGTCCATTGGAAGGCGGCGATGGCGACGCCCAGCATGCCGAACATCAGCAGCAGGGCCTCGGCGGTGCCGGGCGGGTTTGTGTACGGTGCGCCGCCGAGGATTTCCGCATGCGGCGAACGTGCCGTCAGCGTCACCGCGTCGCGGTGCCCGCTGCAGCGGCCGCAGGCGTGGCACTCGCTCATCCCCGTCAGATGGCTGACCGACAGCAGCGGTGCGCAGTCGACGGCGGCGGTACGCTGCGGGTAGCGGTTCCACTCGCTCCGGTCGACCTTGAAATGGATCGGCGAGAGCCGCGCCAGCAGGCCGAACACGCCCGACACCGGACACAGGTAGCGGCACCAGACGCGCTTGCCCTTGCCGTACATCCAGCCCACGGCGACGGCGGCGACGGTGGAGCCGCCGAGTATCAACAGCGCGGCCTGCGGGTATTCATAGACGCTGATCAGTTGCCCATAAACGGTGGTCAGCACGAAGGCGATCAGCGGCCAGCCGCCCCAGCGCACCCAGCGCGGAATCGAGCCGCCGCGCCCATGGCGGCTGGCGAATTCGGTCAGCGCGCCTTCGGGGCAGAGCACGCCGCACCAGACGCGGCCCATGAGCATGATGGAGAGGATCACGAAGGGCCACCAGACGCCCCAGAACAGGTATTGCGCCAGCAGCACCAGGCGCTCGCGCCAGGCGGCCGCAACCGGCAGCTTGTCCTGCGGTGCCGCCTGCGCCGGGTGGCCGTCGGCCGGCGCGACGAAACTCGCCGCGCCCATGTCGGCGGAGAACAGCCGGGCTTCGGCGCCCGGATGCGGCAGGAAGGCCGGCAAGGCCACCAGGACCACGTAGAACGCCACAATCAGCCATTGCACGGCGAGGATGCCGCGGCGATGGCGCGCCATCCAGTCGCCCAGCCGCGCCAGCCGGGTCAGCCGGGTCGGTGCCTGCGGCGAGCGGCGCGGATGGAAATGGAGGATCGCGGCCTGCATGCTATCGGGCGACGATCAGCAGTTCGCCGGTGGCGATGTTGAACTCGTCGACGAACATGTGCTCGCCGGGCGGCAGCGTCATGACGACGAAGGATTCGGCCTTGGCGGCAAGAATCTTCTCGACGTGCAGGTCGCCGTTCTCGAACTCGAGCGGTCCCGGCCCCTGATTCTTGAGGATCAGCTTGATGCGCTGTCCGGCCGGGACGTCGAGGCGCCTGGGCGAGAACACGCCGTCGCTGATCGTCACGGTCCAGCTCGGCAGGGGCGCGGTGGACTGGGCATGCGCCGCCGTAGCCCAGCCGAGGCCGAACCAGAGTGCGGCGACGAACAGCAGATGGGCGAGTGGAGCCGGCATGGCTCAGAAGCCCAGCTTGGCGCGCAGGCCGAGCACCTTGACCGTCGGCGCCCCGGCATTGCCGCCGGGCTGGCGGATCCACTGCAGATCGGGCGTCAGTTCGATCTTGCTGCTGAGCCTGAAGCGGTAGTAAAGCTCCAGTTGCTGTTCCGCACCGCTCGCCTGGTAGCCGAAGTCGGGCACCGCGTCGGCGTTGGCATCGAGCGCCAGCGAGTCGTTGCGGAAATCGCTGCTGGTGCGCAGGGCGCCGATGGCCAGGCCGAGGCCGTCGGCGGCGCGTCCCCACAGATTGCCGCCGAGTTCGCCGCCCAACGTCAGCGCGCGGTCGAAGCGGACCTTGCCGCTGAGCTGGTGGCCGTAGCGGCCGAACAGGGTCACCTCGTCCGTCACCTTCTGGTCTGCCGAGAAACCGATGCCGGAATGCTTGCGCTCGATGCCGTCATAGCCGTTGCCGCGACCGTTGCGCCAGAGGTAGGCGCGATAGTTGCCGGGCAGGTAGTTGAAGCGTGCGGCGGTTTCGGCCTGGGCGATGACGAAGGGGCCGGCCAGCGAGCCGGTGAAGTTGGCGCCCGGTCCGGAACCGAAGACGCCCAGCGACAGGCCCCATTCCGCTCCCTTCTGGCGCTCATTGACGTACTGCACGATGGCGCCGGGGGCGAAGCCGTAGGCGTCGGCGCGAATGTCGCCGCCGGAATCGAGCAGCGGGTTATGCACGAAGGCGTTGTTCATGAAGCGCGCCGATTCGTCGTCGGCCGCGGCGTTCTGGTCGAAGAAGACGAAGGGGTCGATCTTGCCGGCGGTCAGGTGCAGGTGCTCCCTGGTGTTGGCCCGCGTTTGTGTCGGGTCGCCGTCGTTCATCAGCGGAATCTTGAGCTGGTACCAGGCCTGCGCCAGGATGCCGAATGAATCGTCGGCCGCGAGGGTGCCAAGCCCGCTGCCGACTTCAAAGGCAGTGGTGTTGGCGCTGCTCGTATAGGTCGGGCGCAGGCCGATGCCGGTGCCTTGGCCGAAACGGAAGTGGCCGAAGATCCTGCCTTCGGCATTGCCGATCTCGCCGCCCGGCAGGGTCACGGAAATATCGCCGCGATAGTTGGCGCGGGTTTCGTCCTCGCCGCTCGCCGTATGGCCAGCGCCGACTTTCTGCACCACGCCGGTCAGGCTGGCGCCGACCGTGATGCCTTCCAGGGCCTCGATCTGGCGCGCCTGCTTCTGCATGGATAGCGTCTGGAATTCGACTGCCTTGAGTCGGGTGGCGATCTCGGGTTCGGTTTCGGACAGGCGTTCGCTGGCCAGCGATTTCTCGAGTGCCTTGTTTTGCTGTTCCAGCGCCTCGACGCGCGCGGCGAGCCGCTTCATCTCGGCCAATACGGCGGCCATGTCGTTGGCCAACACGGGCGCGGCGAATCCCGCCGCCAGCAGGGCGGCAATCAGTCTGATGCGCATGATCAATACCCGCCCTTCTTGCCGATGCCGGCGTAGGTGAATTCCCATTCGGCCTCGACCGCCTTGAACCAGGGGCGTACGCCGGTGGCGCGGTCGGTGTGGCGGCCGAAGTGGTTGCCGGCGGCGTTCTCTTTCGCGTTGGGCGGATAGATGATGAACTTCACTTTGTACTTGCCCGGCCCCTTGAGCTTGACGTTATCGCCGTAGTGCGGGCCGTCGCTGGCCACCATCGGCATCATGTCGCCCCGGATGACGTCGCTGCTGCCGACCTTGGTCAGCTCGTACTTGACCAGCAGGTGGGGAATCCACATGCCCTCGGCAAAGCCGTTGGCATTGTTGCCCAGGGCGTGGATGTCGGCTTCGAGGTGGATGTCCGACTCGGCGGCCTTGCGCATGTGGCCGTCGGGCTCCATTTCCACGGCTTGCAGATAGACGGCCGCGACTTCCATGCCGGCAAGATTCTGCGGCGAACCGATCGGGTATTCGAGGGCAAGGGCGGTGGTGGCCCAGAGGGCGGAGCAGGCGACAAGCAGCGAACGGACGAGATGCATGGCAAACCTCCAAAGAGTAAAAGGATCCTTGGCTGGCTTGCCGCGCATCGTGATGCGCCGGCTGGCTGGCTGGTGGTACGGGCTGCAACCGGGGCGGCAGGTCCTCCCCGGCAACGCGGATATCAGGAGCCGGACGACGCTCCCATGGCCGACTGCAGGTAGTTCTGCACGCCGACCTTTTCGATCAGCTCGATCTGGGTTTCGAGGTAGTCGATATGCTCTTCGGTGTCTTCCAGAATGTCTTCCAGAATCTCGCGTGAAACGTAGTCGTGCACACTTTCGCAGTAAGTCAGCGCGGCCTTGGTGTCTGCATGCGCGCCCTGCTCCAGGGTGAGGTCGCCGGCCAGGCATTCGGGCACGTTTTCGCCGATGATCAGCTTGTTCAGCGCCTGCAGGTTGGGCAGGCCTTCGAGGAACAGCACGCGCTCGATCAGCTTGTCGGCGTGGTGCATCTCTTCGATCGACTCCTCGTACTCGTGCTTGCCCAGTGCGGTGAAGCCCCAGTTCTTGTACATGCGGGCGTGCAGGAAATACTGGTTGATCGCGGTCAGCTCATTGACCAGGCACTTGTTGAGGAGCTGGATGACTTTCTTGTCGCCTTTCATGGGGAGCCTCTCGTCGTTCAGGCTGCCGCCAGTTGTCCGGCGGCTGCGGGTCGATGGGGCGTGTGAGCGTGCAGGGAGTGTTTCAGCACGTCGCGCGCGCAACCCGTGCAGCGGCCGCAGCAGGCGCCGACCCCGAGTTGCTCGCGCAATTGTCGCAGACTGCCGCAGCCTTGGGCCACGGCGCTGCCGATATCGCTTTCGGTCACCGCATTGCAGATGCAGACGTACATGATGGCTCCTGGATTATTTGGTCAGAATCAGCTTGCCCTGGCGCGTCTCGCGCAGGCAATAAGGCTCGCCGTGAAGCAAGATCGTCAGCTCCCGACCGCCGGCGAAGAGGACGTTGCTATTCAGACGGCGCTGGCGAAGCGTCGGCTCGGCCGATGTCGACGCAGCGAGGCTGGCGTCGACGCCGAACTCGCCGGCGCTTGCTGTGCAGATCATGTTCTTCATGGGCGGGCTCCAAATCCGTGTTGAGAACCATTCTCATCTACCTCGGACGGGCTGTCAAGAAATTGCGAATCATTCTTATTGGCTGGCAATCCCCCATGGATGACGTAATCCACCAGAAATCGTAAGCGCTCTTTAGACGACGTCTAGCAGGCGGCGACGGGAACCGCGAAACTTGTGCCCACGAGAACGTGAGTGGGCACGATATGGTGAGAGACGAGAAACTGGCCCGACGGCTGGT
>JALHPU010000036.1 GCA_022842325.1 Sulfuritalea sp. | reverse complement strand
CAATTCAAAAGCGGTTTCGGTGAAGGCTAACGCGAGCGCAGCGAGGGTTAAGCCGCGCAGCGGCGGCCGGAGCCAAAACCGCCCATGGGCGTGCGGGCGGCGGAGACGATAACGATGGGGTCGAACATTTGGAACTCCTCAACAATTCAAAAGCGGTTTCGGTGAAGGCTAACGCGAGCGCAGCGAGGGTTAAGCCGCGCAGCGGCGGCCGGAGCCAAAACCGCCCATGGGCGTGCGGGCGGCGGAGACGATAACGATGGGATCGGACATGGCAATTCCTTCAGATCAAGGTTGAAAGCGCAACGGCGTAGCGGCCGGGGAGTTGGTCGGCGGCATTGACGGTGATATCGAGATCGCGCATCAAGCCGTCCTTGAGGCCGTAGATCCAGCCGTGGATGGTCAGGGGTTGGCCGCGCTGCCAGGCATCCTGGACGACATAAGTCTGGCAGACGTTGGCGACCTGTTCCAGCACATTGAGTTCGCACAGCCGGTCGTGTCTTGCCTCCGGCGCCAGGGTGTCGATTTCGTGCAGGTGCTTGGCGCGCACGTCGCGCACGTGGCGCAGCCAGATGTCGACCAGCCCGACGCGCGCGCCGTCGAGCGCGGCCTTGACGCCACCGCAGCCATAGTGGCCGACCACCATGATGTGCTTGACCTTGAGCACATCGACGGCGAACTGGATCACCGACAGGCAGTTGAGATCGGTATGCACCACGACGTTGGCGACGTTGCGATGGACGAAAACCTCGCCCGGCAGCAGGCCGACGATTTCGTTGGCCGGGACCCGCGAATCCGAGCAGCCTATCCACAGAAGCTCGGGCGTCTGCAGGTGGGACAAGCGCTCGAAATAGTCGGGATCGACCTCGCGCATCTTGTTCGACCAGGCGCGATTGAAGTCGAACAAGTGATGCAGGCTGCGGTTGTTGATGGCGTCCTCGGACCAGTTTTCGAGGTCAAGGGCCAGAAACTGCGTGCCCTCCACCGCCGTCTGATAATAGGCGGGAGCCTCGTCAAAGCCCAGTTCGCGGTAGAGCTTGACGGCAATGCGCATCGCCGGCAGCGTATCGAGCAGGATCTTGCGATAGCCGATCTGGCGCGCGACGCGGATCGCCGCCAGGGCGAGGTCGCGGCCGACGCCAAGGCCGCGGAAAGCCGGATCGACATAAAGCCGCTTGAGTTCGCAGACGCCCTCCGCCAGAGGCCGGATGCCGACGCAGCCGGCACCCCTGCCGCCGACTTCGGCATAGAACAGGCGCCCTTCGGGCGCGGCATAGCGCCCCGGCAGGTTGGCCATCTCCTCGTCGAAGTTCTGGTAGCCCAGGTCGACGCCGAGCCAGGCCGCATAGTTGCGGAAGAACTGGCGCACCTGTTCCAGTTCGGCGACATGCTCGATACCAAGCACGCGAATCGCCGTGTTGCCAGTGCCGACTTTCACCGTCTCGTTCATGATTTCCAGGGCAGTTCGTAGGTGACCACCAGCTCGCGCGCCCGGTCAGCCGCCGCCTTGGGCAGGTGGCAGCTCTTGCGCGTCTGGGTGTCGATGTGGATGCCGGTCAACAGCGTGATCGCCGACACGGTGTCGGTGTCGGCATTGCGCATTTCGTGGAAGAAGATGATCTTCTTGTCGCTGACGTCGACCACGCCGGTGCGTATGGCCACGGTGTCGCCGGCATGCAGTTCGCGCTGGTAGCTGATGCGCTGGTCCACCGCCGCCATGCCGCGATGGTGGTCGCGCAGGAAGGCCGCGCTCATGCCGAGGTGGGACATCAGGTTCCAGGTCGCCTCGTCGAACTTGCCGACGTACCACATGACGTTCATGTGGTTCATGTGGTCGCAGTGCCACGGGTAGACCGTGCCGCGATAGGTGTCGAGCAATGCAGCATGCCCCCCGTTCCACGGCCGGCTTTGCACAGCCGGCCGGCTGCGGCGGCGCGAAGCGGTGCTTCGCGAAACCCCGCCTTCGCCCCCCTCGCCGGGCGAGGGGGTGACTGCGGTTCGCCGCTGCGCGGCTCCGGATTCTGGCTGCGCCGCCCTTGAGACGGCTCTGCGCGCGTCAGACATTGAAGATCAGGCAAGTCGTCGTGGCATGGGCGTAGAGCTTGCCGTCGGCATCGACCAGCTTGCCTTCGGCCGTGCCGATCTGCTTGCCGGCATGGATCACCCGGCCTTCGGCGCGCACCGGACCGACGCGGTCGGTCAGGGCGCGGATGTAATTCACCTTCAGCTCGATGGTGGTGTAACCCTGCCCCGCTTCGAGCGTGGTCTGGATCGCACAGGCGACGCAGGAATCGAGCAGTGTGGCGTGGTAGCCGCCGTGCACCGAACCGATCGGGTTGTAGTGGCGATGCTGCGGCGTGCCCTGAAATATGACGTGGCCTTTTTCGGCCTGGACCAGATAGAAGCCCAGTGTGTCGCTGATCGGCGGCCGCGGCAGTTCACCGGCTATCATCTTCTGGAACAGTTCCAGTCCCGACAACTCGCGCAGGTTTTCCAGGGTCAGCATGCCCTGACCTTTCGACCGCGCCAGAACTTCGGCTTCGAGCTTCAGCCATTCCTCTCGTTTTGCGGCGCTCATCACATGGTCTCGTTGTAGAGTTCGCGGCCGATCAGCATGCGGCGGATCTCGGAAGTGCCGGCGCCGATCTCGTAAAGCTTGGCGTCGCGCCAGAGGCGGCCGGCGGGGTACTCGTTGGTGTAGCCAACGCCGCCCAGGGCCTGGATCGTCTCGCCGGCCATCCAGGTGGCTTTCTCCGCCGAATAGAGGATGGCGCCGGCGGCGTCCTTGCGCAGTGTGCGCGCATGATCGCCGCGGTCGCAGGCCTTGCCCAGCGCATAGACGTAGGCGCGCGTGGCCTGCCAGGTCGAGTACATGTCGGCCAGCTTGCCCTGCATCAACTGGAATTCGCCGATGCTCTGGCCGAACTGCTTGCGCTCGTGGATGAAGGGCAGCACCACGTCCATGCAGGCGGCCATGATGCCCAGCGGGCCGCCGGAGAGGACGGCGCGCTCGTAGTCGAGGCCCGACATCAGCACGCGGGTGCCGTTGCCTTCGCCGCCCATGACGTTCTCCACCGGCACTTCGCAGTCGTCGAAGAACAGCGGATAGGTGTTGGAGCCGCGCATGCCGAGCTTGTCCAGGTGCTGGCCCTTGCTGAAACCCTTGAAACCCTTTTCGACGATGAAGGCCGTCATGCCCCTGGCGCCGGCATCGGCGTTGGTCTTGGCATACACCACCAGCGTGTCGGCATCGCCGCCGTTGGTGATCCACATCTTCGAGCCGTTCAATACGTAGCGGTCGCCTTTGAGGTCGGCGCGCAGTTTCATCGAGACCACGTCGGAGCCGGCGCCCGGCTCCGACATCGCCAGCGCGCCGACGTGCTCGCCGGAGATCAGCTTGGGCAGGTACTTCTTGCGCTGCGCATCGTTGCCGTTGCGGCGAATCTGGTTCACGCAGAGGTTGGAGTGGGCGCCGTAGGACAGGCCGACCGAAGCCGAGGCGCGCGAGATTTCCTCCATCGCCACCATGTGGGCAAGGTAGCCCATGTTGGTGCCGCCGTATTCCTCGCCCGCGGTCATGCCGAGCAGGCCCATGTCGCCGAATTTCTTCCACAAGTCGGCAGGGAACTCGTTGACGCGATCGATCTCCGCCGCGCGCGGCAGGATTTCCTTCTGCGCGAATTGCCAGACGGCATCGCGCAGCATGTCGACGTCTTCGCCGAGATCGAAATTCAGTCCGAGCATTACTTTTTCTCCTTGGCATGCATGGTCATGAGGGTTTGCTGCATCGTGGCGCAGTGCGTGGCCTTGCCATTCTTGATGGCATACACCTCGCCGCGGGTGATGACGAGATTGCGCCCGGACTTCAGCACCTGGCCTTCGGCGACGAGGAATTCACCGTCGGCGGGAGCCATCAGGTTGAGCTTGAATTCCACGGTCAGCACATCGGCGACGGCCGGCATCAGGGTCAGGCCGGCGTAGCCGCCGGCGCTGTCGACGATGGTGCTGGTGACCCCGGCGTGGAAAAAGCCGTTCTGCTGAGTCAGGTCGTCGCGGAAGGGCAGGCGGATTTCGCAATGGCCGGGACTGAGCGCGCCCATTTCGGCACCAATCAGGGTCATCACCTTCTGCCGCGCAAAGCTGCCGCGCACTGTCGGTTCCCAGTCGGGATTGCGCGGCTCGAAGGCATTTCTGCTTGGACGTGCGGTATGGGGCATGGATCCTCCAGCCAGTTTCAACGCATGGTAGTTGACGTTGACGTCAACGTCAACTACCGGTGCGCGGCGAGCGATTACCGCTGGCGGGCTCGGTTGCTTCGGACTTGAGCATATCGCGGCACTGGCGCTCGAAGCGGGCAATTTCCTTGAGCACGGCCTGGATGTCGTCGCGCTGCTGTTCCAGCGCGGCGCGGCGCTGGGCCAGGGCGCCAAGGAAGGACAGCAGCTGGGTGGACTCGTCCTCGGCTGTGTCATACATGTCGATCAGATCCTTGATCTCGGCCAGGCTGAGGCCCAGGCGCTTGCCGCGCAGGGCCAGCTTGAGCCGGGTGCGGTCGCGCTTGCTGTAGATGCGGTTGCCGCCTTCGCGCGCCGGAGAGACCAGGCCGTGGGACTCCCAATAGCGGATGGCACGGGTCGTCACGCCGAAATCACGGGCCAGTTCGGTGATGGTTTGAGTTTCGTTCATGATAAGAGACTGAAATGCGCTTTATGCTGCAGTGCACATAAAGTCCCGAAAATTGGATATGATGGCAGACCGACAGTCGACAAGTTAAGCAGATTTCCCCCCACGATGCAAAGAGACGCGGCTTGAACGCTCCCATCGCCTACCCCCATGAGACCGCGCCCGCCCCCGGCGTGGCGGTGCCCGTCGCGCCCGGCATCGAATGGCTGTGCATGCCGCTGCCATTCGCCCTGAATCACATCAATCTGTGGCTGCTGGCCGACAGCGAGGGCTATGCCGCAGTCGATACCGGCTTCGCGCTGGACCCCGTCAAGCAGGCTTGGCAGTCGGCGTTGACAGGACGCCGACTGACGCGCTGCATCGTCACGCATTGCCATCCCGACCACCTCGGACTCGCCGCCTGGCTGGAGCAGCAAACCGGCGCCGGGCTGTGGATCGCCCAAGGCGAGTATCTGGCGGCGCACATGATGGTCGAGCAGATCGCCGGCTACAGGATCAGCGTCATGGTCGACTTCTTCCGTCAGCACGGCCTCGACGAAGCCCGCATCGACGCCCTGGTGGCGCGCGGCAACGGCTACAAGCGCGGCGTGCCGGCAATTCCCGCGACTTACCGACGCCTGTTCGACCAACAGGTGCTGCAGATCGGCGCCCACGAGTGGCGCACCATCGTCGGCCATGGCCACGCCCCGGAACACATGAGCCTGTATTGCGCCGAACTCGGCGTACTGATTTCGGGCGACATGCTGCTGCCGCGCATCTCGACCAATATTTCGGTGATGGCCAGCACTCCCTACGCCGATCCGCTCGGCCTGTTCCTCGATTCCATCGACGGCTTCCGCGCCCTGCCAGAAGACACGCTGGTGCTGCCCTCGCACGGCCGGCCCTTCCGCGGCCTGCATGCGCGCGTGGACCAGCTGCACGCCCACCATGCGGAACGCTGCGAGGTGCTGATCGCGGCCTGTCGCGGCACGCCAAAGAACGCCGCCGAGCTGATCGCGGTGCTGTTCAACCGTGAGATCCCGGACCCGCACCAGACCATGTTTGCCATGGGTGAGGCGATTGCCCACCTGAATTACCTTGAGCATTCAGGCAAATTGAAACGCATTGAAGAGAACGGTCTTACCCGTTTCACCAGTTAACCCCAAGGAGCCCCAATGTCCGCGCCAGAATCCCGTCAGTTGCCCGACCCCAAGGAAATTGCCAAGACCTATGCCGAGGTCGCCCAACGCGCTTCGCACCTGATCTCGGACCACATGAAGCGCCAGATGAAGAAAGGCGTTTCCACTCCGTCCGATGACCTGGGCATCGCCCAGGCCTTCATGGACATGATGGCCAAGATGCTGGCCAATCCCTACAAGATGGCGCAGGACCAGATGAACCTGGTGTGGGACTATTTCTCCCTTTGGCAGCACTCGACGCTGCGCATGATGGGCATGCAGGGCGCGCCTGTGGCGCAGCCGAAAAAAGGTGACAAGCGCTTCGCCGACGCGCAATGGGAAGAGCATTTCCTGTTCGATTTCATCAAACAGTCCTATCTGATCACCGCGCGCCACGTGCATGACAATGTTTGCTGCATCGAAGGCCTCGACGAGATTTCGCAAAAGAAAGTGAATTTCTTCACCCGCCAGTTCATCGACGCACTGGCGCCGTCGAACTTCGCCGTGACCAACCCCGAAGTGCTGCGCGAGACGGTCAAGAGCCACGGCCAGAACCTGCTCAAGGGCTTCAACAACCTGCTGCGCGACATCGAGGAAGGTGACGGCCAGCTGCGCGTCAAGATGACCGACCCCTCGGCCTTCGAGATGGGCAAGAACGTCGCCTCGTCACCGGGCAAGGTGATTTTCCAGAACGAGATGATCCAGCTGATCCAGTTCAATCCGACCACCAAGGAACAGTACAAGCGCCCGCTGCTGATCATCCCGCCCTGGATCAACAAGTACTACATCCTCGACCTGCGCGAGAGCAATTCCTGGATCAAGTGGTGTACCGATCAGGGCCACACGGTGTTCGTCATCTCCTGGGTGAACCCGGACGCCAAGCTGGCGAAGAAGGGCTTCGACGATTACATGACGGAAGGCGCGCTGACCGCCATCGACGTGGTCTGCCAGCAGACCGGCGAGAAGGAAGTCAACATGATCGGCTACTGCCTCGGCGGTACACTGCTCGGCTCGACCATGGGCTACATGGCGGCCAAGAAGGACAAGCGCATCGCTTCGGCGACCTTCTTCGTCGCCCTGCTCGACTTCTCGATCCCCGGCGAGCTCGGCGTCTTCATCGACGAAGGCCAGGTCGCCAGCCTCGAAAAGAAGATGGAAGAGCGCGGCTACCTCGAAGGCTCGGAGATGGGCACCACCTTCAACATGCTGCGCTCCAACGACCTGATCTGGACCTTCGTGGTCAACAACTACCTGATGGGCAAGGACCCCTTCCCCTTCGACCTGCTCTACTGGAATTCCGATTCCACGCGCATGCCCTACAAGATGCACAGTTACTACCTGCGCAACATGTACCTCAACAACCTGTTGCGCGAGCCGGGCGGCATCACCCTGCTCGACACGCCGATCGACCTGTCCAAGGTCAAGACACCGTCCTACTTCATCTCGACCATCGAAGACCACATCGCGCCTTGGCGCAGCGTGTATCTGGGCTCCAAGGCACTGGGCGGACCGGTGCGCTTCGCCCTGGGCGGCTCCGGCCACATCGCCGGCATCGTCAATCCGCCCTCGGCCAACAAGTACGGCTTCTGGACCAACGATGCCCGTCCGGAGACCCCGGACGAGTGGTTCGAAGGCGCCAAGCAGCATGAAGGCTCGTGGTGGACCGACTGGCAGAAATGGATCACCAAGCTGAACGACGACAAGGTCCCGGCACGCGATCCGGCCAAGGGCAAGTTCAAGGCACTGGAAGATGCGCCCGGCTCCTTCGTCAAGTTCCGCCTCGATACGCAGAAGAAGCCGAAATAGTGGCCGACGTTCCCGGGGAACGTGAAACGGGCGCGGAGTCGCAAGACGCCGCGCCCGTTTTTTTGAAGCCGGCGCCGCGGCGGGTGGTACTCGACACCAATGTACTGGTGTCACTTTACGTGTTCGTGGACAGCCGCTTCGCCCCGCTACGCGCAGGAATCGACAGTGGGGAATGGCAGGCGACCACCAACGCCGCCTGCTTCGGCGAATTCCGCCGCGTGCTGGGCTATCCGATGTTCGCGCTGACGGAACAGCAGCAGGCGGGCGCGCTGGCGGCCTACGCGGCCCGCGTCATTCATCATGACCGCTTGCCGCCCGTCGCGGCGGTGCAATTGCCGCGCTGCAAGGATCGTGACGATCAGAAGTTTCTCGAATTGGCCCGTGACAGCGGCGCAAACTGGCTGGTGACGGCCGACAAGGCCCTGCTGCGACTGGCGCGGCGCGACAGGCTGCGCGGCCTGTTTCGCATACTCACGCCGGAGGCGATGCTGGCGGCAATGCAAGGCGAATAGTGACAGTCGGCGCCAGCACCACGGCGCCACATCGCTCAGATGCGGATGTAGCGGTACTGGCGTTCTTCGTTGTGGATCGCCGCGACACCTTCGGCGGTCGGGAAGCGTACCAGACAGACCAGCCAGCGCCTGCGATCGCGGGTTCGCAATCCCGGCAAGGTTTCGATCTGCGCCGGGTCGGCCTGACTCGTACCGGGCCTGGAGCCGCCTTCGACCCGCAGGTGTTCGGCCGGGCGCTGCAGCCAGGCGAGCAATCCGTGCAGCAGATTCCCCGGCCGCAGTTCCTCGCTGGCCAGAACCAGATCCCCCTTGTCGGCGCCGGCAGGCGCCGGATCCGGCCGGTTCTCGATATTCCATTCCGCGCGGGGCAGCTGGACCCGGTGCCGCAACTTGTCGACATGCTCGCCGAAAGCCGTCACCACGTGCAGCAGGGCCGCCGTGCGCAAGCCCTGGCGCGCACCGGATTCGGTCGCGGCGAGAGTGCGCAGGGTGTGTTCGCAGAAGCCCTGCGGCGAATCCTTCTGGCGGCGCACTCCAAGCAGCCCGAAGGCTTCGTGTTGATCGGCGCCGGAAAGGAAGGCCAGCGACTGCTTGACGTCCATGCTGCGACCGATGCCGTGGGCGATCTCCTGTCGCGCGGGAAACAGCGCATGGACCAGGGGATGGTGCATGTAGTGCGCAGCGGAAATGTCCAGAGGCCCGGGGATGGCGGCGATCTGCTGATCGAAGTATTCGACGGCCGCATTGATCACCGGCACCACGCGCGACTCGTAGTCGGCCGAGCTGACGACATCGAAACCGAGAACGGAAACCATCTGGCGGATCACGGCATGTGTTTCGGGCAGTACGCACGCGGTCGCTTGCGACTGATTGAGCAGATTGCTGAAAAAACCCATATTTTTCTTTCCCTGGAAGCTTATTCGATGCTTATCGTGCGATGGCCCGCGCCTTGATGTATTGCAGCATCTCGTTTTCGAAACGCACACGGGCTTCGGGATTGTCGATATCCCGACTCAATAAGCTTACCAGCTGGTCTGCTACCGTCGATGAACGAATTGCACGGTCTACCAGGGCGCTGGCGAAAGGACCGATATCCGCTGCCAGGCGCCGCTTGACGAAATCGACGAACTCGGGATCGGCACTCGGCAGCTGATTTCCGGCGCGCGGCGGCGCCACGGACATGCTGCCGAAAACAATGTGGTTCATGCCCTCGAAAGCCCCGCCGCCGATCGGCTGCAAGCGGAACGGGAGCTTGGGCAGCGTGGCGGCGTAGGCCGAAAAATCAGGCGTCGCCATCAAACCGCCGGTCGCCGGCGCCCGGCGCAAGGCACTTTGCGTCGAGCGAATGGCAGAGCCGACGTAGCCGACCTGCCCCACCTCTTCGGTACGAAAGACCACGCCGTGATGAACCATGCCGCGCAGGCGCATGGGCGTTGCCGCGCCATCGAAGCCGGCAGCGACCTGAACCAGTTGTTCAAGGATGCCCCCTACCTCCAATTCGGGAGCCAGGGTCAGGGTCAGGTTCGGCTTGCCGGATTCCCGGGTCACGAACCCGAGTTTCCGGGCCGCAGCCACCGCCTGGTCGAAGCTTTCCAGAACCACGGCCTCGAACGAATCCGCCCCCGCAATGTCGAGTGCGATAACCGTCGTCGTTACGGGAGCACTGACTTGCGAAGACACGTTGTTGCCACCCTCCTTGGTTATGCTGGCTGGGATGCGGCCAAGCGCTGTTGGCGATCTGGAGCGCCGCCTGCCCAGCTCAGTTTATGCCTAAAATATACCCTTGGCTATATGCTACATTACGCAAATATTCGCGAAAACATGGCGCAAAGCTCGATTCCAGCAGGCACTGAACCTGCGCCATTGCAGCGCAAACCGGCAAGGCGGTCATGCTAGGCCTTGCAAGTAAAAAACTTGGCGGAGGCCACTCATGAAGCTGCGAGGAAAATTCAATTCGATGTTGCTGGTCGTGTTCGGGCTGGCGCTCGGTGCTTCCGGCTATTTCTCCTACCGGCAGCTCAACGACAATGCCCGCGACGAAGTGCTGTCGAATGCCGGCGTGCTGATGGAGACCATTCTTTCGGCGCGCACCTGGGCCGTCAATGAAGTCGGCCCGAATCTGCGCGAGACCGAAGAGGACGAGGAAATGCTCATGATGGGCATCCCGGCCTATGCTGCCAACAAGGTCATGGAAGCCGTGCAGAAGCGCTACCCGGAATACGGCTACCGCGAAGTTGCGCTGAACCCGACCAACGTCAAGCATCGTCCGGAAGACTGGGAAGCCCGCATCATCAACGGCTTTCGCAGCGACGCCACGAAGGAACAGGAATGGGGAGTGCGCGAAACCTCCAAGGGTCCCTACCTCTATCTCGCACGACCAATCCAGATCAAGCAGTCCGGCTGCCTCGGCTGCCACACCACGCCGGAAAAAGCGCCGCCGAAAATGGTCGCGATCTATGGCGACAACGGCTACGGCTGGAAACTCAAGGAGATCGTCGGCGCCCAGATCGTCAGCGTCCCGCTGTCGGTGCCGATCGCCAATGCACAACGCATGTTCACCACCTTCATGGGCACACTCACCGGCGTCTTCGTCGCCGTCTTCATCCTCCTCAACCTGATGCTGACAGCACTGATTACCAGCCGCTTGAGCGAAATGGCGGCAATTGCCGACGAGATCAGCAAGGGCAATTTCGAGATGGGCGAATTCAACGAGAAAGGCAACGATGAAGTCGCCCAGCTCAGCTCCGCCTTCAATCGCATGCGTCGCAGCCTGGTCAAGGCCATGGAATTTTTCAACAAGCAGGGCGGCTGAGGCCGAAACCATGAAGCTGAAGCTCGCCCCAATGCGCATCACCGTAGCATTCGCCGCCGTGACGCTGGTCGCGCTCTCCGCACAGGCACAGACTGGCGCCAATGGACGCATGCTGTTCAAGCAGAAGAACTGCGCCCTGTGCCATTTCTACGAGGCGCGCAGCACCGCGCCCTCGGTGAAAACCATGAAAGCGGCATTGAAGGGCGATCCGGCAAAAACCTCGGCGGCGATTTCAGCCGCGCCCAGCCATGCCAACGAAGTGAAGTCCGTCTCTGCCGAAGAAATCAAGGCCATGTCGGAGTGGCTGGCCGCAACCACCCTCGAGGAACAGGCGGCGGCACAGGCCGCAACACCGAAGCCCGGTAGCCCGGAAGCGAAGCGCGCAGCCGCAGCCAAAGCCAGACAGGAGGCCGTGGACAAGGCCAAGGCGGCGGCTGAAGCCAAGGCCCAGGCCAAACGCGACGCCGAAGCCAAAACCAAGGCCGCGGCCGAGGCCAAGGCCCAGGCCAGGAAGGACGCCGCGGCCAAAGCCAAGCAGGAAGCCGAAGCCAAGGCGCTGGCCGGCAAGGACGTCGCCGCCAAAGCCAAACAGGAGGCGGAGGCGAAAGCCCAGGCAGCACGTGATGCTGAAGCCCAGGCCAAGCGGGAAGCCGCCGCGAAGCAGGAAAAAGAGGCTCTGGCCAAACGCGAAGCCGAGGCCAAGGCGCGCAAGGATCCCGTAGCCCTCGAAGCCATCAAGCGCGAAAACGAAGAGCGGGCTAAGCGCGAGGCCGAAGTGCAGGCGACAGCCAAGCGTGACGCCGAGGCCAGGGCCAAACGCGAAGCCGAGGCACTGGCGGCGCAAAAATCAGAGGCCGAAGCAAAGGCCAGGAAAGAAGCCGAAGCACTGGCGGCACAAAAATCGGAGGCCGAAGCAAAGGCCAGGAAAGAAGCCGAGGCACTGGCGAAGAAGAAGGAAGCCGAAACCCAGGCCGCAAAGAAACCGGAACCGGTGGTCGCCAAGGCTGAGCCTGCATCAAAGGCCGAGACCGCTGCGCCGGGCGGCAAGAAGAAAATTGCCTACCGCGACGGTTCCGACCTGCCGCCCTGCCCGGCGCCGACCGGCGCACCCCCGGGGGCCGTCGACGAAGGTGGCGCCAAGGCGGTCATCGAGCGCGTCGGCTGTCCGCAATGCCATGCCTACGTGCAGAAGAAAACCGGGCCGCCGATGAAGCAGATCCATGAGAAATACAAGGGCGACTGGGAATGCGTCGTGCTACGCCTGACCAAGAACAAGACCCACAAGGAAGAAGGCGTCACCGACGACCTCAAGGCCAGCGAAGTCAAGCTCGTCTCCGACTACATCGCCACCCGCAACAAGTAAGCCTCCGTCTCACCGCATGAAGGCGCTTCTCCCGCCTTCATGCGGTGCGCCTACCCTCGACGAAAGCCTCTCCCGCAGCGCATCTACTGTGATTTGTTAAGCAAATCACATAATTCCTTGTTCATAAACAGCTTTCATTTCGGCCGTAATCGTCTGCCGGAGTCCAAGTTCGTGTTGCGAAAATGAAACACTTCCAACCCCGGAGCGGATGAGGGATAGCACGAAAAGAGTTGTGAATTTTAAAAAAGTCTGTTTGAATCAACATTAAGTAACACTTTAGTAATGTCGTTTGTAAAGATTGGCGCAGGGTCGTCCAAGTTTGGATGCAAATTCCACCCGGAAATCGGGCAAACGCATCGCCGGAACCAAAATATGAACCAGACTATCCAGAAGTGTCGCGCAGTAGCGGTCGGCCTAGGCTTCGTGATCGCCAGCGGACTGGCCGGCAGCGCTTTCGCCCAGGAAGCAAAGAGTCCGGACGCGCCGCAAGTGCGGTCGCGCGCCGAGAGCGGCGAAACCAAGCCCTGCATCGAGTGCCACGAAGGCTTCTACGCCATTACCAAGACCAAGCACGGTGTCAAGGGCGATGCGCGCACACCGGAAGCCACCGGCAAATCGATCACCGGCAATCCGGAAGACGCCATGTGCGGCAGTTGCCACGGCGACCTGACCGAGCACAACAAGCGGCCGCGCGTGGCCGGCCTGGTGCCCGTCGTGTTCGGCAAGAAGGCACCGTCCGAGCCGCAGAATGAGGCCTGCCTGACCTGCCACCAGTCCGGTTCGCGCATCCACTGGCAGGGCAGCAAGCACGAGCAGACCAAACAGTCCTGCGCCAGTTGCCACCGCATGCATGCGCCCAAGGATCCGGTGATGGTGGCCGAGACCCAGGCCAGCGTCTGCTTCGACTGCCACAAGGATCGCCGCGCCGAGTTGCATCGCATCTCGACCCACCCGACCAAGAACGGCTTCTTCTCCTGCTCGGCCTGCCATGCCTCGCATGGTTCGAACTCGCAGCGCGGCTCGCTGCAGAAGAACACCGTCAACGAAACCTGCTACACCTGCCACGCACAAATGCGCGGCCCCTTCCTCTGGGAGCACCGCCCGTCGCAGGACGATTGCACCAACTGCCACAACCCGCACGGCACCAACATCGCGCCGATGCTCAAGGTGCGCCAGCCCTACCTCTGCCAGCAATGCCACCAGACTACGGCCCATTCGAATGTTGCCTTCAGCGGCAGCGCGCTGCCTCCAACAGTGACCAACGCCAACCGGACTCTGGGAAACTCCTGCGCCAACTGCCACATGAAGGTCCACGGCACCAATCATCCGTCCGGCGCCCGTCTGCAGCGCTAAGCCGACACCCCATTGCCCAAAGGTGATGCCATGAAACAGAATAATCACGCGCCGCTTCGCCGCCGCACCGTCACAGTCGCTGTCGTTGGCGCGCTCGCCGCACTCGCGGCGGCGCCTGCCTGTGCCGATCCGATGCTGACGATCAAGCTCTTCCGCGATTCGGAGGTCATGTTCCGCGACGCCGACATGTCGCGCTGGGCCGATAATTATGTCGAGCTCGGCGTTGGCTACAATTCCCACGACTCGGTGCGCTTCGGCCAGTTCTCCGGACTGACCGACAAGGGCGGCTTCCCGATAGTCGGCTTCAACTGGCTGTCCCGCGACCAGGCCAACGATGCCCAGTACTGGCAGATCCACGGCGCCAACCTGGGCCTCGATTCTCGCAAGTTTCAGACCCAGGGCGGCGTGCAAGGCGCCTGGAACCTCAATTTCAGCGTCGATCAGCTGAAGAAGTCGCAAACCGACAGCGCGCGCTTCCACCACCAGGGACTCGGCACCAGTTCGCTGACCTTGCCTGCGGGGTTCACGACGGGCGCAACGGCGACCGCAGCCAACTTTCCCGACTCCGAGTTCAGCCCCTTCGAGATCAAGCAGGGACGCGACATCTATCGCGTCGGGCTCAATGCCCTGCTTGGCAAGGAATGGGATTTCAAGGTCAACTACCGCGAGGATCAGCGCGACGGTACCCGCCTGACGGGTTTCATCTATAGCAACGGCAGCGCTTCGATCCTGCCCTATCAGGTCGACGACAAGACCCAGCAAATCGAGGCGATCCTCGCCTATGCGAACAAGGTCGCCCAGTTCCAGCTCGGCTACACCTACTCGAAGTTCAGCAACAACCTCGGCGCCTTCGATGTACAAAATCCATATACTTTTGTTGCGGGCGGGCCACCGGGGGGGAATCCGGTAAGCCAACGCATGTCGCTGGCGCCGGACAATGACCACCACCAGTTCAACGCCACCGGCGCCTACAAGTTCGGCAAGACGACGCGCCTGAGCGCGAGCTATAGCTACGGCATTGCGCGCCAGAACGAGTCCTTCCTCGCCTATTCGGTGAACGGCGCTGCGGCAACAACGGCCTTGCCGCGCAGTTCGCTGGACGGCAAAGTGATCAACACGGTGCTCGACATCGCGCTGACCACCAAGCCGATCGACAAGATGAACCTCAAGGTCGCCTACCAGTACCGCGACAACGACAACCGAACCCCGATCGCGCAGTACATCTACGCCAGCCGCGACGCAACGACCGTCGGCTTGGCGACTTCCTCAAACGTCCGCACCAATGCCCCGGTCAGCACCTCGGAGCACAAGCTGAGCCTCGAAGGCGACTACGAAATCGCGGCGAAGACGATACTGCGCGCCGGAGTCGAACACGTCGACAAGAAGTACAGCCTGTCCGACCGCAGCGAGACCCAGACCGACAAGCTGTCGATCGAATTGCGCCGGCCCGTCTCCGACGAATTCCTCGGCAGCCTTGGCTACGTGTATACCCAGCGGCGCGGTTCCGATTACGACAAGAACGTGTACTTCCGCAATACCTATACCGGAACGGGCGTTCAAGCCGGCACCCGGCTGACAAATCATCCGAGCATGCGTTCGTTCATGTATGCGGATTTCAACGAAAATCGCCTGCGCGCTTCCGGTAACTGGACGGTCAGCGAAACCGTCAGCCTGCAGGGCGCGGTTGACGGCTATCAGCAGCAAATGCGCGGACCCAACTGCAGCCAATTCGCCGACGCACAGCAGGATGCCGCCATCGTTGGCGCTCTCTCAACGACTTGCCTGGGACGCAGTAGTGCCGACGGTGGAAGCGTAAGTCTTGACCTGCAATACCAGCCCGAGGAAAACCTCACCACTTTCGCCTTCGCCAATTTTTCCCAAACGGGTGTCAAACAAACCGGCCGACAGTGGGCGGCAGGAAACACTACCGGAGCGGACGAAACCAGAAACTGGTATGGCGACATGATCTACCGCGACCATACGGTGGGTTTCGGCCTCAAGTGGCAACCCGAGGAAAAATGGGATTTCGGCGGCACCTACGTGCTCAACCAGGGTACCGGCATGAGCGGGGTGAGGACCAATCCGGGAGTCCCTGCAGCAAACACCGCTGTTGCCCTGCCCGATACCTGGAACAAGCTGCACACGCTGCAACTGTTCGCCAAGTGGGACTACAGCAAGCAGCTGAGCTGGCGCTTCAACTACCTCTACGAGAACCTGAAGTCCTACGACTGGGCGACCAGCGACCTGGGGCCGATCGTGCCTAGCGTGACGGGAGTCATTTTCACCGGCCAGCAGGCGCCGCGCTACAGCAACCACGTGTTCGGCGTCTCGGCCGTGGTCAAGAGCTGGTAAAGCTCCCATGCACCAAGCAAACAGGCCGCTCTTGGCGGCCTGTTTCATTTTGCACAGTACAAAGCAGCGGAGGGCGGTGCACAGGCGATGGTTACCGGCGTGTCGCCGGAGCGCTAATTGAAACCTATTCCCGCGACAGGATCCACTGCACCAGGTTCTTCAGATCGGCGGCATCCTTGGCCGGTGGCGGCTCATGGGCTTCGTCGCCGCCGTCCTCGACCTTCACCGTCTGGCTGCCTGACAAGTGCTTGATCAGCGCAGCTTCGGCATCGGCCTTGCCTTTGTATTTCTGTGCAATTCGCTTATAGGAGGGCGCCTTCTTGGCCTTGTCTACCGAGTGGCACTTGAAGCAGCTCCCGGCCTTGGCCAGCGCTTCAGCCGCATCCTCATTGGCAGCCTGCGCCACGGCCGAATGCGCGACGAGTACCATTGCCCCCGCCAGAACGACTTTTCGCCTAACATCGCCGCAGCACAGGAACGACTTGATCATTATGATATTACCTTTTGATTTGAAGCAATATTACCGTATTGCATTCTACCTTGGGCTGGTCTTGGGGCTGGTCGCACTGCCCGTCGATGCTGTTTGGGCAGAATCCAAACCGAACAAGGCCAAGACGCACACCGTAAAGCAAAAAGCCAAGGCAAAACCGGCCAAGGTAAACGCTGCGGCACGCAAAGCCAAGGCCAAGCTTGCGGCGCCGGCGCTGATCGATCCCGTGACTGAGCTGGAGATCATCAACGGCGAAGCCATCACTCTGCGTAACGCACTGGGGGTCGATCCCGATGACGCGTCGTCGCGGCAGAAGCTCGCCGTACTGGCGCTGCGCGCAGCGCGCGCGGCGGAACGCGCGCTGTCGCGCGGCGACGACGAACTGTTCAACGCCTACCGCGAGCAGATCCGCACCCGCTTCGCCGATACCCGACCGGGCCTCGAAACCATGTCCGGACGCGGCATCGGCGCCGCCGAGTACGCGCTCGGTGCTTTCGCCCTGCATGGCATGCTCGAACCGCCCAACGTCGAGCGCGCCTGCGCTCACTTTGTCGCAGCGATCGACAAAGGCTTTGGCGGCGCCAAGTTCCGCTATGCACAATGCATCGAGGAAAGCGATCCGGCACGCGCCCTCGCGCTGCTGACCGAGGCGGCGGATGGCGGCCATGTCGGGGCGAACGAACGCCTCGGTCGCATCTGCCTCGAGGCCGAGCCGCCCGATGCACCGTGCGCCTTTGCCCGGCTGGGACGAGCCGCCAGGGAGGGTCGCGCCAGTGCCAAGACCCTGCTCGGCTGGATGCATGCCGAAGGCATCGGGAGCAAGATCGATGCAGCCCGTGCGGCCCAGTATTACCGCGAGGCGGCGCAGCAGGGCGAGCCGTCGGCGCGCAACAATCTCGGCGAGTTGTACGAGAAGGGGCGTAGCGTCGGCAAGGACGAGAAGGCAGCCTTCGAGTATTACCTGGCGGCGGCGCAGAGTGGTTTCCCGCCGGCGCAGTTCAACGCCGGTCGCCTCTATGCCGCCGGCCGCGGCACGCCGCAGAACCTGGGCGAAGCCAGGCGCTGGCTGGGCGAGGCGGAAAGGGCCGGGATCACTCCGGCACGGGAGATTCTCGACATGCTGGATTCGCAAGCCGGGAAATAAGGCGATGCGCTCGATCCCCTCCCGCACAATGCCACGCCTGCTTGCCTCGTTCCTGGCCGTCGCTTGGCTGGCGGGCTGCGCCCAAATGCTGCCCGGAACGCTGCGCGACACGGACCATCCGCTCGCCGGACGACTATGGGATGTCGCGTCGCAAAGCTTCATTGACGAAGCCGGGTTTCTGCGGCGCGCCGCCCAGGCCGAAGCATTGCTGCTGGGCGAAACCCATGACAACCCCGAACACCATCGCCTGCAAGTCATGATCCTGCAGGCCCGCCTTGCCGCCGGCGCGCGGCCGGCGCTGCTGATGGAACAGTTCGACAACGACCAGCAAGCCGCGATCGACGAGGCGCGCAAGGCCGGCAAGGATCTGGCGCCGCTGATGCGCGGATGGGATTGGGCGCTGTACCAGCCGCTGGTGGCTTTGGCCAACACGGCGCAGATTCCGTTGCAGGCGGCCAACCTGCCGCGTGGCGCGACGCGTCCGGTGGTGCGCGAGGGATATGCAATGTTGGGCGCCGGCGAATCACAGCGCCTGGCGCTCGAGACGGTATGGGACGAGGCGCGGCAAAGCTATATGGTCGGCCTGATCGAGGCCTCGCACTGTGGCAAGGTCTCGCCGCAACTGCGCGACGGTCTGGTGCGCGCCCAGCGCCTGCGCGATGCGACGCTGGCCGATGCGGCGCTGGGCAGGATCAACGGCGGCGTGGTTTTCATTCTCGGCCGCGGCCATGCCCGCCGTGATGTCGGCGTCCCGCTCTATCTGACCGCCCGTCGTCCCGGCACCCGCATCCTGTCGCTCGGATTCGTCGAAGTCGGCGCCGGCAAGACGGCGCCGATGCAGTACGAAGCCGAGCGCGCCGGCGGCGTCGCGCCCTACGACATCATCTGGTTTACTCCGCGCGCGGAACGTCCCGATCCTTGCCTGGCGTTCGGCAAATAGCCGCTGCTTGCCCGGCTGAAGCCGGCCCCACAAGGATGATGCCGCCGCTTCCTGCCGTGGGGCAGACTTCAGTCTGCCATTGCCGCAGACAGTCCCGCCAATCCCACACGGGGATACCGTCTGGCTCTGCGAGCCAGACATAAAAACGGGCGCCATGTAGGCGCCCGATGAAGAACCGCAGAGGAGTAGGGACGTGCTGCGGTTTGCCCCCTTCCTTGCGAAAGGGGGCGAGGGAGACAGATCAGCTGTGGTAGGCCGACTCGCCGTGCGAAGTGATGTCGAGACCTTCGCGCTCTTCGTCTTCCGGCACACGCAGGCCGATGAAGATATCGACGATCTTGTAGCAGACGAAGGCCACGGTGCCGGACCAGATCAGGGTCACGCCGACGCCGGTGGCCTGGATCATGACCTGGCCCATGATGTCGTAGTTGTCCGCGACCTTGTTCGCCACGTAGTCGTAGATGCCGCTGCCGCCCAGGCTGGGCGCGGCGAAGACGCCGGTCAGCAGGGCACCGAGGATGCCGCCGACGCCATGCACGCCGAATACATCGAGCGAGTCATCGGCACCGAGCAGCTTCTTCAGGCCATTCACGCCCCACAGGCAGATCACGCCGGCCGCAAGGCCGATCACCAGGGCGCCGACCACGCCGACGAAACCGGCCGCCGGAGTGATCGCCACCAGACCGGCAACAGCACCGGATGCGGCACCCAGCATCGAGGGCTTGCCCTTGACCAGCCACTCCGTCACCATCCAGGAGGTCGCCGCCATCGCGGTGGCCAGCCAGGTATTGACGAAGGCCAGCGCCGCCGTGCCGTTGGCTTCCAGCGCCGAGCCGGCGTTGAAGCCGAACCAGCCGAACCACAGCAGCGAAGCGCCGATCATGGTCATGGTCAGCGAGTGCGGGGCCATCGAGTCCTTGCCGTAGCCGACGCGCTTGCCCACCATGTAGGCGCCGATCAGGCCGGCAATCGCGGCGTTGATATGCACCACGGTACCGCCGGCGAAGTCCAGCGCGCCCTTCTGGAACAGGTAACCGGCGGTGGCCGTGGCCTTCTCCGCGGCTTCCGCCGTAGTGTAGGCATCCGGACCGGTCCAGTACCAGACCATGTGCGTCATCGGCAGGTAGCTGAAGCTGAACCACAGCACCATGAACAGCAGCACCGCCGAGAACTTGATGCGCTCGGCGAAGGCGCCGACGATCAGGCCGCAGGTGATGGCCGCAAAGGCGCCCTGGAAGGCGACGAAGATGAACTCGGAGACCACCACGCCCTTGCTGAAGGTGGCTGCCACCGAATCCGGCGTGATGCCCTTGAGGAACAGCTTGTCCAGGCTGCCGAAGAAGGCGTTGCCCTCGGTGAAGGCCACGCTGTAGCCATACACGGCCCACAGTACGCTGATCACCGAGAAGATGATGAACACCTGCATCAGCACCGCCAGCATGTTCTTGCTGCGCACCAGGCCGCCGTAGAACAGCGCCAGGCCGGGTATGCTCATCAGGATGACGAAGGCCGTGGCCACCATCAGCCAGGCATTGTCGCCGCGGTTGGGCACCGGGGTCGCCGCAGGCGCCGCGGTGGCAGCGGCAGGGGCGGCAGCGGCGGCAGGAGCAGCGGCTTCTGCCGCCGCCACGGGCTTGTCGTCGGCCCAGGCGCTCGAGGCGCCGCCGGCGATGCCGACGGTCAGCGCCGTCAGCAGGATTGCGAGATATTTTCTCATTTCAGATCTCCCGAGAGCTTAGAGGGCTTCCTCACCGGTTTCGCCGGTGCGGATGCGGATGACTTGTTCGACGTCGAACACGAAAATCTTGCCGTCGCCGATCTTGCCGGTGCTGGCGGATTTTTCGATGGTTTCGATGACCTGGTCGAGCAGGTCGTCGCGGATCGCGGCTTCGACCTTGACCTTGGGCAGAAAATCGACGACGTATTCAGCGCCGCGATACAGCTCGGTATGACCTTTCTGCCGGCCGAACCCTTTGACCTCGGTAACGGTGATCCCCTGCACGCCAACGGCGGCGAGAGCCTCGCGTACCTCGTCAAGCTTGAACGGCTTGATGATGGCGGTGACGAGTTTCATGGCTGATTCCTTTAATTAATGGGAGGTTGGGGTTGCGCTGTTCCGCCGGTGCCGGCCGGGTCGCCGGCGGAACTTTCACTCATCTGTCTATCAGAACGTCTTGGAGAAGCTCAGTACCACCGCCGACTTGCCTGCGTCATAGGTCGACTTGCCCGGCGCGGTGCCCCAGCAGTAAACGTCCTGGGCCGTGGTCGGTGCACCGGCGGTGCAGCTTCCCTTCGAATCGGTCGTGGTCAACGCCAGGCCGAACACGCCGTAGCCTGCATCCTTGGTCACGCCGAGCTTGTAGTCGGTGTAGGACGCCGGGCCGTTACCCTTGATCTTCTGATCGCCGACGTGGGCGCTGAGGCCCCAGCCATTGCCGAGATCGAAGGCGCCGTTGATTTCGAGATAGCCGCTGCCGTCGGTCTTGTCGTTGACCGTACCGCCGAACTTGTTCCAGCCGAACAGGGAGGTGGTCGAGTGCGAGTACTTGACGGTCAGCCACTTCCACGTCACTGCGCCGTACACCTCGGTGCTGTCCGGCTTGATGAAGGTGCCGCCGACGGTGGTATTGGTGCCCGGGTAGTTGTAAGTGATGAGGCCGAGATCAAAGCCGATATCGCCGGTGATCGTGCCCTTGTAGCCGCCATAGACATCGATCTCGACGCTGTTCGAGGCCGAAGGCAGGCCGGCGCCGCCGTAATTGTCGGCCACCCAGTTCACGTTCGACGCCCAGGTTCCGGCATACAGGCCGCTCGAGTGCGAGTAGTCGACGCCGCCCTGTATCGCAGGCTTGGCGGCGGACTGGCTGATGCCGCGGAAAACATAGTTGGAGACCAGTCCGAGGTTGCCGGTGAAGGTGTGCGGACTGGCCGGTGCGGCAGCCTGTGCCATGACGACGGTCGGAAGGGAAAAGAGGCCAGCAACGGTGGCGGCGATCAGGGTTTTGCGCATGATGATGCTCCTTGGAAGAATGGAAAAATTACAGCTTGCTCTATGCAGAGACCGTGCCAGACCGCTAAGCCTCTGTTAATAAAACAGTTTGCAACAATGCGCCATGCGACATCGAAGCTGCCGCACCAAACCGAGCCCTCGGCGCAAGCGCGCCGCACCAACGTGGTGCAAGTCCGGGGTCCGGTCCGGCCTGCAGCCTCGCTGTGCTAGACTTTCTTCGTCAAACCAAGGCACTCCAACACCATGCTCAATCCCAAAATGCTCGATGAAATGTCCGCCCGCGTGTCCTCCCTGCTGGCGGCGACACCGGCCGGCGACATCGAGAAGAACCTGCGCGCCACACTCGCCGGCCTGTTCGCCAAACTGGATCTGGTGACCCGCGAGGAATTCGATGTGCAGCGCGAAGTACTGACCCGCACGCGCGCAAAACTCGAGGCGCTCGAAACGCGCGTCGCCGAACTGGAAACCCGCAGCCCACCCGCACCCGGCCGGACCTGACGTCCGAGATGTCGCTCGCCGTTCTCCGCTCGCGGGCGCTGGCAGGCCTCGCGGCCCCGGAAGTGACGGTCGAAGTCCATCTTGCGGCGGGTCTGCCATCGTTCACCCTGGTCGGCCTGCCCGACACCGAAGTCAAGGAAGCGCGCGACCGCGTTCGCGCCGCGATCCAGAACTGCGGCTTCGAGTTTCCGCAGCGGCGCATCACCGTCAACCTCGCACCGGCCGATCTGCCCAAGGAGTCGGGCCGCTTCGACCTGCCGATCGCGCTGGGCATCCTGATCGCCGCCGGGCAGTTCAAGGCGAGCGACCTCGACGCCCATGAATTCGTCGGCGAACTCGCGCTCTCGGGCGAACTGCGCGCGGTGCGCGGCACGCTCGCGATGTGCGCCGCGATCCGCCAGGAAGCCGGGCCTTGGCACGACACTGAACACAGCGCGGCGCGCGCCTTCGTCCTGCCGCTGGCCAGCGCCCCGGAAGCCGCACTGATCCCGGGCATGAACATCCTGCCGGCGCAGAACCTGCTGCAGGTCTGCGCCCACCTTGCCGGCCGCGAACTGCTGGCGCCCTTCGCCGTGGCGCCAGCGCCGACTCTTGCACACTACCCCGACCTGTCCGACGTCAAGGGCCAGGCGCCGGCCAAGCGGGCCCTCGAAGTCGCCGCGGCAGGTGGGCATTCACTCCTGATGAGCGGGCCGCCCGGCGCCGGAAAATCGATGCTGGCGCAGCGGCTGCCCGGCCTGTTGCCGCCGATGACGGCGATCGAGGCGCTGGAAAGCGCGGCGGTGCATTCGCTGGCCGGCAGTTTCCGCATGGCGCAGTGGAACCAGCGCCCGTTTCGCGCTCCGCATCACTCGGCGTCCAGCGCCGCGCTGGTTGGCGGTGGCGGTACGCCGCAGCCGGGCGAGATTTCGCTGGCGCACAATGGCGCGCTGTTTCTCGACGAACTGCCCGAGTTCCAGCGCGGCGTGCTGGAAGCCCTGCGCGAACCGCTGGAAACCGGCCACATCCACATCGCCCGCGCCGCGCGCCGCGCGGTATTCCCGGCGCGCTTTCAGCTGGTGGCGGCAATGAACCCCTGTCCCTGCGGCTGGCTCGGCGCTGCCGACGGCAAGTGCCGCTGCACGCCGGATCAGGTCGCGCGTTACCGCGGCAAGCTCTCCGGGCCGTTGCTCGACCGCATCGACCTGATGCTCAACGTGCCGGCGGTCGACGCGGCCGATCTTGCCGCGCGCGGCGACGGCGAAGCCTCGGCCACGGTGCGCGCGCGCGTGACCGCAGCACGCGCACGACAGCAGACACGCCAGGGCAAGGCCAACGCGCTGCTGACCGCCGCCGAAGTGGAGCTGCACTGCCTGCCCGACTGCGGTGGCGCGGCCCTGCTGAAGCGCGCGATGCAGCAACTCGGACTCACCGCGCGGGCTTATCATCGCATCCTCAAGGTGGCGCGCACGATCGCCGACCTGGCGGGCATACCCGATGGCGCGCCGCTGAGTACTTCGCATATTGCAGAGGCAGTGCAATACCGGCGCGGCCTGGCACACTGAGGAGAATCGATTGGCTCACCGCTTGCGCGCTGTTGATCTGACCATTGCCCAGCTGCAGGGCATTCTGAGCATCGCCGACGATGCTGTGGTCTGCTTCGACAACGAGCTGCGCATCATCCTGTTCAATCTCGGCGCCGAGCGGATCTTCGGCTGGTCGGCGGTGGAAGCGATCGGACAGTCGATCGACCTGTTGCTGCCGCCGCGCTTCCGACCCGGCCACGGCAAACTGGTGCAGGGCTTTCGCCAGTCCGGCGCCATCGCCCGCAAGATGGGCGAGCGCAGTTCGATCAGCGGCATGCGTCGCGACGGCAGCGAATTTCCCGCCGAGGCCTCGATCTCGCGACTGGAAACCGAGGGCTCGGTGGTGTTTACCGTGATCCTGCGCGACATCACGGCCCAGGTCGAGCACGAACGCGAACTGCAAGCGGCTAAGGAAAAGGCCGAGACGGCAATGCAGGCCAAGAGCATGTTCCTGGCCAACATGAGCCACGAAATCCGTACCCCGCTCAACGCCGTGATCGGCATGACCAGCCTGCTGCTCAACACCAAAATCGACGACGAACAGCGCGACTACGCCGAAACCGTGCGCGCCAGCAGCGAAGCCCTGCTGACCATCATCAACGACATCCTCGACTATTCGAAAATCGAGGTCGGCAAGCTGGAGATCGAGCGCTTTCCCTTCGACCTGCGCCGCTGCCTCGAAGAGGCGATGGACCTGATCAGTGCCGAGGCCGGCGAGAAGAACATCAACCTCGCCTACTTCCTCGACGACAGCGTGCCGGCATCGCTGGTCGGCGACGTCACGCGCCTGCGCCAGGTGCTGGTCAATCTGCTAGCGAACGCCATCAAGTTCACCCACCGCGGCGAAGTCGTGATCACAGTTTCCGGCACAGCGCTCGACGATCGGCGCCATGAAATCAGCTTCGCCGTGCGCGACACCGGCATCGGCATCGCCGAAGGCCAGCTGGCGACGCTGTTCCAGTCCTTCACCCAGGGCGATGCCTCGACCACCCGCAAATACGGCGGCACCGGCCTCGGCCTGGCGATCAGCCGCCGCCTGACCGAGATGATGGGTGGCCGCATGTGGGTGGACAGCCAGGTGGGAAGCGGCTCGACCTTCCACTTCACGGTGGTGGCGGAAGCCGCCGGCTCGCAACTGGCCAACAGCTACCTGCAGGAATTCTCCTCAGCGCTGGCCGGCAAACGCGTGCTGATCGTCGATGACAACAGCACCAACCGGCGCATCCTGGTCAAGCAGACCCTGATCTGGGGCATGCTGCCCTCGGCCGCGGCGGCAGGCATCGAAGCCCTGGATTTCATCCGCCACGGCCACGCTTTCGATGTCGGCATCCTCGACATGAGCATGCCGGAAATGGACGGCCTGTCGCTGGCCCTGGAAATCCGCAAGCATCGCGACGCGCAGGCCCTGCCCCTGGTCATGCTGACCTCGGTGGCCAATCAGCGCACCAGGGACGACAAGATGGGCCGCGCCGGATTCGCCGCCTACCTCAACAAGCCGATCAAGCCGGCGGCGCTGCTCGACGTGATGCTGCACGCGATGCGGTTCGCCCCGATCGTTACTGAAGTGCCTCAGCCGGCACCGATCGCGGGCAAGCTGGCTGACAGCCTGCCGCTGAAAATCCTGGTGGCCGAAGACAACACGGTCAACCAGAAGGTGGTGCAGCAGCTGCTGGCCCACCTCGGCTATCGCGCCGACGTGGTCGCCAGCGGCATCGAGGTGCTCGACGCGCTGGATCGGCAGAACTACGACGTGATCCTGATGGACGTGCAAATGCCGGACATGGATGGCCTCGAGGCCACGCACCGGCTCAAGGCGCGCTTCGGGCAAGAGGCATCGCCGCGGGTCATCGCCATGACCGCCAGCGCCATGCTCGGCGACCGCGAAAAATGCCTCGCCGCCGGGATGGATGCCTATGTCTCGAAACCGGTGGAGCTCGACCAGATCCGCGCCGTGCTGATCGCGGTGGTGGGAGGCAAGCCAACTACGCCGGCAGCGCCGGGCGAGAACGCCGCCGAGCGGATCCCGCCGATCGACCAGCACCGCATCGAACAACTGCTCGCGCTGCAGGACGAACAGCAGCCTCGCTTGGTCGCCGACCTGATCGAGATGTTCTTCGCCGATACCCCCGGCCACCTGCAGCAGCTGGCCGACGCCATCCGCGACGGCGATGCGACGCGCCTGGCGAACCTCGCCCACCGCTACCTGTCGAGCATAGAGAATCTCGGCGCCCTGCGCATGCGCACGCATTGCATGGAACTCGAAGCACTCGGGCGGGCGGGCACGCTTGCCGGTGCCGGCGACGCCCTGGCACGCTTGAAGCTGGAACTGGCCCACGTCCGCGAGCCGCTGGCGGCAATCGCCGTCAGGCCAAAATAAAATTCTTGCGCCGCCCCGGCGCCCAGGAGCCTTGCCCATGAAGTACCGCATCATTCCGGTCACCCCGTTCGAACAAAACTGCACGCTGCTCTGGTGCACCGAAACCATGAAAGGCGCTTTCGTCGATCCGGGCGGCGACATCGAACACCTGCTGGATACCGCGGCGCGGCTCGGCGTCAGCGTGGAGAAGATCCTGCTGACCCACGGCCACATCGACCATGCCGGCGGCGCCGGCGAACTGGCGCAGCGCATCGGCGTGCCGATCGAAGGCCCGCAACGCGAAGAAAGTTTCTGGATCGACCAGCTGGTGGCGCAAAGCCGCAGCTTCGGCTTCCCGCTGGCGCAAGCCTTCACGCCGAATCGCTGGCTCGAGGACGGCGACACCGTCACGGTCGGCAACGAGACCCTGCAGGTGCTGTACACCCCCGGCCACACGCCGGGCCATGTGGTCTTCTATCACGCCCCGTCGAAGCTCGCCCTGGTCGGCGACGTGCTGTTTGCCGGCAGCATCGGCCGCACCGACTTTCCGCGCGGCAACTACCAGACCCTGATCGACTCGATCAGGCACAAACTCTGGCCGCTGGGCGATGATGTCGAATTCATCTCCGGCCACGGTCCGATGTCCACTTTCGGTGAGGAACGCCGCAGCAACCCCTTCGTCGGCGACCGCGCCTGATCCAGCCACCGATCTTCCCGCTATTTCAAAAAGGAGCAATCACCATGAGCATCGTGTCCGAGTTCAAGGAGTTCGCGATCAAGGGCAATGTGGTCGACCTCGCGGTCGGCGTGATCATCGGCGCGGCGTTCGGCAAGATCGTCGAATCCATCGTCAAGGACCTGATCATGCCGATTGTCGGCCGGATCATCGGCGGACTGGACTTCTCCAGCTTCTTCATCATGCTGGCGAGCCCGCCGGCGGACTACAAGGGCGCCATGACCTACGACGCCCTGACCAAGGCCGGAGTCCCGCTGTTCGCCTATGGCAACTTCATCACGGTGGCGATCAACTTCGTCATTCTGGCGTTCATCATCTTCATCATGGTCAAGCAGATCAACCGCCTGAAAAAGAATGCCCCGCCCGCGCCGCCCGCCGCCACGCCCGAGGACGTGCTGCTGCTGCGCGAGATTCGCGACGCGCTGAAGAAATAGGTCGCAGGCGGCAAACCGTCGCCGCACATTCACGGCACACGCTCCTGCCTGCCCGCGAGGTTCAGGAGCGCGCGCGACGACATGCCTTATGCCGCTGTTATGGCACAATTGCCGTACTCCCGCGCCGCAAGGGCGCGCACTGATTCGCCGGCATCCGCTCCCCGCTGCCCCAGGGAGACACAAGAAAAATGACAGTTCGCAACCTGGAATTCCTCTTCCGTCCGCAGTCGGTCGCGGTGGTCGCTGCGCTCGACGCACGAAAACGCTACGCCGAGGTCGTATTGCGCAACCTCGCCGCAGGGGGATTTTCCGGGCCCGTCATTCCGGTCACGGTAAAGAAGCATTCCCTGCTGGGCATCGCCGCCCACGTGCACATCGATGAGCTTGAGGTGGCGCCGGATCTGGCGGTCATCTGCGCCGCCCTCGGCGATGTGCCGCAGATCATAAGCCAGCTCGGCGCCCGCGGCACGCGTGCCGTGATCGTCGGGCCATCGATGCGAACCCGCATGAACAGCAGCCAGTTGCTGAAAGTGCGCCAGTCCATCCTCGAGGCGGCGCGGCCCTGGCTGATGCGCGTGCTGGGACCCGGCAGCGGCGGCGTCGTGGTTCCCGCCAGCGGACTCAACGCCAGCATCGCCCCGGTCAGCGCAACCTGCGGCAAGATCGCCCTGGTCACCCAGTCGGCCTCGATCGCCGCGGCCGTACTCGATCGTGCCGGCAGCAAGGGCATCGGCTTTTCGTCGGTACTGCACCTGGGCGCCGGCATCGACATCGACCTGGCCGATGCGCTCGACTGGCTCGCGGCGGATCCCGACACCGAAGCCATCCTGGTCCAATTCGAAACCGTCGCCGGCGGACGCAAGTTCATGTCGGCGGCGCGTGCCGCGGCGCGCAACAAACCGGTGGTCGCCATACGTAACCGTAGCGGCAACGGCGGCAACGAGGGCAAACGCGCCTCAAGCCGGCCGTTCACCGCGGACGATGTCTACGACGCGGCATTGCGCCGCGCCGGCTGGATCCGCATCGATACCCTGGAGGACATGTTCGACGCCGCCGAGGCTATGGCACGGGTACGCCCGATGGCGGGCAACCGCCTGAGCATCGTCGCCAATGGCCGCGGCCTGGGACAGATCGCCGCGGACGCGCTGCTGCATTCCGGCGGTCGGCTGGCGACGCTGTCGCATGAAACCGCGCAGAAGCTTGCGGCACTCCTGCACAAGGGCGCGCCAGAAGGCAATCCGGTGGCCCTGCCGGCCGACATCACGCCGGCCGATTGGGCCGCTGCGCTGGAGGCCGTGCTCGCCGACCCGGGCACCGACGCGATACTGACGGTCTGTTCGCCCTCGCCCTTTGCCGCAAGCGCGGCGGTTGCCACGGCCATTTGCGAAGTGGCGCAGCGCGCCGAGCGCAACGTGTTCACCTGCTGGGTCGGCGGCAGCGACATGCTCGAAGCGCAACGCATCGCGGCGGCACATGGGGTGTTGAGCCACGACTCGCCGGAAAAAGCCATTGCCATATTCGGCGGCATCGTCAATTACGAGCGCAATCGGGCATTGCTGCTGCAGATGCCGCCATCGGTGGCCGAGGATTTCAGTGCCGATGTCGCGCGCGCGCGCGAGGTCGTCGCCGCGGCGATCGAACTCGGCGCCGACACCCTGCCGGCGCACCTGGCGCGCTCGCTGCTGGAGGCCTATGGCATCGATGCGGCGGAGTATCCGTTGGCGGGCAGCGTCGATGCGGCGATCCTGGCCGCCGATGAAATCGGCTATCCGGTGGACCTCGGCCTGGCGCTGAGCAGCAACGGCGAATTCGGCGCGATGGCCACCGGACTGCGCTCGCCGTCCGACATCCGCGTCGCGGTGCGCAATCTGCGCGGCAGCGCACGGGAGCAACGTCCCGGCCAGCGCATCAGCGGCTACCGCCTGCGGCCCGGTGCGGCCCGCGGCGGCAGCGTCGCGCTCCGGGTCGGCGTGGCCGACGACCCGATTTTCGGGCCGGTGATTTTTCTCGGTCCCGCATCGGCCGGCGGCCGCGCCGATGATCTGGTGGTCGCACTGCCGCCGTTGAACCGGGCACTGGCGCAGGATCTGGTGGCACGCAGCAGATTCGCCGCCGAGGCCAGTGACGCGCAGCACGTCGCGCTGGAGGCGGTACTGGTGCGCCTGTCGCAGTTGCTGACCGACCTCGACCAGGTGACCGGCCTCGAGCTCGATCCGCTGCAGGTCGACGCCGCGGGCGTGCGGGTCTTCGCTGCCCGCATCCGCGTCGAAAAGCGCGGTCGCCGGCTCGGCTTGCGCCGCTTCGCGATTCGGCCCTATCCGCGCGAACTGGAACAGGCGCTGGAGTGGCAGGGACGCCGCCTGCTGATCCGGCCGATCCGGCCCGAGGACGAGACCACGCTGGCCGACCTGATCGCCTCGCTCGATGCGGAAGATGCGCGCATGCGTTTCTTCGGCACCATGCACAAACTGCCGCGCTCCCAGCTCGCCCGCTTTACCCAGATCGACTACGACCGCGAGATGGCGCTGGTGGCGATCGAGCGCGACGGCGACGGCATCGAGCGCTCGCTGGGCGAAGTTCGCGTGGTCGCCGATCCGGACAACGCCGTGGCCGACTTTGCCATCGTGGTGCGCTCCGACATGAAGGGCAAGGGGCTCGGACGCCTGCTGTTGCAGAGCATCGTCGATTACTGCCGCAGCCGCGGCACCGGCAAGCTGTGCGGCGAAACCCTGGGCGCCAATCTGCGCATGCAGCATCTGGCGCGCGAGCTGGGCTTTTCACTGAAGACCGGATCGGACATGGGCACGGTGGCGCTGTGCCTGCAGTTGCGCGAAGGCGAAAAACACTAGGCGCTAGTGCGTGTTCTCATTCAGGCCGACGGCATTTTCTCGGCCGGCGCTGCGGCCCCGTGCAGGTGGATCTGGCCAACGAACAACATCGCGATGACAGTGGCGCCGACCGCCAGCCAGCCGACATTGCCGTAGCCAACGATGCGCCCCGAGGCATCGGCGGCGATCATCGCCCCGCCCAGATAAGACGCGGCGCCCGAGGCCAGTTGCTGCACCGCGCCGTTCATCGACAGGAAGGTGCCGCGCAGGCGTGGCTGCACGGCGGAGGTGACGATGGCCATGGCCGGCACCATGCGCCCCGGGACGAAGATGAAGAACACGGTCGACCAGAAAATCATCAGCCACAGCGGCACCGGCCCGAGGTGGGTCTGCATCAGCAGCGGCAGCATCGAGCACAGTGCCATCCAGCGGTAGACGCGGATCTTGCCGTGGGCATCGGCCAGGCGGCCGATCAGGCGCGAGGTGAAGAAAGTGGCGGTGCCGCCGAACAGATAGATCAGCGGAATGTCTTCCTGGCGGATACCGACATTGGCCGTGACATAGATGGTGATGTAGGGAATCACGCTGAAGCCGGAAAACATGATCAGGGCCATGAACAGCAACGCCCGCAGGTGGTTGGCGTCGCGCAGCACGGCGGCCATCGCCGCCAGCGGATGCGCGCGTTCGGTTTCGGAGACGATGGCGCCGGGCAGGTGGCCGCGCAATGCCGGCAGCATCTTCCAGCCCAGCAGCAGGAAACCGCAGGACAGCAGCGCAATGAAGAAAAACGGAAAGCGCCAGCCGAAGTGGTTGGCCAGATACAGCGAGAGCGGCACCCCGGCCACGGTGGACAGCGAGAAGGCCGACATGATGGTGCCGCTGGCGCGGCCGCGGCGCTCGAAGGGGATCAGGTCACCGACCATGGTCTGCACCATCGAGCCGAGCACGCCGCCGAAGGCGCCGGCGGTACCGCGCGCCGCCAGCAGCGTCCAGTAGCCCGGCGCCAGGCCGCAGGCCAGCGTGGCCACGGCGAACAGGGCGAACATGGTCAGCAGCAGGCGCTTGCGCTCGAAGCGGTCGACGAACATCGCCGCCAGGAGGCCGGTGAAGGCGGCGGAGAAGGTGTAGGAGGAAACCAGCAGGCCGAACTCGTGGGTGCCGACGCCGAGTTCCTGCATCAGGATCGGACCGAGCGGCATCATGATCATGAAGTCGAGGATGTGGGCGAACTGGATGCCGGCCAGGGTCAGCAGCAGCATGCGTTCGCGGGCGGGATCGAGCGGTGCGGGTGTCATGGAGGTTCAGGAGTCGGCGCTGGCGCTACGGTGACATCAGGCCGCGGCCAGCGCGCCCGGCGCCTGCAACCGCGCCCGCCACCATTTCTGCGCTTCGCCTTCGCCGTCGAGGCTCCAGGCCAGCCACAAGGGTTCGCTGGCGCGCACTTCGGCCACCTCGCGGGCGACCAGTTCGCGCCGGGTCAGCGCGGCGTCGATGCGGCAGCGCGGCAGGAAGCCGTAACCCAGCCCGGCGATCTGCAGCGCGATCTTGGCTTCGATGCTCGACACGGTGATGCGCGACTGCCCGGGCAGCAGGCCGATGCTGCGCGTCGGCAGCAGGCGCGCGCTGTCGGCGACGACGATTGCCGTGTGCGCCAGAAAATCCTCGGCCGTGAGCGGACGGGCGATGCGCGCCAGGGGATGCTGGGGCGCCACGCAAAACACGAACTCGATGTCACGCAGGCGCCTGGCCTGCTGCGCAAAACCCGACGGCGGATCGCCGACCGCCAGCACCAGGTCGGCGCGCCCTTCGCGCAGCGCCTCCCAGCTGCCGGTCATGACTTCGGTGCTGATGCGCAGGCGCGTGCCACATCCCAGCGCCTCGAAGGCGCGGATGTCCTCGACCAGGGCCGCGGCCGGCAGCAGCGAGTCATGCACCAGGCGCAGTTCCGACTCGTAGCCGGTGGCGATGCGGCGCAGCCGCGATTCGAGATCGGCGGCGGATCGCAGCAGCCAGCGGCCTTCGCTGAGCAACTCGCGGCCGGCTGCGGTCAGCGTCACGCGCGGCCCGCGGCGGACGAAGAGCGGAAAGCCGAGCTGTTCCTCGAGCTTGGCCACCGTGTAGGAAATCGTCGACGGCACCTTGTGCAGCGCCTCGGCGGCCGCGGCAAAGGAACCGCCGCGGTCGATGGCGTCGATGATTTCGATGGCGTCCAGCGTCAGCTTGAGCATTTGCTGAAGCCATTAGATCGAATATTTCGATGATAGTAATGCAAAAGTTTCACTGCGTCATCCATTGTAATCACTGATACTCAGCCTTACTGGAGTTTTTCAGTCAAGATTAAACTAAGCATCTTCCAGCAGATTTTAGCAGCTATCATCAGCAATATCGAACATTTCAACCCGGAGAAAACACCATGTCCCACACCGTCGTCGTTTATCACAGTGGTTACGGCCACACCCGCAAGCAGGCCGAGGCCGTACAGAAGGGCGCCGCCGGCGTCGCCGGCGCCAGCGCCGAGTTGCTCGAGATCAGCGCGGAAGGCCAGTTGCCCGAGGGCGGCTGGGAAAAACTGGAAAAGGCCGACGCCATCGTCTTCGGTAGCCCGACCTACATGGGCGGCCCCTCGTGGCAGTTCAAGCGCTTTGCCGACGCCAGTTCCAAGCCCTGGTTCGGTTCGAAGTGGAAGAACAAGCTCGCGGCCGGCTTCACCAACTCGGCCTCGATGAACGGCGACAAGCTGTCGACCCTGCACTACATGATCACCCTGGCAATGCAGCAGGGCATGGTCTGGGTCGGCACCGGCATGATGCCGGCCAACAGCAAGGCCGCCACGCGCAACGACGTGAACTGGATCGGCTCCTTTGCCGGCGCCATGGCGCAGTCACCCTCCGATTCCAGTCCCGAGGAAGGCCCCGCGCCCGGCGACCTGGAAACTGCGCGCCTGTTCGGCGCCCGCGTCGCCGAAACCGCGGCACGCTGGAACCGATAAATTCACCGCCGGAGGAAATCATCATGCTCGAACTGCGCAAGGCTGCCGAGCGCGGCGTGGCCAACTTCGGCTGGCTCGATTCGCGCCATACGTTTTCCTTCGGCCACTATCACGATCCGCAGCAGGTCGGCTTCTCCGACCTGCTGGTGATCAATGACGATCGCGTCGAACCCGGCATGGGTTTCGGCACCCATCCGCACCGCGACATGGAAATCTTTTCCTACGTGCTCGAAGGCGCGCTGGAGCACAAGGACTCGATGGGCACCGGCTCGGTAATCCGCCCCGGCGACGTGCAGATGATGAGCGCCGGCAGCGGCATCACCCACAGCGAGTTCAACCCTTCGCGCGAGGAAGCAGTGCACTTCCTGCAGATCTGGATCGTGCCCGACCGCTTGCGCGTCGCACCGCGCTACCAGCAGAAGAATTTTTCCGACTCAGACAAGCGCGGCCGCCTGCGCCTGATCATTTCCCCCGACGCCGAAGACGGCGCGCTCGGTGTGTATCAGGATGCGCGGGTTTACGCCGGGCTGTTCGACGGCGCCGAGCGCGCCGAGTTCGACGTGGCCGCAGGGCGCTATGCCTATGTCCATGTCGCGCGCGGTGCGCTGTGCGTCAACGGCATTGCGCTGCAAGCCGGCGACGGTGCCCGCATTCGCGCGGCGGGCACGCTGAGTTTCGACGGTGGCCAGGATGCCGAGGTGCTGCTCTTCGATCTGCGGCCGAACGTACTGCCGGGGCGCTGAGCCCGGCTGAAAGTCGGCGCCGGCGCTACGGTGCCAAGGGCCGGTCGGTATCGCCGCTTGCGGGAAGCGCTGAATCCGCCCCGGCAAGCTCACGTGCGATGGGCATCTGCGCCACCGCCATGGCTTCCTCGACACTGTGTATGCGCCGCATGCCGACCAGCGCCGTGCCGACGCCCCGGGTGCTGCGCGCCAGCTGCAGCGCTGCCGTGACCAGCGAATAGCCGGGAGCCGCTGCCCGCAGGCGGGATTCGTCGGCTTGCGGAATTTCCGCACCCTGCAAGACGCTGGCGCTGGTCATGGCATACAGCCCGAGTTCTTGCGCCACGCGCAATGCAGGCAATATGACGCGCCCGAGCTGTTGCGTCGGCAGCGTCGCGGCCTGATGGTCCCTGACGTTGAACGGCAGCTGAATCGCCGCCAGGTGGTGTCGGGCGCTTCCGGCGGCGTCACGGGCCGCCGCGACGGCCACGGCCAGCGACAGGTGGCGGGGATCATCCGGCACAACCCGCAAGCCATCCCAGGTGGCGAGGCCATAGCAGCCGATCTTCCCGGCAGCGACGGCCTCTTCGAGCACGGCAAAGGTTTCTGTCAGCTGCTTGCGGGACGCCTTTTCCCCGAGCCCGGCGAGCGCTTCCTCGGGGTTGTGGAGATAGTAAATGTCCACGGTGTCGAGCTTGAGGTTGTCGAGGCTTTGATCGAGCTGCCGCCGTATGAATCGCGGATTGATGGCATGGGCTCGCGACATTTCCTCCGCCGAAACCAGGCCGGGCTCCAGGTATTTCTGGCGCACGTAGTCGTCCCAATTGCGCGACCCCGCGGCATCGTGGGTGATGTAGCCGCCCTTGCTGGCAATCAGCAAGGCCTGGCGTGGAATGCCGCTCTTCACCAGGATTTGCACCGCCCTGCCGACGCAACGCTCGGCCAGCATGTGCCGATAGTTGATCGCGGTGTCGAACACATTGATGCCGCGGCTGGCGGCATGCACCAGCGTCTCGACGTAGCGCAGGTCCGTGGCCGCCGAGATGTCGCCCATCCAGGTTCCGATGCCGATGCCGCTGACGCGGGCGCCGCGAAACGACTTGAAAAATTCGGGCAAGGGCACGTTGGCCGAGTGCTGGCCCACTACCCGCTCCTGCCAGGCAGCGCTTGCTGCCGCCTCAAGACATCCGCTGGTGGCTGCCGCGGCGTCGACCGGGACTGGCGCGGCCTGCCGCGGCCGCTGTTCCATCGCCGCGGGTATGGCGATCGCGTTGCCCTGTTTGCGCTGGACATGGCGCGCCAGGGCGATTTCCTGGATGCGGGTGTGATACCACGCCCGCGCCAGCGGCGGCGAGTTGGCTTCCAGCAGGAAGGGCAGCCACTGCTCGGCGGGTGTCGGCTTCCAGCCGGTCGCCTTCAGCTTGGCGCTGTCGGCCAGCGGCCAGTAGGCTGCCGTGCCATACACCGGCGCATAGTCGAGGCCGGCCTGCTCGATTACAGCGGCCGGCACGCGCACGATCTCCGGCGTAACGCCTGCCGCTGCCGCAAGGGCGCGCACGATGCGTTCATTGGTCCAGACTTCATCGCCCGCGACGTTGAATGCCTGGCCCAGGGTGCTTTCCGGGTGGGCAATGACATGGGTGAAGGCGCGCGCGAGGTCGCCGATCCAGACCATTTTCATCACGTACTCGTCCTCGCAGGCCATCAGCAAGGGGCCGCCGTCGAGGATGCGCTGCGGCCAGAAATGGCTGCGGGTGGATTCCTCGAACCAGTGGCTGCCGCGCATCGCCGGCGATCCATTGATGTTGTCGCGCGGGCCCGTCACGATGCAGGGGCGCAGCGCCGTCCAGGGTATGCCGGACTTGATCAGCACGGCTTCGCAGGAGCGCTTGCCGTAGTTGTAACGGTCTCCCTCGGCCAGGCTGGTCATGTCGTATTCGCGAATCTCCGTCTGCTCTTCGGTGTAGTCGCGCGGGAAGTTGTGCGGGTAGGTGTCGGTGGTGCTGGTCAGCAGATAGCGTCCGGTGCGCCCCTGCAGGGCGGCGGTCAGCGTCGAAACCTGTTGCGGCTCGTAGGCGATGTTGTCGATCACGACATCGAAATCTTCGTGGCCGAACAGCGTCGCCAGCACGGCCTCGTCGTTGCGGTTTGCCAGCAGCAAACGAACGTGGGCGCGGACGTCCGCCGGCGGCGCGTCGAGCGCCAGCACGGTGACCTCGTGCCCGGCATGCAGCAGATGCCAGATGATTTCAACGCCGACATAGCGGTTGCCGCCGACCAGGAGGATCTTCATGATTTTCCCTCCAGCCACGGCAGGGAAAATGGCGCGGGCAGCAAGGCGTCCCAATGGATGTCCAGCGGCACGGCGGGGCCGACGCGGGCGTCGAGATTGCGGAACAGGGACCAGCGCTGCAGGGTGTCGATGGCCGCTTCCAGCAGTGCGCGGGAAGGCGCCGCCGCAGGCATCTCGTGCCATTCGATACCGTGCGGAACGCCGAGCGGGCGCCGCCGCACGAACAGCGACGATCCCGCCGTCATCGCCTGGGCCAGGGGCCATGTCACGTCGCCGCAGCCGGTGAAATCGACTGCCAGCGTCGGTGCGGCAAGGGTGCCCGTGCGAAGCTGCTCGAGCGCCTGGTCGATGGCCAGCGTAGGGAATTCGGCGTGGCTCCACTCGCGACGATCCACATGCAGCACCGGCCGGCCGGCGTCCTGCGCCAGCCATGCGGCAAGTGCCGCTTCGAAGGTGCGCCCGGCAATCCACACCGGCCCCGGATCGTTTGCCAGCGATGCTGACAGTGCATCGATTAACGTTGCCAGGGGATCGGCGAGCAGGACGGCCATGCCCAGTTCCGCCGGTGCCGGAATCAGATGCGAAGGCGGCGTGGTGCAGATGCCCCAGCCGTAGCCGCCGCAACCGATGCCCAGCACGGCATGGTGGCCATTGCGGCACCACGGGCACTGCGGGTCACCGCAGGGCAGTGTCGCCAGCGGCAGCATCATGGCGCCGCAAGCGACGCCGGAGGCGCCGGGCTGCAGCACTTGCAGCAGGGCATTGTGGCCGATGGTGCGATCGCCCTGCTGTTCGTATTCCCCGCGCAGGAAGCTTTCTTCCGCCGCGTTCAGCGCCAGCGCGCACACCTTGACCAGGGGCGACGGGAAGGATTGCACTTCGTCCATGCGCTCGAGGTGGAGGCTGGCCGGCCGGCCTCCCCATCCGCGCAAGCTCCACTGCCGGGTTTCGTGCCGCAGTGACGGCGCGGATTGAAGCGCCGGGGTATACAGCGCCACCGCCTCCGCCTCATGCAGCACCTGGCGCTCGCGCTCGATCACGGCCATGTCGCCGGGCTGCCGGTGCTCGGCACAGTGGCGGGCGAGGGTACTGACAAATTCAAAAGTGTCACCCGGCCGCCAGCCCAGCCGATGCAGAACCGGCGACGACTCGATGAACGACGATGAAGCCAGTTCGCCCATCGGCAGCGCAAGCCCGGCCGCCCGCCAGCGCCATGCGGGAACATAGCCATAGCGCAAGGGCATACCCAGTCCGTCGCGCACCATGGCTGCGTGGCCCCAATAGCCGAGCATGGCCTGGCTGGCGACGTTCAGGGTGCGGTCGAAGGCTTCCGTACGGCCGGCGACCGTGACAATCGCACGCGCCAGATCGGCCGCCGAAACGTGCCGGTAGGTCGGCAAGTCGCCCTCGGGGAGAACCACCAGGCCCCCGTCCACGACGCGGTCGACGAACCAGCGGGTGATGCTGTCCGGCGCATTCGGGCCATCCACTTCCGCCGGACGCAGGATCGTGATCGGGAAGCGGCCGCGTGCCAGCAAGCGCAGTTCCCGTTCTGTCGCGCGCGCCGCAAGCACCTCGGGCGGCAGGGACGGGAACAGGTCGAGGGCGACATCGAGTTCGTCTTCGCACCAGGGCCGCAAGCGAAAGCAGACGGGGTATACCCGGCTGCCGGATAGCAGAACGTAATGCGCGGCGCGCCGGCCAAGGCCGCAGACGAGGGCGCGAATTTCCGTCGCCGAGGTGGATGCATTGTCGACCACCAGATCGTAATGCCGAGCGGGGTCCGGACTCCCGCAGTCCACGACGTAACCGGCTTGCTCCAGCAGTGGCACCAGTTCCCGTCCGACAAGTTCGAGTTCGCCTACATAGAGTGCTTGCATGCTTGCCTGTCCCGCAGATTCACTTATCGTCCCTGCAAGGAGCGGGAACGGGTCTCGTCGGAGAAACCCGTCAAGGTCTCATCGGACCACCCGGCCCGCCCGGTCCCATGGCGCCGCCTGGACCACCCGGCCCCATGGCGCCACCTGGACCGCCAGGCCCCATGGCACCGCCCGGGCCGCCCGGCCCCATGCCGGGGCTGGGTCCCATGGGACTCATGCCGGGACCGGATCCCATGCCACTGCCAGGGCCCATGCCACCGCCGGGACCCATGGCGTTGCCACTGCCGAAGCCGGAGACCGGCTTTTCGGCGCCTTTGGCTGCCCCACCCGCTGCCGATGCCGGTTCCGCATTCGTGCCTGGCGAATTTTCGGCTGCGCCGGAGTCCGGCCTCGGCTTCGCATCGCTCGGGCGCGCTCCACTCGCGGCCCCTGGAGTCGGGTCCGGGTTCATCCCGTCCGGCGCCGTCCCGCCAGCGCCGACTGTGCTCGTGGTCGCGGACGGTCCCGTGCTTACGGTCGCGCCCATGGCGCTTGTCGTGCCGCCTGCTCCAGCGGCGCCGGTGGTGCCCGTAGTGATCGTCGCCCCCACGTTGTTGCTGGAGCCGCCCGCCGTCGTGGTTCCCGTCCCCACGCCGTCAGCCTTGGTCGCAGGTCGCGAAGTGGCGCTGGTGGTCAATGCCAGCGTCGTCGTGCCGGTGGCGGTCGACCCAGCGCCATTGCCCGCCGTGGTGGGCCGGGTCGAACTTGTCGGGTCCTTGCCCGTGGTACTCGGGCGCGTGGTCGCGGTGGTGGTGAGGCCTGCGGTCGTCGCGCCTGTCGTCCCCGGTCCGGCGCCATTGCCTGCGGTGGTGGGCTTGGTCGGACTGGTGCCGGTGGTGACGGCGCCGGTCGGATCGGTGCCGGTGGTCGAGGGTCGCGTGGTGCCGGTGGTGGTGACGCCGACGGCCGTCGTGCCGGTCGTGCCCGGTCCGGCGCCATTGCCTGCGGTGGTGGGCCGAGTCGAACTTGTCGGATCCGTGCCCGTCGTGTTGGGGCGCGTAGTGCCGATGGTGGTGAGGCCGACGCTCGTCGTGCCGGTCGTTCCCGGTCCTGCGCCGGTGCCCGTGGTGGTCGGTTTGGTCGGACTGGTACCGGTGGTGACGGCGCCGGTCGGGTCCGTGCCACTGGTCGCGGTGGCCGGCCCGGTGCCGTTGCCTGCCGTGGTGGGCCGGGTGGAGCCGGTCGGGTCGGTGCCGGTGGTGGTAGGACGCGTGGTGCCGTTGGTAGTGAGACCTGCGGTCGTCGTGCCTGTCGTTCCCGGTCCGACGCCGGTGCCGGTGGTGGTCGGCTTCGTCGGACTGGTGCCGGTGGTCGTAGGACGCGTCGTACCGGTGGTGGTGAAGCCGACTGTCGTCGTGCCTGTAGTTCCCGGTCCTGCGCCGGTACCCGTGGTAGTCGGTTTGGTCGGGCTGGTACCGGTGGGGTTCGTACCCGTCGTGTTGGGGCGCGTGGTGCCGGTAGTGGTGACGCCGACGGTCGTCGTACCGGTCGTCCCCGGTCCGACACCGGTGCCCGTGGTGGTGGGTTTGGTCGGACTGGTGCCAGTGGTGACGGCGCCGGTCGGATCGGTGCCGTTGGTCGTGGGACGCGTGGTGCCGTTGGTGGTGAGACCCGCCGTCGTCGTGCCCGTGGTACCCGACCCGACGCCGGTTCCCGTGGTGGTGGGCTTGGTCGGGCTGGTGCCGGTGGTGACTGTGCCGGTGAGGTTCGTACCCGTCGTGTTGGGTCGGGTCGTGCCGGTAGTGGTGACGCCGACGGTCGTCGTACCGGTCGTGCCCGGTCCGGCACCGGTACCGGTGCCGGTGGTCGTGGGACGCGTCGTGCCGTTGGTGGTAAGACCCGCCGTCGTCG